>DAITMF010000022.1:0-53248 GCA_036835325.1 Flavobacteriales bacterium
ATCAACTGTTGCGCCGATCGATTTCGCGTTGTAGGTCTTTTGTTTTGAGGTCGTCGCGTTTGTCGTGCAATTTCTTGCCTTTTGCCAATGCAACTTTCATTTTGGCCAAACCACGGTCATTGATGAAGACCTCAAGTGGGACAATCGTTGCCGATTGGTCGCGGAGCCTCTTTTCAAGCTTGAACAATTCACTTCGGTTGAGCAAGAGTTTGCGATCGCGCTTGGGTTTGTGGTTGGCATAGCCGCCGTTTTCATATTCTGCGATGAACATGTTGACCACAAACAGTTCACCTTTTTTGAATTTGCAAAATGCTTCAACAATGCTTGCCTTGCCTGAGCGAATCGATTTGATTTCGGTACCTGTGAGCTCAATACCGGCCACGTACTCATCTTCGAGAAAATACCTGAAACGTGCCTTCTTATTTTTGATTTCGTTCGCCATAGCACTGCAAAGGTAGCGAGAAGGGCGCTACGCTAAGCCATTGGGTCGTTGAGTTGCCCCCGTAGACCAAGTTCAACCACTTCCATGTCTTTGATTTGGGCGTTGTCGAGGGTGAATCGCAGCAAGGTGCGCATTTTGTGAAAACCGTATATTCCGGCTGCGCCTGGATTGAGATACAACAGGTTGTACAAAGGGTCGCGTGCAACTTTAAGTATGTGGGAGTGCCCACAGATCAGGAGATTGGGTTTCCGCAAGCGGATGAGCTCAGGGATGCCCTTTGAGTAGCTCCCCGGACGGCCAACGATGTGCGTCATCCATACCGTAAAGCCTTCCATTTGAAAGTGCTGCTCAATGGGATGCATTCTCCGCAATTCATGTCCGTCAATGTTGCCGAACACCGCTCTAAAGGGTTTCAATTCTGCGAGCGCGTCACTCACTGCCGGGGTGCCGATGTCACCGGCATGCCAAATTTCATCGCAACTGCTCACATAATGCGCAATGCGCTCATCGTGGTAGCCGTGCGTATCAGAAAGGAGTGCGATTCTTTTCACTGTTGCGAAGTTAGCAAGCCGTGGCAAGGTAATTGATACGACCTAGGTGATTTGATTACCTTCCGACCATGAAGTATAACGCTAGAAACGGTTGGCGAACCGCCCTGTTCGCAATTCTCATGCTGTTTGGTGCAACGGTCGTTGCACAGCCTGCTCCGCGCTACAGCATCAAAGATGCCAAGGCCATTCGGTTTTATGAAGATGCGCTTCGGGCGTATGAGCTTGGCTTGATTCCGGAGGCGATGGATCAAATTGATCGTGCCATTGATAAAGCGCCCAATTTCTCTGAGGCCTTTGTTCTTCGCGCGCAGGTTTATGCCGATCAAAAGAACAGCGATGAGGCCATTGCTGATTTGGAGCAAGCCATCGCCATTGGAGCACCCGGCTTTGCTGATGTGCACTTTTATTTGGGCGATTTGCAAATGCGCGAGTCGCAGTATGCGGCAGCCAAAGTCAATTTCGAAGCCTTGGTGTCAAAAGGTACGCGAAACAAAGCCTTGCTTGAGCGTGCTGAACTTTACATACGTTCGTGTGATTTTGCGATAACAGCCATTCAAAATCCGGTGCCGTTCAATCCTCAGAATCTTGGCCTAGGCGTGAATTCGGAGTTCGATGAATACTACCCATGCATCACTGCCGATGACCAAACCTTGCTCTTCACCCGACTCGTGCGCGACAACCGTGTACGCGGCGGTAAGCAAGAAGATTTTTACGTAAGCCAGCTCGATCAAGGTTTGTGGGGGCCAGCCACTCCGGTCGCTGAAATCAATACCGCCTTCAACGAGGGCGCGCCAACGTTAAGCGCCGACGGACAAATGCTGGTGTTTACAGCTTGCGAATTGCTCGGTGGTGATTGGGGCCCCTACCAAGGTTATGGAAGTTGCGACCTCTTTTATGCGCGAAAAAGTGGCGACCAATGGGGCAATGCCATTAACCTTCAGCCGCTGAACAGCTACGACTGGGAGTCGCAACCGTCGTTTTCAGCCGATGGAAGAACCCTGTATTTCGTTCGGGGGAAGCGCACGGCACAGGGCATTGGTCGGCAAGACATCTATTTCTCGGTGCTGCAAGCCGATGGAAATTGGTCGAAACCCGAGCGCGTGCCGGGGTTGGTCAATACACCCTTTGAAGAAGAATCGGTGCTCATCCATCCCGATGGAGAATCACTGTATTTCAGTTCGAACGGGCATCCCGGAATGGGCGGACTCGACATCTTCGTGAGCCGAAAACAGCCCGATGGCAGCTGGGGCGAGCCCATCAACTTGGGTTACCCGATCAATACAGGCGCCGATGAGAACTCCATTCTCGTGAACGCTTCTGGCGAGGTAGCCTATTTTGCAAGCAACCGTGAAGGCGGTTTGGGAGGTCTGGATTTGTACAGCTTTGAACTGCCTGAACACGCCAAGCCGAAGGCAGTAAGTTTCGTTAAAGGCGAGGTATTTGACGCGGTTTCGTTGCGCCGATTGGAAGCACGCTTTGAATTAATTGATTTGGAAACTTCCAAAGTGGTGGCTGAGAATTACAGCAACCCGGTAAACGGTGAGTTTTTGGTGGTACTTCCGCCTGGTAAAGACTATGCCTTGAACGTTGCACGGGCCGGCTACCTGTTTTACTCGGCCAACTTCAGTTTGAAAGGCGTGAAGGCGGGCGAACCTTACTTGCTCGAAGTGCCACTTGAAAAGCTCAAGGAGGGCAGCCGCGTGGTGCTAAACAATGTGTTTTTCGCCACCGATAGCTATGTGCTCGAAGATGCGTCACGCGCTGAATTGAATAAGTTAATTGAGCTCTTGGTGAACAATCCGGGGCTGAATTTGGAGATTGGTGGGCATACTGACTCCGTAGGCAGCGACGCAGACAACCTCTTGCTCTCAGAGCGCCGCGCAAGCGCTGTGGTTGACTACCTCGTAGCAAACGGGGTTGTAAATAATCGCTTAACGGCTAAGGGTTACGGAGAAACCCAACCTGTAGCTGACAATGCCACAGAGGCAGGTAGAGCGTTGAACCGACGTACTGAAATGAAGGTGACCCAAATGCGGTGATTACATTGCCAAAGGCAAGCTAAGAATGCACGCGCTTTGCTGATTTTCGGTCTTTGCCACCTCGATTTGTCCGCCCAAATAATTGATCATGGGCTGAATGCCGGGAGAATTGACAATGCTGGCATGCGCGTTGATAAGAACTCCATTCCTGTCGGTCGGTGTAACGATGATGGAGCATTTCTTCGCATCAGCTTCGATGGCAATGTCAATGGTAGCTTCAGGATTGTTTTCATCCAAACGGTTTGAAGCAAAGTTGAAAAGTGTCCAAAGGCAGTTCTTCAAAATGCTTGTTTGGGTTCTGATGACAATGGTGTCGTTTCCTGAAACGTTGAAGCGAAGACGGTCAATGCGCTGTTCTCGCCTAAACTCATCGGTCACTTGCCTTACAAACTCCGGCAGGCCAATGCTTGAGAAGAACGCATGGTCAGGTGAACGGCCTTCAAGTACGTTATGCAATTCGTGCAAACTGTCGTCAAGAAGGGCAATTTCACCGTTGACTTTCGTTGCGAGCTCTTGAACGCCCGCATCTCCGTTGCTTTTTCGGATGAGCAGTTGAAGTATGTTCTTCGCGTTCACAACCGGTGCCCTCAGGTGGTGCGAGACAATGTGGCTGAACTTGAGGATGTCTTCACTTTTTTGCCGCAACTCATTCACCGTTGAATCGAGTTCTTTCGAGGTTTGCTTTAATTCAGTAATATCGATCAAGGTGCCGATGAGTTCGGGCTCGTCTTTTTTACTGTCGTCAAGGGTTATATTGGCCAAAATGAAAACCTCAGAGCCGTTTTTTCGCTTGAGGTGCATTTCATAGTTTTTCAGCACCTTTTCATTGGTGAGGCGTTGAATGTAGTCGTTCCGGTCAGCTTGATTGAAATAAATGCTGACCGCTGGGGCATTGAGCAGCTCATCGCGTGTGTAGCCAAAGGTCGCGGCGAATGCGTCGTTCAATTCTAGAAACTTGCCTGAAACGGTGCTTCGAAATATTCCGGCCATGTTTGACTCAAGCAAGTGTTTGAGTTCGTCGCGGTTGCGTTCCAAATGTTCATTCAAACGGCGGGTTTCAGTTACATCGTAGCCAAAGCCTAAAATCCAGGCGATTGTGCCATCTTGGTTGAGGAGCGGTATCAACTGGCGATTTCTGAACCGAAATTCCCCATTCCATTCAAAGCGTTCAGTCCACTCGACTGCTTGATTTGCATTTAAGCAACGGTTGAACTGCATTCGACGTTCGTCAGCGAGGTGCAAGTTCTTGCCTATGCGTTGAAACAGATCGTAGTCGTTTCGGCCAATGATCCATTTTCTAAATTCGTTGTCTTTGAACGCTTTTTGGTTCGCGTATACGTACCGGTGATCGGTCGAAAACACAACGATTTCGGCATTCAAATTGTTGAGCAAAGACTCAATTACGAGCTCATCCCTCCCCACAAAATTCTCAAGCATAACACGTTCCTTATGGCCGGTGTTTCGCCAGAGTGTGCACATGCCTTCAGGACCTTCAAACGATTCAGGGACAAAGAAGTACCCGTCAATTGTGATCGCACTTAACTCGAGCAATGGGTCGAGAAAATCGTTGAGAATTTTGTCTTGAAACTGCTCGCGTCTCACAAAACCGGAGGCGGTGATAATGCGAATGGGCGGCTCAAACCGGTGCACGATGAACCATGCAGGAACCGAGGCCGTTTCGAAGTATGATTTGTCACGTTCTCTCAAGGTTCGGTGCATGATCGATTTGACCAAAGATAATGTCGAAAACCACAAAAATGACAGTTTTATTATACTTATCTACGAAATGACAAAAAGCAGCGACGAAATGCACAAATAAGAGAAGGTTGAATCAATGGCAACCTGCTGCTGTGCCCATAACAATGGTGTGCGAAGGCGATAAAAACGGAATGCCCAAATCCAATCCGCGAAGCACCAAAAGAATGCCCACAATGGCCGTTGTGTACATCAAAACTTTGCTAAAATTCTTGCTGTTTGGCAGCACACGGTCACGAATCACCTGCAAGGCTGAAAGCGCCACTGCGGTGCCCATCCCGAAGAGAAACATAAAAACAGCGCCTCCGGCCCAAGTGCCTGTAGCCAATGCCCCGGCCAAGCTTACGTACAAGGGGCCGCACGGCAACATACCGTTCAATGCGCCAAGACCCAGCCATGTCGACATTCTGTTTTTCTCAAGGCTGCGGAAAAGCGAGGTGCGCGCCTCATCAATGGGTTTACGTAGCGGCGCGGGAACCGAAATTCGGTGCGTAATGCGTGGCACCAAGGCAAAAATCACCATGAGCGTTCCTCCTGCAATAGCGACTGACCGTTGCCAGGTGAACAATTCAATGCCTTGACCGATGCTTCCGGCTATACTGCCCAACGCGGCATACACGAAGCTGCGACCGAGGTGGTAGTTCAGTCGATTGCCCCACCGGCGAATCGGCGATAGGTTTCTCCCCGGAAGGGCAAGCACCAGCGGACCGCACATTCCCACGCAGTGCAAACCGGTCACCAAACCAAGTGTTATGCCTGCCCAGAGTATGCTCACAGGTCAATAGGGGTTTCGTAGAAGTAGTTTTTTCCGTTTGCTTCCCAGCTGAGTTTGACTTGATAGCGGTGTGCGCCCAGTTCACCGTACTGTACCAACATTCGGCCATTTTCGTCGAGCGCCAAATCAAAGCTACGGTCGCCTGCGCGTCCGGTAGGATCGTAAAACACTACTTCGCCGCTTCCGCGAATTTCAGCTGGCTCGACTTCAATGCTCACACCTGTTTCGGTGGCGTGAATGGCCGGTTCGTAGTGGTGCGCGGCGAGATTGTGTTGCGCATCAATGCGGTCTTGGTAAGCGATTTCCTGCGCGTAGTAATCATCGGCCACGAGGTCGAAGTCGATTTGCAAGGTTTTGTAAACCAAGAACCCCATGAACGCGATAAACGATGCGAGAAACAGTGTGATTCCTTTGCCCCAGTTCATTTTCATGACTATTGTTTTTTGGTGGATGGCATTGGACCGATGAAGTTGGTTTTCACCGTTTCAATCAGCCGGTCATTTTCATAGATGCCAATAACCACAGGTGTTTTTGTTGTGGTGAGTTGTTCTTTATGGATGCGGATGAAGAACACACCATCGTGCTGGCCTTGCTTCTCCACACTCAAGCTGTCGCCAACCATTTGAACCGATGCAAACTCGCTTTCTGAGCGTATCGTTACCGGAAGGTCGCGGTTGGTTTTGTTCACGATGGAATAGTTGTACAGGTTGGTGTACGAACCGTTGCCTTCGTCTTGGTAGAGCATGCCCGGCGTGCGCAGTACACTTGTTTCTACGTCACTTCGCAGGAAGAGCAGTGTTGACAGCACGCCGATTAGAATCACCAAAACAGCGGTGTAGGCTTTTGCACGGCCGGTGTAAACAAAGCCGGTGTTGTTGGTGATTTGGTTTTCGCTCGCATAGCGGATAAGGCCGCGTGGCTTGTCGATGCGGTCCATGATGTTGTCACACGCATCAATGCAGGCAGTGCAGTTGACGCACTCCATTTGCGTGCCGTTGCGAATATCGATGCCGGTCGGACACACCGCAACACATGCGTTGCAGTCAATGCAATCACCTTTTCCAACGGCTTGGCGATCTTCACCTTTGCGAAATTTCGATCGTTCTTCTCCACGAACATGGTCATAGGCAATGACCACCGAATCACGGTCAAGCAGAACGCCCTGTAAACGTCCGTACGGACAAATCGCAATGCACACTTGCTCGCGCATCCAAGCAAAGACGCCGTAGAAGACGAACGAGAAGCCTACAATTCCAACCAGGCCACCAATGTGTTCAGATGGTGGTTCGGTAACGATGCGAATCAATTCGTCGCTTCCGATGATGTACGCTAGAAAAGTGTTGCCGATAATGAACGATAGAATGTAGAAGAGGCTGTGTTTGCTGACCCGCTTGATGATTTTTTCACGGTTCCATGGCATGTTCTTGAGCTTCCTTTGGTGCGAAGCGTCGCCATCAATCCAGAATTCAATCCTCCGAAAAACCATTTCCATGAAAATGGTTTGAGGGCATATCCATCCACAAAAAATACGTCCGAAAGCCACCGTGAATACAATGACGAACACCACCATTGTAATCATTCCCAAGAGGAAGTAAATCGTATCCTGCGGCCAGAATACCTGGCCGAGGATAACGAATTTACGCTCGATGATGTTTACAAGCAGAAGCGGTTCTCCACCGATGCGAATGAAGGGCCCGGCAAACAAGAAGGCCAAAAAGAGGTAGCTCAGTAGCTTCCTGCGGTCGAAATAGCGGCCTTCGGGTTTTTTGGGGAAGATCCAAATCCGCTTTCCTTTGCTGTCAACCGTGGCAATGGAGTCGCGGAAACTGGCTTCTTCTTCTTCGGTGAATACGCTCATGGTTTGTGTTATTTGACACTGACGGTGAGGTCAGAGTTGGGTTCATTTTGTGCAGTGGCCGGGGTTTCAGCAGGAGCCTCGGTTGCCGGGGTTGGTTCTGCTTCCGGAGCTTGTTCTGCGCCTTGCGGCACAGCCGGATCAACGTGCACACCTTGCGGTTCTTTAGCGCCTGCAGGGTTGGTGCCTTGCATGCTCAAGATGTACGTCGATACGTTTTGGATTTGAATCGCGGTCAGGTTGGTGTTCCAGGCTTGCATGCCTTTTGCAGGTACGCCGTATTTGATCACTTTGAACACGTCGTTGATGCTGCCACCGTGCAGCCAGTGGGTATCGGTAAGGTTCGGACCAACACCGCCTTCGAGCGACTGGCCGTGGCACACCGCACAGTTCGCTTTGTAAATGCTGCCGCCCGCTGTTAACCGCTCATCTTCCAAGAGGTACACCACGGAGGTTTCGTCGACGTTCATTTTGGCGCGTGCGATGTAGGCTGCAACTTCAGCCTCGGCCTCCGCGGTTTTTATCGCGAGTTCTTCTTTGGGCAGTGCGCCTGTTTTCAAGATGTGGTAGTGGGTGAGGTACACCACGCCGAAGATGATGGAGATGTAGAAGGTCCACTTCCACCAAGGTGGGAGGTTGTTGTCAAGCTCGTGAATTCCGTCGTAGTCGTGGTTGAGCAAAAGGTCTTTCTCGTGTTCAATTGATTTGAGGTCGTTGATGCGCATCCAAAAGCGACTGAACCAAGAAGGGCCTTCACTTAAAGGTGCCATAACCGGATCAACGGCATCCAAGCCGGCCACTTTTTTGGTGACTTTGCTGAGAAGGCGCAACTGCAAGAGTGCGTAGAACATCAAGAAAAGGTTGGCAGCGGCCATCGCCCAAAACGCACTGTCGGAGAAGATGAAACGCGCTTCTTCGGCCGCATCCATCCCGGCATCCTGAGCGAAGCCAAGGTGGCTCACAAGGAGGAGTAGAATCAAACTCGCTGCTTTTGGTTTCCAAAGGTTTTTTGATTCCGCAAGGTTGCGGATGGCCGAGTTCACCGTGAGAATAATCATGGTGAATACGACAGCGGTGCCCATGAAGAGCCACAACCATACTTCATCTGACAAACCAAAGTGTTGTCCTTGAACAGGAGGAGCAACTTTTTCAACTGCTTCTTGAGCCATAGCCAATGCCGGCAAAGCGGCTGCGATGGCGCTGAGGGTATGTGCTTTCATGGCTTAGGTGATTTTGTGGTGTTTCTTGGTTCTACCGGCTCATCGGTCAATGGGATGTTCGACATGGCATCGACGTGTTTTCGCTGCATGGTGCTCACGTAAATGATCATCAGCAAGAAAAACACAAAGAAGATCAAGAAGCCGGCCACAGGGAAGGCCTCAATACCGTCTCCTGCCGTCATATGGTGTTTGATGAATTTCAGCATGGTTATTTGTTTGAAGCAGCTCTACCACTGCCGTTTGCGGGTGTTTCAGTGATTTCAGGCGCGCTGATGTCGGTGCCCAAGCGCTGGAGGAAGGCAATCAATGCTACAATCTCCATGTTCTCGTTGACTTCGATGCCGTCACCTGCGAGGTTATCTTTCACACCGCGTGCTTGAGCCCAAAGGTCATCGAGCGCTTTGTTTTCGTAGCCTTCTTCATACGGCACACCAAGGGTGCGCATCACTTCAATCTTCTTGGCCGTATGGTTGGTGTTGAGTTCGTCTTCAAACAACCACGGGTAAGGTGGCATGAGCGACCGCGGCGACATGGTCGTAGGGTCAAGCATGTGGTGGTAATGCCAAGAATCGGGGTATTTGTTGCCAATGCGGTGCAAGTCAGGACCGGTGCGCTTTGAACCCCACAAGAACGGGTGATCGTACACGAATTCACCGGCTTTTGAGTATTCACCATAACGGGCGACTTCATCGCGGAACGGACGAATCATTTGGCTGTGGCAATTGTTGCAGCCTTCGCGGATGTAGATATCGCGACCCTCCAACTCAAGCGGCGTGTACGGCTTGACACTGGTGATGGTAGGGATGTTTTCTTTCACGAGAATGGTAGGTACAATCTCTACCAAACCGCCAATAAGGATGACAATCAAGCTAGCAACCAGCATTTGCGTTGGGCGGCGTTCAATCCAGCGGTGCCAGTTTTCACCGGCTTTGCTAGGTGCCGCCTTGCCTTCAAGTGCAGGAGCTTCTGCGGCTTCGTCGCCAATGAAACTGCCTTGTTTGGCCGTTTTCCAGAGGTTGAACGCCATCATAATAGCACCTGAGAGGTAGAGTACACCACCGAATGCACGAAGGGCGTACATTGGCTTCAATTGAATTACCGTTTCGAGGAAGTTGGGGTAAAGGAGGAGGCCTTCAGGACGGAATTGCTTCCACATCATCGCCTGGGTGAACCCTGCCCAGTACATCGGCAATGCGTAGAACAGAATACCGAGCGTGCCAATCCAGAAGTGGATGTTGGCCAAGCGCTTGCTGTACAAAGGCGTATTGAATAGCTTGGGGATGAGGAAGTACAACATACCAAAGGTGAGGAAGCCGTTCCATCCCAATCCGCCAATGTGCACGTGGGCAATCGTCCAGTCGGTGTAGTGTGAAATTGCGTTCACGTTCTTCAATGAAAGGAGTGGACCTTCAAGCGTAGACATACCGTACGCTGTGGTCGCCACAACGAAAAACTTCAAGATGGGCTCGTCGCGTACTTTGTCCCAAGCTCCGCGAAGGGTCAACAGACCGTTCAACATACCGCCCCATGAAGGTGCAATCAGCATGAGTGAGAACACGGTACCCAATGACTGTGCCCAGTCAGGCAGCGCAGTGTAAAGAAGGTGGTGTGGGCCTGCCCAGATGTAAATGAAAATCAGTGCCCAGAAGTGAATAATTGAAAGGCGGTAAGAATATACCGGACGACCACTCACCTTTGGAATGAAGTAGTACATCAAGCCCAGGTAAGGCGTAGTGAGGAAGAACGCAACCGCGTTGTGTCCGTACCACCATTGAACCAACGCGTCTTGAACACCGGCGTAGGCCGAGTAGCTCTTGAACAGGTGCACAGGAAGTTCAAACGAGTTGAAAATGTGCAACACCGCCACGGTAACGAAGGTGGCGATGTAGAACCAAATGGCAACGTACAAGTGGCGTTCGCGGCGTTTTAGAATCGTGGCAAACATGTTCCAGCCGAAAACAACCCAAATACCGGCAATGGCAATGTCAATCGGCCATTCAAGTTCGGCATACTCTTTGCTGGTTGTTATCCCCAAAGGAAGGGTGATGGCGGCCGATAAGATAATGAGCTGCCAACCCCAAAAGTTGATTTTGCTCAACGCGTCAGAGTACATCCGCGTTTTGAGCAGTCGCTGAAGTGAATAATACACTCCGGCGAAGATGCCGTTGCCTACGAAGGCGAAAATGATGGCATTGGTGTGGAGCGGACGAACACGACCGAATGTCGTGTACGGCAGGCCGAAGTTCATCTCTGGGATGAAAATCTGCAGCGCTGCAATCAATCCGACCAGCATACCCACAAGACCCCACACTACAGTGGCGGTCAAGAACAACCGCACTATTCGGTTGTCGTAAGAAAACTGCTCAAGCTTCATGGTTTTGTTTTTTCAGGCGTTGTTTTGGAAGATCATTCAGCATTCGGATGGAAGGCGTTACATCGTCTTCGTATTGGCCGTCGCGCATGGCCCATAAAAAAGCAGCCAAAAAGCCTAGGGCGACCACGAGACTTACTACGATGAGGATGAAAAGTACCTTCACAATTCCATGATTTGCGACAAAGGTCTTTTATGCGATTTGTGAGTGCTGTGACTGCGGTCAAGCGACCTTATGACAATTGTCATAGTTGTGTCACAGAGGGTGTTAATTGCTTGATAGCCTGAGTTTTCGAGCGCGGTAATGGGCCGCAACAACCGTGAAAACTACCACGGTGACGCTGCTCAAGGGCATCAAAATGGCAGCTACGAGGGGTGTGAGAAGTCCTTGAACTGCAAAACTCAATCCGATGGCATTGTACACAAACGAAATGATGAAACTCTGGCGCACAATTTTCATTGCGCTGCGCGCATAGGCGAGCAAGGCGTCGAATCGACGCAACGCTCCGGCGTGCAAAATGGCGTCGCAAGCAGGAGAAAAAGCGTACAAGTCATCTACCACCGCCACGCCAAAGTCAGCAGCTTTCAGTGCTCCGGCATCGTTGAGTCCGTCGCCTACCATGGCCACGTAACCGCGGTTGTGAAGCGCAGTGGCGTAGCGCATTTTGTCTTCAGGTTGTTGGTTGAAGTGCATGCGGTCGTGCGCGAAGTAGTGGCTAAACCGCTCGCGGTCGCTGTCGTTGTCTCCGCTGAGCAGGTGCAATTCAAAGTTGGCTCCGAGTGCGTTCAGCTCATCGCTCAAGCCTTCCCTGACGGGTTTTTCAAAGGCAAAGAACCCTCGGTATTTGCTGTCAAGGGTAACGTGCACTTGGGCTCCTCCTTCACTGTTCGCAGGTGCTGATGTGAAGCTGCGGCTGCCAAGTTGAATGCGGTGACCACCAATCACACCGCTGATGCCTTTGCCGGTGTGCTCTTCAAAATCAATGACCTCTACGTGGCCTCTTGGCTTGCCTTTGGCCAATGCCCTTGACAATGGGTGGGCACTTTGCGCGGCCAAGTGGCTGATGGCGCCGCGCTCATCTGAGCTCAGTTCGCTGCCAAACCAATGAACGCTGTAGTCATCGGCACGTGTAAGGGTGCCCGTTTTATCGAAGACAAGGGTTTTTAAACGCGCCATGACTTCAATGACCGATGCGTTTTTCAAGTAAATGCCCGATTTGCCCATGAGCCGCATCACCGAGCCGAACGTGAAGGGAATGGTGAGTGCAAGCGCGCACGGACAAGCAACAATGAGCGTAGCCGCGAATGCATTCCACGCGATCGATTGGTCTTTTTGGTACCAGTAGGCAAATGCACTAAGTGCAATGGTCATGACTGCGTACGTAAAGTATTTGCTCACCCGGTTAACAGGGTCTTCAATGCTCCGCTTGGCGTCTTTTTGAAATGCCTCGCTGTTCCAAAGGCGGGTGAGTTTGCTCTGCTCAACCGGCTGCATCACACAAGCGTGAATAGAAGCTCCGGTTTGCCTTCCGCCAGCTTGAATGCTGCTGCCAATCTGCACTTTGACAGGCTCAGCCTCGCCTGTGACAAAACTGTAATCGATTCGTCCGTCACCCTTTAGCAAGGTGCAATCTGCTGGGATGATTTCTTTGTGGTGGATGATGATTTCGTCGCCGGCTTGTAGCTCACTGATCGCGACATAGGATGCCTTTCCGTCAACAATGCGCTCTACCGCAATAGGGAAATAGCTCTTGTAATCGCGTTCATACGAGAGTGCTCCGTAGGTGCGGTTTTGGTACCATTTGCCCAACAGCAGGAAGAAAATCAAGCCAGCAAGCGAATCAAAATAACCGCTTCCGTAGCCAGACATGACTTCCCACGTTGAACGCGCAAATAGGGCAATGATGCCAATGGTGATGGGTACGTCGATGTTCACTGTGTGGTTGCGCAGGGCCTTCCATGCCGAAACCAAATAACTCCTTCCGCTGTAAGCCACTACAGGGATGGAGAACACGAGGTTCATCCATCCAAAAACCTCCCTGAACTCTTCTTCCAAGGCTTCGGCGCCCAAGTATTCGGGAAAACTCATCAGCATGATGTTGCCGAAGGCAAAACCGGCCACCCCAATTTTGGTCACCAGTTTGTCGCTTCGGCGTTTCTTTTCGCTTCCTGTGCGCAGTTCGGGCGGGTACCCGCTGGCGTCGAGGATTTCGGCCACAGCGCCCAAGCCAATTTTGGTGTCGTCAAAGCGAATGCGCACTTCCTTTCGGGGGAAGTTTACTTCACTGCGAAGTATACCGTCGTGTTTCTTGTGCAAGAGCTCCAAGAACTGCACGCACGAGGCACAACTCATGTCGGGAAGGAAAAACACCACTTGGGCGTGCTGTTCAGCATCGCGGCGAATGAAGCGCTCGTTCTCGCCCGGTAGGTCGAGGTAGGCGTACGATTTTGATGGTCCGTTGGTTGGCGGCATCGGACAGCTAACGTCGTTCAGTAGCTCATGCACGCGCAAACAGCCGTTGCAGCAAAAGACGTTATTTTCTGAAACAATGGGGTCAATGGAGGGCTGACCGCAATGCACGCAGGGTTTTATGATGGGTTGTTGAGTGCTCACAGGTTGCTGCTGTAGGTGATGGTGGCTGCGCGATGAACTTCAAGCGGGTCGAGGCCTGCGCAAACGCTGCGCAAGAAGAGCCGTGCGTGTGGCTGCACTTCTACATGTTGACCGGTAAGGTGAACAAGACCGTCATCGGCAAGGTCAAGCATGGCCGGTGTATACTCGCCTTCAATCGTGGTTTCAAGCCGGCACATCAGGTTTTTAATGTGTTGCTTGGTAGCACGTTCCTCATCGGTGAATTGATGTCCGGCAACGAACAGGCTCTCTTGGTTATCGAGACGTTTTCTGTAGGTTTCAACGTGTTTGTCGTTTTGCATGTAGCCAAACGGTGTTTCGGAAATCGATGAGCTTCCCAAGCCAATGAGCACCGAATTGCACCGGTCGGTGTACCCCATAAAGTTGCGGTGAAGCGCTCCGCTTGCAGCGGCAAGGGCCAGTGTATCGCTCGGAAGGGCGTAATGGTCGAATCCGATTTCGATGTAACCGGCGTCGGTGAAGCGCTGCCGGGCCAATTGAGCACTTGCAAAACGCACCTCGGCCGAAGGCAAATCGTGATCGGTGTACCGGCGTTGTCCGGCGTGTTTCCAAGGCACGTGTGCGTAGCCGTAGTAGGCGATTCGGTCAGGACGACTTGCCACAATCGCTTGTACGTCGCGTTCAACGGTTGCCAAGTCTTGATGGGGCAACCCGTAGATGGCGTCAAAGTTGATGGAGGTGTAGCCGATTTCACGTGCGGTTTGAGCTACTGTATCGACATTGCTCATGGGCTGCACGCGGTTAATGGCCACTTGAACCTTAAGGTCGAGCGACTGCACGCCAATGCTAATTCGGCGAAACCCATGCGCGTACAGCACCTCCAACTGCTCGCGGGTGGTGTGGTTGGGGTGCACTTCAACACTCAGTGAGGCACCGGGCTCGAGTTTGGCCTTGGCGAGCAATATCTGCATCAAGGCGTTGAGGTTTTCAGCTGAGAAAAAGGTGGGTGTACCGCCTCCTAGGTGAAGTTCAGACAAAAGAAACGTAGGCGGCAATGCTTCAAGGTAGCGTTCCCATTCGCGTTTGATGTCGTTCAAGTAAGGGCCTTCAACGCTGTGGTTAACGGTAATGCGTTTGTTGCAAGCGCAGTAGGTACACAATTGCTCGCAAAAGGGAAGGTGCACATACACGGCAATACCTTCTTGAGGGTTGGCTTTTGTGTAGGCGCCCAAGGCGGTGAACCACGTGCGGTCATCAACAGCACCGGTCCATGACGGAACAGGCGGGTAACTCGTGTACCGAGGTACATTTTTGCTGTATTTCCGAATCAGTGTATCGAGGTGCGGCTGGCGTTCACGTGTCACAACGGGGCAATGTTTGGTGGTACAAAGGTGCCTGGTCAGGCAGTGAACAATCCTGACGCAAGTCAGTCAAACGGCTGATACGTGTCGGCATCCATCCGGTATCCATCAAAAAAAAAGAAGCAACCAAACGCTAGATTTTGTAGTTTTGAATCGGAACTGCAAGCCATGAGAAACCCCTTTGTTGCTGTCACCACAGCGATTGTTAGTTTATGTTTTGTTTTGGTTGGATGGACGGTGATGAGCACGCCGGCCAACCCGCACTCGCCCGAATGGGTGCGTGCCTACCGGAACGGTGAAGTGCTGCCCGACTACGACAATGGTCTGTTTTCAACAGCGGGAGCTTGTGAATCGTGCCATGGGCAAGACCCGGATGGATTGGCCAGCGTAACCAACGAGGGCGAAGATGTTAACATTGTCGACGATTGGCGTGCCAGCATCATGGCCAATTCAGCCAAAGACCCCTACTGGAGGGCGAAAATGCGCCAAGAGATGCTCAACGCACCTTCACATGCCGATGAAACGGGGCATTTTTGCACCAAGTGCCACGCTCCGCTTGGTCGCCATGCACACGATGTAATCGGTCAAGAACTGTACACCTTTGACTACCTGCTTACCGACACCGCCGGCTTAGACGGCGTTTCGTGCGTGGCCTGCCACCAGCAAATGCCTGAAAACCTCGGACACACCCACAGCGGTGACCTGCATTTTGAAACCAACCGTCTTGCATACGGGCCGTTTGAGAGTCCGCTTGCCAGTCCGATGGTGCTGTTTAGCGGTTACACACCCGTTTACAGCGAACACATCAGCGATGCCGGCATTTGTGCAGGCTGCCACACGTTAATCACCAATACCATTGACTTGGGAGGGAATTCAACCGGACAAACCTTTGTTGAACAAGCCACTTACCATGAATGGCTGAACAGCGCGTACGCTGAAGACCAGCAAAACATTACGTGTCAGGCCTGCCACATGCCCAACTTGGGCATGAAACAGCCCATCGTACTTGCGGCAGGTTATGAAACTCCCGGACGAGCCCCGTACTCGCTGCACACCTTCTCGGGTGCCAATGCGTTCATGCTCGAACTCATGCGCGACCACCGCGATACCCTCGGAATCATCGCCGATGATGAAGACTTTGCCGCTTCGATCGCAGCTACCCTAGACATGCTTCAAAACCAGTCGCTGCACCTCGAAGCGGAGGTTGTTAATCGCGACGCAAGCACGCTCACTATCGATGTTGAACTCGAGAACCTCGCCGGACATAAATTCCCTTCAGGTTACCCTGCGCGAAGACTGTGGGTTGAGTGCCGGGTAAGCGATGCTGCCACAGGCGATGTTCTTTTTCATTCAGGGGCCTTCGATGAGGCCGGGTACATAGCCGGTGAAGACCTGCCTTTCGAGCCGCACTACGATGTAATTTCAGCGTCAGACCAGGTGCAGATTTACGAAATGGTTATGGCGAACGTCAATGGAGAGCCCACGACATTGCTTGAAGAAGGTGCCGACTATCTAAAAGACAACCGACTCGTTCCACTAGGCTTTTCGACAGCACACCAAGTGTATGACACCACACGTGTTGTTGGTTTTGCCCTCGATGACCCTAACTTCAACCGCGATGCCAATGGCAATGAAGGCAGCGGAACCGACCGTATCACCTACGAAGTGCCTCTAAACGGCTTCACAGCAGCCGTCAACGTTGAATTCCGGGTTTGGTACCTGAGTATTCCGCCGAAATGGGTCGACGATTTGGTTGAAACGGTTGATCCCTTCGTAGCGCACTTTGCTGACATGTACAACGAAGCCGACAAAACACCCATTCTCATTGAATCAGCAGAGTTGGGAGTGGATGCTTTTGTTGGGGTGGATGAGCAAACGCGTGAAATTACCATGCGCTTCCTCAATCAATACAACACCATTGCCCTCAACAATGATCAGCGTGGAACCCTCTCTGTGTTCACATCGGGCGGAGCCTTGGTGCTGCGCAAAGATGTTGCCGCCGGAAACGGAATGGTAACGCTCAATCTCGCTCAGGGCAGTTACCTTGCGGCATTCACTGACAGCGAGAGAACAACAGTGCTTCGGTTCGTGGTTCTCTAGGCTACAAGGCTTTTTCTTAACGGTTTTTTGATGAAACGTTATTGCAGATATGATACTTCTGTGATATTTATTTTGCGCAACGAGGCATCCCTTTAAAGCTTCGTTCGTCTATCAGGCACACACCAATGCCAAACCGTCACCTGACGGTGCTGTGCTGCTTGAAACCTTTGCTATGAGAACTAATGTACTAAGCTGCATTTGCCTAGTTCGTGCTGCCTCACGTCGTGCTGGATTTGTTTTAGGAACTGCTGGTATGTCGTTCCTTGCCCCTCATTCATCCAATGCACAAGAACCTTCGATTGCCCAACGCTGGAACGAGGCTTTGTTGTTTTCGATCACCAACGATTTTGCTCGTCCTCCCATTCATGCGCGAAACCTCTACCATACCAGTGTGGCGATGTACGATGCTTGGGCGGCCTACGATTCTGAGGCTGAACCGCTCCTTTTGGGCCGTACTTTGGGGTCGTATACAAGTCCGTTCAACGGAGTGGTCATCCCTGAAACACCTGAAGAGATCGAAGCTGCTCGCCACGAGGCCATCAGTTTTGCGTGCTACCGTATCATTTTACACCGGTTTCAAAATGCCCCCGGGGCGTTTACCATTTTCAACAACGCCAATTCGTTGATGGACGATTTGGGCTACAACCGTTTCAATACGTCGACGAACTATGTAAGCGGCGGGCCGGCCGAGCTGGGCAATTACATTGCGCAACAGATCATTACCTTCGGTTTTACTGATGGTTCAAATGAATCGGCCGACTACGCCAATCAGTACTACCAACCCTTGAACGGCAACATATTGCCTGAGCAACCGGGGCCGGGTGAAGTACTTGATCCAAACCGGTGGCAGGCGATATCATTGACCGTTTCCATTGACCAGTCGGGCAACGTTATCAGTGATCCGCCTCATCTCGCTCCTGAATGGGGCAACGTACTGCCTTTCTCAATGGATGAGAACCAAATGGTCACCCTCGAACGCGACGGCCAGCAATGGAATGTATACTACGACCCCGGTCATCCTCCGTACCTCGACCCAAATGTGCAGTCGGGCCTTGAGTCACTGTACAAATGGAACCACCTAATGGTGAGTGTTTGGCAGAGCCACCTTGATCCGAACGACGAAACGCTTTGGGACATTTCACCGGCCACCATTGGCAATGTTGCGAACCTCCCGCAAACCCTCGAAGACCATGTTGATTTCTACGATTTTTTCAACGGAGGTGCACCCGCCGGTGAATCAGGCTATGACATCAATCCGGTGACAGGTCAGCCCTACCAGCCTCAGATCGTTAAGCGTGGCGATTATGGTCGGGTGCTTGCTGAGTTTTGGGCGGATGGATTGGATTCTGAAACCCCTCCCGGACACTGGTTCAAGATTTACAATGAAATACGCCACCATCCTCTTTGGGAAAACCGTTGGATGGGCGAAGGCGATGAGCTCGACCAGCTCCAATACGACCTTTTGGCCTACGTTACCCTTGGCGGTGCCATGCACGACGCAGCAATTTCTGCATGGTCAATTAAAGGATATTACGACTATGTACGTCCGATTTCGGCAATCCGCTACATGTGTGCAATGGGGCAGTCAAGCGATCCAATGCTCCCAAATTACGACCCTGCAGGCGCGCCGCTTATTCCGGGGTACATTGAGCTTGTTAATGTCGGCGACCCGCTGGCAGGTGCCGATAATGAGCACGTTGGCAAAATAAAACTCTACTCATGGCGCGGGCCTGATTACATTGAGGACCCTGAAACCACTTACGCCGGAGTAGGCTGGATTCTTGGTGAAAACTGGTGGCCCTATCAACGCCCAACTTTCGTGACTCCTCCTTTTGCCGGCTTTGTATCGGGTCACTCTACCTACTCGCGCACCGCAGCTGAAGTGTTGGCACAGATTACAGGTACTCCGTATTTCCCTGGCGGGATGAGCAACTTTGTCGCTGAGCAGAACGAATTTTTGCATTTCGAAGAAGGGCCGTCTGAAACCATCATCTTGCAGTGGGCCACCTACCGTGATGCATCCGACCAATGCTCGTTGTCGCGCATTTGGGGAGGTATTCACCCACCGGCCGATGACATTCCCGGTCGAATCATCGGCGAGCAGCTTGGACCTCATGCGGTCGAATATGCCAACACCAAACTCTTTGTTGATCGTCCGATCGTCGCCTCTGTCGTGGTGTCAGACGATAGCATCAACATTGATGACATCGGAAGCAGCTTCACAGCCACCATCACCTTCAATCAGCAAATGAACGTGACCGTAGTGCCGGCCATCAGCTTCCTGAACCAAGACCCGCTCCTCACAGGAAGCTTATCGGTTGACGAGGCCGGATGGATTTCATCAACCCAATACCAAATCACCTATGTGGTCGAGAGCAGCAATGTGGAGCAATTCAATGTGTTTATGCGCATCGGTGCGGCTCAAAACATTGGTGGGGTGAGCCAAAACGTGCACCTCGAAGGACGGCCATTTTCAATTGACACACGACGGCCGGAACTTAGCAACGCCATTTCTCAAACTCCCATCGTGAATGATGCGGTTGCTTCGAACGGAGGGTTTTCAGTTGAACTTCAGTTTTCAGAAGACTGTGATACCGGTACCTTGCCTGTGATTGAAATTGTGAGCAATGGCGACTTGGGAGAAGCTGTGGTATACAACCAAGCAGCATCCGCTTGGTCGAATGACGCTACCTTCGTTGCGTTCTTTGACGTGAGCGATACGGGTATTGAAGAGGCTGAGGTGAGTTTAACTGTGAGCGCCGTTTCAGATGCCGCTCAGAATGCGCTCGAGACCACCAACGTGCTTTCGGTTTTCGCGGTTGATACCCGCAATCCGGTTCCATCCATCCCAACAACCAACACAACCCTGCTGAATACAGCAAGCTTGGGCAGCAACGCACTCACCGTTTCGTTCACCTTTGATGAGGCCATGAACACCGGAACCGGAAGTGTTGCCTTCCCGGAAAACTACCCTCTGGGCAATGCCTTGGTTTTCAATGTTTTTGAAAGCGGATGGGATACCGATGACACCTTCGTGGCCAGTTACAACCAACCAAACAGTGCAGTTGAGTTCTTTGACATTGACCTTGAATTGGTAGGCTTTACTGATTTGGCCGGTAACCCGCCGACGCAAAGTGTTTTTGTTGACCAGTTCAGCATTGATACCCGCAGACCGGAAGTGGTTAACATCGACCCCACCGGTGTGGTGGTTGCAGATGCCGATGTTGAAAGCGGTAGCTACACGGTTGATATCAGCTTCCAAGAGCCGATGTCATCGGAACAATTGCTTCTGGTGCAGCTGACCGGCGCGTCAGGCAGTTTAACCTACAATCCGATTGCCAGTGAATGGATCGCCGAAGATACCTTCCGCGCAGCGTTCAATGCCACCGATGCCAACGTCGAAGTGGCTGAGGTAGGGGTTTCAGTGAGTTTTGGAGCTGACCTCGCCGGGAATACACAAATCACCTTTGCGAATCAGACTTGGGCCGCGCTTGACACCCGAAACCCGCAGGTACTCTCGCTGTTTGCCAACACCTACGATGTAAGTGCGAGCGAGATCGGAAATGACGGTGCGTTCTCGTTACTCTTGCTATTTGACGAGCCGATGGTTACCAATGTGTTGCCGGCATTGAGCTTCTTGAGCGATGAAGCGGTTGACAATGTATTGATACTAAACACTGAGTTGTCGTCTTGGCTTAACCCATTTTCCTTCCAAGCGTTTTTCAACGTAGCCGATGAGCCTGACTTCGTCGCAGAGAACGTCGGAATTGGAATCGCCAACGTAGCCGATTTGGCAGGAAACCCGCTCGATGAATCGGTTTTCGAGTCTGTTTTCGACATCAATTTGCTCGCCATTGGGGTTGATGAAGGTATGGCGTCTTCGAGCTTCCGCGTGTACCCAAATCCGGTGCAACGTGGCAACCAGTTGCTCATTGGCATCGGTGAAAACCTCAGCAAAGCCCAGCTCGATGTGTTTGGGGTCGATGGTCGACTAATTGAAACCTTCCCATTCGGAAACCCGGCGAAAGGCGTTTACACCGTTCCGACAGTTGATTTGGCGCCGGCCCACTATATCGTTACCCTGCGCGCAGAAGGCTTCTTAGCCACTGAACGCATTGTGGTGACCCATTGATTCATGGACATCAGACCTGAAATGACCTTTGGCTCAATGACCAAGCTCGGCGCGCTTATGGCGTGCTTTGGCTTTTTTGGATGGATGGATTTTGGCGCAGTCGCCCAAAGTTTCTCCAATGTTGCGCCTGCTCTCGGCGTCAACGCCTTGCCCCAAAGTGTGAACTTCGGGAGTGGAGTGAGTTTTTATGATTTTGACAACGACGGTTTAGATGACTTGTCGTTCACCATGACCAATGACAGTTTGGTGTTTTACCGCAATACCGGCGACGGTTTTGAGCTCTTACCGTCGTACATCTACGGCGATGGCGAGTCAAAATGCGTGCTTTGGGTTGACTACGACAACGATGGCGACCTCGATTTGGCGCTGTCAGTGAATAACGGTCGCTACCGGCTATTCAACAACGACGGCAATTTCAATTTCACTGATGTGAGCTTCGATGCCGGCTTGTACGGCGTGCCTGAACGCCACTACGGTTTGTCATTCAGTGACTTCGATAAAGACGGTGATTTGGATATGTACACCTGCGTGTATGCGTTCGATGCCGGCCCTGTTCCCTACCACACACAGAACCATTTGTTTCGGAACGAAGGCGATGGCACATTCACCGACATCACAGTCGAAGCAGGGGTAGGAGATGGGGTGCGCCTATCGTTTCAATCGGTGTGGTTCGATTACGACCACGATGGCTGGGAAGACCTCTTCGTAATCAACGACCGGCTGTTTGCCAATTCACTCTACAAAAACAATGGCGACGGTACATTTACCGACGTTTCTCAAGCTGCCGGTATTCAGTTTGCCGGTCAAGACCCCATGACGGCCACCGTTGGTGACTACGACAACGATGGCGACCTCGATATCTTTTTGACCAATACGGGTGTCCCCGGAAAATTGTCAAAATTGCTTCGAAACAACCTCGACGGCACCTTCACCGATGTTGCTCCGGCAGCGGGTGTTACCATACCCTTCTGGACTTGGGGCGCTGTGTGGATTGATTACAACAATGACACGTGGCACGACGTGTACGTGACCGTGGGCAACCCGAGTCCGATTGTGCCCTTCGTCGCCAACCGGTTCTTCGAGAACAATGGCGATGGCAGTTTCACTTCCGCACTTGGTGAATTTTCCAATGCCCCCGCCGTGCGAAGCTTCGCCGTTGCAAAAGGCGACCACAACAATGACGGTTTTTACGACTTGGCCGTTGTGAACCACGACATCTACGATGCCCAGCTTTGGCAGAACTCACCAAATTCAAACCACTACGTGAAAATCACCCTTGAAGGAACCGTTTCGAACCGTTTTGCAATCGGTTCTTGGATTCGTGTTTTTGCAGGAGGGCAGCAGTACACGCAATGGACCATGTGCGGCGAAAACTACCTTTCGCAAGACAGCCAGCACAAAATTTTCGGTTTGGGTGAGAGCACCTTCATTGACTCGGTGCAAGTGACCTACAGTTTGGGCCATACCGACACCTACTACAACCTGGCTGCTGATGCCCACTACCATTTTGTGGAAGGCGAAACCTATTCGGTGGCCATTGATCCTGAAGGCACGATTCAACTGTGCGACGGAGAAAACATACAGTTCGATGCCGGAGAACACCACAGCTACCAATGGAGCACCGGCGCTACCGATTCGACCATCGAAGTTAGCCAGTCGGGAACATACGTTGTCACCGTGACCAACCCGTTTGGTATTCAGAAATCCGATACGGTTGAAGTGATTGTAAACCCGCTTCCGGTCATCCTTGAATCGGTCAATATGGTGAGCTGCTTCGGTTTAAGTGATGCGAACATACTTCTCCAAAACACATCGGGCGTTGAGCTCAGTGCCGTTACCTGGAACGATGAGTTAAGCGGAAATCCGCTTGAAAACCTTGGTCCCGGGACGTACACCTACACCGCAATTGATGCCGCCGGCTGTTTGGCAGAAGGCAGTGCAGTGGTCACGGAGCCCGAAGAAATAGACTTGACCGCCATCGTTACTCCCGAGAACGAAGGGCTTTCAAACGGTACGCTCGTGGTTTTCGCAATGGGGGCACAAGCGCCTGTGACCGTTTACCTGAACGGGCAAGAACAAACGGGAGCTGTCATATCCAACTTGCCGGGCGGTGATTACACCGTTGAAGTGGTGGATGCAAATGGATGCACGGCAAGCACTGCAATCACCATCGAAGTTGTAGTTGGGATGGATGAGCTTTCGTCAGTGCGTGCGATGGTTTACCCGAATCCTGCAACGAATGTGGTGAACGTTACGAATCCGGATGGTTTCTTTAACCATTTGCGCGTTTACGATGAGCTGGGAAGGATGGTCTTTCAAACCGCACTTCACCCTTCGCTGAACACCCTAAGGCTCGAATTGACGCCGGGTACCTACATTGTTTGGATGGATTCCGCTCAGCTCACTGCTGTTCACCGTTTAACCGTCGTGGCCAACTGATTTTGGGCGTAGCTTTTCAAACTTCGTAGAAAGCTTATTACGCTTTTCAACCATTGAAAGAAGCAACTATTTCAAAGAAAGTTGCATCTTTACCGTGTTTGAAACCACAACCATAACCTGTTTTCTTATGAAAGTTATTACGAAAAATGTGCTCGCTGTGGCGCTGGCGCTTGGTACTCTGCAAGCCAGCAGCCAAGTTGCGTTTACCAACATGGGCAGCCAATTGCAACCCATCTCTGGGTCAAGTGCGCGCGATTGCGCGGTTGATATGAACGGTGACAACCTCGATGACATCGTGCGGGTCACCAATGCCGGCATTTACATTGATTATCAGCTGCCTGGAGGAGGCTTCAACGGTGTTTTTTACCCGCTGAACATTCAAAATATGCCCAACTGGAGCATCGCAGCAGCCGATATCGACGAAAACGGGTACACTGACCTTCTCTTCGGAAACGGTTCCCGTGTATCGTTCGTCATGTTCAATGACGACGGTACTGCGTTCATGGAAGACGCGCGCCCTGAGTACATCTTCAGCCAGCGTTCGACTTTTGCTGACATTGACAACGATGGTGCCATTGACGCCTTCGTTTGCCACGATGTTGACCAAAGCCACCCATACCGTAACGATGGAAACGGAAACCTCGTGCTTGATATAAGCTTGATTCCTACCCTCGACGAAGCCGGAAATTACTCGGCCATTTGGGTCGATTACGACAACGACAACGACATCGATCTCTACATCACAAAATGCAGCGGTGGCGCACCTGCCGGTTCACCGCGTCGTATCAACCTGCTATACCGCAACAACGGTGACGGTACCTTCACCGAAGTAGGCGAAGATGCTAACATGGACGATGACGACCAAAGCTGGACGACCGTGTTTGAAGACTTCGACAACGACGGTTGGTTTGATGCCTACATTGCCAATCACGCTTGGGCAAACCGCCTCATGCACAACAACGGCGATGGAACCTTCACCGATATCATTGCAGGCAGTGGCTTGAACGCAAATGACCTCGGAACATGGAACTGTGATGGTCATGACTTCGACAACAACGGTTTTGTAGATATCTTCTGCCAAACCAATGCTGAACTGTACCTCAACCAAGGCAACAACACCTTTGTTGGTCAAGACTTGGCCTTCAATACCGGTGGTGTGGGTGACTTCAACAACGACGGTTTCCTCGATGTGATTCGCGGGAATGGTCTTTGGATGAACAACGGAAATGCGAACAATTGGGTGAAATTTAACCTCGAAGGTCTGGTCTCAAACAAAGACGGTATTGGCGCTCGTGTTGAAATTTTTGGCGATTGGGGAATTCAAGTGCGTGAAGTGCGCTCTGGGGAGTCTTTCGCCCCGATGGGAACCCTTTCAGTGCATTTCGGTATCGGAGATGCGACCTCAATCGACCAAGTGGTGGTGAAATGGCCAAGCGGCTTGATCACAACCCTTAACAACCCTGAAATCAACACTGTTTACGAGGTTATTGAAGCGCCTTGCATTGCTGACCCAAGCACCATCAGTTCAGTGGGTGCTACCAGCATTTGTCCGGGTGAAATGGTTACGCTTAGTGCTCAAGCAGGCGATAGCTACACGTGGTCAAACGGCGCAACCACCCAAACGATCGAAGTAAGCCAAAGTGGAACGTACTACGCCATCGTTTGGATCGATGAGTGCGCGGCTGTTTCAAACGAAATTCAAGTTGAAGTAATCACCCAAGAAGACCCAAGCATCGCCTTGAACGGCGAAGACGTGATTTGCGAAGGCCAAGAGGTTGAACTCATCGCCGGTCCGGCAACTTCATGGGAATGGTCAAACGGTATGACCGGTCAAACCATCACAGTGTCAACCGGAGGCCAGTACAGTGTAACCATCACCGGTTTGTGCGAGAACGTTCAGTTGACCTCTGAAACCATTACGATTACTGCGCTCGATGCCGCTGAACTCCCCGTTGTAACCGATATTCAAATCGGCGAACCCGGAAGCGTTGAACTTACCGCCAGCGGTGAGAACATTTACTGGTACGCCAATGAAGACGATGTTGTTCCGGTTGAAATCGGCAACACTTACACGACCGATGTGATTTCAACCAACGCGACCTTCTGGGTTGAAGCAAACCGCACCCATGGTGGTGAGGAAGAAGACGGTGGTAAGCTGAATAACTTAGGCTATGGCGGCTTGCCTTCAAGCGGGGCGCACAGCTTTTTCAACGCTTGGGAAGCCTTCACCCTTGAATCTGTAAGGGTGTATGTGCCATCAAATTCAACCAGCGGTATCCGCACTGTTCAATTGGTGAACGGTGACGGTATCGTTCTCCAAGAAGCTGAATTTGACTTGGCTGTGGGCGAACACGTGATTGACTTGAACTTCGAAGTGCCTGTGGGCCAGGGAATGTCACTCCGTTGCACCCAGCACAACCTCTTCCGCAACAACAGCGGTGTATCGTACCCATACGCAATCGGAACCGTAGGCGAAATCTACGACTCGGTGTTCGGTACAAGCTACTACTACTACTTCTATGACTGGAAGGTGCGCAAGCAAGAGTTCTTCTGCCCATCTCCACGTGTTGCGGTGAACGTTACTGTGGTTGGCGTAGCTGAACTGGCGGGCGTTAGCAACCTGAAAGTGTACCCAAATCCGGCCAGCGATGTGCTGGTTGTCGAACTCGATTTGGAACAACCGGCTGTTGTGGGTCTTCTTTTGACCGATGTCACCGGCCGCATTGTTGCCTCTGAGCAATTGAATGGAAACGGTGTGAATTTGCGCCACACCATGCCATTGAACCTCGCTTCAGGCACCTACAATCTCAGCATCGAAATCAACGGCAAGCGCACTACACAGCGCATCTTGGTCGATTGATTCGCAGATAAATGAAAACAGAAAAGGGGCTTTCGGGCCCCTTTTTTTATGCGTTTCCGCTTCGCGGGATGCGAACACCTGTGAAGCAAACCCCTTATTGTTTTCTGAACGCGCCATTCCGCCATGCATTGACGAATTGCGCCCATGCTAGTGGACTGAACAGCCCCGTTGTGGGCATCATACCGGCATAGGTAATCTGCTGGGTGTTGCGCGACATGGCGTAATGGTAGGCATCGCGGTAATCGGGATCGATTTGCCGCATACGCTGGTACATTTCAGCCGTTTCAAGGTTTTTTCGAGCGAGTTCATCACGGCTGTTAGGCAACTCGAGAGCAAGAAACTCCTGCTTGAAGCGCTCTTTCGTTGGCCACGGGTAGATGAAGGTGGTTGACAACATCACGGTATCACGGCTCAAAAGCTGCACCATGTTGTACCGGCTTTCTGACAGCGTATCAGGAATCACAAAAGTTGAAGGCAGGTAACCGATGCATGAAAAACTCACTGTATCGCCAGCGAGAGCCGGAATACTGAAAAAGCCGAGGTTATCGGTAATGGTGCCGCGTTGATCGCGCTCGCGAAAAACCGTGGTAAAGGCAACAGGTGTGAGCGAATCGCCGGTAACCACAAGTCCACTGAACTGAACAACGCGTGGCGATTGATCAGTTTGTGCAATCCCGCTTACGAGCGCACCCAACGCAGCAATGGTCAGAAAAGATTTCCTCACACAACAAATTTACCAAAAAACCGAAGGGCATTCGAAAGACTTTTCACTCTTGTTTCCCCAATTAGGGTTAAAAAGCGCCAAGATCACGCGCATTACCGATTGAATGAATCTGTGATTGCTGCTCCAACGACGCGGTAATAGCCCAAAGGATCAAAGTGATAAGCAAAAAGGGTGTAGGAGTTCTCGGTAGCGAAATGACTGCCTTCTACGATGGTGGCGTCGCCACTCAGGCGATCGGGCGTAACCAGTGAAATGAGATAGTTGTAGTAGCCTTGTTTCACGAATACCTTGAGTTCGTAACGTTTGCGTTTGGCATTCCACTTGAAACGGCTTTCGGGCGATAGCCTAAAGTCGTTGAAGGCGCCGATGGCATGCAAAGCCGCTCCGGGTATTTCGGCCTTCATCGCCAAGGAGAGATGCACATATATATAATCTGACTCAAGATTGGTTTCAAATTGTGCATTTCGGATGTAAAAGCTTCCGTTGAGGTCTTGATCAGTGCGGTAAGCCTCGTAGGCTCGATGCAAGGCAGGTGTCATGTAAAAGTGCCAACCGTCATTGCGGTCTCGGATGCTGTCAGTGCCCAATGCACCTACCCGCAAATCGGTCGCGTCAAACCAGCGAAACTCATTGATTGCTTCGAAGTTGTTTTCATTTCCGTAATCATACACCAAATCAGTACCCCGTTGAAATACGGGTTTAAGACCGGTGATGGCATTGTCCCATCGATGGTTTTGAAGAATCACCACTTCCAGGTCACGGCGCGCATCGAAAATGGGGTAGGCCGGATGCTTTAGGGTGAAATCAACTTCGTGGTGCGTACGCTGCCAATCCATCTTTGTAGATTCCTTTACCCGAACATCGAATTGCACGCGGTTCTCGTACACCACAATGCGGCGCGTAAGCACGGGTTCGTCAGAATAGCCTTGCGGGTATACCGATAATAGGTAATTGCCTGATATCAGAGGTTCTGAGAGTTCGTTAGGCCAACCGGTGCGGTAATGGGTGAAGTTTTGGCGCGTATTGAAACTCTGTTCGGCATCGTCAAGCAAAAACTCTTCGAAGCCTCTGATGTACTCGTTGGTTTGGAGGTCTGAAGGCGTCCAATCGTAATTGCAATGGCGCAGGTTCACGGCGTAGTTTTCGAAGCCGCCGTTGAGGTCGTCAAAGTGCAATTCAAGGAAGATGTTTCCACCCAAAGGAAGGTACGGTGGGAGCAGCGGCTGCCCTGCGGGATGCAGCTGAACCGTCCGTATGTGGTCGGCCAATACGCGGTTGGTTCCAATGGTGCCGTTTGGTGAGTTGGATGGATGAGCGGCCGCGGCTCCAAAGCCCGACCATCCGCCGAAGGCGAAAAGAAGAAGAAAAATGTGCTGGTACAAAGCGGTAATTTTGAAACCCATACTGCAAAGATAAGGCCGTAAATTGTTACCTTATTTAGAATTAATCTAAATTGTTTAATATTGAAACCCTCGTCCGTGACAAGAGTTACAATGTCATAATTTTGCCACGAAATTCAGGATAACCTCCCCTTTATGGCCCATACGATTAAAATCCGGAAGGGACGCGACATTCGGCTCAAAGGAGCAGCCGAAAAGAACCTCGACACTTCAGTACGCGGATCAGTTTACGCGATTAAGCCGACTGATTTTTACAGTCTTGTACCGAAATTGGCGGTAAAAGAAGGCGACCGTGTGAAAGCCGGTGACACCCTGTTTTACGACAAAGTCAATGAACTTATCAAGTTCAATGCTCCGGTAAGCGGTACTGTGAAAGCCATTGTTCGCGGCGAGAAACGCCGCATTCTTGCAGTGGAAATTGCGGCAGACGCAAGCACTGATTACCGCGATTTCGGCACAGTGAATCCTGCGCAAACAAACCGCGAAGCGCTGTTGAAGCACATGCTCGAGAGCGGCTTCTGGCCGTCAATCGTGCAACGTCCATTCAGTATCGTCGCTCGTCCGGAAAACAAACCCAAAGCCGTATTCATCTCGGGATTTGAAAGTGCTCCGCTCGCCGGAGACCCTGATTTTACGATGGAAGGCCAGATGGACGACTTCCAAGCAGGTGTCGACGCGCTTAAAGTACTTGCCGACGGCAAGCCTATTCACCTTTCGCACAGCGGTGGAAACAAGGTGTACGCAAACGTAAAGGGCGTAACGCTCCACGAAGTAAATGGTCCGCACCCGGCTGGAAATGTGGGTGTGCAAATTCACCACATCGACCCCATCAATAAAGGCGAAACGGTTTGGACGGTGCATCCGCAAGACGTGGCCAACATTGGCCGCTTTTTGAAGACCGGCAAGTTCAATCCTCAGCGGGTTGTGGCCCTCGTGGGAAGTAAAGTGAACAGTCCTCGTTATTTCCGTGTTACTGCCGGCGTAAGCTTAGGCGCAATGATCAACGGAAATGTCGATACCACCAACTGCCGCATCATCAGCGGTGATGTGCTCAGTGGCGATGCGTTGTCGGCCGAGAATTACCTCGGATTTTACCATACGCAAGTGACTGTGGTTCCGGAAGGACACGAAGCGAAGTTCTTCTTGACCGACGGGTGGTTGAGCCCCGGCTTCTCTAAATTGTCGTTCTCTAAGGCTTACCCGGCTTGGTTGTTGGGCAAGAACAAAGCGTACGACGTAGATACGAACAACAACGGCGAACACCGTGCTTTTGTGGTCACCGGCCAGTACGAGCAAGTGTTCCCATTTGATATTTACCCGGTTCATTTGGTGAAGGCCATCATGGTCAACGACATTGACCTGATGGAGAAATTAGGCATCTACGAGGTTGCACCCGAAGACTTTGCTCTGTGCGAGTTTGCGTGCACGTCGAAAATCGATGTCCAAGACGTTGTGCGCAGTGGCATCGACGTTGTAATGGCAGAATTCAGTTAACCCTTTAAATCGATACGACCTTGAAAGCGTTGCACGATTTTCTCGAGAATAAGGTAAAGCCCAACTTTACCGAAGGCGGCAAACTCAGCCGGTTTTATGTGGTGTACGACGCCCTTGAAACCTTTGCCTTTACCCCCGGTCACGTGACCAAGAAAGGAGCACACATTCGCGACGGTATTGACCTGAAGCGTACTATGTTCCTTGTCATTGTCGCCATGATTCCGGCCCTTTTGTTTGGGATGTGGAACGTGGGCCATCAGTACTACCTCTCAACAGGTGATGTCACTTCGGCTGACCCATTGAGCGCCATGCTGATGGACAAATTTTTGGTTGGCTTAATCAAGACCGTTCCGCTCATTGTGGTTTCATACGGTGTTGGTTTGGGCATTGAGTTCATCTTCGCCGGAATTCGCAAACACGCCATTAACGAGGGCTTCTTGGTATCAGGGATGCTCATTCCGTTGATTATGCCTGTGGATGTTCCGTTGTGGATGGTAGGTGTTGCAACTGCATTTGCCGTAATCATTGGTAAAGAAGTGTTTGGCGGCACCGGGATGAACATCTTGAACATTGCGCTCACTGCGCGTGCCTTCTTGTTCTTCGCCTACCCCAAGCAGATGTCGGGTGAGATCTGGATTCACGAAGTAGGTGCCAACAAAGCCGCCGGCGTTTTGGCCGACGGTTACACAGGTGCTACAGCACTCGGACAGCTTGCGAACACCGTAGGTAAAGATGCCAACTCAGCAGAAGTCGGAGGCATTATGACCCAATTCGCAGACGGCGGGATGTATTCGCTTCAAAATGCGTTTTTCGGTCTTGTTCCCGGTTCAATTGGAGAAACAAGCTCGTTGGCGATTCTTCTGGGTGCAGCTTTGTTGATTTGGACCGGCATCGGAAGCTGGAGAATCATGTTGAGCTTCTTCGTGGGTGGTTTGGCTATGGGCGCGCTGTTCAACTTAGCCGGAGCCAATGCCTTCATGGGCGTTGATCCGCTTCATCAAGTGTTCTTGGGCGGATTTATGTTCGGTATGGTGTTCATGGCTACAGATCCTGTGACCGCAGCACAAACCACCATGGGCAAATGGATTTATGGCTTCTTTGGAGGCTTCCTGTCAATCATGATTCGCGTGTTCAACCCGGCCTATCCGGAAGGGGTAATGATGGCGATTCTGTTCATGAACGTCATGGCTCCAATGATTGACCACTACGTGATTCAGGCCAACGTAAAGCGCCGCATGAAGCGTGTGGCCGTCCAAACTGCAAACGCATAACCCTTTCGACATGGCAATCAACAAGAACAGCAACGGTTACACCTTCCTCTTTTCCATCATTATGGTGGTTGTGGTTGGCGTGTCGTTGGCCGTGGTATCGCAAGTGCTGAAACCACTGCAGAAAGAAAACGAAGCGACAAAAAAGAAGATGGACATTCTCGGCGCCATCCAAGTGGATGCCAACCGTACCAATGCCACTGAGCTCTTTTCGCAGTATGTAACCCGCAGGGTCGCTGTAGATTATTTGGGGAATCAAGTTTCTACCAAGGAAGGCGACATTGTAGCAGGTGACAAGAACGATCCGTTCAACATTGATGTGCAGAAAGACTACCGCACCTATGTGAAGAAGATCGTAAAAGAGTATGCCAAGAACCCCGATGCCTTGAACAAGGCTCTGGCAAAAGCGCCGGTAAATTACCCGGTATTCGAGTGCAAGGTAGATGGCAAAACGATTTACGTTTGTCCGATGGTAGGAACAGGCCTATGGGGGCCGATTTGGGGCTACGTAGCCCTTGAAGACGATTTCAAGACGATTTTTGGGGCGAAATTTGACCACAAAACCGAGACACCCGGTTTGGGTGCTGAAATCAACCAAGCAGGTTTTCAAGACAAGTTTGCCGGCCGCGAACTGAACGTAGGCAATGAGACCTTGTTCTCTGTGCTGAAAGGCGGTGCGCCCGCCGACGAGCACAGCGTCGACGGAATTACCGGCGGAACGATCACCTCCAAGGGGGTTGATGAAATGCTGAACCGTACCCTTCCGGTGTACGTGAAATACCTTCAAAGTGCTAACCAACAACGCGCCGAACGATGAGTACCCAAGCACAAACTGAATCACCGGCTATCGAGAAGAAGTCGGAGCCTTTGTTCTCAAAGAAGAACCGCAAACTGCTTAGCGACCCATTGAACGATTCAAACCCGATTACCGTTCAGGTACTCGGTATTTGTTCGGCTTTGGCTATCACCGTTCAGGTGCAGCAGGCAGTGATCATGTCGCTGTCAGTGCTCTTCGTAATGATCGGTGGCAACGCCATCGTTTCATTGATGCGCAACGGTATTCCCGATCGTATCCGAATCATTGTGCAGCTTGTTGTGGTTGCAGCTTTGGTAATCATCGTAAACGAAGTTTTGAAGGCATTCTTGCCCGATATCTCTGAGAAACTTTCGGTTTTCGTAGGCTTGATTATCACCAACTGCATCATCATGGGCCGCCTCGAGGCGTTTGCACTTGGCAACCGTGTTGGTCCGTCAGTGCTTGATGCCATTGGCAACGCAACCGGCTACGCTTGGATTCTCCTTGTTGTGTCGCTCGTGCGTGAAGTGTTCGGTTCAGGAGCGATTTCGTTCCCGGGTCTCGGACAGGTGAAGTTTTTGCCTGACAGCTGGTTCATGACCGCTGCTGGTGACGGCTTCTACGAGAACAACAACCTGATGATTTTGCCTCCAATGGCGCTTGTTGTAGTGGGTGTAATCATTTGGATTCAGCGCTCACGCAACACCAAATTGATTGAAGAGAACTAATCCGTAACCGCACCGTTACCATGGAATACTTGAGCATATTCGTCAAAGGCATCTTCATAGAGAACATGATCTTTGCATACTTCCTCGGCATGTGTTCGTACCTCGCCGTGTCGAAGACCGTTAAAACTGCTGTGGGTCTCGGGTTTGCCGTGATCTTCGTATTGGGCATCACTGTTCCAATCAACTACCTTCTTGAGAACTACGTGTTGGCCGAGGGTGCATTGACGTGGCTTGATCCGTCGTACGCCACTATGGACCTTAGCTTTCTCAGCTTCATTATGTTCATCGCCGTAATTGCGTCGATTGTGCAATTGGTAGAGATGATCGTTGAGAAGTTTGCACCTGCGCTTTACGGCGCGTTGGGCATCTTCTTGCCTTTGATCGCAGTGAACTGCTCGATTTTGGGTGGTGCACTCTTCATGCAAGAGCGTCAGTACCCTTCAATCGGTGAGGCCACAGTGTTTGGGCTCGGATCGGGTGTAGGTTGGTGGTTGGCCATTGTGGCCATCGCTGCCATTCGTGAGAAAATTCGCTACTCGCAGGTGCCAGCACCGCTTCGCGGATTGGGCATTACCTTCATCATCACCGGTTTGATGGGTATGGCCTTTATGAGCTTTATGGGAATTGAAATTTAATCGACAGAAACGCAGATTATGACCAGTACTGTCATTCTTACCTTGGTTTTCTTCCTCAGCGTAATCCTATTGCTGGTAGCGCTGCTGTTGTTCGCAAAAGCCAAGCTTTCGCCGAGCGGGAAGATTAAAATTGAAATCAATGGCGAAAAAACCATTGAAGTTGACGGCGGCAGCTCGCTGCTCTCTACATTGGGCAATGCCGGTATCTTTTTGCCATCGGCTTGCGGTGGAGGCGGTACCTGCGTTCAGTGCACCTGCCAAGTGCAAGAGGGTGGAGGGGCTATCCTTCCAACCGAAGAGCCACACTTCTCGCGCAAGCAAATCGCCGATAACTGGCGTTTGGGTTGCCAGGTAAAAGTGAAGCAAGACATGAAGATTCGAATTCCTGAAGAGGTGTTCGGTATTAAAAAGTGGGAGTGCGAGGTGGTTTCGAACTACAACGTGGCCTCGTTCATCAAAGAGTTCGTTGTTCGTTTGCCCGAAGGAGAAACACTGCACTTTGAGGCAGGTGGATACATTCAGATTGACGTTCCATCGATCACGGTTGATTTCAAGAACATAGACATCACCGCTCACCCCGAGCAGCATGGTCGTCCTGACGAATTCAAAGCTGAATGGGACAAGTTCGGTTTGTGGAGCCTTAAAATGGTCAACGACGAAGAGGTTGTGCGCGCGTACTCTATGGCGAACCACCCTGCGGAAGGCAACATCGTGATGTTGAACATCCGTATCGCTACCCCTCCATGGGACCGTGCCCGCAACAGCTGGATGCAAGTCAATCCCGGTGTATGTTCATCGTACGTCTTTGGTTGCAAAGCCGGTGACAAAGTGATGATCTCAGGACCATACGGAGAGTTCTTCATCAAAGAAACCGAAGCCGAAATGGTGTACATCGGTGGTGGTGCAGGAATGGCGCCTATGCGTTCGCATCTTTTCCACTTGTTCCACACCTTGAAAACCGGTCGCAAAGTGACCTTCTTCTACGGTGGTCGTTCGAAGCGTGAGTTGTTTTACGTGAAAGACTTCCGCGATATCGAAACGCAGTTCCCGAACTTTAAGTTCCACGTTGCGTTGAGTGAGCCGCTTCCTGAAGACAACTGGAGGGAGAAGAAGAAGGTTGACGACGAGGGCGACGGTTTTGTGGGCTTCGTGCACAACGTGGTGATTGAACACCACTTGAAGAATCACGACTCACCTGAAGACATTGAATTCTACTTCTGTGGTCCACCGTTGATGAACCAAGCGGTTCTGAAGATGTGCGATGACTGGGGTGTGCCGCCCGAAAACGTTGCATTCGACGATTTCGGCGGATAAAAGAACAAAAAGCGACTTCGGTCGCTTTTTTTAAAATCAATAGGGAGAGAAGAAATGAGTGCAGTTAACGATTTGAAGAGCGCTATTGCGCCTGAGCGCAGTGCCCTGTTGGGCAGCTTGCGGTTTGCTCCTGAGTGGGGCATAGAAGGGGTGCGCACCTTTATGGAAACCCACGTTTGGGCCGTTTGGGATTTTATGTCGCTGGTGAAAGGGCTTCAGCGCGAAATGACCTGTGTTAGCGTTCCGTGGGTGCCTGTCGGCGATCCGGAAGTACGGAGGTTCATTAATGAGATTGTTTGGGGCGAAGAAAGTGACCTGAACCGCCATGGCAAAGCGACGAGCCACTTCGAGATGTACCTCGAAGCCATGGAGAACATCGGCGCTAATACAGAGCCCATCCGTTTGTTCGTGAAGGGTATTGCTTCGGGTGAGTCTGTGCGGAAGATTTTGCCGTACTACGCGCCTTCTCAAGCCACAGTTGATTTTGTGAACTATACTTTTCGCATCCTCGAAGAGAAGAAGATACACACAACGGCAGCGGTTTTCACGTTCGGACGAGAAGATCTGATTCCTGACATGTTCAATGTATTTATCGACGATTTGGGGCAAAGCGCAGCGCTTGATACAGCCGATTTGCGGTATTACCTTGAGCGCCACATTGAGGTTGACGGCGACGAGCACGGACCCATCGCCCTGCGCTTGGTTGAGGCGGCCATTGGCGACGACCCTGTGAAAGTGCACGAAGCTTCTGTTGCAGCCGTTGAAGCGTTGCGGCTTCGCCGGATGCTGTGGGAAGACATAACCAGCCGTATTCGTACACGTGAAACGGTGATGTGATGACGCTTGAACGCTTCATTTTAGGCTTTGGCATTGGCATGTTCGCAGTAGGATGCGGTGCGCCGACTCCTCCGGTGGAAGCGACCAATCGGCTGTTCGAAGAACGGGTCATTCAGGGCGAAGCCCAAGGAACCACTTGGGTGGTAAGGTACTTGAACGACACCCTTGATCATACGCCAAAAATCGATTCGGTGCTGCGCCGTATCGATGACGCCTTGTCGACTTGGCAAGCAGGCTCGCTCATCAATCGCATCAACGCCTTCGACCGAACCGATACCGTGTTTGCCTTTTACGACAGCACGCAATACTATTCTGTGGTGTTTGAGCGCTCGGCTGAAATTAAGGGTATCACCAACGGCGCATTCGACCCGAGCGTGTACCCGCTGGTTGAGCTGTGGGGTTTCGGTTTCTCGAACCGCCACACTGTGACGCCCGAACAGGTTGATAGCGTGCTGCAATTTGTAGGTTTTGCGCCCTCGCTGATTGACCTCATCGAAGTGAACCGCGATACCTATATATATAAGGAGTCCCAGATTCGAAAAGGTGAGCCGCGGGCTAAGCTTGATTTCAATGCCATTGCACAGGGTTTTTCTGTGGATGTGGTGAGCGATGTATTGAGCGATGCAGGGTTGAGCAATTACATGATTGAGCTTGGGGGCGAAGTGTACTGCCGCGGCGTGAATGCCGATGGCAAGCCTTGGCGCATCGCCATTGATAAACCCGTAACGGAAGGCGAACGGCAATTGCAAGCAGTGGTGAACCTCTCCAACAATGCCTTGGTGACCAGCGGCAGTTACCGCAAGTTTTATGAGCTTGACGGGAGGCGTTATTCGCACATCATTGACCCGCGCACGGGATACCCTGTTGAGCACACGTTGCTCTCCGTAACGGTGATGGCATCTGATGCCACTGCGGCCGATGCCTATGCCACTGCTTTTATGGTGATAGGGATGGATGAAACAAAGCGCTTTCTTGAGGAGAACCCCTCACTCGGACTGGACGTATTTTTGATTTGGGATGACAACGGTTCGTACCAAACTTGGGCATCGACCGGTTTGGTTCCCCTAATCGAGTTGATTGAAGCGAGCTGAACCATTCGATTACACGCCTTTTCGTACCTTTATCGTATGGATTTGAAGATCATTTTTATTGCAATCGGGATGCTTGCGTTGGCTTTTGCAGGTATCGCCATCAAAATTCTTGTCAAGAAAGACGGCAAGTTTGCGGGAACATGCGCTTCGAACAACCCTATTCTCCAGGAGGATGGTGGATCATGTGGCGTATGTGGCGCTCGTCCTCAGGAACAATGTCGCCGTGAAGCCATTGAGGGGGGCTAGTTTCCGGCTATGAGAATGCTTTTGTAGTGAATGAAACAGCACGGTTTGTGCTGTTTTTTTTTGGTTTGTGTATTAGCAATCGGATGAATGCATATATTTGATATAGAGCCGAGTAAATGTTTTTGTGCGGGGAGGCTATGTTTTGACCTTTAATCTAAACCGCAATGCGACAATTTTTCTCTCTGTCTAAGGCGTTTCTCCCCGTATCGCTGATACTTCTGTCGTTGAATTCGTCAGGGCAGCTTGTTCAGGTGGTTGTTGAGGAGTTCGATCCGTCAACGCTCAATCCGAATTGGTCAGCCATTTCAGAGGCCAACAATCTCACAACCTACCGCATTTATGCTGAAATGGGGTCTCCATCAGACAAGGTGGTTGAGTTGACCGCTCATGAGCAAGTGATTGACCTTGTTTCTTACCCATGTGTTGAGACGTTCATTTCAACAACTACTTCATGGTACAACTCAACCCTTGGGGGTGCTTTGGGTTCTCAAATTGACCCGGCACTTCTTGGTGTCATGGCTGAGCTTGCAGGTGACTCTTGGCTCACGATTGGGATGGACAACATTTCTGCATCGGGTCAGGTATTGACAGCGGGCATGTCGGGTTTGGATGCTTCATTCAACACACCGAACGGTGTGAATTTGCATGAAACCGACGGATCAGTTTTCTCATTACCGACCTTGCCAAACGTGATGCCTGTTGGTCCGAGCAATCGTGTTCTACTTGGGCAGTTAACCACCGATGGAGCCATTTCGTTCGGTATCAATGTCTCAGTTCAGCTTGGTGGAATGCCTGGAACAGCACCTACCGTTTACACCAATGGTACGTGCAGCGTTACCGCGCCTGGCGGCTCACTCAACTACATTCCCGGGGCAGATCTAGGGTGCCTGTACGTTCAACCGAATTCAGCTATTGTTGGATGCACCGACCCAGGAGCTTGCAACTACAATCCTGAAGCAACCGTCAACACGGGTGTTTGTGACTTTGTAACTTGTGCCGGTTGTACCGACCCTGCTGCTGAGAACTTCGATGCGAATGCAGAGATTGATGACGACTCCTGCATTTACGACTGTAGTGACAACAATGCTTATGTCATTGTCGAGACCGTCGCTCAGGCCAGTGACATCGGCTGGATGGTTATCACAGAAGCCGGTGAAGTAGTAGCAGCAGGAGGTTTCTACGAAAACTCTTCAACGATTTTCGAGAGCTTCTGCCTAGCGAATGGTTGCTACTCGCTCGAAATCGTCGACGTAACCAGTCTTGGTTGGTCTGGGGCCGACTTTGCCCTCATTGTTCCATCTGCCGGGCTGTTGATCACGAGCGACATGTTTGCACCCAATTCTTCTACCTATAGCTTCAGTGTCAATGCTTCGTGCGACGGTGTGATTGCCGGTTGCACTGACCCGTTTGCGGTGAACTGGAATCCTGAAGCAAGCATTGACGATGGTTCATGCAATTACAGTGGCGAAGCACCACCGAATGACGAGTGTAGCGATGCGAATAGCGTGGCTTGCGGCGACGTCATCGTGACCTCAACCATAGGAGCCATGGGATTGGGAGAAACGTGTCCGAACATCGTTACACCAAGCACATGCAGCGTAGCCCCACCTGCTGATGTAGACACGAGTGCACTGTGTTATACATTGGTTGTCGATTACGATGCATTCTGCTGTGAGGTCATTTGGGACGATGTCTGCCAAGCGGCGTACGACGATTGCACTGACGATTGTTCGGGTGCGAGCTCGATGTGGTACACGGTAGAAGGTACCGGTGATAACATTCACCTGAGCACATGTGGCTCGTTCACCGCAACCACGCTAAATGTTGGTGTATTGCCCGAAGGCTGTTCAGGAGAACTGACCGGGGTTGAACAGATACCTCACCCTGTGGTATGCGGTATCAATTTTGGTGAGAACGATGGTCTCAGTTTCTATGGTGAACTTGGTACCGTGTATTACGTGCAGGTGATTATTCAACAGCAAGGCCAGTTGGTGCTTGAGGTATCGTGTTCATCGTTTGCTGCCGGGTGTACCGACCCTGCGGCAAGCAATTACGATTCCAGTGCTGCGAACGATGACGGCAGCTGCATCTACCCTGGCTGCACCGATTCGGAGGCCATGAACTACAACCCGCAAGCCAATGTTGACGATGGTTCATGCGTTTATTCGCAAAACGGGCCACAGGTCAACAACAATTACGACCCGATGGAGCTCTTTGTTTTGAACTCTCCTGATGGAAACGTAAACCTTGACATCTTCAATGCGAATGGCAGCGAAGCACTAAGTGTGTTTGTTTTCGATGTGCATGGCCGCATAGTGGCAACGCGTGAGTTCGGCACTGGAAATGAGCGTGTGCGCATGCCCATCGAAGCGCAGCGTTTTGCGTCGGGTGTTTACTTGATCAATGTGTTTAACGGCACAAACCGATTGACTGAGCGCTTCATGCGTCAATGATTTCTACCGTGGTAAATTTTCTCAGAAATGGGCACTTCGAAAGAGGTGCCCATTTTTCTTAAACGACAAACCCGCCGAAGCGGGTCGCCGGCGATTGCGTAAGCCGGATTCTGTTCACCCGAAGGTGCTTTGTCATTTATCTGTGCAACCTACCCCCCGGCATCAGGCGGGCAGCCCTCAAACGCCGGTGTACATGGTCTTGCAGCCCGCAAGGTTTACCAAGGCCGTGAAATCGCTTTCACGCCGGTGGGCTCTTACTCCACCTTTTCACCCTTGCCTGTGACTCACCGAAGTGAATCCATTGGCGGTTTAAATCTCTGTAGCACTGTCTGTCTTCGGTTGCCCGAAGCCTCCCTTTTGAGGAGTGCGGCGCCCTGTGCTGTCCGGACTTTCCTCTCCACCGAAGCGGAGCGACAAAGACAATCGCACACAAAGGTACGATTCATGGCCGATTGCGTGTAACTTAACGATGAAGTAGTATTAATCTCACACGAATTGCGCGAAAAAATTCACAACTTTGTTCTATATTAGACCAACCAATACCAAAAACTGACTATGTCACAGCTGAACGGAAAGCAGCGTGAGCATGAGTGGGAGGAAGAAGGGGAGAGTTTCGCAGCTAGAAAGTCATATTTTCAAGCATCGGCCGTTGTAGCCTTTTTGTTTATTGCCGGTTTGCTTGTTCTGCAAACCTTCAAGACACCTTATCCTGACCTTACAACCCACTACTACCATGAATTGCCTTCAAGCGAACGGCAACGTCTGAGCTTGTACGATTGGGATGCCTGCCGTTCGGTCAAGGTAACTTACCGCACCGAAACCAGCGGCATGGTGATGTTGCGCGCTTCAAATGGTGAAATTCTCTTCTCGTCATTCGCTGAAGAGGGCGTTGATACGGCCATTGAATTTCCGGTGCCGCAAGAACTCAATGCGCTCATCTTTGAACACCGTGGTGATACCCTTCACCTCGACATCCGCGAAGGTGAAGTAACAGCGTTTGCGTTTTAATTTGGTATTTCAAGTTCGTTTTTGTTATTTAGCGGGGAAATGATGTCCTAGCGAGTAACGTATTGTGGGAATTGTAGGACGATTAACCCTTACTAAATACCATTCCAATGCGTGTCTCCCACATTCCGTTTCTTTTGATGGCTGCCTCCGCAGCGCTCGCTACAACCTCGGCTTCAGCCCAGTTGATGCAAGTGGTTGTTGAAGAGTTTGATCCGGCCACACTCAATCCTGATTGGACACCCATCGGCGAGGCAAGCAACCTCACCACCTATCGCATTTATGCCGAGATGGCATCGCCCAATGATGCAGTGATTGAATTGACCTCGCAACAAGTGGTTGTTGCTCAAGGCGTTGTCGAGAACTGCTTGGATACCTACATCACTACCACCACCTCATGGTACAACGATGCCATTTATGGCAATGCGCTAGGCAGTGCTGTAAGTGCCAGTTTCATGCCGTTTTTCGCCACACTTGCAGGCGATTCTTGGTTGACAATTGGTATGGAATCGGCGTCTCTACCTCCTGGTGGCAGCTTGTTTGATATCGGTTATTCGGGTTTGAATGCCTCATTTCAGGCAGCGAACGGTGTTAATTTTTTCGGGTTCGACGGTTCGATTTTCGCTCTCCCGGGAAGCCCAAACACACTTCCAACCGGGCCGAACAACCGCGTGCTGTTGGGGCAATTGACCACCGATGGCGCAATTGCTTTTGGGATCAACATCTCTGTGCAGATTAGCGGCGTGCCCGGCACCCCTTTTCACATTTACACCCACGAAAGTTGCGGTATTCCTCAGAATGAAGCGCTTGGTCTTACCTATGTCCCAGCCGCTGATCTGGGTTGTTTGTACGCGCAAGAAGGCGCTACGATTTACGCTTGCACCGACCCACTGGCGTGCAATTACAATCCGCTCGCAACCATCAGTTCACCCGTTTGTGATTACGACGGTTGCGACGGGTGCACCGATACAGAGGCATGCAATTATTGGGACGAAGCCATTTTCGACAACGGCTCATGCTGCTACGACAATTGCCTCAATCTCTCCATCGTTGAGAACCTGCCCGTTAGTTACTTTGAATTGTATGATGCCAACGGCGAGCTCTTGGTGACCGTATATAACGGCTTGTGCTTTGACAACTGTGCCAATGGGAACATTCCCGAAGGTGTAGATGTGAATTCGGCCTGCTTCCAATGGCTCAGCGCAGAGATACCCCAATGTTGTACGACTCCATTTTGGGACTGGCAAGGCGAGTGTCAATCGTTTTACGACGAGTGTGTTGCCAGCGGCGCCAACATTGCGGTGAACTGCGATTTGTACACAGGCAGTCCTGCGCCGCAAGTGCTGTGTTTGGCCGATGGCGATTACACCATCGTTTACTTTGGTCTTGATTGGGAGATTTGGAACGACGATTTTAACTTCGACAGCAACGGTGTTTCCAGCGGTCAGGGTTTCAACATTGAGGCCTTACTTGCCGGTTGCACCGATCAGGATGCCTGCAACTACAATGCCGATGCCGACATTGACAACGGTACTTGCACCTATGTTGAGCTTTTTGAAATCCAAGGTGAGCCAGCGTTTACGGTTTTCTCTGAACTAACGTATACCTACCCGGGTCAGGAGGGAAGCAGCTTTGAATGGGCTGTCACTCCTGGACTTACAATCATTGAAGGCCAAGGTACGCCAAGTGTTCTTGTCGCCGGACCGGTCATTGGTGAATCGACCATTTGCGTCATCGAAACCTTGGCAGATGGCTGCATCGGAGGTGCGGTGTGCAAAGAGATTGAAGTGCAGACATCCATCGGTGAGTACACAGTTATTCCGCCAAAGGTGTTTCCGAATCCTGCGGTGAATTCAGTGACCATTGATTCGGGCGATCGCGCTTGGAGTTGGGTCATTGTACGCGATGCATTGGGCCGTGAAGTGGGTACACACCAGCTTCAAGGTCGCAGCATCCTTGATGTGAGTGGCCTCTCGGCCGGGCGTTACCACCTTGAGTTTCACGGCGGCGACGGTACCGCGGTTGTACCGTTGCTGGTGGTGCGGTGACCGATTGTGTCGTCCATCCCCATCCATCCATCCAAAAAAAAGAAAAGAACTGCGATTCCACGATTTTGAGATTTTTCACCGGAGTTAGGTTAGCCGGTGCACCCTTTTTTGGTCTGCAAGCGTCATCTTTGCGAAGACTGTAACCGTTTGGGAAGATGTTTGTGAAACGCCTCGCTCTTGTTTTTGTTTTTGGATGGATGAGCGGCCTGGTTGCCATTGGCCAGCTTCAGGTTGACAATACCACCACCGTTGAAGAAGCCCTGCAGATTTTGCTTGGACCCGGTGTTGTGGTGAGCAACGTGACCTTTTCGGGTGACCTCAACCAAATTGGGAGTTTCACCGGTGTGGGCTCGAATTTGGGGATGGATGGCGGTATCATTCTGGCTACTGGTGATTGTGCTTTTGCTTCCGTTGGAATGAACAACCAAGGAATTGGAGGCAACACCGAGGGATTCGGTTCGTTAGGCGGAGGGAATTGGGGTGTCGGTGATCCTGATCTGGAAGTCGTTTCCGGTGTGACCACAAACGATGCCGTGATTCTAGAGTTTGACTTCGTTGCGCTTGGTGAGGAGATTCGTTTTGAGTACGTTTTTGGTTCGGAAGAGTACAACGAATTCGTCTGCGGAACGGTGAACGACGCGTTTGGGTTTTTCTTGAGCGGACCGGGCATTAACGGGCCCTACTCGAACAATTCCATCAATGTCGCCATTGTGCCCGGCACGAACATTCCTGTAACCATCAACACGGTTAACCTTGGGGTTCCCGGAGGTTTTTATGGTCCGGAAGAATGCGCCGCCATATCGCCCGATTGGAATCAAAACAGCGCTTACTTCGTAGATAACTCAGCAGGTCAAGGCTCGGGGGTAATTCAATACGATGGCTTCACGGTGGTGCTCGAAGCCAGTTCACCGATGATTTGCAACGAAACCTACCACATCAAAATTGCGATCGCCGATGGTGGAGATGCCTCGTATGATTCAGGAGTTTTTTTGAAGCAAGGCAGTTTTGACAGCCCCGGTATCATTATTTCGGCTGATTTTACGAATACAGTCACCGGCGAAACCAACAGCGACAACACCATTCACGAGAACTGCGGCGGTGCACAAATTACCTTCGAACGTTTGGGGTTTACCGATCTTGAATTGGTCTTGGAAGTGGAGTATTCGGGCACTGTTGAGAATGGTGTAGACATAGAAGAATTGCCCTCGGTAATTGTATTTCCGGCGGGTGAAAGTTCGGTGACAATCGAGGTAGTTCCGATCATTGACGGCATACTTGAAGGCACCGAGGAGCTCATCGTTCAAATCACCGAGACGGGATGCAACGGTGAGTCGTCGACTTTCTCGTTGTTCATCAATGATGATCCGGTTCAACTGAGCTTAGACGGGAACGAACCCGGCTGCCCAAACGAAGAAGTGACTGTGCTTTCAACGGTAACAGGGGGCGTTGAACCGTACACCTACACATGGAACACCGGCGCAACAACGCCGCTCCTGACCGACAGTTACGCCGTGACTGAAACCGTTTCGCTCAACGTAACAGATGCATGCGGCACATCAGTTGAGCTGCCTTACCTGATTGAAGTTCCTGCACCAGCACCGATTAATGTGGTTGTTGATGGCCCGTTTAACGTTGACTGTACGGGTTTGCTCGACCTTGAGCCCCTTGTGGGCGGTGGCACTTTGCCGTACAGCTATGCGTGGAGCATTGACGGTGCACCACTCGGCACCGAGAACGACCAGGTGGTTGACATTTCAGGCGACCACGTGGTTGAGTTTACCGTCACCGACGGCTGCAACGAAGTGTTGGTCACACCAATTGAAGTGTCACTGACGGTGCATCCGCCGATTGTTGTTGAGCAAACCGAAGACCCTGAGATTTGCTACGGCACTTCAGCCAATTTGCAGGTGGCCGTTGAGGGCGGTTTCGGTCCGTGGACGATCGAGTGGACGCACAATGCATCTACTGCGTGGGCGGCAACGGTGCAGCCCAACAGCGACCGTGTGTATCCGTTTACCCTCACCGATGGGTGTGGAGACACGCTTGAAGATTCGATTACCGTGTTTGTGTTTGACGTTACGGCATCGTTTGAGTTCAATTTTTGGTCAGACACCCAAATTTCGTTTACCAATACCAGCGACAACCACGTGCTGAGTTTTTGGGAGTTCGGCGATGGCGGTACAAGTGAAGAAGACAGCCCCGTTCATACCTACGAAGAGATTTCAGTGTTTACCCCGGTGTCCCTGTTCGTGCAAAGCGAGCAAGGGTGTACCGATGAAACCCTGATTATTCTTGACCCGATCATGACGGCCTTTGTCCCGAATGCCTTTACGCCTGACAACGATGGCCTCAACGAAATCATGGAGTTTGTCTTGGTGGGCGTTCAGAACTTCCGTTTTCAAATCTTCAACCGTTGGGGCGAGGTAGTCTTTTCAACCACTGAGCGCAACCGGTTTTGGGACGGCTCAGTCAACGGCGGCGATCATTACGTTCCTGACGGTGTTTACCACTGGTTGCTCGAGATGGAAGGCTTCGAATCGAATACGAAGCGCATGACCGGAACGGTTACAGTGATTCGGTAGACCTATTTTGATTCGGAGTAAGTGGTTTGCCAAAAGCATGGAGAAAACCTATTTCAACGAAAATGAAAAGGTTTACCGCTTCGCACGTCGGTTGGTCAAACGGTTTTTTCTTGAGCGAAAAGTTCGTGACGAAAAGTTCGCTATTCGTTCAATGGCGGTTCGGTGATGAAAAAAGCCGGTACATCAGCACCGGCTTTTCAACGAAACGAGTTGTTCAGGAAGCGCAGCTGCTCATCCATCCCCCAAAAAAATAGGGGACGAACGGCGCTAGGGTAGATCAGTAATAGATATTGCGGCGCACCTTGGCGACGTACTTCGCGAGGCGAATCACCTGCTTGGTGTAGCCAAATTCGTTGTCGTACCAGGTGTAGAGCACCACGTTTTTGCCGTTGGCACTCACGATGCTCGCCTTGCTGTCGAACACGCTGCAGCATTCGTTGCCGATGATGTCGGTTGACACGAGCTCTTCGTTGTTCGAGTAGTAAATCTGGTTCACCAAATCGCCATTCAATGCGGCCTTGCGCACGGCGTTGTTCACTGACTCAAGGTCGGTGGTGGTTTTCAGCGTGAGGTGCAAGATGGCAAGGGATCCGTTGGGTGTTGGTACGCGCACAGCGTTGGCCGTGAGTTTGTCTGACAGGGCAGGGATGACCTTGGTGACTGCTTTTCCGGCGCCGGTTTCGGTGATGACCATGTTGATGGCAGCGCTGCGGCCGCGACGCGAACCTTTGTGCATGTTGTCGAGCAGGTTCTGGTCGTTGGTGTACGCGTGTACGGTTTCAATGTGGCCGTGCTCGATGCCGTAGGTGTCTTCCATCACTTTCAAAATCGGACAGATGGCGTTTGTGGTACACGATGCGGCCGAGAAAATGTGGGTATTGTTGATGTCGAGGTCGCGGTGGTTGATGCCGTACACGATGTTGGGAACGCCTTTTCCGGGGGCGGTAAGGATAACTTTGCTCACGCCTTTGGCTTGGAGGTGTTGGCCGAGGCCTTCGGCATCGCGCAGCGAACCGGTATTGTCGATCAACAAGGCGTTGGAAATACCGTATTGGGTGTAGTCGATGGTGGTAGGGTCAGCAGCGCCAATGATTTTGATGCGTTGGCCGTTCACCATGAGGTACTGTCCGTCGTGGTCAATGTCAACCGTCCCCCCAAAGCGTCCGTGCACCGAGTCATTTTCGAGCAGGGCAGCGCGTTTGATGAGTGATTTTTCATCGACCGAGCGCACGACGATGGCGCGCAGGCGGAGTTGTTGTCCTTTCCCGGCTTGTTTGATGAGCTCACGGGCGGCCAATCGACCGATGCGGCCAAAGCCGTAGAGCACCACGTCGCGCGGCTCAAGCGGCGCGCCGCCGTCGTTGATGAAGTTGCCGAGCTTGGTTTCGAGGAAGTCGTTGAGCGATTTAAACCGCTCGCGTTCGGCAAGCCATTCGCTGGCCAGTTTGCCGATGTCGATCTTCGCCGGAGCGAGGTTCATCTCGTACAGCGCCCGGGCGATATCGGCCGAGTCAAATACGCTGATGGGTTTGTTGACTACCTCAGCCGCGTAGCGGTGCAATCGCAGAATCTCTGAGATGTTGGTGTCAACCAAATGGTTGCGGAAGATGACAAGTTCGATCGACTTGTCAAACAACAGCTTGCCAATCGAATTGAGCAGATCAACGGCTGCGCGCTCTTGATTGACGTAGACCTGCAGTTCATTGCTGTAGGTCTCATTGAGCATGGTGTTGGACATGTATGTGAGGATTTAAGAATAACCACGTCTGGAAGTGGGTGCAAAAGTACATTTTTGGTGGCGATTCACTGCTTTTTTTTAGGTTTGGGAGGACGTGGGCCTCTGCCGCCAATTGGTGCAATTCCCTACCTTTGGTAGTATCATTTGATAGTATCACGTGATGCAATCGATGAGGCAGCCGACTTGGTACTGCGGCGCTCGTGCGCGTTGACCGATAGCCTCCTCATCCATCCAAACCCCGCAAAAATCACCCATGGCGAAGTACCCGCACTTGCTTGAACCCCTTGATCTTGGATTCACCACCTTGCGCAACCGCGTGATTATGGGGTCAATGCACACCGGACTCGAAGAAGAGAAGAACGGCTTCGAACGCATGGCGGCTTTTTATGCTGAGCGCGCCAAAGGCGGTGCCGGACTCATCATCACCGGTGGGGTGGCCCCCAACATCGAAGGGTGGGTGGCGCCCTTTGGCATTCGGATGAGCAAACGCAGCCATGCGCGCAAGCACCGCATCGTGACCGACGCAGTGCACCGCGAAGGGGGTAAAATCTGCATGCAGATCTTGCACACCGGCCGTTACGGCTACCACCCGTTTTGCGTGGCGCCATCGGCCATCAAAGCGCCCATCAACCGTTTTAAGCCGCGGGCACTCAGCCGTTGGGGCATTAAACGCACCATCCGTGATTTTGTGAACTCGGCTGTGCTGGCCAAGGAAGCTGGCTACGACGGTGTTGAAATCATGGGTTCAGAGGGCTACCTGATCAACCAGTTCATCGTTTCGAAAACGAACAAGCGCACCGATGAGTACGGCGGCAGCTTTGAAAACCGCATCCGTTTCGCCCTCGACATTGTGCGGGAAACCCGCAAGGCCGTTGGCACCGATTTCATCATCGTGTACCGCTTGTCAATGCTCGACCTTGTTGACGACGGATCAAGCTGGGATGAAGTGGTGCAATTGGCCGTCGAAATAGAGAAGGCCGGTGCCAACATCATCAACACGGGCATCGGCTGGCACGAGGCCCGCGTACCCACGATTGCAACCCTGGTGCCGCGTGCAGGATTTGCTTGGGTCACCAAGCGGCTCATGGGCAAGGTGAACATCCCTTTGGTGACCACCAACCGCATCAACATGCCCGGCGTGGCCGAACAGGTGCTGGCCGAGGGCTGTGCCGACATGGTGAGCATGGCGCGGCCCTTCTTGGCCGATCCGTACATTGTTGAGAAGGCAGCATCCGGCCGTGAGGCCGAAATCAATACCTGCATCGCCTGCAACCAGGCCTGCCTCGATCACATTTTTGAGCAAAAAGTGGCTTCATGCCTCGTGAATCCGCGGGCCTGCCATGAAACCGAAATGGTGGTGAAACCGGCATCTGCCAAGCGGCGCATCGCCGTTGTGGGTGCGGGTCCGGCCGGACTCTCCTGCGCCGTGACCGCCGCCGAACGCGGACATTCAGTTACCCTCTTCGAAGGCCGCAGCTACATCGGCGGTCAGTTCGACTACGCCCGCCGCGTGCCCGGCAAAGAAGAGTTTGATGAAACCCTGCGCTATTTCCAGGCCATGATCGACAAGCACGGTGTTGTGCTGCGCTTGAACACCCGCGTGGGTCTCGACGAACTGCGCGGTTTCGATGAAGTGGTTTTGGCCACCGGCGTTGAACCGCGCAAGCTCAAGCTCGAAGGCGCTGACCGTGCCAACGTGCTGTCGTACCCCGAGGTGCTGCACGGTGCCGAGGTGGGCCAGCGCGTTGCCGTGATTGGCGCGGGTGGCATTGGCTTTGATGTGGCCGAATACCTCACCCACATCCGATCATCGCTCGAGGTGGGCGGCGAGGAGCGCGCGCGCTTTTTGAGCCAGTGGGGCGTTGATACCGACTACCGCGAACGCGGCGGTTTGATGAAGCCACACCGCCATGCGCCCAAGCGCGAAGTGGTGGTGCTGCAGCGCAAAACCACCAAGCCCGGAGCAGGTTTGGGCAAAACAACCGGATGGATTCACCGTGCATCGCTCAAGATGGCAGGTGTGAAGATGCTGTCTGGCGTGAATTACGAACGCATTGACGATGCCGGCTTGCACATCACCGTTGATGGAAAGCCGCAGGTGTTGGAGGTCGATCACATCGTGGTGTGTGCCGGTCAGGTTTCGGAGCGGAGTTTGGAGCAACCCCTGCGCGAGGCCGGCATCAAGGTGCAGGTGATCGGAGGGGCGCTTGAAGCTGGAGAGCTCGACGCGAAGCGCGCCATTTCGCAAGGCATCAAAGTGGCGATGGGATTGTAAGCGCGCAGCTGAACGCCGGTAAGCGTTGCGTCGAACCCGTTTTTCAGGCACAAAAAAAGCCCCGATGCAAGACATCGGGGCGCAGTATCAATGCTTCGAGAATTACTTCTTGAAGAAATCTTCGATTTTGTCGTTGTGAACCACCTCTTCGCGGAAGGTGTAGGCGCCCGTTTTATCAGAGCGTACCATTTTGATCACTTTGGTGTGTTGTTTTCCACCACCAGTTTGCAGGGTTGCTACCGTCTTCTTTGCCATGGCTCAGTTTATTTAATCTCTTTGTGAATGGTCATACGGCGCAAGATCGGGTTGTACTTCTTGATCTCCATGCGATCAGGAGTGTTCTTGCGGTTTTTCGTCGTAACGTAGCGTGAAGTGCCCGGCATGCCGGAAGTTTTATGCTCTGTACACTCGAGGATCACCTGAATGCGGTTTCCTTTCTTAGCCATTGTGATTCGTTTTCGGGAGGGCAAAGATACGATAAATTTCTCATCGTGCAACAGCTTCTTGCTGAAAATTGCCGTCTGGGCTTACCGGTTGGATTTTTGGACTTAGCTGTAGCGTTCTTCAACGACCTTGCAGTGGTGCATGGGGTGTGCTGCCATGAGGTATCCGAGGGCGCGAGCGGTCATGGGTTTGCCATTGGCTTGGCCTTTGAAATCCCATCCATCCGAGGCGAAGCCCTTCATCAGAGTCAGGTGCGCATTGCGCAAGGCGGTGAAGGCGGCGAGCAGTTCGGTGATGGATTGACCCGCGATATCAGCGGTTTTGATGTATTCGTCTTCATTGAAGCCTGCCATGGACGTGCCGTCGCGCCGCGCGAGGCGCAGACTGCGGTACATAAAGATCAATTCGGTGTCGATGATGTGCTGGAGCACTTCGCGGACGCTCCACTTGCCCTCGGCATAGCGGTGGTCGGCGCGATGGGCGAAGCGGGTGAAAACGTCGACCACACGGTCGCGGCTTTGCGTGAGGGCCAAGGCCATGTCGGTTGTGCCGAGCATGTCGAAGTAGCGGTGGTAGTAGGCGTCGGTGAACTCGTACAATGACGGGTGTGCGCTGCGAAGGGCGGATGTTGCGGTCATGGTTGCTGTTGGTTTTTTTCAAGCGCCTCGTGGGCGGCCTCAAGGTCAGCTTCGCGCACCATCAAGCGGATGCCCACAGCGATGCCATAAAGTGGATTGGCGGCAACGGTGTGTTCATCGAACACGAAACAATCGATGCCATTGAACTCCAAAGTCACACGGCCCATGTGGGCGTCGATTGCGTTATTGTATATGCGTACAGGGACCAATTCCATCCGTTTTGGGGTTGTGCGTGGTAAACCATTGAGCGGTTCAAGGTAGCTCTTTTTTTTGGGGGGGATGGATGTGGAACGGTGGCCTCCGGTCGTCATCCATCCGAAAGAAGCACCTGAATCAAACGCTAACGGCAGCCTTTCGCAAGCGAGAAAACCGGCTTCTTTGCCGGATGTGACAAATGAGGGAGGAAGACAAACAGGCGTTGTTGCCGTTTTGGTCAACACGGCATGCGTACGCGCAACAGGTAGCTATTTCATCGTTTTGAATCGGATGGGAAACCAAGCGGTCTTGAAGTAGGTTAATCTTCAAACCGTTTGAAAATGCGACCTTTGTTGCGCGACTGAATTGCCGCGTCATGCTGCGTTTTCTATACCTCTCTTCGTTTTTCTGTTGTGTTTTCTTCTCTTTTTCGCTGCGCGGATGGTCGCAAGACGCGCCTTTGACGCTGACCGGAAAGGTGGTCGATGCCACCACCGAGGCACCTGTTGAGTTTGCTACCGTGGTCATTCGGATGCCCTACAGCGATGCGATGCTTACCGGCACCACCACCGATTTGGAGGGCCGCTTTGAACTTTTTTCTGACAAGCCCGGTGTGGTGCTTGAAATCCGTTTCCTCGGCTACGAAACCTTGGTGGTGGAGGGGTACGCGGTGCAGAACAACCGTGCCGATTTGGGCACGCTCAAGCTGCAGCCCGGCGGCATCACCCTCGAAGATGCCGTGGTGGAGGGCGAACGCTCAACGACCCAGTTTATGCTCGATCGCCGCGTGTTCAACGTGGGGCAAGACCTCAGCAGCACCGGCGCCAGCGCCTTGGAGGTGCTGAACAATGTGCCTTCAGTCAACGTGAGCATTGAAGGCGTGGTGAGTTTGCGCGGCAGCTCGGGCGTGCAGATTCTTATCAACGGCAAGCCGTCGGTGCTCACGAGCGAGGAGGGCAATGCCTTGGGCTCAATCACGGCCGACATGATTGACCGCATTGAAGTGATTACCAATCCGTCAGCCAAGTACGATGCTGAAGGTACGGCCGGCATTATCAACATTGTGCTTAAGCAAGACAAGCGCAAGGGCATCAACGGTTCGGCCACGCTCAACACGGGCTGGCCTCACAACCACAGCTTCGGCCTCAGCATGAACCGCCGCTCAGAGAAGTTCAACGTCTTTACTCAGGCGGGAGCGGGCTACCGCTCTGTACCAACCGAAATCCGGAACATTAACCGCGATGCGGTGACCAATGTCAGTGTTGAATCGGAGGGGACGGAGTTCCGCAACGAGCAGTTTTACAATTTCGTGCTGGGCGCCGATTACTACATCAATCCGCTGAACGTCATCACCCTTTCGGGCAACCTTGCTTACGAAGTTGAAGACCAGCCCTCGCGGAATGACTTCCGCCTGATCGGTGAAGGCGGCGAAGAGCTCGCTTCGTGGTTCCGTGAAGAATCAACCCCGGCCACCAACCCCAAATGGCAGTACGAGTTAAATTACAAACGCGAATTTTCCGACAACGAAAAGCGCGCGCTGCTGTTCAGCGCCATCGGTAGCTTTTTTGGGAAAGACCAAGCATCAGACTTTACCCAGTCGACCTTGGCCGGACAAAACTTCGATTTGTTGCAAGACACCCGCACCAACTTTGGGGAGATTGAGAACACCTTGAAGTTGGATTACACCCATCCGTTCAACGACCGCTTTACGGTTGAAACCGGCGCGCAGAATGTGTTGAACGACGTGAGCAACGACTTCGAAGTGCGCGATTTCATTGACGGCGCATGGGTGGTTGACCCCACGCAGACGAACGTCTTTGAGTGGCAGCAGAACGTGTTGGGCGTGTATGGCACCGGTGCGTACCAAGGCAAGTTGTGGGGCTTGCAGTTGGGCCTTCGCGCCGAGAACACCGAGTTGAACACCTTGCTGCGCACCACCAACGAAGCCAACAATCAGAACTACACGAACTTCTTCCCGAGCGTTCACAGTTCGTACAAATTGGGCGAAGCGTTTTCGGTGCAGGCGGGGTACTCGCGGCGGATTTTCCGTCCGCGTTTGTGGGATTTGAATCCGTTCTTCAACATCCGCAACAACTTTAATATACGTGTTGGGAACCCCGATTTGTTGCCCGAGTTTACCGATTCGTATGAGTTTTCGGGCATTTATGCCAAGGGTGAGTTTTCGATGAGTTCATCGGTGTACCACCGCATAACGACCGAGGTGATTGAGCGCGTCGCGTTTTTCGATGCCGGAGTGACAACGGTTCGTCCGCTCAACCTGGGCATCAACAACGCCACCGGTTTGGAGGTGAACGGCAAGTACAACGTAGGCAAGTGGTTTTCGGTGAATGGCGACCTGAACGTGAATTGGTTTCAGCGTCGCGGAGCACTTGACAGCACCTCGTTTGATTTCAACGGCGACCAGTACACTGCGCGTTTGACCACCAAGTTCAAGTTACCGGCCGATTGGGATGTTGAGTTTACCGGTCAGTACCTGTCGCGCGTGCAGATGGTTCAGGGCGTGCAGTCGGCGAATGTGTTTTTGGATGCCGGCCTTCGCAAGAAGGTGTGGAAGGGCAAGGGAGTGATCAGCATGAGTGTGCGCGACGTGTTTGCATCGCGTTTCCGCGAGATGGTGGTTGAGCAGGCTGATTTTTACCAGTACAGCTACAGTTTGCGGGGACGTTTCATCACCTTGGGCTTCAGCTACGGCTTCGGCAAGGGCGAGGCGATGGAGTTCACGGGTGTGCGGCGGCGGTAATCGGCTTTCGGAGATTCCTCTTGCTCTCTACTCTTGCTCAATACTGTTTTGGGTCGGCTTCGCCGACGATTATGGGGATTATG
>DAITMF010000023.1:0-51901 GCA_036835325.1 Flavobacteriales bacterium
ACCTCGGCGTGCGTTACGACCTTGACGACCTCAGCCGAGGCGGCGGCGACGACCTCGATTTGAACAACCTTGCGCCGCGCTTGAGCGCCAATTACGCCCTGTCGCCACGTTCTTCGCTGCGCGTGGGCTACGGTATGTTCTACGAGAAAATCCTCTACGCCATCCACAGCGATGCGTTGCAGTTCAATTCCGACAGCGAAGATTACCGCGCTCAATTGGCTGAATTGGTGAATTTGGGCATCCTTCCCTCATCCACCCAAATCAATCAAATCGTGAACAACGGCAACATCGCCGGAACCGCCACCGGCGTGAACTACTTGAACGGGCCCACCGCCGAGAGTTTGCAAAGCCAACGCGAAACCGTGTTTCAAAACGAGCTGCGCATCCTCAATCCGAACGGGTACCAAAATCCGTATTCGCACCAATTTTCGCTGGGCTACCAGTACCAAGCGAGCGAAAACACCCTGTTTTACGTCGATGTGGTGCACAACCGCAGCCACAACCTCTTCCGTTTGCGCGACTTGAACGCACCTGAAGCCTACACCATCGACCCCGACGACGTGGTGGTGCGCACCCAGGCCGAGGCCGACCTTTCGCGGCCCATCCCGATCTTCGACGGAAGCTTCGCTGTCATCAACGGCGATACGCTTACCGGGATTTCACGCAACATCACGATGACCGAAACAGACGGCCAATCGCGCTACTGGGCGGCATCGTTCACCTTCAACAAAGAACGCGGCAACGACGACTACAGCGTGCGTGTAGTGTACACGCTTTCGCGCTTGGAGAACAACACCGAAGACATCAACTTTCGCGCGATGGATGCCAACAACTTCGACAACGAATGGGGCGTTTCCATCAACGACCGAACGCACGTCATCAACAGTTTCGTGACATGGTATCCGCTTAAAAACCTCTATGCGACCGTTGCGACGCTCATGCAGAGCGGCCAGCCGATCAACCGCATCCCCGATGCTACACTGTATGGTACCACCGATTTGAATGGCGACGGCCGCGCTTTCGGCGACGCTTACGTGGGCAACAGCGACCGCTCGCCCGGTGAAGAGCGCAACAGCGACCGTTTGCCGTGGTCGGTGACTTTCGATCTCAACCTCGGCTACACCGTACCGCTGGGCGATGACCGCCGCATGGCGATTTACGCATCGGTATTTAACCTCATGAACGCCGAAAACCTTAGCGGTTACAGCAACAACGCCACGCAGAGCAATCAAATCCAAGCCGGTCCTGCCGATTCAGGGTTGCTCATCCGCCGCAATGCTGCACCGCCGCGCCAGTTCCAATTCGGTTTGAGCTACTTCTTCTGATGAAATTTCCAGTTTTCGTTTACCTACCCGCGCTTTTCCTTCTTCTTTTTTTGGGGGATGGATGTGGACGGCAGTCGGGCCAAGCGCCCCAAGCCGATCTTCGCAGTTTGCCCTTCGATTCGGTGGAGGCCATCGCCCGTGGAAGCCGCGTCACCTTGATGATGTGGCAAGGCGACCGCAACATCAACCGCTACATGAACACCTACGTGAAGCCGCAGCTCGCGGAGCGCTACGGCATCGAGCTTGAGCTGGCCTCCGGACAAGGCCGCGAGGTGGTTTCGGCGCTTATGGCCGAGGCACAGGCCGGTGCATCGGAGAGCGACATCGACATGGCCTGGATCAACGGTGAAACCTTTTACCAACTGCGTGAAATCGACGCGTTGTACGGTCCGTTCACCGATCGGCTGCCCAACGCGCAGTATGTGGATTGGGACAACCGTTTCATTGCCTATGATTTTCAGCAACCGGTTGAAGGTTATGAATGTCCGTGGGGCAACGTGCAGTTCTGCCTGATTTACAACAGCGATCGCATTGCAACACCTCCTCAAACGGCTGAAGAACTTGCTGAATGGATCAAAGCCAACCCCGGCCGCTTCACCATCGGCACCGATTTCACCGGAATGACCTTTTTGAAGTCGCTGATGATCAATTTGGCCGATGACCCGCAGGCCTTTGACGCGCCCTTCACCGCTGAACGCTACGCCGCCTTGAGCGCACCCTTGTGGCAGTGGCTTACCGATGTTAAACCCTACCTCTGGCGCGAGGGCCAAGCCTTCCCAAACAGTGTAGCGCCCATGCACCAACTCTTTTCGCAGGGCGAGCTGTGGTTTACGATGAGCAACAACGACGGCGAAGTCGACAACAAAGTTGGCACAGGCGATTTGCCCGCTTTCAGTCGCGGATATGTGCTTGACGGCGGTAGCATACAGAATTCGCACTACATGGGCATTGTCAACAGGTCGGGCAACAAGGCCGGCGCCATGGTGGTGGCCAACTTCTTACTATCGCCCGAGGCCCAGCTCGAGAAGGCCCGCAGCGAAGTATGGGGCGACGGCACCGTGCTGGATGTGACGCGGCTTCCTGACGCGTTGCGCAGCGAATTCGAGTCAGTGACCTACCGGCGTAACGTTGCGCCGCGCAGTGAATTGAACACCCTTGCCTTGCCTGAGCCTGACGCCGAATACATGATTCGGCTGTACACCGATTTCAGAACCCGCATTGTAGAAGCCCAATGAGAGCTAGCGGTGCAGCAGTTTACCTTGTTGGCGTGGTGCTGCCGCTTGCGGCTACCACGCTAATTGCACTGCGCTATGCACTGGGCGGTTTCACTGACGACGGATTCACCCTGAACCACTTCGCAGCGGCGCTTGATGTGCGGTTTTTGCGCAGCGTGGGCTACACCGTAGCAATCGCTGCAAGTTCAACACTGGCGGCGTTGTGTCTGGCTTTGGGCGTTGTGCGAGCCTTTGGAGCCGTTCGCGCTTTGCAAGGATGGATGCTCATTCCACTGACTCTGCCGCCTGTTGTGGTAGCGTTTTTTGTGTACCAGTTTTTGTCGGGTTCGGGCGTGGTGTCGCGCATCGCGCACAGCGTGGGCCTGATCGACGACTCCCTGGAGTTTGTTGCGCTTGTCAATGATCCGTGGGGAGTGGGTACCGCATTGGCCCATTTCATGTTGGTGTTTCCGGCACTGGTGCTGTACCTGGTGTACCTCCGCAGTCGGCCTGAAGTGGAGGCGCTTGAGACGTTGGGCCAGTCGTTGGGAGCGTCGGCGAACGACCGTTGGAAACGGATTGTTCGTCCGGTAGTGGTGCAACGTTCATTGCCCTTGGTGATGGTGTTTTTCATTTTCACCTTGGGCAGCTACGAAGTGGCGAATCTGCTTGGGGCGCAGCGCATACAGGCGGTTGTGCCCTTTATCGCCGATCGCATCAGTGGGTACAATCTCGCCGAAGTGCCGCAGGGCTATGCCTTGGCGCTGGTCTACACGTGTTTCATTGCGGCAGTGATGGCCTTCGTTTCAAAACGGATGTGGCATGGGTAGAGCAGTGAAAACAGCACTTCTTGCGGCTTACATCCTACCGTTGCTGGTTTTGATGGGGTTGTCGTTTGCGGACGCGTGGCCGTATCCTCACCTTTTGCCGGTGTTTTCTACTGCTGCATGGCGCGATGCCTTGGGCAGTGTAGGTTCTGCGGTGGGTTTATCGGTGGGCATTGCGCTGTTGGTGTCGCTTGTGTCGACGGCGGCCGGATTTATCGCGGCGTATGCTGTTGCTTGTTCTGCGCGAAAAGGGCTGTGGCGGTGGTTGGCGTTGATTCCCTTCGCCACTGCGCCGGTGGTTTTGGCGCTCGAGCTGAAGTACTACTTCATCGGCTTGGGCCTCAGCGCGCATCCGGTGGGCGTGGTGTTGGGACACATGAGCATCGCTGTGCCCTATGCGGTGGTGTTGTTTTCTCTTTTTTGGGATGGAGGACGGATGGCCCACGATGAACTGGCCCGCACCCTCGGAGCAGGTGGATGGCAAAGGTTGCTGCGCGTGCATGTGCCGGCATCACGCGGTGCACTCGCACTCGTTGCCACACAGCTTTTCATTTTTTCGTGGCTTGAATACGGATTGGTGACTACCTTGGGGAGCGGACGCGTGCAAACCCTCACGGTGAAGGTGTTTGGGTATGCCCAAGAGGCCAATCTTGCATTGGCTGCCACGGCGTGCACGGTTTTGGTGCTGCCTCCGAGCATCGTACTTATCTTCACGAAACGAATCCGACTGCGTTGATGCTGCGTGTAGAACACCTTTCGAAATCTTACGGAGACCATGCGGTGCTGAAGGGCATCTCGCTTGACTGCGCAGCGGGCGAAACACTCAGCATCGTAGGCCGCAGTGGATGTGGAAAAACCACCTTGTTGCGCATTTTGGCAGGGTTGTTGCGGCAAGATAAGGGGAGCATCTTCCTCGACGGTGCTTCGGTTGATGGCGTTACTGCCGAGAAGCGCGGAGTGGTGTACCTCAGCCAATCGCCGCTGTTGTTCCCGCACCTCGATGTCGCGGGCAACTTGGCGTTTGGCATGCACCTGCGGCGCATCCCCGCAGGGAAAATAAAAGAGCGCACCGATGAAATGCTGGAGGCGCTTGATTTGTCAGGCTTTGGCGGTCGCCGTCCTGAATCGCTCAGCGGAGGCCAGCAGCAGCGCGTAGCGTTTGGCCGCGCCTTGCTCACTGATCCTGCCGTGTTGCTGCTTGACGAGCCTTTCGGAAGTTTGGATGCAGGCACGCGCAGCGAGATGCAAGAATTTTACACCCGCCTATCGGCCCGGCGCCGTTTCGCGGCCCTGTTTGTCACCCACGACGTGAAAGAAGCGCTGCTTACCGGCAACCGATTCGGCCGCATGGCCGACGGCCAATTGACAACCTACGAAAGCATGCGCGACTTTGCCGCTGACCCCGAAACCGGATTGAACGTTGAACGTGAATTTTGGAAAAACCTCGACCTGTGAACGACCACATCGAATCGATTTATTGGGTGTTTACCCAGTTGTGCAACGACCAGTGTGCGCATTGTTACAACCTGAGCGGACCCAAAGGTGCGCGCATCACCACCGAAGAGTGCCTGCAGGTGGTGGAGAATTTGCCCGGCTCTGCCGGACGTGTGATCTTGTCGGGCGGCGAGCCCTTGGCCGAGAAAGCCAAGCTGTACGCCATACTGGAAGTGTTGCAAGCGAAATACCGCGGCGTTGCCCAGATCATGCTGCAAACCAACGGCGATTTGCTCACGGGTGAGGTACTCGATGAGCTGATTGCGCGCGGTGTGACCCGTTTCGACATCGCCAGCATCGACCGCTACCACAAGCACCAAGGTGCACGATTGATGGATTTGGCCGAGCTTTTCGCATCGCGTGGCGTGAACGGCGATGAGAAAGATCCGCTGGTAGAGATTGATACCTACCTCGCCGAGAAGCCGCTGAGCTGGGGCTATTGGGGGGCGACCGAAGACTTATGGCTGGGCGGCAACTGGGCCCGCGGCCGAGCCATGGAGAAGGGCATTTGGAAGCGCGATCCTTCGCACAACTTTTGCGCCGTTTTATCGGGCGGCATTGGCTTCTTGACGGGAGCGCCGGGCATCCCGCAGGAGATTTCCATTCAACTGTGGAAGATCAATCCGTGCTGCCCGGGAACTTCACGGCCCATGGGCGATGCCCGCCGTGAAAAGGTGATTGATGTGCTGGCCTCCGTGGCTGAGTCACCGGTATTTCAGAAGATCAATGAGGGCGACCCCATCCGCATGGGCGAGAGCATTGGCATCAGTGAAGATTTTGCGCGTGCGCGCTTGGCCGAGCTTGGCAACGTGTGCTTGTGGTGCGACGAGTTTTTCGAAAAGCACTACAGGGCGTGATTCCACAAAAAAAGGACCGTCGTACGACGGCCCTACTATGCGGTAAGTGCGGGTTTCCCCGGCACGTTTTATTCTGAAACCACAGAAGCGCGCAAGAATTCGCGGTTCATGCGGGCAATGTTCTCGAGTGAAATGCCTTTCGGGCATTCAACTTCGCATGCGCCGGTGTTGGTGCAGTTGCCGAAGCCTTCTTTGTCCATTTGCTCAACCATGCGCAATACGCGGCGTTCGCGCTCAGGCTCACCTTGCGGAAGCAGCGCCAGCTGGCTCACCTTGGCCGATACAAAGAGCATGGCCGATGAGTTCTTGCAGGTTGCCACACAGGCGCCACAGCCAATGCAGGTGGCTGCATCGAAGGCCTTGTCAGCATTCTCTTTTGGAATCGGAATGGCGTTGGCATCCTGGGTATTGCCGGAGGTATTCACAGAGACGTATCCGCCGGCTTGGATGATGCGGTCAAACGCGCTGCGGTCAACCACGAGGTCTTTCACCACGGGAAAGGCTGATGCACGCCATGGCTCAACGTAGATGGTGTCGCCGTCTTTGAACGAACGCATGTGGAGCTGGCAGGTGGTGATGCCACGGCCGGGGCCATGCGCTTCACCGTTGATGTACATGCTGCACATCCCGCAGATGCCTTCGCGGCAATCGTGGTCAAAGGCCACAGGGTCTTTGCCATCGGTGATAAGACGGTTGTTGAGCACGTCCATCATTTCGAGGAACGACATATCAGGAGAGACCTCGGCCACCGGATAGGTTTCCATGCGGCCCTTGTCGTTGGGGCCGTTTTGTCTCCATACTTTCAACGTGATGTTCATGACACGTGGTTTATGATCAACGCTTACTTGTAGCTGCGTTGCTTCAATTCAACATTCTCGAATTTAAGCTCTTCTTTGTGGAGCTTTGACTCAGCCGGCAAGCCGGTGTATTCCCACGCCGATACGAAGGTGAAGTTTTCGTCGTCGCGAAGTGCTTCGCCGTCTTCGGTTTGGTATTCTTCGCGGAAGTGACCTCCGCACGATTCGTTGCGGGTGAGGGCATCGAGGCACATCAATTCACCGAGGTCGATGAAGTCGGCCACGCGGCCTGCTTTCTCGAGTTCGGGGTTGAGGCCGTTAGCGGTGCCGGGTACACGGGCATCCTTCCAAAACTCCTCGCGAAGGGCTTGAATTTCGCTGATGGCGGTGCGCAGCCCTTGTTCGTTGCGGGCCATGCCGCATTTGTCCCACATGATGCGGCCCAAGCGGCGGTGGAAATCGTCAACGGGGGTTTTACCGTTGTTGTTCATCAGCCTGTTGATGCGGTCGCGTACGTTCTTTTCGGCCTCAACGAATTCTTTCGAATCGGTTGAGATGTGTCCGGTACGAATGTCATCAGCAAGGTATTCACCGATGGTGTACGGGAGTACAAAGTAGCCATCGGCCAAGCCTTGCATCAAGGCGCTTGCTCCGAGGCGGTTTGCGCCATGGTCAGAGAAGTTGGCTTCACCGGTGGCAAACAGGCCGGGCACGGTGGTCATGAGGTTGTAATCAACCCACAAGCCGCCCATGGTATAGTGCACTGCCGGGTAAATCTTCATTGGGGTTTTGTACGGATCGTCATCGGCGATTTTCTCGTACATCTGGAAGAGGTTGCCGTACTTGGCGCGCACAACGTCTTCACCGAGTAGACGCACTTGCGCGTCAGAAGGGTTTTCGATGCCTTGCATTTTCGCTTCGGTGCGGCCGTAGCGCATGATGGCGCTGCTGAAGTCGAGGAATACTGCTTCGCCGGTTTTGTTGACGCCGAATCCTTCGTCGCAGCGTTCTTTCGCTGCGCGGGATGCCACATCGCGTGGAACCAGGTTGCCAAACGAGGGGTAACGGCGCTCGAGGTAGTAGTCACGGTCTTCTTCAGCGATTTCGACCGGACGTTTGCTTCCGTTGCGAATCGCCATTACGTCTTCTTTCTTCTTGGGAACCCAGATGCGGCCGTCATTGCGGAGCGACTCAGACATCAGCGTAAGCTTTGACTGGTAGTCGCCCGATACCGGAATGCAGGTGGGGTGAATCTGCGTGAAGCAAGGATTCGCGAAGAAAGCGCCTTTCATGTGGGCTTTCCACGCAGCGGTTACGTTTGAGCCCATCGCGTTGGTCGACAGGAAGAACACGTTTCCATAGCCGCCGGTGGCAAGTACCACAGCGTGTGCGCTGTGGCGCTCAATGGCGCCGGTAATGAGGTTGCGGGCGATAACGCCACGGCATTTGCCGTCAATGATGACTACGTCGAGCACTTCGTGGCGGTTGAGCATCTCCACCTTGCCTTTCGAAATCTGGCGTGAGAGGGCAGAGTATGCCCCGAGGAGGAGCTGCTGACCGGTTTGCCCTTTCGCGTAGAAGGTACGTGAAACCTGCACCCCACCGAACGAGCGGTTGTCGAGCAAGCCGCCGTAATCGCGCGCAAAGGGCACACCTTGGGCCACGCACTGGTCAATGATGTCGGCCGACACTTCTGCCAAGCGGTACACGTTGGCCTCGCGTGAGCGGTAGTCTCCCCCTTTGATCGTGTCGTAGAACAGACGGAAAGTTGAGTCGCCGTCGTTCTGGTAGTTCTTGGCTGCGTTGATACCGCCTTGCGCCGCGATAGAGTGTGCACGGCGCGGCGAATCTTGGAAGCAAAACGCTTTGACGTTGTAGCCCATTTCGCCGAGCGAAGCAGCGGCAGAGCTTCCGGCGAGGCCGGTACCCACAACGATAACGTCAATCGAACGCTTGTTCGCCGGGTTCACCAAACGAACGTGGTTTTTGTGGTTGTTCCACTTCTCAGAGAGCGGCCCCGAAGGGATGTTGGAATTCAATGTTGCCATAACGCTTTTAAGACTGCCGTTGGGCGTTAATGTTCATCAGGCCTGCATGATGTACAGGTAAATCGGAATGGCTGCAAAAGCGGCGGGCACGAGTATGCTGAACCCAAGGCCTGCGTTTTTGATCAGCGGAAGGTATTTGGGGTGGCGCGCTCCCAAGCTTTGGAAGGCGCTCTGAAAACCGTGGGCCAAGTGAAAGGCCAGTGCGGCCATGCTAAAGGCATAGAACGCTACCGCGAAAATGGCCATGCCGTTCATGTTCGGGTTGAAAAATCCGAGCACCACGGTGTGAAGGTCTTTCATGTCGCCTTGCATAGGCATGTCGCCGTAGTGCATTTTCCACCAGAAGTTCTGCATGTGGGTGGCAATGAACACGAGCAGCAGGGTGCCGAGTACGGCCATGTTGCGCGATGCCCAGCTTGAGTTGACTTGGGGACGGTTGTAGGCATACTGCACCGGACGTGCTTTGCGGTTCTGTAGGGTGAGCAAAATGCCGTCAACGGCGTGGAAGAGAATGCTGAAGTAGGTGACGTACGAGAGAATCTTCACCGCCGGGTTGGTGGTCATGAAGAGGGCGTATTCGTTGAATTGAAGTCGGCCATCTTCACCCATCATAAACAGTTGGAGGTTGCCCGCCAAGTGGCCGGCAAGAAAAAGACACAAAAAGAGCCCTGTGAGGGCCATCCAGTATTTCTTCGCAATTGATGATGAAAGCAGTGCAGAACGGCTCATGGGTGTTCGGTTCAAATGTGCGTCAAAATTACGCGGCAATCGCTTCAACACCAAAACCACCTGCTATTTAGAAATGTTCTGAATTGGCGTTTGGTGGGATGCCGCCTGCGGCGGGAGGCCCGTTCGAACGGCGCATCGTCTTAGTTACGTTGTTGAGGGCTTTTGAGCGCGCTATCGTAGTCTTTGAAGAACACTTGCGCGATGCGTTCGGTCTTCCAGGGAGCGACGACAGCCATTGACAGGATGCCTGTACCGACGGGGATGAGGCGAATTTCGAGCGGTTCAGGCAATTTGAGCTTTACGGTGAACATGCCGGCCTCGTCGGGGGTGAGTTCAGCGAGTGCCGGGTCAGCCAGGTTGCTTTGGCGCACATCGTGGTGCCAGAGGAAGCTGGAGTGCATGAAATCGGTGGTGATGTCGATGGCGTGGGTTACGGGTTCCCATTGCGCTGCGATGCAGCCGCGCCAGTGCACGAAACAGAAGAACAGCAAATCGCCGGCGTACGGACTCTTTCCGGTGGGCCGAAGAAAAGCATAATACACACCGTCTTCGCGAAACGTATATTCGTTCATGGGGACTAAATGGGCCGGCTAAAGTTATGACATAACATAATAAATACCAGAAGTGGGCTTGTCAACTTGCTCACATGGCGAAAAACGACCAAGACTACCTTGTTGAACTCGGTGCTGCAATTGCGCAACGCCGACGTTCGTTGGGTTTGTCACAGGCTGATCTCGCCTACCGGCTCGATATGGAAGTTCCCAATTTGAGCATTATTGAGAACGGAAGAACCAACCCTCAGTTGCTCACCGTAGCGCGCATTGCGGCTGCGTTGAGCTGCAGTTTGGCTGAGTTGTTGCCGATAGTTGACAGCCATTCAAACTTCTTGGAACAGCGGGGCAAATATCAACCCTTGCGGCGAAAAAGCAAAGGTCACGACGATTGACTTAACGCAGCGTTAAAGGCGTTGTAGAGTTCAGCACGGCAAGGCACGGCTCCGCGTTCGAGCAGTTCAAAGATTTCGCGGTCGCGGCGGTCGCCGGTGTCGCGGGTGCCGCGGAAGAACTGTCCGCCCATCGCTTTGACATCCTTTTTGCCGGTCATCCATCCTTCCACATCGTCTTCGCTGTCGAAGCGAAAGGGTGCTTCTTCGGGAACGCGCACTTCAATGAGGTGAAGTTCACGTCCATCCATCCAAAAAACCCTGAACACCTTGGGCAAGCGCTCCATCATGTGGGTCATGCGCGCGAGTACTTTGTCCCAATACAGGTCAGAAAAAATGGCGATGAGGCCATTTGCCTTTTCAGGTGCGCGCTTTTTGAGGGTTTCCCACTCGGGCGCCGTAACCGAGTTGGCAGCCAAAAACTGCACAAACCCGGTTTCGACGGCCTTGAGTTCTTCGAGGGTCAGTGGTCGGTAACGACTGCCCAGAGGGGTCATTCTTTGATGCCTTCGAGTTTGAAGAGGAAGGCGTATTCCATGGCCACTTCGCGGAAACGGCGGAAACGTCCGCTGGCGCCACCGTGACCGGCCTCCATGTTGGTGTGCATCAAGAGGAGGTTTGAATCGGTTTTCAGCTCGCGCAGTTTGGCGACCCATTTGGCGGGCTCCCAGTACTGCACTTGGCTATCCCAGTACCCTGTGGTAACGAGCATATTGGGGTAGTCTTTGGCCACTACGTTGTCGTACGGTGAGTACTGCTTGATGTAGTCGTAGTACACCGAGTCTTTGGGGTTGCCCCATTCGTCGAACTCGCCTGTGGTCAATGGAATGCTTTCGTCGAGCATGGTGTTGATGACGTCAACAAAGGGGACTGCAGCGAGGATGCCGTTCCACATTTCAGGACGCATGTTGATGACTGCACCCATCAAGAGGCCTCCGGCGCTGCCGCCTTGGGCGTAGAGGTGGTCGTACGATGTGTAGCCGTTTTTCACGAGGTGGTCACCGCAGTCAATGAAGTCGGTGAAGGTGTTCATTTTCTTTAGCAGTTTGCCGTCTTCGTACCATTGACGTCCCATTTCTTGTCCGCCGCGAATGTGGGCGAGTGCGTAAATGAAACCGCGGTCAAGCAAGCTGAGGCGCACCGAGCTAAAGTAGGCATCCATGCTGGCGCCGTACGAGCCGTAGCCGTAGAGCAGGGTTGGGTTGGCTTTGCTGCGGTCGAGGTCTTTGCGGTACACGATGCTCACCGGCACCAATACACCGTCGCGGGCAGGCACCATGATGCGTTCTGAGACGTAGTTGTTGGGTGAGAACGACGGGTCAAGCACTTCAGCCTGTTTGAGCAAGGTGCGCTCGCGGGTGGCCATGTTGTAATCATAAGTCGAGCTCGGCGTGGTAAGCGAGCTGTAGCCGTAGCGCATGACTTCGGTATCGAAGTCAGGTGCACCGCCCACTGAGGCTGAGTAGGCAGGGTCTTGGAACTCGATGTAATGTTCTTCGCTACCGTTCCACGGTTTGATACGGATTTTGGTCAGGCCTTCGCTGCGCTCGTCAATCACGAGGAAGTTTTTGAAGATTTCGATGTCTTCAAGCAGCACATTTTCGCGGTGTGGGAGTACATCGACCCAGTTTTCTTTGCCCGGTTTGGCGATGGGTGTTTTCGAAAGCTTGAAGTTTTGGGCATCGATGTTGTTGACGATGTAGAAGTCGCTGCCGTACTGCGCAACGCGGTATTCGAGTCCGCGTTCGCGGGGTTGAATTACTTTCCAATCGCCGCCGGGGGTATTGGCATCGAGGTAGCGCCATTCGTCAGACATGGTAGAGTAGCTGCCGATGAAGAGGTATTCTTTCGACTTGCTTTTGCCCACACCGCATGAGAAGGTTTCATCGTCTTCTTGGTACACGAGCACGTCTTGCGCAGCATCGGTACCGAGGGTGTGGCGGTAGATTTGGAACGAGCGCAGGGTAACCGGGTCTTGTTTTGAGTAGAACACGGTTTTGTTGTCGTTGGCCCAGGTTGCGCCTCCGGTGGTGTTGGGGATTTGGTCAGCAAGCACTTCGCCGGTGGAAAGGTCTTTGAAGTACAGGGTGTACTGGCGGCGGCTCACGGTATCAACGCCGTAAGCGATGAGGTTGTTGTTGGTGCTCACGCTGTAACCCCCGAGTGAGAAGTAGGCAAGGCCCTTGCCCATTTCCGGGCCGTTGAGGATGATTTCTTCCTCGGCCTCCATGGTTTCTTTTTTGCGGCAGTAGAGTGCATAATCTTGCCCTTCTTCAAAGCGGGTGTAGTACCAATAGCCATCGATTTTGGTGGGCACGCTTTGGTCGTCTTGCTTGATGCGCGCAACGATTTCGTTGTAGAGTTTTTCTTGCAACGAATCGGTGTCGGCCATCATGGCCTTGGTGTAGGCGTTTTCTGCGTTGAGGTAATCGAGCACGTCTTGGGTTTGTGCATCGGGTGTTTCAGCTTCTTTTTGTGCATCCGAAAGGCGCATCCAGAAGTAGTTGTCGATACGCGTGTCACCGTGTGTGGTGATTTCGGTCGCGATTTTTTTTGCTACGGGTGCTTGTGGCATCGGTGGGTTGTTTGCTTCGTTGGTGGCGTCTCCGCAGCCGGCGAGAAGTGCTGCAGCGGCCAGCAGAGAAAGAAAGACGTTGTTTTTCATGGTGTTGTGGGGTCAGTCATTGACGGTGCGAAGCTATTAAAAAGTAAAGTGCTATGAAACATTGCGGTGTTTCGGGCGGGTTTTGTAGGCGAAATCTGTCAGTTCGGGAAAACGAAATCATGAATTAAACCGATTGAATCGCGGATTTTGTTTGCTCCGTCGCAAATTTATTAAAGGCATGGGTTTGGGTGGTTATACTTGTGGCGGGGAGAGAAACCTGACCGAGACCATGCGCGTACTGATTGTAGACGATAACCCTGTCGATTTGATGGTGGTAGAGAAGTTTTTTGAGGGGACAGGAGTGGTGCCGTTGCGTGCATCTGATGGCGTCACAGCGCTTGAAATGCTCAAAAATTCACGCTTTGATTTGTTGATTACCGACTACGAAATGCCCGGTTTACGCGGCAATGAGTTGGCCATAGAAGCTCGAAAAGTTCAACCGCGCATTCACATTTGGTGCGTTACGGCTTCGATTGATCCTGACGAGTTTTCACGTTGCGGAGAAGTGTGCGAATTGGTGATTAAGAAGCCTTTTCAGTACGCTTTGTTCCGCGAGGCGTTCATCGCATTGCGGTAAATTTTTTGGATGGATGACCACTGCGATCATCCATCCATCCAATCCAAAAAAAGAAATTAGAGTACGTTCACCATGCGTTGCAAAGCGCTGTAATGTGCGTTGGCCATAGGAATAACTCGACCCAAGACGTGCACTTCGCCCGCGTTGAAGTAATCGAGCATGTTGAGGTTGACAATGTACGACCTGTGGCAGCGAAAGAAGCCCGGATGGTTTGACAGCGATTGTTCAATGTCTTTCATGCGCGCCCTCACCAAGTAGCGTTCAGTTCGGGTTTGGAAGAGCGCATAGTCGCGGCGGCTTTCAACGTACGCCAAATCGGTGTAATCGAGGCGGCGGTAGCCGTGGTCTGATTTGATGTAGAGGTGGTCGGCTTGCGCTGCTTCGCCACGGGCGGCGATGGTGATTTTCACCGCGGCCACGGCGTCGTTAAAGGCTTGCGGAGTGACCGGTTTGTGCAGAAACCTACGCACATCGAAATCGAAGGCTTCAGCTGCGTTTGATTTTTCGGCAGAGACCACAATCACTTCAGCAGTGGTAGAGGTGCGGCGCAGGAACTCAAAGCCATCGACCTCGGGCAGGTTGATGTCGAGGAGAATGAGATCTGCCGAATGCTCTTCAAGGTGCATCAAGGCCGATGCCACATTGGTGAAACTACCGTCGAATTGCAGCGAATGGTCGTCGTTGATAAGGCTTGTTAGGTTAAGCAGAGCCAGGGGGTCGTCTTCAATGACTATGGTGCGAAGTTTCATGGTATTCTCGAGGATTTACAGTTCGCGACGGTAGCTGCGAATCAGCGCAGCGCACGCAGTGGCTTCGTCGCTCAGTAATTTCAGTGCTTCGGTGAGTTCGGTGATTGAAAGGTCGCCTTCATCAATGCGGGTTTCAATGGACTGGGCCAGTTCGTGGAGTTCATCCAAGCCGAGCATGGGCATTGCCGGACGCCAAGCGTGCACGGCTGAGCGGATTCCTTTGACATCATTGGCTTCCAATGCCGTTTTTGCCTGATCGAGGTAATTGTACGATTGCTCAAGGTAAAGGGCAATGAATTCGCTCAACCGTTCACGGCTGCTGGCAAAGAATACCGGCAACAGACGGTTGAGACGTTCGGCGAGTGTGCCGGGGTCAAGGGGCAATGAAGATGTCATGCGGGTAGTTTTTGATGAAACCACAGGTGACCACCAAGAAGGCCTCCGGTGAAGAGGGGTACATAGGTCACCTCCATTGAAAAGCCCATTTTCGTTGGCAGTGGTCGTGAAGAGCTGCGCTCTCGGCTTGCCAGGGCGCTCTCTACAAATTGCACAAACACGAAAGGGTCTTCAAACATCAAGCAGGCCTGTTGCAATTCGTCACTGCAATCGCGGTAAAGCATGTCTTCTGGCACAACCTGCAGTTCGAATAGTTCGCAAAATGCCGGGTTGACTAGCAGTACACGGCGTTCAAGGTCTTCGATGAGCACAGAGATGTTTTGTGCATCGAGCAGACGGGTGATTTCAGGCGTAATTAACGCTTCAGCGCGCTGATGAGGCGGCGGTGTTTTTTGTGCCATGGTTATTCCGGAAGGGATTCTCGGTTCGTTTGCAAAATTAGCCGCTAATGGCGGGCTTACCTCGCAGCTTATCGCTGAATACCTCCATTTCGTCGAATTCGGATGGATGAGCGGCAAGGATGGCGGATGAGTGTCATTGCACGCCCCAACGGCAAACACTACCTTTGAAAAAAGCACAGCAATGCTCTACCTCCGGCTTCTTAAGGAAAGCATGCTCTTCGCCTGGCAGGCCATCACAACCAACAAACTGCGCACTTTCTTGTCGCTGCTTGGTGTGATGGTAGGCATCTTCGTAATTACAGCCGTGTTCACAATGGTGGATGCCATGGAAAAGGGGTTGAAAGAAACCTTTTCAATGATCAACGACGATGTACTGTTCGTTCAAAAGTGGCCATGGGGCCCTGAAGAGGGCAAGGAAGAGTACGAGTGGTGGAAGTACTTTCAACGGCAGCAACCACAACCCAACGACGTTGATGACCTCCGGCAGCGCCTCACAACCGCGGAGGCCATCGCATACCAAACAGGCGATATGGGCACCGTAGAGTACGGCAACAACAGCTTGAAAGATGTTCAGGTGGCCGGTGTTAGCTACGAGTACAACCAGTGCATTACGTTGAACATTGGCCAAGGCCGTTACTTCTCGGCACCCGAGTTTGATAGTGGCAAGAACTTGGCCATCATAGGCGCAGAGATTGCTGCAGTGCTTTTTCCCGATGGCAATGCCATTGGACAAAGCATCAAAGTAAAGGGCCTTAAAACAGAAGTGATTGGTGTGTTTGAACGGGAGGGCGTTTCGCTCATTTCCGATGGGTTTGACACCATGGTTATGCTTCCTGTTCGCTACGCAGAACGCATGATGAACATTCGCGAGCTCGACGGGGCAGTGGTCATTAAGGCTGCCGATGGCGTAAGCCTTTCGGAGCTGAAATCAGAAGTGATTCAGCAGTACCGCAGCATTCGCCGAATAGGGCCAAAAGACGACAGCGACTTCAGTGTTAACCAAATGGATATGCTCACCAGTTTCATCGATGGCATATTTGGTCAGGTTGAGATTGGAGGCTGGTTCATTGGTGTGTTCGCCCTTTTAGTGGGGTGCTTTAGCATCGCCAACATCATGTTTGTTTCGGTGCGAGAACGCACACGCATCATTGGCATTCAGAAGGCCCTTGGGGCGAAGAATGCCTTTATACTCGGACAGTTTTTGTTTGAAGCCGTTGCCCTCTGCATTTTTGGCGCACTCTTTGCATATTTATTGATAGCCGGTGTTGCCGGCGTTATGAACGTGCTTGACATTGGTCTCAGCTTTGAACTGAGGCCCGAGCGCTTTTTGGCTGCCATGACGGTAGCCGTTGTCTCGGGCCTCATCGCCGGTATTGCTCCGGCGCTCAAAGCTTCGCGGATGGACCCCGTGGAGGCCATGCGCGGCTGATTTAAAACTTATTTTACGAATTCACCGCTTTTCAAGACGGATGTGTCGGTTTGCAATCCGTAGGTGTACATGCCTTGGTTGAGCGACGACAGGTTGACATCGGTTTGCCCTTGCGGAAGGATGGCGAACTCTTGCTGAAGCACCCGCTGGCCTGAGAGACTGAAGATGCTTACAGTAACGCGTTCTTCGATCGCCTCGTCGTTGATAATGAGCATGCGCTCACTGGCGATGGTTACGTCGATGGCAGCTTCGGCAAGTTCAGCCTCGGTTTCGTCTTCAACACCTGTGGTTGCTTCAGCAGCGCCTCCGAAGGTGACAGCCGGACCGGCGTTTGACACAGTGATGCTCACCGATGTCGTGTCGGTGCAACGGCTGTTGCGTGCAATGAGTTGAACGGTGTAGTAGCCGGCCGATGCATACGAATGCACGGGCGAATGCGACGTGCTGTCAGCGTTTCCATCGCCGAAATCCCAAACAAATTCGGTCGCATTGCCTGAGCTTGTATTGGTGAAGGCGATGCTGCCGCCATTGCCTAATGTGGTTGCGCCTGAGCCTGCATCGATGCCTGCGTTTACCGCATTCGGGTCGCGGAGGTCAACCGGGGGTACGCTGAACTCTTCGCCGCACTGATGCAACGCAGTCAATTGGTAAACACCTGCCGGCAAATCGGTGAGCACAGTATCGCCCACGAGGTTGGCAATGGTAAATTCAAGGCCATCGCCGTTGTCGCCTGAGAAAGTGTAGCTGTACATACCGTCTGAGTAGAAGGCGATGCTGCCGTCGTTGGCGGTGTTGCACGAGGTGGTGGTTGATTCAACTTCGACCTCTGCCGGTTCTGCGGCATGCACTTGGGCCACTGCTTCGATGCTGGTGCAGAACTCACCTGAGTTTTCTACCCGAACCTCGTAGAAGCCCGGAGTGAGGTTTTCAAACACATCGGCCACGGTACTGCTTTCGGTGGTGCGAATGATTTGTCCCATTTCGTCGATCCACGTGAAGGTCCATGGTGCTTCACCAAAGCCTTGGGCGATGAGTTTTCCGTCATCGGCATTCGGGCAGCTTTCATCAAATACAGTAAGGTCGATCGGTGCGCTAAAGCGAAGTGCGAAGCGCTCTTCAAGCGGCATTTCACCCACAGAGAAGCTGTAGCTTTCGTTTTGGTTGAACGAAACGCGGTTTTCGAGTTCACGGTCTTCGAGCACAAGGCAGATTTCGCTTTCGTAGCTGTCAACCAGTGTGTTGACGAGGGTGAATTGGGTTTGGCTGCCACTTCGGATGACGAGGTCAACGACGGTATCTTCTTCAGGAAGAGGGAGCATGGAAATGGCCAACGCCCGTGAATCGTCGTTGAGCGGACGCGTGGCGATGTTGGGCAGTTGTTCATTGCTGGCGAAGAACTTCCATGCGTCGAGGTGGGCATCGAAGCCTTCATCGGCGCCGCTGTGGAAGCCCACTACGGTTTCGTCCCAAATATTCTCTTGAGGCGTGTTGAGGCGTATACGTACGAGGCTTTCGGTATTGGCATTGGAGCTTCGGAGGAAAACCCCATTCACATCGATTTTGGCCGATTCGTTAATGGCAACTGAAGCGCCGCTGCTTTCAGCTTTTACCCAGAAGGCTTGGGCCGAAGCGATTTGTCCGTTGAATTCTCCGATACCTACACCGTTGATATAGGCGGTGTATTGGCCGGTGACACTGCTGAATGCGTACACAGCATTGGCCACGTTTGATTTGGTCCACCCTGTTTGGCTGTTCCAGTCAATGGCTGACGGATAGGGGTTTCCGATGAGGTTCCATCCGTCGTGACGCGCGTCGGTGCCTGAGTTGGTATGGCTGAGGTTCCAGAGTTTGGGCCCTTGATGGAAGCTGCCTTCGGCATCAATAAGGGTTGAGTTCGGTATGAAGTAGGTGAAGTACCCCACGCCGTTTTCGATGGGTGCGGTGATGTTGTCGATGCCTTCGAAGCCTTGGTTTGTGGTGCCAATAACCGATTCATCGTAGATGCGGATGCTGGGCCAGGGATTGGCTGAGTTTGGCCAATTGGGGAAATCGGCGCCCGGAAACCCGGTGGTGGGGAAGTCGTCGTTCCACTGCTCGAAAGTGACATCGGTGAGTGGGGTGCACAGCATTCTCCAGCTCCCGGAGCCTGTGGGTATGAAGCGTTGATAGATGATGCTGTCACCGAGAATTTCAGCACCGTTTTTAATTTCTCCAATGCTTCCGGTGTTGTTGGCATCCGAGAGGAGGGTGACGCGGTGGTTGTTCCAGTCGAATACGCCTGAAGCGGGCTGCAGTGCACCGGTGAGTCGTATGGGGGTTTCAAGACGCAGGGTGTCGCTGACATCCATCCTCAAGCCATGAAAAACAGGCACATTGCTGCCGGAGATGGTTTGGATGGATGCACCATTGAATGCGACTTTGCCTTCGCCCGGGGCGAATTCGGCATTGTTGACGAAGTCGCCTGAGACGCGCAGGGTAGCGAATCCGTTGGCGAAGCTCAAGCTTGCGCCGTCTTGCAAGGTGATGTCACCCACTTGGATGTTGCCCGAAATGATCGGGGGCGAACCGGCACCCGTAATTGTGACATCAGCGCCTGAGGGCGGTACGGTTCCATTGAGCCAGTTGGTAGTTGTAGACCATTGGTCGTTGGTGGTTCCATTCCATTCGTGTGCAGCGAGGCCAATTTCTACATCGGTGTTTAAGACGTGGTCGCAGGCTGAAATGGGGTCTTGTATGCGCACAGTGTAGGTGTAGGTGCCTGATGGTGCGTTGGCTGGTGGCGAAAGGGTAACGGATGATGTGTTTAGTGGTGCCTCAAGCCATTGGTCGTTGGTGCTCCAATCGTATGAAAGTGCTCCGTTGAGGTTGGCTGTTAACGTTATCGATTCACCGGCTACGACCGATGATTCTGCGGTCAGGGTAGCTTCATTGACATGAATGGGTTCGAAGTACATTCGTCCGTAAGAAAGTCCTCCATTCTCACTCCAAGTCAATTCAATTTCGGTATCGCTGTCGAGTGCACCCATCCAAACGTTGTTTCTGACAACACAGCATCCAGTGTTGCTAAACACGGTTTCGCCGTTGATAACGAGTCGCACGGCGTCATCGTGTCCGGCTTCGTTATTCAGGCCGCGCAAATGCAAGCGATAGGTGCCACAGGGGAAACCTTTTCGGCGGTAACTCACGATGTGCCGTTCATTGTTCACTGAGCAGCCGATGTATCCACTGGCGGTTGCAGGATTGCTGGTGATGTTCCATCTGTCAGAAGAATTGAAGTTGAGTTCTTCTTCGGTGTACATACCGCGGTAGTCGGTCAGATTGAATTGTGAAGGGTTACTGGTGTATGTTTCAATGTTGTAGCAGTGTGCGTGCCAGATTTCGTCGCCGAAGCTTTCGGGGCCTGAAGTGCCAATGGTGGGGCCTACAGTAATGGTTGCCAATGAAGTGTGGCAGCCTATGGTTCCTGTGACGGTGTAGGTGGTTTCTACCAAAGGAGCCAGAGTAACGGCTGAACCGTTGCTGTTGTTTAGCACGACGCCTTGAGATGGCGACCAAGTGTAGCTTGACGCACCTGAAACGGTGGCCTCAATACCGCCTGCGGTACAGCCGCTTTGGTCGGCGGTGATTGTGGTATTTGAAGAAGATGCGATGTTCACGGTCACCGAACCGGTGCGTTCGCAACCGCTGGTTTCGTCGAGGTAGGTGAGGGTGTAGGTTTGGGTGCCGTTGGGGGTGCCTGCCGGGGGCGCAACGACGACTGTTGGTCCGTTTGTCGCGCCTGATAAGTAGGTTGTGTTTGCATTCCAGTTGTAGTTGCTACCCGAGCCTGCTTCGAGGCCGATCTGAGCTGAGCTACCGGCGCAAACGGTAATGTTTGGCGTCATTTCTGCTTCAGCAGCGTCGCTGTTGAGCTGTGCAAAAGTCAATCGTCCGTAAGAGTCGCCTGTGTTGTCGCTCCAAACGAATTCAACCTGTGACTCTCCATTCAGTTCGCCAGTCCAGACGTTGTTTGCCGTAGTGCAGCAATTGGTGGCTTGCCACACCACCACGCCGTTCACTGTGACACGTGCTCCACCGCTATAGCCGGCAGCGTTGTTGGCGCCGCGCACGTGCAAGCGGTAGGTGCCGCAGGTAAAGCCTTGACGGCGGTAGCGAACAATGTGACGGTCATTGCTGACCGCACACCCAACGTATCCGGCGGCATTCGAGGGCGTGCTGAATTGAGGCCATTGATTGGTTGAGTTAATGTTTCTGCCGGTGCTTGTGTAGTAACCTCGGTAGTTTGTGTAGTTAAAATCATTCGGAGATGATAGGTAGGTTGGGATGTTAAAGCAGTGCGCAAGCCATTCTCCGTCGCCCCAAGCGGTTGGCGGCAGGTCAGGGCTTTGAATGGTGATGTCGGTTCCATTGTCAGGACCAACGGTGGCAGGGTTCGACGAGATGACCCTCACCCTGTAGCCTGTGCCTGAGGGCAGGTTAGTTGGGACAGATAGCTGAATGGTGCCTCCATCGCGGTCGCTGCGGGTACCGATGTTGATGGGGTTGGCGAAGCTTCCGTTCACGTCGGAAAGCTGGGCAGTGAAGATGTTTCCGCTGTTGAAATCATTGTTCCCGTAGGTGTCGTAGGGGAGTTGGGTGAAATCGGCCGGACAGAAGCTTCCGCCGTTGAGCATGGCTTGAACCACCTGCGTGTACTCAAGGTCTTGATCAATAAAGCGACGTGAAAGGCTGGGCCCTTGGATTTCAAGTTCAATCTCAAAGCACTCCATGCTGATGGGTGAGGCCGTAGCACAGTTGCTTTGGTTGTGCCATTGTTGACCGGTAGTCAGCACTCCGCTGCCTCCTGTGTTGGGCAGGTCGAAGAAGAAGTCATCTTCGCATTTGATTTCAGCCTGAAGTACCCAAAGTGAATTGGGGACGTTGTTCCCGGTGAACCAAATGTTGTACGCGATGTCAACGGTGTAATTGAAGCCCCATTGGCACGGGGTTGTGGCGTTAACAGCCACCGGGGTCAATTCAACGTGCACCGTATACCCATTGCTGGAGTTCACCGATGTGCTGAATGTTTGGGCGTTGAGCGTTGTAAACGTTGCCATGAGAAAGGCTGCAAATAGCCATTGCAGGCAAAGTGACCAGTTTGTTTTCATAACACAGAGAGTGATGTGTGACTACCGGGTAGCCTGCCACCTTTACGCCGTTGTTAGTTGGATGTTGGCAAAAACACTTCCTTTCAGAATATTCCTACACAACAGGCTTCCGTACCTTCGTGGTCATGACAAACCGGTTCGCTGAAAACGTTCGCATCCTCCGTCAACACAAAAACATGACGCAGGCGATGCTTGCTGCCGAGTTCAACCTGAACCGAACCACCGTGAGCGCCTGGGAAGACGGCCGTGCTGAACCCCGCCTTGCCGTGCTTCTTGAGTTGAGTTCTTTTTTTGGCGTTTCACTGGATGAGTTGATTTACGGTGACGCAGAACATCCATCCCCCAAAAAAAACGGTCAAAACGTTCGGGTGTTGACCATACCTGTTGATGCAAACGATGGCAGCGAACGCATCAGTATTGTACCGGTGAAAGCCGCTGCCGGGTACGCTTCGGGGTACGGCGACCTTGACTTCATCGCGGGTTTGCCCACCTTTCGAATGCCCGTCACCGAGCTGCCGCAAGACATGACCCTGCGTATGTTTCAGATCGAAGGCGACAGCATGCTGCCCATTCGCAGCGGAAGCTACATCTTGGCCAGCTATGTCGAAGATCCTGCAACAATTAGTGCCAAATTGCCCTGCATTGTGGTGACGCGCAACGACGGTATTGTGTTCAAACGCGTTGAGCGCGTGCTCTCCACAGGCGGCTACCGATTGCATTCTGACAATGCGCTGTTTGCCAGCTACGAACTCGATGGCGACGCCGTGTCAGAGCTTTGGCGCGCACGTGCTTATCTTGGTTTTGATTTCGATTTGCAATCGGATGACCGCCTCGCAATCAATGAGCGCCTGCGCCGCATTGAAGAACATCTCTGGCTTCGAAATGGTTAACTTGCGCCGTGCTTGCTAAAGGCGTACGCACATCCTCATCCATTCCCAAAAAGCTGCCCGTGACCCTGCACGACCTGCAACGCATTTACAAGAACGACCCGCTTACGGAGGCTTTGCGCGAAGCTGCCGCTCGGCCCGTTGCACGCGTTGCACTGCGTGGAATCGTTGGCTCTTCCTCGGCCCTTGTTGCGTCAGCCCTGCTCGACCCCTTGCGAAAGAACCACCTTTTTGTGTTGCGCGACAAAGAAGATGCCGCTTACTTTTTGAATGATTTGGAGGCGGTGTTGCCCGATTACCCGGTGCTGTTTTACCCGCGTTCGGCCCGCGTGCCCTACCAAATTGAGACCACCGAAAACGCCAACATCGCCATGCGCGCTGAGGTGCTGAACATCCTCAACGACCGCGATCGAAAAACCATCACTGTTACCTTTCCCGAGGCCATGGCCGAACAGGTGGTGACACGGCAAAAACTCTCCGAGAATACCTTCGACATTCACCTCGGCGAGAAGTACACGATGGATTTCATCGATGAGGTGATGCAAGAATACAGCTTCGAGAAGGTTGACTACGTGCACGAACCCGGCCAGTACAGCATCCGAGGCGGGATTTTTGACATTTTCTCGTACAGCTTTGAACAGCCGTACCGCATTGAGTTTTTCGGTGATGAGGTTGATTCCATCCGAAAATTCGACCCAGCAAACCAGCTCAGCACAGGTAAACTGGTGAAAGCAACGATTGTCCCCAACGTGGGTCGACAACTGCTGCACGAAGCGCGCACGCATTTTCACAGCTTCATTGCACCTGATACCGTTATTTGGCTGCGTGACACCGCCCACTGTTTGGCGAGCTACGCACAAAGCATCGAGAAAGCGCGTCAACACTACGCCAAACTCGACGGCTTGCTCAAGCACCTTACGCCCGAAGAGCTGTACAGTGAACCCGAAGATTTGGTAAAAGGGCTGAATAGCTTTCCCATCATCGAATTTGGGGGGGGCGTGCACTTTCCCGAAAGCGAAGTCATTGACTTTGACTTCACACCCCAGCCAAGTTTCAACAAGAACTTTGACTTGCTCGGAAGCAACCTCCGAAACAACCGTCAGCAAGGCTATACGGCGATTATCACCGCGGCACAATCGCGGCAAATCGAACGCTTGTACGACATCTTCGAAGACCGCGGTGAAGAGCCACCCTTTACCCCGTTGGTGGCCGAGCTGAGCGAAGGGTTTGTCGACAAACGCAACAAAGTCCTCTGCTATACCGACCACCAGATTTTCGAGCGCTACCATCGCTTCCGCCTCAAAGAAGGTTTTCGGAAAAGCAAAGAAGCCATCACACTGAAAGAGCTCATGGCCCTGGAGCCCGGCGACTTCGTAGTGCACATCGATCACGGTGTGGGCACCTTTTCAGGCCTCCAGAAAATCGATGTCAACGGCAAAGAACAAGAAGCCATACGCTTGACCTACAGAGACGGCGACATTCTCTACGTGAGCATCCATTCGCTGCACCGCATTTCGAAGTACACCGGCAAAGAAGGCACCCAACCTTCGCTGCACCGCCTTGGCAGTCAAACCTGGCAAAACACCAAGAGCAAAGCCAAAAAGCGTGTCAAGGAAATCGCTTACGACCTGCTGAAACTCTATGCAACGCGCAAGTCGACCCAAGGCTTTGCCTTCGCGCCCGATACCTACCTTCAAAACGAGCTCGAAGCCTCGTTCATGTACGAAGACACCCCCGATCAGGAGGCGGCCACCAAAGCCGTGAAGGAAGACATGGAAAGCGAATCGCCCATGGACCGTCTTGTTTGCGGCGACGTAGGCTTTGGCAAAACTGAAGTGGCCATCCGCGCAGCGTTCAAAGCCGCCACCGATGGCAAGCAAGTCGCAGTGCTTGTGCCTACCACCGTGCTCAGTTTGCAGCACTACCGTACATTCCGCAATCGCTTGCGCGATTTCCCGGTGAAAGTGGCTTACCTCAACCGCTTCAAAACGGGCAACAAGCTCAAAGAAACGATGGATGGCATCAAATCGGGCGAGGTTGACATCGTCATCGGTACCCACAAACTTGTTGGTAAACAAGTGCAATTCAAAGACTTGGGGTTGCTCATCATCGACGAAGAGCAAAAATTCGGGGTGGCCGTGAAAGACAAGCTCAAAACCCTGCGCGAGAACGTTGACACCCTCACCCTAACTGCCACGCCGATACCGCGAACCCTTCAATTCTCGCTCATGGGCGCGCGCGACCTTTCGATCATCAGTACCCCGCCGCCGAACCGTCATCCGGTCGAAACAGTGCTCGCCTCGTTCAACGAAGAAACCATTCGCGATGCGGTGGTGTATGAAATCATGCGCGGAGGCCAGGTGTACTTCATCCACAACCGCGTGCAAAACATCAAAGAGGTGGCGGGCATCATTCAGCGCCTCGTCCCCGATGCACGTGTGGGCATTGGGCACGGACAAATGACCGGTGAGCAGCTCGAAGAAGTCATGACCAACTTCATGGATGGCACCTTCGACGTGCTCGTGGCCACCACCATTGTAGAGTCGGGCATTGACATCCCCAACGCCAACACCATGATCATCAACGACGCGCAAAACTTCGGTTTGAGCGATTTGCACCAGTTGCGAGGACGCGTTGGCCGATCGAACAAAAAGGCCTTTTGTTACTTGCTGGCGCCGCCGTTGCACATCCTTCCCTCCGAATCGCGCAAGCGCTTGCAGGCCATTGAGCAGTTCAGCGACCTCGGCAGCGGCATGAACATCGCCATGCGCGACCTCGACATTCGCGGTGCGGGCGACCTGCTTGGGGCCGAGCAAAGCGGATTCATCACCGACATCGGCTACGAGATGTACCAGAAAATCCTCGAAGAGGCCATGCGCGAGCTCAAAGAAGAGCAATTTACCGACCTCTTCGCCGAAGAATTGGCCGCCGATGAAGACTTCGTGGCCGATACTGTGCTGGAGACCGACCTCGAGCTGCTCATCCCCGATGAGTACGTCAGCAGCATCAGCGAGCGCATTCAGCTCTACCGCAAGCTCGATAATTCAAACAGCGAAGAAGAACTCGTAAAGTTCAGGGAAGAAATCGTTGACCGGTTTGGTCCGGTTCCGCAAGAGACCGAAGATTTGTTGGATTCAATTCGCCTTCGGCGGATGGCGAACGAAATTGGCTTTGAGAAGCTCATTTTGAAAAGCGGAACCATGATCGGTTACTTCGTAAGCAACCAAGACTCACGCTACTACCAGAGCGCCAAGTTCACGCGCGTGTTGGAGTTTTTAAAGCGCCACCACAAGGATGCCAGCATGTACGAAAAGAACGGAGGATTGCGCATGCGCTTCAACAAGGTGGAGGGTATCGAAGCCGCGCGGAGGATGCTGGAGAATGTGGTTACAGCAGGCGTCAGTGCTGAGTTAAGCTAATGTAACCCGGCGGGTTACGATGTGTTAACACACAGGCATCTTAAGGTTAATCGCGGGTTTATTTTAAAGAAACCTACAGCGAGTTAGTTTGCAGTTCCAAAGTATCTGTTGTGAAGACACTTATAACTGCACTCGCATTTCTGCTTTCATTGAGCACCGTATTTAGTCAAGTCAGCGTTTCAGGAGTTGTGACCGCTGAAAGTGATGGCATGCCGTTGATTGGAGCAACGGTGCACTTGGTTGAGCCCGATTTGCAAATTGCCAGCGGACTTGACGGTAGTTTTCGCTTTCCATCAGTTGGTCAAGGCAGCTATACATTGCGCGTTTCATACATAAGTTTTGCCGATTACACCACAACGGTGACCGTAGGCGACACGCCCATCAAAGTGAATCCGGCATTGAAAGACTTGAGCATTGAGCTTGCCGGAGCAGAGGTGGTGGCCCGTCGTGATGAAAGTTCAGAGCGCACGGCGCGCATGGTAGAGAAGAACAACATGAACGTTGTAAACACCATTTCGGCCAAAGAGATTGAGGTTTCACCAGACATTACAGTGGCCAACGTTATTCAACGTGTTTCGGGTGTTTCACTGGAGCGAAACAACAATGGCGATGGTCAGTATGCAATTGTTCGCGGAATGGACAAGCGCTACAATTACACCCTTGTAAACGGAATCAAAATTCCGAGTTCTGACCCAAGAAACAGGTATGTTCCATTGGATATTTTCCCTTCTGACTTATTGGAGCGGCTTGAAGTGACCAAGGCGCTAACTCCAAACATGGAAGGTGATGCCATTGGTGGTGTGATTGATATGAAGATGAAAACCGCACCGTCACAGTTCACGGTGAATTTTTCGGCGGGCACAGGATACAGCCACATCTTCATTGACCAACCCTTTCGCAGTTTTGATCGGTCAACCACGCCGCGCTTTTCGCCGCGCATCACCAATGGCGATGACTACCGAGCCGGGGTTGAAGACTTTCAATTGGACAACATTGACTTCCGAGATGTGCAAGCACCTTTGAACCAGCTTTACAGCCTTTCCATTGGCAACCGGTTTTTAGACAATCGCTTGGGGGTTTTGGTAGCCGGAAGCTTCCAGAACACCTTCCGTGGGGCGAATTCATTGTTCATGTCAACCTTCATTGATCAAGAAGACAACACTCCGTACTACGAAATCGTTGAAGACCGCTTTTTCTCTGTTCAGCAACAGCGAGGTGGGGCGCACGCGCGTATCGATTACGAGTTCAGCAACCGCCACCGATTGAACCTTTACCTGGGAGGCATCGGCTTGAACGAGTTTGAGACCCGAACACGGGTTGATACCATTCTTAAAATTGGCCGAGGTCAAGGTCCGGGAACCGGACGCATTGAATTGCGTGAGCGCTCAAGGCAGCGTTACCAAAAGCTTTACAACGCCACCTTGCAGGGCGAGCATGAGTTTACAGATCAGCTGAAGTTTGATTGGTCGGCCGTGTACTCTCTGGCAACCAACGACGACCCTGATATGGCGCAGCTCATGTGGCTAACGGCCATTACCCTTGATGCGAATGGCGAGCCTGTTCAAGACCCCATTCAATACGGTACCGATTATACCCGTCGTTGGATTAACAACCGCGATGGTGATCTAGCGGGTTACGCCAATTTAAACTACTCGTTTGACATGTTCGGGTTCCCGGCCTCGTTTACAACGGGTGGTATGTTCCGCCGCAAAGACCGAGAGAGCGTATACGATGAGCACCTGCTCAGAACAATGCCCATTTTCCAAGAATGGTCAGGAAGCGTGCAAGACGCAAGCTGGCAATTGTTCAATACCCTGGGCACTCCTACACACCCCTTGAACTATGACTGTTTCGAAGACGTAGTCGCAGGATACGGGATGTTCAAAATCGACATTCGGAAGCTTGAAGTACTCGGGGGAGCCCGCTTTGAAAGCACTTCGTTCGGATGGGAAACCAATGCCCCTGAAATCGTTGAAGGTCGCGTAGGAAGCATTCAGTACCAAGACCTCCTCCCAAGCGTACACCTGAAGTACAAATTGAACGATGAGCAAAACATTCGTGCTTCGTACTTCTCGTCGTTGGCACGCCCCAGTTTCTTTGAAGTGATACCGTATGAAATCAACGAAGAAGATTTCAGGGAGCGTGGTAACCCATTTTTGAGCCGAACCTTTGCTGACAACATCGATGTGCGTTACGAGCGTTTTTGGAACGGACTTGACAAATTCATGATTGGGGCGTTCTACAAAAACATACAGAACCCGATTGAATCGGCACTTGCCATCTCAGGACAAACCATCTTCTTGCAGCCCACCAATTTTGGTGATGCGTTGAACATGGGCATTGAGGTTGACTTTACCAAGTACATCAGAAACTTTGGTTTTAGGTTCTTCTACACCTATACGAACTCAGAAATTACCACCACGAAATTGGTTCGCTTCAGAGATGAAGAAGGCAACTTGACTTCAAGGGAGGCACTGCAAACCCGACCGCTTCAAGGCCAGTCTGATCACATTTCGAATGTGTCACTGCTGTACAAGAACGAGCGCACCGGTACAGATGTTCAGATCGCTGCGGTGTACACAGGTAAACGAATTATCTCAGTTTCTCCTTACCTCGATAACGACATCTGGCAACGCAGTTTCGTACAGCTTGACCTCTCGGTTGAACAGCGCGTCGCCAAGAACTTCGTGGCCTTTGTAAAAATCAACAACCTGTTGAACACGCCTTTGCGTGCTGATATTTTGCTGCCGAACACGTTCAACCCTGAACAGGCCCCTTACCTCGATTCGGCCGAGAGTGTTTTGGTACGCGAAGACTTCTACCAGCAAACGTATTTGGCTGGTGTTCGCTACCGCTTTGTTCATGGCAATTAATGTTTAATCCCATCACATACATTCTTATGAAACACGTACATTTTTCCATTTGGTTTGCTGCAGCGGCGTTGACGCTGTTGAATGCATGCCGTAAAGAGGAGGAGGTTGATATCATTGTTCCCGAGCCTGAAGTTACTCTCATCACCGAGTCAACTGAGAATCTCGTAGGCGCTATGGAAGGTACACTCCTCACCGGTCGCACCTACTTCTTGACCGGAGACCTTATCATTCCTGAAGGAAAAGAAATCATTGTTCAGCCAGGTGTAACCATCGTGGCAGTTGGCGATGGCAGTGAGTTCCGTCCGGAAATTACCAACCGCGGTCGCTTCATCTCTATGGGTACTCAAGCGCAACCGAACCTGTTCACTGTGCCAGAAGAACTGCGCACAATTGACAACGTGTTCGCCGGCTTGTGGGGTGGTATTCAGTGCAGCGAAACCGCTGAATTGGTATACCTCAAGTGGACCCGTATGGAGTACCTCGGTGGCGAAGGTGGCCCAGGTAACCCACGCGCAGGTGAAATTCGCTACGGTCTCTGGACGCGCAGTCAAAACACCGAAGTGGTTATGGAAGACTGCTACTTTTACGGTGCCAAAGACGACGTGTACCGTCCGGTTGGTGGTAAAATCAACCTTGTGCGCAACACCTTTGAATTCTGCGGTGAAACGGGTGGTGACGGCCTGAACGTTAAAGCCGGTACGGTAGGAAACATCGCGTACAACGTGTTTTACGGCTCTGCCACCAACGCGTTCAAGCCATCGAACGAAGGCGACGCTACTGTTCAAACCAACATCAACGTGTACAACAACACCATCATCAACGGTGGATGGCGTCGTCCGGGATTGTCTCGTGGTGCCAACATCAACTACGAGGTAGGTGCCCGTGGCAGTGCATTTAACAACATCATCGTGAACTGCAAACGCGGTATCCGAGTACTTGAAGATGCTGACCTTCAGAACGTGAACGTCGACCACAACTTGTACTACGCTACGCACCAGCAAATGGTTGATGAGTTCATTCCATCTGACGCCGTTGGTTCTACCGAGCAATGTCTTGGGTCGAACAACATCATTGGTGGTGTTGGCGAGAACGAGCCAATGTTCATGAACTACAACCCTGACACCTTCAGCTACGACGATTACGAGGCAGGTGAAAACCAGCCTAATTCAATGAATAGCAATTCTGGTGCCAACCTTCGCCTTATGGCAGGTTCTCCAGCAATTGGTGCCGGTACTACGTCGATTCAACCTGTAAATGTGAATTGGGTTCATGCAGTTGGGCAATATGCTCCGAGCATTTTGCAGCCCAACGCAGATTTGGGAGCCTACCCAGTAGGCGGTGGCGGTAACAACCACTACTAATCGTTTATTCATGGTAATGAAGGGAGCCCATTCGGGGCTCCCTTTTTTCGTTCATCCGAAATGAGAACATTTAACACTGTACTGCTCTTTTTTGCCGTTATGGGTGTCTGCTGCAAACCAGAACCTCTTGGCCCGGAAGAAAGCGAGCCCTGCATACTGTCATACTCTGTTGAGGGCTTGTTGGTTGATTCAAGTTTCTCCCTGTGCGAAGAATGCGGCGGTGAGCTGTTGGCACCCGGTTTGGTCGAAGCAAGCGGTGCGGCCGCGAGTCGACGAACCAACAACGCCTTTTGGTCGCACAATGACAGCGGTCACCCCAACGTACTTTTTCTTGTGAACCTTTCGGGAGAACTCCTCCTGAAGCTTTCACTGACCGGTGCGGGAAGCCGTGATTACGAAGACATGTGCATTGGTCAAGGGCCCGACGATGAGCATCCGTACATTTATTTGGGTGATATTGGCGACAATCAAGCCGTTCATGACTACATCGTCATTTATCGCTTTCCAGAGCCGGTGTTCGCTTTAACCGAAGGTACAGCCATGAACACTTCGCTTCAAGAAGGCGAGCTTGAGCGTTTTGAACTTGTTTATCCTGATGGCCCCAGAGATGCCGAAACACTTATGTTCGACCCCCTTTCGGGCGACCTTTTTGTGGTTTCCAAACGCGACTTCAGGTCGAGAATATACAAGTGCAATAGCGCACAACTTTCTTTGACGTCAAGAACCGAGCTCGAGTTTGTGGCCCAACTGCCTTTTAATTATGCGGTTGCAGGCGACATTTCACCTACAGGTCAACGCATTGCGATAAAAGATTACGACTGCATCTACGCATGGGAGCGTATTCCGGGGGAGTCTGTCGTAGAGGCGTTGAAGCGACAGCCCGTTGAATTGCCTTACATTCTCGAACCGCAAGGCGAAAGCTTCGCTTGGTTGGCCGATGAAAGCGGTTATTTAACAGTTAGCGAACAAAGTGGAGTGTATCCGCCTGATGTATATATCTATTTAAGCACGAACGACTAATGATCAACAAGTTAGATAACCAATTGGGCGGGTTAATTGGCGCCTTTGCTTTGCTCTTGATTTCATCGTGTTCACCCCAACACCAAGCGCCGGTGAATCTGCTGTTTGACATACAGCCAATGAATGCTGACGGAACACTCAATGCCGTTATCGAAATACCCGCAGGTACGCTCGCTAAGTACGAAACGAGCAAAGAAACAGGTGAAGTCATCTGGTCAGAAAACAGTGATGGCACCAAACGAACGGTTGATTATTTGGCCTACCCGGCCAACTACGGCATGATTCCCGGCACCTGGCTACCGGCCAACTTGGGGGGCGATAATGACCCGCTTGACGTTTTCGTGCTCGGTGCCGCTCTCGAGCGAGGCTCAATTGTTCGTGTGCGCATTGTTGGCGTTATGCACGCCATTGATTCGGGTCAGCACGACGATAAACTCATCGCTGTACAGCCTTCCGGCGCCTTTTCCGGTGTAACAGATTTGAACGATTTAAACCGTTCCTATCCCGGCGCACTCACGATTCTCGAGACTTGGCTAACCAATTACAAGCGCGCGAATTCTATGCACTTGGCCGGCACCGGCTCAGCCGATACCGCATATACCATTGTTCGTCAAGCCATCTCGGCCTTTGCAGATTTCCCTGCCCAAGCGCAACAGTAGTGCTGCATGCAGTAAATGTAGCAATTGATTGAAATGACCGCTGCATCAGCGTCACGGCGTTTCAAACACCAATCGGTAGCGTGCGCCAAAGGCCTCTTGCCTGAGACGAAACGCTTCGTGGGCGCTGTCGACCTGAGAAATAAGCCGTTTTTCAAGTCTGAAAGCTTCTTCTTGGGCGTCGGTGGTAAATTGGGTGTCAGGCAGCGACATCAAAGCAATAAAACGCGCATAATCAGTGGAAACAACTTTGCTATAGGCCGTAAAGAGATTTTTCGACGCCTCAATCAATTCGGTGTCTTCTTCGAAGCTGCCGAATGAATCAAGCGCCGTAAAGTGCATGTTCAGTCGCTCAAGAAGTTCGAGGCGTAGCCGTTCAGCCTGCTCAGTATCGAGGTTGTTGAGCGCCGAGTCGAGCGCGTTTAGCCGGGTTACAAGGTCGGTTTGCAGCGACACTACCCGGTCATTGTAAGCAGCAGCTTGTTCGGCGCGGTTGTCGCAACCCGATGACAATACAAGAGCCAAGGCCAGAAAAAACAGGGCAAACGCCGAGTATAGCGGAAGTTTTTTTGTCATGCGCATGGTCGGGCTAGGTCGTCCGGTAAGGTTTGCAGGCGGAAGATACAAGAAATCGCGAAACAGAGAATAGGCTAGAATGTTTGGGGTTTGTCGTACCTGAAGAGCGGGTCGATGTTGTCGGTGTTCGCCTCGATGCTGCAGAGTTCGTGAATAACACCGTCACTGAGTCGGTACACCCAGCCGTGAATGGCAGGCGCTTTGCGGCTGTTCCAAGCTTGCTGCACAATCGATGTTTTGATGAGGTCATCGCATTGTTCGATAACGTTGAGCTCAACCAGCCGGTCAGTGCGCAATTCAATGTTCTCAATGGCGTCAAGTTCGTCGCGGTGCATTTTATACACTTCTTTGATGTTCCTTAGCCACTTGTTGAGCAAACCGTGGCCGTGGTTGCCAAGGGCGGCTTCAACGCCGCCACAGCCGTAATGCCCGCAAACAATAATGTGTTCTACCTCAAGTACTTCAACGGCATATTGCAGCACGCTGAGCAGGTTGAGGTCGGTATGTACCACCATGTTGGCGATGTTGCGGTGGACGAAAATCTCGCCGGGGTCAGTACCGGTGATTTTGTCGGCCGGTACGCGGCTGTCGCTGCATCCGATCCATAAAAACTTCGGTTTTTGCTGCTTTTCGAGGCGTTTGAACAGCTCGGGGTCGGTGCTGCGTACTTCGGCGCTCCACGCTTTGTTTTGCAAGATGAGGCGGTCGTAAGAATTCATTTCTTGGATGGATTGAGGAGGTCGCCGTTGAAACTGATCACAATGTTGCGCATCGGCGCGAAGCGCACAAATTCTTCAAGCGTTTCACGGATGTCGGGGTCGATGAACTCGGTACGTGTAACATCAATCAACAACTCGCTGTTGTCGGGCACACGCTGCAGGTATTCGCTCAACTCTGCGCGGTTGAGGTAGGTCACGTTGCGGTTGAGCTTGATGAGGTAGTTGTTTTTGTGCTCGGCAAACACGATGCTGCGGCGGTAGTTTGACTTGATGACAAAGAAGAAGCCCACCACCAACCCAATGCTGATGCCAACCAATAAATCGGTGCGCAAAATGGCAACTACGGTGACCACAAAAGGCAAGAAACTCGACCACCCTTTGCGGTACATGTCTACGAACAGCTTGGGTTTGGTGAGCTTAAAGCCCACTACAAACAGCACCGCTGCCAATGATGCAAACGGTATGAGATTCAGAACATTGGGTACCGCAATTACCAAAACAGCGAACAACAAGCCGTGCACAATGGCCGACACCTTCGTTTGGCCTCCTGCAGCAATGTTGGCCGATGAGCGCACAATCACTGCTGTTACGGGTATTCCGCCTACCAAGCCCGCTGCGATGTTGCCAATGCCTTGAGCACGCAACTCCCGGTTGGTAGGAGTATCGCGGCGCTTGGGGTCAAGTTTGTCGGTGGCTTCAATGCTCAAGAGGCTTTCAATCGATGCAATTAGCGCTATAACGACGGCTGTGACCCATACTTCTTGGTTTGCAAAGGCGCTAAAGTCAGGGTGCCGCAATTCGCCGGCAAGGTCGCCGAAGCTGTTGATTTCTGGCAGGGCAACAAGGTTTTCGCCTGTCATCGCCCATTCAGGAAGCCAACGCAGAAAGACGAGGTTCAAAAACAAGCCTCCGGCAACGCCCATCAACGCACCCGGGATGAACTTCGCCACCGGAACACGCTTCATTGCAGGGTGATCAAATGCAAAAATCAAGGCCAACGAAAACATACTCAAAACCACGGCGCCGGGTTTGATGTCGCCCAATGCAGCCACAATCGATGAGAAAGTGTTGTGATCACCGCTCTGCGTAAACGCTTGGTTGCCCAAGTAATCGTTGTCCCACCCCAAGGCATGCGGAATTTCTTTTAAGATGAGGATGAGCCCGATGGCTGCCAACATGCCTTTGATCACTGAACTCGGGAAATAGTAGCCAACTATGCCCGCTCTTACCAAGCCAAATACCACTTGAAATGCGCCGGCCAGCACCACGCTGGCCAAAAACGCTTCGTAACTCGGCAATGACAAAATCGCCGCAGCAACAACTGCCGTCAAGCCCGCCGCAGGACCCGAAACCGATAGCTGTGAGCCGCTTAAAAAACCCACCACCACACCGCCAATGATGCCCTACAGAATGCCGGCAATCGGAGAAGCCTCCGATGCCACAGCGATGCCAAGGCACAGAGGCAAGGCAACAAGGAAGACGACGAGCGATGCGGGCAAATCCCGCGAAAGGTGCTTAAAGTACATGCAGGGTGTTCGTACTACCAAAGGTAGATTTTTTACGTGCGCTTGGGCATTTGGGTTATCTGCGAAACCTGCTACCTTCGGTACAATGAACCTTCGCCTTTTCACTGCTGTAGCCATGCTGCTCGTTGCAGCATGCAGCAGCCCCGAGCTGCCCTTGCCCGAAACGCGATTTGACTACGTTCCGGCTGAGTTCTCGGGCGTTGACTTCGCCAATCAGGTGCGTGAATCGGCCAAGCGTAACATCGGCACTTACGATTACATGTACAACGGTGGTGGCGTCGCCATCGCCGACCTTGATGGCGATTCATTGCCCGATTTGGTGTTCTGTGGCAACGATACGCCCTCGCGCATTTACCGAAATCTTGGGGGCTTGCGCTTTGAAGATGTGACCGAACAAAGTGGCATCATCGCCACCGGATTTACCACGGGGGTCACAGTGACCGATCTCAACAACGACGGGTTACCCGATGTGTACTTCTGTTTAAGTGGGCCCGATTTCGCTACCCGGTCAACCGAAAACCGCTGCTACATCAACCAAGGCGGCATGCGCTTCACCGAAGAAGCCGCTCAGCGCGGCATCAACGACAACGGATTGTCTACCCAAGCGGTGTTTTTCGATGTTGACCGCGATGGCGACCCCGACCTCTTCGTCGCCAACCACAGCGTACGCAACCTCGGCAACCTCGCTCCTGAATGGTTCGATGCTGTCAACGCACTGCCGGCCGACCTAAAAGATCGGTTCACTTGCCACTTTTACCGCAACAATGGTGCCGGAGTCTTCACCCGCGACGATGCCGTGCTGCCCCCACAACAACCGGGCTTCGCCCTCGGCGTGGCCGTAAGCGATTTCAACGATGACGGTTGGCCCGACCTCTTTGTGGCCCATGACTACTTTATTCCCGACCAACTCCTGCTCAACAACGGCGATGGCAAACTGCGCGATGCCACCAAAGCCCGTATGGCCCACACGAGTTTCTATTCGATGGGCTGCGATGCAGCCGACTTCAATAACGATGGTCTCGTTGACCTCTTCGTGCCCGACATGAGTCCTGCCGATCACTACCGCTCAAAAATGCTCATGGCAGGCATGGATACCGCCCAATTCCGCTTTCTCGAACGCATCGGCTTTACGCCACAATACATGTTCAACGTCCTCCACCTCAACCGCGGCGAAGGCATGATGAGCGATGTCGCCCACCTTGCCGGTGTCGCCAAAACCGATTGGAGCTGGTCACCGCTCTTTTGTGACCTCGATAACGACGGCCACAAAGACCTCTACGTCACCAATGGCATCGTGCGCGAAACCACCAACAACGATTGGCGCCTCAAGCTCTTGGAGGCCATGAAAAGCGGCACCTTGACCGATGAATCGTACTTCGCCTTGCTACAATCGGCACCCTCGCAACCAATTGTGAACGCTGTACGCCAACAAATCAGCGAACTGAAGTTCGAAGACCGCAGCGCCGAGTGGGGCTTGGGCCGCGCGTCGTTCTCGAACGGATGTGCCGTGGGCGACCTCGACAACGATGGCGACCTCGACATCGTTGTCAATAACCTCAACGACACCGCCTTCATCATTCGCAACACCTCAGCCGATCGCGGTGCCGGTTACCTGCGGGTGCGTTTGCGCGAAGGCTTCGCCGCCGAAGGCGCTGTGGTGACCCTTCACCACCAAGGCACAATGCAACGTGTTGATGCACGCTTCACACGCGGCTTTCAGAGCTTCTCCGAGCCGGTGGTGCACTTCGGTCTCGGGCAGCATCCACCGGCAACCGTTGACAGCATCGTGGTGATCTACCCCAACGGGGTGCGAAACACACAGGTGGCAGCTGCAACATCGATGACCCACGTTATGGCCATACCCGAAGGGGGCCGTCCATCCATCCGATCAAAAAAATCACCCGATGCAAAGCCCTATTGGGATGTGACCGCGCAAGCGATTCGTCCGCCAGCAGTGCACACCGAAAACCCCTTCGACGATTTCCGTTCCGAGCAGCTCTTGCCGCAGCGCACATCAACGCTCGGTCCGGCCCTTGCGGTGGGCGATTTCAACGGCGACGGACTCGACGATTTTTTCCTGGGTGGAGCTCTCGGCGAACCCGCGCAAATTTACGTGCAAGATGAAGGCGGATTTTTCAGGCCCTACCAGTGGATTGACGACCCTCAAGTTGTTGATCGCGAGGTGATTGGCGCAGCTGCGTTTGATGCCGATGGCGACGGCAAAACCGATCTCTACCTCGCCTGTGGCGGCGGTGGTGAGCTTGAAAACCAACCTGAACTGCTGACCGATCTGCTCTTGCTGAACCGCGGAAACCGCTTCGTCGTTGCACGCAATGCCCTGCCCGCGTTGAAGGTGTCGACCGCAGCAGTGATCCCATTCGACCTCGATGGCGATGGCGACCTTGATCTTTTCGTGGGGGGGCGCAACCGGCCCGGAAAGTACCCTTTTGGTGCGCGCTCGTTCATTTTGGAGAATCTGGGTGGGGGGCGCTTCGCGGATGCTACCCTCAAACGCGCTCCGGGCATGGAAGAAGAGCGCTGTGTTACCGATGCCGTGTGGGTTCAGGAGGGATTGGATGGACGACCAACCCTTTTCATCGTGGGCGAATGGATGGCCCCCGAGGCCTGGGTCTTGGAGCTTGACGGCGTGCTCCGTCGCCGCACCACTTCACTTGATGCGCTCACGGGCTGGTGGCAGTCGGTAACTGCATTTGATTGGAACGGTAAGCCGTACCTCTTGCTCGGAAATTACGGCGAGAACAACAAGTTTCACCCTGATGTTGACCAACCACTGCGTGTATTTGCCGATGATTTTGATGGCAACGGTACCCTTGATATTGTGCTCAGCAAGCCCTACGAGAACCGCCTGGTGCCCGTGCGTGGCCGTGCATGCAGCAGCAGCCAAATGCCCGGCATCAAAGAGCGCTTCCCCACTTACGATGCCTTCGCACGCGCCGATTTGGAAGAAATCTTGGGCGTTGATAACCTCGATGCCGTGTATTCGCGTTCGGCGAACACCTTCACCAGCGGATGGGTGGAGCTAACGCCAACCGGTCTTGGTCAATTCACTCCACTGCCTCCGATGGCCCAGATTTCACCTATTTTTGGGACGGTTCAAACGGGCAGCAATGAGCTGATTACCGCTGGAAATTACCTCCAAACGGAGGTGGAAACAACCCCGTACGATGCGTCACTGGGCATTTTGCTGACCCTCGCTGGCGATGGCCGCAAGGTGCAATGCACACCAACGGCTGAGAGCGGCGTGTTTTTACCGGGCGATGTGCGCTGCGTTTTGCCGATACGCCTGTCACGCGATGGAATTCCGGCGGTGATTGCGGCGGTGAATGGGGGAAGGGTGCGCGTGCTGCTGTCGTCTACTCCTGCAAACGGCGGTAGGTAAAGGCCGGTGAGCCCCTGTTTCCTTCAGCATCGTAGAACCCTGTAAAGGTGAGCGCAAAGAAGCCTTCGTCGCCGCATTGCACGAAGTAGGTGCGGTCTTCTACAATGATGAAACCAAGGTTAAAATCAAATACTTTCCAATCGTAGCCAATGACGTCGCCTTGCGAACTAAGTTGAGCGATGGCCGATGCATCGATGGCGAAGGTATCAAACGGCGTGTCATCGAATCGGGCACCTTGCCGGGCATTCATGTTCAAGAGCGCGCCTGTCACTTGGTAGGGGTTGGGCTCGGTAACCGGTTCAAAGACAAAGAGGTACGATGTGAAAACGATGTCCCAGGTGTCTTTTGGCGGCTCAACAAGGGCAGCACCGTTATCGAGCGACCACGCAGTGAAGTTGTAGTCAGGGTCAGGAGTGGCTTCGAAGCTTTGCTCGCTGCTGCCATCGAGGTTGGTAACAGTGAGCACGTAGCCGGCTTCGGTCGGTTGAATGCGCAGTTTCTTCATGCCACGTGGTGCAGCGGCGCCGTCAACTCCCCGGTCAATCACGAGTACTTGGTCCCAGTTGCTACCGATGGCGAAGTCGGCAGGCTGCCGTCCGGGCAGATCGTATTTCCAAACAAGGTTTGCAGGGTCGATGGCCTCCTCCCAATCAACACCTGCTTCTGCAATGCGCAGGTTGATAATGGAGGAGTTAAGGATGAGCATGGGTTGGTCAGAGTTGGTCAGGGCGACATCCCACGCGAATTTGTCATAGCTGCCGACAAGTTCATTGGTGACCAAGCTGTAATAGGCTTGGAACTCGTAATCGGTGCCGATGGATGCCGTGGCTACGCGGTTGCCGTAAAGGTCGTTGAGGTTGATGGTGTCGATGAGTTCGGGTTCAAGCGAGGCTTCCTCCTTCCGGCATCCGGCAAGAAGAAAAAGAAACGCGAACGAAAAAAGCAGCATTCTCATTGGATGTTCCATTGCAAAGTGAAACGATAATTGCGGCCCATGGCGACGGGCTGTGACCCTGAAGCTTGGCTGTGGGCACCTCCGCTGTTGACCACTTCACCCGAGATGGTGCGTGCCGTGGTATCAAACAGGTTGTCAACGCCTGCGCTCGCAACCACACGTCCTTGGAACAGTTTTTGTGTTACAAAAGCAGAGGCGTTCGTGAATGGACTCAATTCGGCCTGCACGAGTGCGCCATTGGCATTGGTTTGCGTGATGGCTTCGTTGTGCGTGTGGTTGATTTGTGCCGTCAGGGTAGTTCCTTTTTCGAAGCTGTAGTCGACGGCGAGGTTGCCTTGAACCGAACGGTTGGTAACAGCCGCATCGGATTCACTGTCAAACCAGGTTTTGCGCTCAACGGCGGTAGTTTGCAGGTTAACCGATAGGCGCTCTCCCGAACGGCGCACAGCAAGGGTAGCTCCGCTGGTGAGCACCCGGCCGAGGTTGACGTACTGATACAGCTGGGTCTCGGCATCAAGCAACGACAGGTCGATGAGGTTGAACACTTCGTTGTGGAAGATGCGGATTGACGGACTAAACACCGCGCGATCGGTCAGTTTTCGGTACTCGTAGCCCGCTTGCCAACTGTTGGAGAGTTCGGCCATCAGGTCTTCGGTTCCGCGAATGTTGTGGTTGAAGTCAACAAAGAAGAAGTAGAGTTCTTTCAGCTCGGGGGCCCTGAATCCGCGGGCATACGATGCACGCAGTGTATGGGCCTTCCTGCTCCACTTGAGGTGGAGCGACGGCACCAGCGGCGCACCAAAGACCGAGTTGTTGATTGCGCGCAAGCCCGGACGTACCACCAGGTTTTTTGAAGGCATCCATTCGAATGATGCAAAAAGTGCGAGGTTGGTCATTTCGCGCTGACCGTCATCAATGCGCTCGCCCGAAGCCGTTTCGTGGCTTATGTCGTAACCCACCGAAGCGTTGAGCTCATCGCTGAAGCGACGGGCATAACTAAAACGGCTGTGCCAGGTAGCGAACAGGGCGGTGTCGTTCATGCCTTGGGCCAGCAGCGGTTCGTTGGTGAGGTTAACCAAGTCTTTGGTAAAGCTTTGACGGTCGCGGCGGTAGTGGTTGAAGGCCGCGAAGCCATCGATGCGGCCGTTCAGTGCTTCACCGTTTACGTCAATGCGGCCAACCGTTCTTCGGGTGGTAAACACTCCGTCGCGGGCAAAGGGCCTATTGTAGACACCGACAAGCGAGTCGTTGATCGGACGTGTTTCAGCGAGGTACTGAACAGGGCCGTCGTTCCACAGGGTTTCGAAAAGGTGGTCGCCCGAAACGGCGACGTTGAGTTTGCCGAAGCTTCGTGTCAGCCCCAGTGAAGCGGCGTACTGTTCTTTGGGTTTCCATTGGAGGTCGCGGCCTGAGCGTTCGGGCGGATTAAATCCGTCAAAGTAAAGGCGCGATGCGCGGCCGTCGAGCTGCCAATTGTTGGCTATGTTTTGCCGGAAGGTAGCCATTCCATGAAAACGGCCAATGGATTCGGCTACGGTGCGCACGCTTGCGGTTTCGGTGCTGCTTCCGCGGGTGATGAGGTTGATGGTTCCGGCGATGGCTTCCGAGCCGTACTCAACGCTCATCGGGCCTTCGATGACTTCAATGCGAATGACATTGTCGAGCGGCAGTTGATCGAGGTCGATGTTGCCATCGAGCCGACCAATGACAGGCAATCCGTCAACGAGTATTTGCACATGCTGGCCTGAAAGGCCAAGCATTTGGATGTTGGTGCCCAACTGGGCGTCGTGGCCGATGTTGAGGGTTGATTGCGTGAGCAAAACGTCGCGCAAGCTCACCGCACCGATTCGTTCAATCTGTCGACGGTCGATGACCTGCACCGGCTGCACTACATCGGCATCGTTGCGGAGGCCGTACTGGCCTGTAACCACTGCTTGGCGCAGGGCATAGGTGGCCACGGGCATTGCGATGGTGCCTGTTGCAAGGGTATCAGGATTGAACACTACAGCCTTGTGGCCAATGGCGCTTACGCGCACCGGTCCTTTGGTTTCAACGGGCAGCGAGAACCGACCGTCGGCATCGCTGCCTACGGCGGCTTCAGCGCCATTGGCCGCAGTGAACTGCACGGTAGCGCCGGGAATAGGCCGCGCCAACTCACTGTCGATAACAGTGAATTGGCCGACCATCACTTGTGTATGAAGCAAGAAAAAGATGAACAGCTTAAGCCGTAAGTTCATGGGTGATGATCTTGATCCATCCTTCCAGTTCGGGCTTTCCGGGCTTGCGCGCGCCGAAGAACTGTACGATGAGGGTTTCGTCGTGGTCAAATACCTCAATGCTCTGCACCATGCCATCGGTGGTGGGCTTGCGCACAATGAACACGCGCGCAACACGGTCCATGTTGAGGTGCATTTGGAATTCTTTGTCCATAATGTTGTACCACTGTTCATGCCACAGCAGGTTTTTAATGGCTCCGGTGTGGATTTGAATCATACCGGCGTTGCCGATGAATACCATTATGGGCAGCTCGGTGGCGGCGGCGCCCATGAGCATGCGCTCGATGATGCCGTGATCGACTTCGCGCACGTATGGCATACCATCCGGTGCAAGCGCTGTGGGCGCTTCTTCGATGGATTGCAGACGCGACAGCTTGTATTTGCGGTAGAGGCCATAGAAATCGTGGGTGTCGCGCAGGTTTACCCACCCTTGGCGAAAGGCTTCACGATCGGCTTCGCTCAGTACGGCTCGCTGTTCACCCTCGGGCTTCACCAGCAGCTCGGGTGCTCCGGGCTCGCCGGTGGCGAAATCGGCCACAAGGTTGTGAAACGCAGTGGCATCGCTTTTGCTGTTCAGAAAAATTTTGTGAATCGCTTCACCCCAGGCAGCAAAGAACTGCAAACTCAGTTTCCCGCCTTCTTCTTCGACGGCGAGGACGTAGCGCCAGGGCTCAAAGAACACCCGCAAATCGATGTCGGGATTCACAACCAAACCCATCGTCGGCCCGGCTTTTGAGAAGTTGGTGTACACGCCTTTGCGTTCGTGCACGGCCGCCTCGTTGCGCGTAAGGCCCATCACGTAGCCAAGTTCGTGCAGACGGCTAAATATGCCGACAAAATCGGGTTTCAGCGCGGTGACCTTGGCAGTTTCGCCGGTGCAGAGAAGTTCGTACTCGCTCACTCCGAGGTCGGCCGCGGCGTTGCGAATTCGGGCGTGCGGTCGTTCGCTGCGGTAGCTTCGCCAGCGTTCTACGAGGGTTGGTGCGGTGGTGTTAAGTTCCATAAGCGTGCAGGTGTTGTGCAAGCGGCTGTGTTCCAAGCCAGTGTGGGTTGTTTTCAATGTCGAATTGGCTGAGGTTGAAGCAGCCTTCGAGAAGTTCAGGAGTAATGACTTTTTTGGCTTCGCCGGATGCGAACCTTCGTCCCTCTTTGAGGCAGAGCACGTCATCGGCAAGTTGGTGTACCTGTGCTAGGTCGTGGAGGATGACCACCACGCCGTAGCCTTCGTGTTTCAGTTGGATGATTTGCCGCACGAGCGCTTGCTGGTGGCGCAAATCGAGGTGATTGGAGGGTTCATCGAGGAGGATGAAACGCTCAGGCGCATCGCTCAGCCGCAATTGATATACGGCCTTGGCCATGGCGGCACGTTGTTGCTCACCGCCCGAGAGGGTGGCGAGTTCGCGGTGACGAAATCCATCCAAGCCATAATCTGCAATGACGTCGTTCAGCACCGATTGCCGTTTTGAGGCAGAAACGCTTTTTTGGTACACGTATCCGCCGAAGGCGATAAAATCAGCCACTGAAAATTGAATGCCCGCATCGAGGGTTTGGGTAACCACTGCACGGCGTTTGGCCAGCTCAGCGGGCGAGAGGCGCGGCACCTCAACGCCTGCGATGCTCACCTTGCCGGTAGTGGGCACTGTTAAGCCCGCCAACAGACGCAGCAGCGTGGTTTTTCCCGAACCGTTCGAGCCGATGATGGCGCTTACCTTTCCTGCTTCGGCGCAGAAGTTGATGCCTGCTAGCAAGCTGGTCGTGCCAACCTTGTAACCGATGTTGCGTGCTTCAATCATGCTGCAAAACCGATTTTGCGCCGCAGCTTGAGCAGCAGAAACAGCATGAACGGCGTGCCGAGGAAGGCCGTTACAATGCCCACCGGCAATTCTTTCGGCAGCACAATTAAACGGGCCAAAAGATCGCTCGAAGCTGCAAGCAACGCGCCCAGCAGCATGGCTCCCGGCAGTGAAACCCTGTGCCGAGCTCCAAAAATGAGACGTGCCAAATGCGGGGCCGCCAAACCGATAAAACCTACCACACCGCTGAAGGCCACTGACAGTCCGACGGCTATAGCAGCAACGCGCACCATGCGCTTTCGAATGCGCTTCACATCGACCCCGGTGGCTTCGGCGTGTACTTCGCCGAGGGCGAGCAAGTCAATTTCGCGGTGGTGGCGCCAAAGCACTACCAACGCAGGTGCACCGACAATCAAGATCACCGGCAGCATGTCGCTGCTGATACCCGCGAAGCCGCCCATGAGCCAAAAGGTAATGCTGCGCAACGACTCGTCGTCAGAGGCGAAAACGAACAAACTTGTGAGCGCTCCGCCGAAAAACTGAATGCAGATGCCTACCAGCAGCAAGATGCTCATCACTGCGCGACCGCTCACGAGCGACAGCCGCAGCGCCAATGTTGCCGCGACCAAAGCGCCGGTGAAGGCGAGAACGGGTAAAACAAAGTGAATGGGAATGCCCAAGAACGCACTGGCCGTTGACAAACCAAAGAAGAGCGCGCCAACGGCAAATAGAGCGGCTCCTGACGAAACGCCGATTAAGCCGGGATCGGCCAATGGGTTGCGGAAAAGGCCTTGCATCACCATGCCCGAGCCGCCGAGCAAAGCACCGATGACCAGCGCGCCCAGCAAACGCGGTAAACGCAATTCGCGCACCACGTATACATCTCGGGCATCGATGGATTCGGCGTTGGGAGCTACCAACGCCATGAGACCCTCGGCCGGCCCAATCGGGAAGGCTCCCGAAATGAGCGCGGCGAGGGCCACGGCAATCAGCAGTGCGAACAAACTGATGTATTTCCCAACAACGCTTTTCATGAAGGCCTGCTGATGTGTTGAAGCCGATTGATGATTTCACAGGTTTGCAAGCCGAAACCGTTCATGGCCTGACCTGGGAAATGAAGTATTTGCTGGCGCGCTCCGGCGGTGGTTTCGGCCATACCGGGGACCATAAGGAGGCCATCAATGCCTCCCAGTGATTCGAAGGTGTGGTCAAACAGCACGATGTAATCGGGATTGTAGGCCACCAAGGCTTCGGGAGTGAGCGGATTGAATCCGCTCAGTTCCGCCGCCGGGTTTCGGAAACCGCCGAGGGAGAGCACCTGTGAAACAGCGGTTTCCGAGCCGGCGACCATCCATCCGGAGTTGCCCGGATGGCCGTACACGAACAGTGCAGTCGGAGCGTTTTGCCTAGTCTGATCGGGTTGCTCGAAGCACGCGAATTGGGTGGTGATTTGAGCAGCGTCGGCTCCGAAGCGCTTGCTTAAAACATCAAGGCACACCTTTCCATTTTCAGGTGTGTCAGGGTTGGGGAGAAGAATAACCTCCGCACCTGCGGCTTTGAAGGCTTCGCGCACCTCCGTTTTAAGAAGTTCGGTGCAAATGACTACATCGGGAGCATAGGCCAGCACCGGTTCTGCGGTGATTTGGTTGGGGTGACCAACCGAGGGGATGACCGCTGCTGCTTCCGGGTAGGAGCTTGTGACATCGCGCACAACAATGTTCGCGCCCATCCCCATGGCGAAAAGCAGTTCGGTGGCAGTGCCGTGAAACGATGCCAGGCGTAGCGGTGCCGTTTCAACGGGAACCTCGGTGGGCGACGAGCAGCTGCTCATCCATCCCCAAAAAACCAAAAGAAGAAGGACCGGTTTTTTCACCTTGATTAGTTTTTGAGCAGACGAAGGGTTTCAACGCGCCCGTTTTGCTGCACTTGAATCAGGTAAGCACCGGCGGGCAAGAAGTCGAGTGCCAGTTCAGCGCGGTTTCCGGCGGCGTTAACCTGCGTAGTGAGCACGCGGGCACCCGAGAGGGCGAACACGTCGATGGTAGCGGTGCCATGAATTCCCTGAAGGGTGAGCGCACCGGCAGTGTATGGATTTGGGAAGGCAACGGCGCCCAAACGAGCGGATTCATTGACTGAAGCTCCCGAAACGATTTCGGTGGTGAACTCGGTAATACCCGTTGATGCACCGGTGAAGTTGGTGAAGATGATTTTGTACACATCGCCCGATGGTGATTGGACGAAGTAGCACAGGTCGCTCACGATTTGCCACTGGAAATTGTCGAGTATGCGCCATCCATTGCCGATGGTACTGATGTTGTCGCTTGCGAGCGTGTAGTTTTGGAAGTTGACGGTGTTCACGTCAACGTCTTCGGCCATGGCTGCGGCGCGGTTGGTGTTGAGCAACACACCGGTTGTGGGGAAGAGGCCGTACATGGTTGGGCCTACATAGCAGGTGAAGACGAAATCCCACGCGAAGCTTGCGGGTTCGCGGTCAACGATTCCGGTGGTGAAGTCGTAGTAGATGAAGTTGCGGTCAGGGTGGTCATCCATGTTGATGGTGGTGGTGATTTCGTTGCTGCCGTCGAGGTTGGCGTAGGTGAACGACCATAAACCGTTGTCGAGGTTGTTGAGGCGCAGTTTGATGGCGCTGTCGTCGGGCCGAGTTATAATGTACAGTGAATCGCTGATGACTTGGAAGAAGGGCGGGCCGGTGTAGGTTCCCCAGCTGAAGTCGCTCGGGCCACCTGAAGGGCTGGTGTTGAACGCACCGTTTTCCCATGCATCGATGCGGTTGTAGAGTTTGGGCCAGCCGGCAAAACCCGTGGTATCAACCGATGCCCAACCGGTGATGTTGGCATTGGGGTACACTGCGAGATCGCGCCCGTTGGCGTCGTTGACGCGAATGCCGATGGAGAACGGACTGGTGACTTCGAAGGCGAGGTCCCAGTTGGCGGTGGGTGCTGTGCTTACGATGCCATTTTCGAGTGAGAAGAATACGTCGTTCGCGTATCCTGCGCCCTGTGAAATGGTGTGGGTAGTTTGGGCGTATCCGCTCAGTACAATGAGCACAAGCGCAAGGGTAGTGTAGAGTGACTTCATCTTATTTAGAATCATTATTGATTGCAAAGCTACCCGCAGAGGGGTAGTGAATGCAATACCACAAACGCAGTATTTAGAATGATTCTAATTAAATACCCTATTTAGGGGATGCAGTCGTGGTGCCCGCCACCGCCGATACAAGCTTCGCGATGACCACGGCAGGATACAGCATGCCAATGGTAGCCAAGAAAACCGACAGCATTTTTGCAGCGGCATTGGCGGCACCGATGTCGCCGTAGCCCACCGTTGTTAAGCTGGCCATGCTGTAATAGATGTAATCGGCAAAGTTCTCGTCAGGAGTTGTCAATACCACGTCGCCCTGCACCGACGAGCCGAAGACGTAGTGGATCAACTCAAACAAAAAAGCCCCGGCCAGGCCCACCAAGAGGTACACATTGACCGCACCCAACACGCGGTGGACGTTGAATTGGTTGTCGCGGAAAAGCAGGTTGAGGTTGGTCGCGATAAAAACAACTGTGTTCAGGGTGTACGACACCCACAACAGGGCTTTGAGGTGCGGCGAGGGGGAATAGAAAATTACTGCGTTCATTATCAGGCTCGCTGTAAACAGAACGATGGCCAGCACGAAGCGCACCGGATTCGACGCCGACCAAATGCCCGCGAAAAAGATGGCCAGCAGCGACAGATGCAGCAGTTCAGCCCGTTGAATGAACATTTCCAAGAGCATGGGCATGACGAAAATCGTGAAGCCCAGCATGAAGAGCAGGGTGATGAAGCTGGCGTCTTCAACCCAGTACACGCGCATTTTGCGCGCGAAATGTCCGACCTGAGATTTGCCTCCTTTCATGCCGTGAAGGTACAAAGTGCAGGTGCTCGTGCAATTCGCGCCATTTAATTGCGTTTTGTATTTTTATTGGGTGCACGCGGCAACTTGTGGTCGGGTGCTCCGTAACAGAAACCAGAAACCAACCTGCAGTATGAAATTTCTCCTCTTCTTTGCCCTGCTCACGGCGGCCCCGGGCCTGCCCAAGCTTTTTCGCGAAACCTATTCGTTTCTCCCTGCGCAGCCGGGGGCCATTACACCTGACGGCACGGGTGTTTACGTGTGCCGTACCGAGGTGACCAATGCCGAGTACAACGAGTTTTTGTTTTACATGAAGCGCGATGCACCCGATGCCTATGCCTCGCTAGTGCCCGATACCGCACAGTGGAACAACCCGAAGTACTGCAACTTGTGCGAGCCCTTCGCCGTGCATTACCACACACACTCGGCTTACCTGCCTTACCCGGTGGTGAACGTGTCGCGCGAATCGGCTGAGGCCTATTGCGCGTGGCTGACCGAGTTCAATAACAGTCGCGGACTCTTCGCCAACAGTGAGTTTGAGGTGACCTACCGACTTCCGCGCCACGACGAATGGATGCTCGCCGCCCGCGGTGGCAAAGCCGATGCGCGCTATGCGTGGGAGAGCGCCCGCAAGGCGACAAAAGACAAAGCCCCGGCGAATTACTTGCTTGAAAGCGATGCTGCGGCCTCGATAACCAAGGCAAGCGATTTAACGGTGACCGCCCCCGCCATTAGCTACGTCCCCAACGGCTACAACCTCTACAACATGAGCGGTAACGTGGCCGAATTGCTCGCCAATGGCGAAGGCGTCGCCGGGGGAAGCTGGCGCTATCCACAATCGGCGACGGCCATCGATGCCATTGAACCTTACGACGGACCCGCACCCACCGTGGGCTTTCGCGTGGTGGCGGAGGTGCGCAAGCGGCAATAGTTTACATGCCGAGCTTCTTGATTTCGCCGTTGGCAGTGATGAGGTAGAACTCGCGTTCGGTTTTGATCACTTCGCGTTCAACCACCTTGGGCTGTTGCACCGGCTCGGGCTCTTTCGGTTTTTGGTAGAGCCTGAACACCACCTCGTATTCAATCTGCACCACGGGCTCAAAAATGCTGCCGTTGATGACGAAGTCGTAGTCTTTGCTCAGCTTCGGATGGAAGAACTGCGCCGTGGTCGTTTGCTGTGCTTTGGTCTCAGGCAGTGCACTGGCCTTGAGTGAGGTCGAGTGGTAGGTTTCGTACTTGCGGTACTGCTCAACCGGGTAGAACATGGCAAATCCTTCGCCCACTTGGCGTACAACCGAGCTGTATTCTTCTTTGGTGATGCGCTTGTAGCGCGCGAGGTGCTTTTCGAGCAGTTGTTCGGCACGCGCCATGAGTTGGGCTTTTTTCGCTTCAATGTCTTCAATGAAGTAATCAACGCGCACGAGGTCGTAGATTTCGAGTTTGGCGCAAGCTGTAACCAGCTCATCAAGGACGTCAGCATCACGGTAGCGGAAGTGGAGGTTCTTCTTCAGTTCAAATCCGATGGGGATTTCGTTGTAGGTGGTTTTTGAGAAGAGTTTTTTCGTGCCTTCGGTTTCGTAGATGGGCAAGAACGAAATCATGTCGACGTACAGTTCGGCCGCGCTTCCCTTGCCTTGCAGTTCAGCGCGAATGCCATCGATTTTAGCGCGCAGCAGCTCATCGGCCTCGCGCTGGGTTTTGCCCACTTGCGTCACCGTGAAAATGGCGAGGTACGAGTCGGCCACGCAGTTGCTCATTCCGCGGATGCGGAAGTTCAGTTCTCCGGCCGGTTGAAGCGCAGCTAGGGTTTGGTTCACGGCCTGCACGGCAGGATGCGCGAAGTACACATTGCTCAGTTCGCGGTAATCGTAGTTGCCCGTGGCTTGGGCGTACACCCGTGCACATCCGAGCGCAGCGAGAAGAAGAAAAACAATCAATCGTTTCATGGTTCGTACATTTTGATGCTGCAAATCACGTTGGCATGGCCTCGATCTACTTGTAGAGCCGCTGTGAAGCGTTTGTAAAAGGCTTTTGCGACCTTTACAAGCGTTTTACAACTGTGTGCAGCTGCATTGCACCACCTTTAACCCACGCGAATGGCGCACGACGACCGGCGTTTTTTTGATGAGCTCAAGCAGGCGGTGGCCCAAACGGCTGCCGAGCGCTTGGGCATCCGCAAGCCGTTGGATGCTTGGTCGGTCAACGACATTCGCGATTTTCAGGCCGATCTCGAGGCAAAATGCCGCTCAACGGTCAGTGAAAAATGGTTTTACACGCACTTCAAAAATGAACACCCGCGACTGCCCCGCGTTGACGTCCTCAACCTCCTTGCCGAATACGTTGGCGAGAAGAACTACGACGCTTTCGTGTTTTCACGCGGAGGGATTGGGGTTTCGGCTTCGCCGGATGCCGCCCCTGCGCACTACCCTGCGTCGCGTCGCTTGGCCTCTCCGTGGCGCTTCATTGCGCTTGCCGCTGCGCTGCTCTTGGGTGTGGCAGGATTTTTGTACCTCAACCGAGAAGAAGCGCCCCGCGTGGTGTTTGTGGATGCCTACACCCGCGATGAAATTGCTTTGCGCGCGCTTATGATTACCGTGAACCGCCACCAGTACAGTGATTTTTCGTCGGTTAAGCTTCGGCCGGGCGACAGCATTACCGTTGATGCACCGCTCTATAAACAGCGCCGCTTTGTTGCGCCTGAGCAGCGCACCGATAGCGTGATGATTGAGCTGTATCCTGATGATTACGCGTTGATGCTCACGTATTTTTCACGTTCGAAGACCGACGACATCGACCGTCGCCGAAGCCAGTTGCTCGAGGCCATCCATCCGGAGGCGCGCATTTTTCAAAGCCATCCTGAGTACGAAGGCATTGAGTTGCTGAACCGCGAAGAGTTCATTGACCGCTTGCTGCTGCCCATCCAATCGCTGCAAAACCTCGAGGTGCAGCACATTGAATACCGTGACGGACAGATTTTCCGTCTGCAGTTCACCCAAAATCCATCGAAATGAGAGCGCTACTGTTGTTGTTCATCCTTCCGTTTCTCATCCATCCCCAAAAAACAAGCGCACAGGCAGCGGGGAACTACGAAGACATGGAGCAGCGCTTCACGAAGGCGCTTTTGAGCACCCAAGACTCGGCGGCGTTTCGCAAGCAGGGCGAGCACAAAGTGCGGCAGCTGTTTGAAAACGGCAGTTTTTACGCTGCGAATCAGAGCGTGAGTGCGAATCAGGTGTATGTGACCCAGCAAACACAGCCCTTGTTTCAAGCTGCGCAGGCCGATACGATCAACTACAACGCCTTGCTGCAGCAGATTAGTCAGGCGCAGTGTGGCGGACGTGTTCAACTGCAAACCGATCCTGCGCCGAAGCTGTTGGGCAAAACCCGCACCTTGAACTGCACGCCCGAAGTGGTGATTGATTTGGTGCTCACGCGCAACAGCAAGAAGTTCGGCAAAACGAGCGAACAGGTGTGGGAGGTGCTGCTCGCGAATCCGCAAGTGCGCTGAGTTTTTTTGGAAAAGTTGAACGCGTGTGCCGTATGGCACACTGTGGTTGAGTTACCCTTTCACGGTTTGCAAAATCGCCTCGAAGATTTCTCGTCCGTCAATGTTTGACAGCGTTGGGTCGGCGGCACGTTCAGGGTGGGGCATCATGCCGAACACGTTTCCTTCAGCGCTCATAACACCGGCGATGTTTTCGAGCGAGCCGTTGGGGTTGGCTTCTTCGGTGACTTCACCGTCGGCATTGCAGTAGCGGAAAAGCACCTGGTCGTTGTCGTTCAGTGCCTTGATCACATCGGCTGAGGCGTAGTAGTTTCCTTCGCCATGGGCAATGGGTATTTGGAGCGGCTGTTCGCGGTCGAGCGTAGCGGTGAGCAGCGCACGCGACGACTGTGGCTTCAGGTATACGTTTTTGCAGATGAACTTACGGGTGCTGTTGTGGAGGAGTGCTCCCGGCAGCAATCGCGCCTCTGTAAGCACCTGGAAACCGTTGCAGATGCCCATCACATAGCCACCGCGTTTGGCGTGCGCAAACACTTCATCCATGATCGGAGAGAAGCGTGCGATGGCGCCGCTGCGCAGGTAGTCACCGTAGCTGAATCCGCCGGGCAGCACTACGAAATCAACCCCTTGCAGGTCGTGGTCTTTGTGCCACAGGTGCACAACTTCTTGTCCGAGCATCGAGCGCAGGACGTAAATCATGTCTTGGTCGCAGTTTGACCCAGGGAAGGTGACAACGCCGAATTTCATACTTACGGTTGATTTGCTGCAAAGGTAGCTGTTCTGGGGTTTAGATTTTAGACTTCAGACTCTAGACTTTAGATTTTAGACTTTGGATTTTGGACTTCAGATTTTAGACTTCAGATTCTAGACTTTAGATTCTAGACTTTGGACTTTAGGCTTTGGATTTTTGAGGTTTCTGGATGGATGTGGGGCCAGCATGCAGCCCGGTTTCGTGTCTTTCGTGCATTTCGTTGTAAAAAGAGCATCCCGCATGTAGCTCGATAGGCAATCCCAAAGACAGCATACAGTTTGAGTATTGAGCAAGAGAAACTCCAACATACTCTGTGCACTCCTAAAACTCTGTGTTAAAAAGAACACGAGCGAAACGAGCGTGCAGCATGACAGGTTTCGTGCATTTCGTTCTGTCATTGCGATAAGCACGGCAGCGAATGCAGGCCCGGTAAGCCATCCCGATACGTTTCGTGCCTTTCGTGCTTTTCGGTGTAGAAAGAGCATCCGGCATGCAGCCCGCCTTACATACCGAAGGGATGATAATCTGCATGTGATCTCAATTTGAGCGCTCTGTGAGCATCCCAAGAAGAAAACCCCAGAAATCCTCTAAATCGCTACAATCGTAAACCCAAAAACAGTTTCGAGCAAGAGTATTGAGCAAGAGAAACTCCAACATACTCTGTGTACTCCTAAAACTCTGG
>DAITMF010000024.1:0-50260 GCA_036835325.1 Flavobacteriales bacterium
TAGCAAGATATTCGTACAGTCGAAAGCGGGGACCTAGTGTCCCCGCTTTTCGTTTAACGACCGAAGCGTTCTAGGTGTTCCCCACCTCCCTCATCCATCCTCCAAAAAAAAAGAGCCCGAAGGCTCAATTTTCATGTATTCAATGCAGGTGTTTACAAAGCTTCAATGACCATGGCTGAAGCGCCGCCTCCGCCATTGCATATACCGGCTGCACCGTAACGCCCGCCGTTCTGGCGCAAAACATTCAAGAGGGTCACGATGATGCGGCTACCTGAACTGCCAAGAGGGTGCCCCAACGCAACCGCTCCACCGTTCACGTCAACCTTACTCGGATCAAGCCCCAGTTCTTTTGTATTCGCCAAACCAACCACAGCGAATGCTTGGTTGAGCTCCCAGTAATCAATGTCGGCCACCGAGAGTTTCGCTTTGGCCAATGCGAGCGGAATGGCTTTGGCAGGTGCCGTCGTGAACCACTCCGGTGCTTGAGCGGCATCGGCGAAGCTAACAATGCGTGCAAGCGGTTTCAAGCCGAGCGATTCAGCCTTTTCGCGGCTCATCAACACCACTGCACTCGCCCCGTCGTTAAGAGTTGAGGCATTGGCAGCAGTTACGGTTCCGTCTTTTTCAAAGGCAGGCCGCAAGCCTGCGATTTTATTCATTTGTACGTTTTTGTACTCTTCATCTTCGTTCACCACGATAGGATCGCCTTTGCGCTGAGGCACTTGAACCGGAACCACCTCTTCGTTGAAGCGGCCTTCGCTCCAAGCTTTTGCGGCGCGGGTATACGATTCAATGGCAAACGCGTCTTGCTCTTCACGTGAAATGTTGCGTTCACGTGCGCACAGCTCAGCGCAGTTGCCCATGTGCGTTTGGTTGTACACATCGGTCAAGCCGTCTTTGATCATGCCATCGGCCAGTTTAACATCGCCGAATTTGGCCCCGTTGCGTGCCATGAAGTAATGCGGAACATTGCTCATGCTCTCCATTCCGCCGGCGATGACCACTTCGTTATCGCCAGTCATGATGCTTTGAGCAGCCAGTGCGATGGCCTTCATGCCCGATGCGCATACTTTGTTCACTGTGGTGCACGGAATGCTGTTCGGCAATCCGGCGGCCATGGCTGCCTGACGCGCCGGCGCTTGGCCTAGATTGGCTTGGAGCACATTGCCCATGAATACCTCATTGACCATTTCAGGTGCTACGCCTGATTGAGCGAGTACTCCGCGAATGGCTGCTGCACCAAGATCGGTGGCGCTCACACTGCTGAGTGCACCAAGGAAACTGCCCATGGGCGTGCGGGCTGCGCCCACGATTACAACTTCTTTCATTGATAGGATTGTTTTCATTGAACGTCGCAAAGATAGGCAATGCCGAATGCTTGATGGCAAAACGGGATTAGCCCGCCTGAGGTTGCCAAGAATTTCCCATCTTCACGCGGTAAACCAAAAATCCTTCCCGTTGAAACGTATTGCACTGCACTGGCAAGTTATCATTGGTCTAATTGTTGGCGCTGTTTTCGCATGGCTCTCTGTTCGCTTCGGATGGAACCAATTCACGCTCAACTACATTAAACCGTTCGGAGACATTTTTGTAAACCTCCTCAAACTGATTGCTGTGCCATTGGTGCTTTTCTCCATCATATCAGGAGTAACCTCTCTCGGAGATATTAAAAAGCTCGGAAGGATGGGCTTGAAAACCCTACTCACCTACTTCCTCACCACTGTTTTCGCAGTTACCCTAGGCTTGGTGCTGGTCAACCTCTTCAAACCGGGTGAAGCGGTTGACGCAAAACTGCTCGAAAGCAACCGAATTCGCTATGAACTTTGGCGCAACGACAACGGCATTGAAAAGCTCGACGAGATCAACTACGTTGCTGACCCTTCAAAGCAAGCCCTTGTTGATCAACTCAAGCTCGAGCTAAAACGCGATGCCGTTGATGCTTCTGTTCAAGACAAACTCGCCAAGGCCAACAAAACCAAAAGCGACGGCCCACTGCAACCTTTGGTTGACGTGATTCCCAGCAACATCTTCGAAGCCTTGAGTGCTCAGTCAATGCTGCAAATCATCTTCTTCGCGATTTTCTTCGGCATCGTACTGGTCACCATTCCATCCGATAAAGGAGCGCCTGTCATCAACTTAATCAACGGACTGAACGAAGTTTTTGTGCGCATGGTGCTTGTGGTTATGCAGGCCATGCCGTTCTTCGTCTTCGCACTTATGGCGGGTCAAGTTGTGATGGCTGCCGGACAAGACAGCGACAAGTTCTTTCAACTTCTTGAGTTTCTCTTACGCTACTCGCTCGTTGTGGTATTGGGTCTAGCACTTATGGTCTTTGTAGTATACCCAAGCTTAGTCGCTTCGTCTGTGAAGCGCATCAGTTACATGAAATTCTTACGGGGGATGCGCGACGCTCAAATTACGGCGTTCTCTACATCGTCGTCGGTTGCCACACTGCCCGTGACAATGGATTGTGTGCACCGCAACATGAATGTGAGTGAGCGGACAACAAGTTTCGTGCTCCCCATCGGCGCCACAGTAAACATGGACGGAACAAGTTTATACCAAGCGGTTGCCGTTGTAGCGCTAGCTCAGTTCCACATGGTCGATCTTTGTTTTGGTCAACAAGCAGTGATCGTACTTACTGCCACTTTGGCATCGGTAGGTGCGGCCGCTGTGCCCAGTGCCGGTTTGGTACTGATGATTATTGTCCTCGAATCTGTAGGGCTAAATCCGGCTTGGATTGCGCTCATATTCCCCGTTGACCGCATTCTCGACATGTGCAGAACAGTTGTCAACATCACAGGCGATGGGGCTGTTTCGACCATCATTGCTGCGTCGGAAGGAGAATTGGGGATCGATGATGACGTCTAGGTCAGCAGATTACAACAACCGAATTCTGTTCATCAACTCGTCTTTGTAGGTGCGGCTAATGGGAATGTCACGGTCGGCCATGCGTATCACGTACTGCACAGTGTCGATGTAATCAACAGCATCCAAATTCACGATGAAGTTGCGACTAACGCGCACGAAACGGTCACCGGGGAATTTATCAAGCAATTCTTTCAATGAGGCCTTTACGTTGTATCGGCGGTCTTTCAATTGGATGCTTGAATACTTGCCTTCAACTTCTACAAAGAGCACGTCGTCGAGGGAAATCTTCTTTAGTTTGTTTCCAATCTTGGTGAAGAAGTATTTTAAGTTGGCCGCTCCTTCTCCGAGGGGAACCACTTGAACAAAACGATCGCCTTCGTCGAGCATCAGTCCGTCGGCGTCACGAAGTTCGCCATCCGAACCCACATAAGCGTGGGAGTGCTTTCCATTGCCATTGCCATTGCCACCTGACATATTGGTTTCATACACCAAGGCCAGCTCAACAACCCTTCGAACCGATCCAAGATCGAGTGGCTTGGGCAAGAAACCAAACGGACGCGTTTCTTTGATGCGGCTAAAGAATACCTCTTCTTTGTTGTTGGTCAGGTACACCACCGGAATCTTCCTGTACTCGCCTGCTGCACGCACCAACCCTTCGACTTTATCGAAGGTTTCGGGGGTTACTTCGAGGAAGAGAAGGTCAGTCGCTCGTGCAACCGGAAGAAAGTCTTCGGCCTTTGGATAGTGATCAAACACCTCCAATTCATACCCCAAAGCACCGAGCAGCGATTCGAGTTCTGCACGGGTGCGAGCTTCAGGAGCAATGACTACGATATCGGGTACGTTTTCCATGACAATTAAAGTATAGACAAAGAACAAGCATCAAGGGTGCTTGTTCATGGTACACTTATACTTATGTGGTGCGATTCAGACTGACTTTATGTTAATTTTGCCAGAACTTATGCAGTCATTCTCTATGCTTCGCTTCGGAACCGAAACAGAAACCGAAGAACTGGTTGATGTCCTCACCGAAGAGGGTGAAGAAAAAAACCTCATTCTCTTCAATGATGAGGTCAACACCTTCGATTTCGTTATTGAAAGCCTCATCGCAGTTTGCGGTCATGAACCGCTGCAGGCCGAACAGTGCACGATTATTGTACATTTCAAAGGGAAATGTGCTGTGAAAAACGGCAGTTTCGAGAAACTCGAGCCGATGTGCACGGCCCTGCTTGATCGCGGCCTCACTGCAGAAATACAGTAATTATGACCAAATCGAAAGCCATTGCCGTCCTCATTCTAATAGGTATCGTGGTCGGTTGCGCCCGCGTGCCCATTAGTGGCCGCCGCCAGGTAAACCTCATTCCTGAGTTTGAATTGATCTCGTCGTCAGTCTCCTATTACGGCGAGTTTCTTTCAACAGCCAACGTTGTTTCTGACAACGACCCTGATGCGCAAATGGTAAAGCGCGTTGGCAACCGCATTGCGTTGGTGGTTGAAGACTACATGCGCAAACATGGTATGGGCAACCGCGTGGCCAATTTTCAATGGGAGTTCAACCTGGTTGACGACCCAACGGTGAATGCGTGGTGCATGCCCGGCGGAAAAATCGTGTTCTACGGCGGCATTTTGCCCGTTTGCCAAGACGAAACCGGCTTGGCCGTTGTGATGGGGCATGAAATTGCACACGCCGTTGCACGCCACGGAAATGAGCGCATGAGCCAACAGCTCATCGTGCAAGCCGGCGGTGTTACGCTGGGTGTTCTAACCCAAGAGAAGCCGCAACTTGCACGTGACCTCTTCTTGACGTCATACGGTGTGGGCGCAACCCTCGGGTCATTGGCCTTTAGCCGTCAACACGAAACTGAGAGCGACCAGCTCGGTCTCGTATTCATGGCCATGGCGGGCTACAATCCGCAAGAAGCACCTCGTTTCTGGGAGCGCATGGCTGCCCAAGGCGGTGGCGCTCCACCCGAGTTTTTAAGCACACACCCAAGCAACGAGACCCGCATCAACGACCTTGAAAACTTCATGCCCGAAGCGCTGAAACACTACAAGCCGTGAGTCGATTGAGAAAAATTCTGCTCGCAGTTGCTGCGTTGGTGGTGGTTGTGATTCTTTTCGCCCTCGCGGGCGGATGGTACATCGCACGATCGGTTGTACCAAAATACCAAGGCGAGGCTTCGTTGCCGTTCCTGACCGATAGTGTCGACGTCCATTTCGACGACTACGGGATACCCCACATCAATGCCACGAACCGACTCGACGCCTACCGCACACTCGGATACTTGATGGCGCGTGAGCGACTCTTTCAAATGGAAATGATTCGCAGGGTTGGACAAGGGCGTTTGGCCGAAGTTGTTGGTGAAGCCGCACTGGAGAGCGATATTTTCTACCGTCACTTGCACGTTGGCGAACACGCAAAGCGCTCCGCCAACGACTTTCTGAACGAAGGCCCTCCGGAGGCCGTGGCCGAATGTGAAGCCTTTCTTGAAGGTATCAATGCCTTTATCGAAACCGGACCAAAGCCCATCGAGTTTAGACTCATCGGCATTCCAATGGAAACCTACGAACCGCACGACATATACACCTTGGCCGGCTACATGGCCTGGAGCTTCTCTTTGGCGGTTCAAACCGACCTACTTGCGCATGAACTCGCCATGAAGCACGGTCAGGAATGGCTCGTAAACAAAGGCCTCGATGCCGATGAACTGCTCCCTCACCACCCTGTTTGCAACACCTCGCCAAGTCCGATCATCTCGAGTTTTCCTGACTTTTTCGGCAAAGCCGGAATTCCCGAATTCAACGGGTCTAATGCATGGGCAGTAGCGCCTCAGAAAAGCGCAAACGGTAAAGCCATCCTCTGCAACGATACCCACATCGGCTATGGAGTGCCCCAGGTTTGGTACGAGGCAGTCATCCAAACTCCCGACTTCCATTTCTACGGGAACTTTCTTCCGGGCATTCCCTACGCGTTGGTGGGCCATTCAAACACCCATGCGTGGGGTTTGACCATGTTTGAGAACGATGACATTGACTTCTACATCGAACAACGCGACGAAGTAGGAAACTTTGTGTACGATTTGGGGAACTATCCTCCATCCATCCAAAACCAATCGATACAGATTAAAGGCCGACCAGATACCTTAGTTACAGTCGTTTCGTCAATGCACGGATGCGTCATCAATTCGGCCGTGAGCACACTGAAAAGCGACCAACCGATTTCAATGCATTGGGAGTACCTGCGCGGACGCAACCGCTTGTTGGAAGCCTTCCGCGCAATGAATACCGCCCAAAACATGGCCCAATTTGAGCGTGGCCCCGAACGCATTCACGCTCCCGGTTTGAACGTTGTTTACGCTGATAATGATGGTAACATTGCTTGGTGGGCAAGTGCGCGCTTGGCCGCACGACCCGAAGGTGTTAGCGCGAAACTGCCTGTAGATGGCACGGTTTCTGCCAATGAATACTTGGGTTACCTAGATTTCAGCCACAATCCGCAATGTGTCAATCCGCCCTCGGGTTTTGTGTATTCTGCCAATGAACAGCCCGCTGCGGTTGACAGTGTTTATGTGCCCGGATATTACGTCCCTCCGACCCGATCGAAACGCATTGAGCGCCTGCTCAATGAGCGCAATGACTGGGATATGGCGGGCATGCAAAACCTTTTGCTCGATGTTGTGAACGACGATGACGCCGCGGCCTCAGCTACGTTTGCGAAGCTAATGACAGGAATGTTCGACGATCAGCCGGGCCTTACGGCATTTGCAAATCTCTTTCCTTGGAATGGCAGTTATGCTGTTGATCAAGCGGCACCGGTGCTTTACCAGCCCTTGCAGGTTGCGCTGATGCGCTCGGCATTGCAAGATGATTTTAGCGATGAGCAATTTATGCGCATCACCTCTACACATTGGTTTCGCCGATGGATGGTTATGGCGTTATCAAATCCTAATCATGCAACGTGGGATTTGTCTTCGACTGATAGCCAAGAAACCTTGAGCGATCACCTCCGCATGATGTTCCCGATGGTATGTGAGCAAGTAGCAGCTGAGCACGGTAACGACCCATCAACATGGCGATGGGGCTCAGCGCACCGATTTATGCCGCAGCACCCGTTGTCAATGATTCCGTTCATCGGCGATTGGTTGAGCATTGACCCAATTGAAGTCCCCGGTTCAAACGAAACCATCAACCAGTCAGGCTTCACGCCTACACTTTTGACTTCAGTGAAGGCGAAATACGGTCCGCAGATGCGCATCGTGGTTGATTTTGCCGACGTCAATGGTTCGGTGAGTGTTGGTCCGGTTGGACAAAGCGGGCACAAGCTTAGTCCTCACTACAACGACCAAGTAGCGCTCTATACCGAAGGCCAATTTCGTCGTCAACGTTTAGTTCCTGAAGGCACCGAACGCCGCTTGCGTTTTCGTCCGGCTGCTGAGAGCAACGAGCAGCCGTGAACGTGCTTTTCATTGCCGATCCCGGCTCAATTCACGATTTGAAGTGGATGGAGGCTATGAGCCACTACCACACGTGTTTTGTTCTGGTGCGGCATCATCACCGTGATCGGGTTGACCCTAAAGAGCTGGAGCATCGCAACCTAAAGCACCTTGGCATCGTGCATGATTTCTCAGTGCGCAAGTTCATACAAACCTTGTCAACCGCCCGAATTTTAGCACGCTTGATTGCAGAGCACCGCATTGATGTGCTTCACCTCTTGTATGCAGAGCCGAACGCACTTTGGGCGAATTTCAGCCACCGTTTTTCATGCAAGATTGTGCTTACAACCCGTGGGACCGATGTTTTGAAAACCATTCCGTCGTTTGCGCGCAAAAGATCGCCGCTTGCACAAATTGTTGCCAAACTTTACATGAAAGGCTTGGAGCGTTGCGACCGAATCACCTCCACATCGTTGAAACAACAAGCGGCCCTGCTCGCCTTCAACCCGCGCCTTGATGCTTCGAAGTTGGTTTGCATCCGCACGGGCATTGATGTAGATGCGATCGATCGTTCTGCAGCTGTGCAACATAGCAAACCCTACGTTCTTTTTCCACGGGCAATGCAGCCCATTTACAACCACGAGTGTGCATTATCGGCCATATCCAAGTTGCCGGAGCACGTTCGGTCAACGTACTGCTTCGTGTTTGTCGACGCTGATTCGTCGAACTTGCCGTATCGCACCACGATTGAAGGGCTAATGAAAGACCTTCCTGCCGAGATTCCTTGGCTAAAGCACTTGGAAACCGATGCCTTGTTTGGATGGATGAAAAGTGCAGCCGCATGTGTGATGACTCCTCATTCTGACGGAACTCCGGTAAGTGCATTGGAGGCCTTGGCAGCAGGAACTGCCCTACTGTTGCCTGACCTCGGGTACGATGCAGATTTGTTTGGTGATACGGCCTACTTCTACACACCGAATGACCCAAGCGATTTGGCCGTTAAGCTTCAACACCTGCTTGACCAACCGAATCCTTCTCAGCGCCGAGTAGCTGCCGAACGCGTCAAAGAACGTGCTTCACGAATCAATGAGATGGATCGTCTTCAACGCCTCTACCTATCTTTAGACGCGAAATGAACTTCCTCTTTCTTGCCTTCGAATACCCCCCCATGAACACCGGAGGCGCCCAGCGGCCGGCACGTTTGGCACGCGCTTTGGTTAACGAAAGACATAACGTGACAGTAGTGACGGCCTCAATCACCCAAGTTGAGGAACCTTCCGATGGAGTGAAGGTGCATCGGATCGCTGCCAAACCGATTTCAAGGGCATCGCGATTGCGGGAATCGGCATGGATTTCACTTACTGATCGCAGCGGAGACCGCTGGAAAAGCGCACTTTTTAAGGCATTGCCCGGCATCATCGCCCAGCACTCACCCGATGTTTTATGGGTGACTGTGCCACCGTTTGGCATTGCCCGGTTAGGGCTGGAAGTAGCTGAGAGATTTTCGCTTCCATTTCTATTCGACATGCGCGATGCTTGGAGCCAGTGGGGAATTGCCCCTTATCCTACCCGTTGGCACTACGAAGCGGTTCGCAAATTGGAGCAGCGTATTCTTCAATCGGCCGACGCCATTGCAGTAACAACGAATGAGATGCGAAGTGACTTGTTGCGGGCACAGCCCCTCATCCATCCGAAAAAAATTTCCGTATTAAAAAACGGATATTCAGGCGAAGTAACTGCCACACGCACAGCCACCTTGCGCGTACCAACTGACGACGCCCCATTGAGAATTGGGTATGTAGGAAGCTTCTATTACACGCCACAAAGGCACCGTTTGATGCTCGCAAAGTGGTACACCAAAAAGCCCCATCAATGGCTGCAGTACACACCACGGATTGAAGATTGGCGTTACCGTTCGCCGTATTACGTTTTCACAGCCCTTGTGGCCTTTCAGAAGACACACCCTGAGCTTGCCGGTCGCATCAAACTCGAGTTTGTTGGTCATATCCCCGATTGGTTGCGCCTAATGGTCACCCAGGCCTCACTCGAGCAGCATGTGCTGCTGCACGGCCCAAAAACGCACGACACAGCGATGGAGTTCGTAGCGAATTGCGACCTTATGTTGGCGACTTCAGTGAAGGTGAATGGCGGCGTTGACTACTGCATTGCGGGAAAAACGTACGAATACGTGCAGCTCATGAAACCCGTACTGGGGTTTGTTACAAAGGGCGCCCAAAGGAATTTTCTTGAGGCAACCGGACTTTTGATTGAAGTGAACCCTGATGACACTGCAGCAGCTGTGCAAACGCTGCACCAACTGGCGACCGGTCAAGTTTCACTGACCCCCGTAGCTCAGTTTATTGAAGGCGCAAGCATTCTAAACACCGCTAAAGAACTGATTTTCATTGCTCGAGAGATTGCTTAATTCGATAATATTTTCGCTTTAAGCCAAAATTTCAGGCAACCACGATTGTGCTTGATTGTCTTGAATTTGGAATAAGCGCCGCACACACCGGTGCGAATTCTACGGGTTTGTCCCGTTGCCTTAACTAGAATCTCACACCTTCTGCTATGCTAAGCTCTAAGCCTACGAGCGCTGCGGTGCTATGCACCTATGCCCTCCTCGCACTCATCTCGTTCAAGGGCAATGCCCAGTTTATCTACGCCAATACTATTCAAGGAGTTAACGTTGTAAATGGGGCACCTGCCACATTTGGAACCAGCGTTAGCATTTGCGACTTTGACGGTGATGGCCTTGACGACATTTCCTTCGGTACAAAAAGCACACCGCCCTTCTTATTTCGCAATACAGGTGCCGGTTTTGAGCAGATTCCTTTTCTGCATCCATCTCCTGATAAAGCCATTAAATCAATCATTTGGGTTGACATTGACAATGACGGTGACCGTGACTTGTTTCTTAGCTATGAATTTGAAAGCGTTCGACTTTACGAAAATGTAGGAAACCTCGAACTCGTTGACATTACCCCGCAATCAGGCTTGCTAATGGAAGTGAACATTCGCAACGCCGGTGCCAGTTTCGGCGACTACAACAACGATGGCTACCTCGATCTCTACCTCTGCAAATACTACAACTCCGGTGCTTTCCAAGGGCCTACCTTTGAGAACATCTTGTACCGCAACAACGGCGACAACACGTTCAGCAATGTGACCTACGAAGCCAATGCATCTGTGGGTGTGAATGCGTCGTTCAATCCGGTTTGGTGGGATTATGATCAGGATGGATGGATTGACCTTTACATCGTAAACGACCGCATTTTCAACCAAAACTACCTGCTTCGAAACTTAGGAAATGGCAGTTTTGAAGATGTCTCCGTTCAAACCGGCGTTAATCACTTCATCGACGCAATGGGGTGTGCACTTGGTGACTACAACAACGACCTGTTGATTGATTTTTATGTCGCAAACTCTGAATTTGTAGGCAACTACCTCTACCAACATCAACCGGATCACACGTTTCTTGAAGTAGGGAAACAAGCCGGTGTGCGCACTCACCGACTGTGCTGGTCAGGCCTTTGGATGGATTATGACAACGATGGGTGGCTCGACCTTCATGTGGGCGCTGAGATCAATCAAATCGGACAAATGGCACCCAATCAGTTCTACAGAAACCTTGGCGATGGCACATTTCAAAACGCCACCCAATCGGCAGGACTAAGCTTCGACCATTTCTCAACCTTCGCTACGGCCGGCGGAGATTGGAACAACGATGGTTATACAGACTTTGTGTGCAGCAACGGGCCGCCTTCAGCAAGTATTCTCTGGCAAAACGTCGGCGGAAACGAAAACTTCCGCGCCGTTACCTTGGAGGGAACACTATCAAACCGTGATGCCGTGGGCGCAACCCTCTACGCCTACTCCGGTGATTTGCAGCAGGTACGATATGTGACCTGAAGCGAAAATTACATCGCTCAAAATTCGTTTCGCAAGCTATTTGGCCTTGCAGGAAATACAACAGTTGATTCGCTCATTGTGAAGTGGCCCTTAGGGCTCGTCGAAAAGTATTACAACCTCACTGTAAACACCACGCACCATTTCGTCGAAGGCAATTCGCTCGCAGCTTCTGTCGTCGCTGACAACCTCTTCTTCTGCGAAAATCAATCGGTTGAACTTTCTACTTCGCTGAATCTCCCTGTGGTATGGTCAAACGGTCAGCTCGCGACGTCAATTAACGTTCAAGTGTCGGGGAATTATTGGTACACGGTTGACCTTCCCTCAGGTTTCTCGCTCGCCTCTGATACGGTTAATGTCGTTTCAGTACCCCTTTCAACCTTTCAATTCGAGGTTATTCACCCCAGTTGCCATGGGTTTGAGAATGGAGCCATTCATATCACCAACAATTGGGGAAGCTTTCCGATCACCGTTGAGCTGAATGGCGATGAAGCCCTTTTGATCAATGACAGCCTCGGCGCAGGCGAATACCAGATTGCACTCATCGATCAATTCGGCTGTTTGGTAAATCATGCATTCACACTGGTTGAACCCAATGCGTTGCAAGCCATGCTGTTTGTTGATCCAATTGAATGCAACGGTGACTTCACCAACGTGACCGGATTCTCGTTCGGAGGTGTGCCCCCATATACTTGGGATTGGAATGGTTACGACCCAGATACCCTGCCGGCCGGAGAATACTCAGTCGACTTAACCGATAACAACGGCTGTTCACTTACAACAGCTTTCACGATTGAACAGCCCGAGGAACTTACTGTCAGTGTTAGCCTCGACAATACCCTTCTATCGGCGAATGTGACTGGTGGCACTCCACCTTACGCATTCTTTTGGGTTACACCCGGCGGCAGCATCAACGAAAACAATGAACTCAATGCCGATGTAAATGGAAATTACGTCCTCGCTGTAACCGATGACAATGGGTGCTCTGAAAACCTTGTTTTTTCGGTGACCGTAACGTTCGTGAACACACTTAACAGTCAGAACGCCTACGCATTTCCCAATCCAACGCATGGGAACCTTCACCTCGGCATAACCCAAGGCCAAATTTCAGCAGTTGCAATCTTCGATTTGACGGGCCGCGAAGTCTACACTACCGCGTTAATCCCCTCATCTGAAATCAACCTCGACCTCTCGTTCTTTGCTGCGGGAAGTTATATGGCGTTCTTGAAAACAGTCGACGGAGCTCAGCTGCGTGTACGAATCACCGTCGCCCATTGATTAAATGCACTTGAAATAGTCGAAGGGCTCAGCACATGCCTTGCATTGGTAATGTGCCTTACACGCTGTGCTCCCGAACTCGCTGACCAAACGGGTATCTTCAGAACCGCATTTCGGACAAGCCACTACCCTAGGCTTACCGAACAAAAGCGATTTGTCGTTTGAACCTTCCTCGGGTGGCGCAATGCCATACTCCCGCAGTTTCCGGCGGGCAGCAGGGGTCAACCAGTCGGTTGTCCATGGCGGACTGAGCGTGCTTTTCACCTCCACATTGTCGCCGTAATGACGGTGCAAAATGCTCTTCACATTGGCACCGATGACATCCATCGCCGGACACCCACTGTAGGTTGGTGTTATAGTAACCGTTACGTGGTCTCCAACAATTTCAACACTGCGCACAATGCCCATGTCGACCACATTCATTACGGGAATTTCAGGGTCTTTGACGGCGGTGAGCAGTTCTAAAATATCGCCTTCAGAAAGCGGTTTCGTTACCATGTTGCATCAGGGTACATGCGAGGCAAATGTTGCATCTCGGCCAGAAGGTAACCCAAGTTTTCACTGTGTACACCTTTCTTACCTCCTGATTGCATCCATCCCGAAGGGGGCTTTACCAAGCCTGCTTGGGCCAACACTGCGTCAACATTCGAATGCCATGCGCGTGCCAAATCATGTAAGTCAGGGCCAACACCTGCCGCTTGGGCTTCAAGGTCAAGTTCATCAGGCGAAAGCATTTCGCCCGAATACATCCAAAGCTCGTTCAAGCTGGTTTGTATGCGCTCCTTGCTAAGCTCGGTGCCGTCACCCAAACGAATCATCCATTCGCTGCTGTGCCGGCGGTGGTAGGTCACTTCTTTCAGCGATTTCGCCGCAATAGCGGCCAAATGCTCGTCGGTGCTACGGGTGAGCGCATCAAAGTAAAGGAAGGCAAAATTATCGTAAAGAAATTGACGGGCTACGGTGTCTCCGAAGTGTCCGTTAGGCTGCTCAACAAGCAGCACGTTGCGGTACTGGTGTGAATCGCGGAAGAAGGCCAATCGGTCTTCATCCTTCCCCAAACCTTCCAACTCGCCTGCATAGCTGAGCAGAGAACGCGCCTGACCAATAAGGTCGAGTGAGATGTTGGTCAGCGCAATGTCTTCTTCAAGAACCGGCCCATGGCCGCACCACTCTGATAATCGCTGGCCGAGAATGAGCGCATTGTCGGCAGCGCGAAGCACGTACTGAAAGCGTTTATTTTGCTCCATCACATGTGCTTTATCGCGTCGGGCAAGTCATAAAAGGTCGGATGACGGTAGATTTTATCGTCTGCCGGTGCGAAGAGTGCATCTTTTTCGTCGGGCGATGAGGCCGTAATTGACGCAGCCGGAACCACCCAAATGCTCTCTCCCTCTTGCCTACGTGTATAAACGTCGCGTGCATTCTCAAGAGCCATTTCGGCATCTGCAGCATGCAAACTTCCAACGTGTTTATGGCTCAAGCCTTGACGGCTGCGAATGAAAATCTCAAACAACGGCCAATTTTTCTTGCTCATGGTGTAAAGTGTTAAGCCGCTGCGGTTTCTTTGCGCTGCGCTGCGCGTTTTTCGGCGTGAGCGACTGCAGCATCGCGCACCCATGCCCCTTCTTCGTGGGCCTTGTTGCGCGCATCAAGGCGCTGTTTGTTGCACGGGCCATTGCCATTAATGACCTGGTAAAACTCATCCCAATTGATGGCACCAAAATCGTAATGTCCACGCTCTTCGTTCCACTTCAAGTCTTCATCCGGGATGGTCAGCCCAAGTATCTCAGCCTGAGGCACCGTCATGTCAACAAAACGCTGACGCAACTCGTCATTGCTGAAGTGCTTGATTTTCCAACGCATTGAATCGGCGCTGTGCTTTGAATCGGCGTCGGTTGGCCCAAACATCATCAGCGATGGCCACCACCAGCGGTTCAGCGCGTCTTGGGCCATGGCTTTTTGCTCAGGAGTACCTCCTGCCATGGTCATCATAATTTGAAAACCTTGGCGCTGATGGAAACTTTCTTCCTTACATACGCGCACCATGGCACGTGCATACGGCCCGTAGCTGCACTTGCACAGAGGTACTTGGTTCATGATTGCTGCGCCGTCAACCAACCAACCAACCGCGCCTATGTCGGCCCAATTCAAGGTCGGGTAGTTGAAAATGCTCGAGTACTTCGCTTTTCCTGAGTGCAACTCAGCAAGCAATTCATCGCGTTCAACCCCAAGGGTTTCAGCAGCAGAATAGAGGTACAAACCATGGCCTGCCTCGTCTTGTACTTTCGCCAAAAGAATGGCCTTCCGCTTCAGCGAAGGGGCGCGGGTGATCCAATTTCCTTCCGGAAGCATCCCCACAATCTCCGAATGTGCGTGCTGGCTAATTTGCCTGATCAAAGTTTTGCGGTAGGCATCGGGCATCCAATCCTTCGGCTCAATCTTCTTGTTCTCAGCAACGTACGCCTCAAAGCGCTCGTTCAAATCAATGTCTTTCCGTTGTTCTCCCATGTCGTATCATTTACGGCTTGAAGCTGCCACAAGTTTACGCATTTCGCGTATACACTCAGTAATTCCTGACAAGAGTCATTGGTTCATTGGTCGGTTATTTGGGGTTATGGCCTTTCTTTTTTGGGGGATGGACGTGCACATCCGTCCAAAAAAACATCCGAAGTCATGAAAACCGTACTTTTCGTCGCACACACAGAACGCCGAGCATGAGCTACATCCTCACCCTAGACCAAGGAACCACCGCATCGCGCAGCTTGATTGTGAATGCCAAGGGCGAAGTGGTTGCCATGGCACAACAAGAGTTTACCCAGCATTTTCCCCGTCAAGGATGGGTGGAACATGATCCCGATGAAATTTGGAGCACACAGCGTGATACCATGCAACAGGTCATCCGCGAAAGCGGCATCCATCCATCTGAATTAAAAGCCATCGGAATTACCAACCAACGTGAAACCACGGTTGCTTGGAACCGCACCACCGGAAAGGCAATCGGCCGCGCGATCGTGTGGCAAGACAAACGCACCGCACCGATGTGTGAGCAATTGAAGCTCCGCGGATTGGGCGAATACGTGCGAACAACCACTGGCTTGGTCATCGATGCCTACTTCTCAGCCACCAAAATGCACTACATCCTCCGCAATTACCCCGAAGCCGAAAAACTGCTGCGCACCAACGAGCTGTGCTTTGGAACGGTTGATAGTTGGTTGATGTACAAGCTCACCGAAAACCGCGTTCACGCGACCGATACCACAAATGCTTCGCGCACAATGCTTTTCGATATTCGCAATTTGAAATGGGACGATCGTTTGCTCAACGAACTCGACATTCACCCTAGCACCTTGCCCGAAGTTAAATCGTCGATCGGCTTTTTTGGCAACGCGCGCATCGATGGTGCGAATGTCCCAATCATGGGCGTGGCCGGCGACCAACAGGCAGCGCTTTTCGGTCAACTCTGCTTTGAGGCCGGGATGGTAAAAAACACCTACGGAACAGGGTGCTTCATGCTTATGAACACCGGGCGTGAACTGCGCGAATCGCACCATGGTTTGCTCACTACGGTGGCATGGAGCGATGCCCATTCAACTACCTACGCTCTTGAAGGCTCTGTATTCATTGCCGGTGCCGCAATTCAATGGCTTCGTGACGGCCTTAAAATCATTGACCACGCCACAGACTCTGAATACTTCGCACGAAAAGCCCAAAACGAAGAACCGGTGTATGTGGTGCCGGCATTTTCAGGACTTGGCGCACCGTATTGGGACATGTACGCCCGCGGCGCGGTGTTCGGTTTAACGCGCGATACCGGTAAAGACGAACTCATCCGAGCAACGCTCGAATCAATGGCCTACCAAACGCGCGATGTGATCGAGGCCATGGCCGTTGATGCCGGAACAGGCATTCATTCGCTTCGGGTTGATGGAGGTGCCAGCGCCAACGATTACCTCATGCAGTTCCAGGCCGATATCATCGAGCGCGAAGTGATACGGCCCGCAAACGTTGAATCAACCGCGATGGGCGCAGCTTACCTAGCAGGCATCGCAGCAGGTGTTTGGACCCGTGCTGACCTCCTGCGCATTCACGCCAATGCCACAACGTTTCGTCCGAAAATGGAAGGAAAAACCGTGAGCAAATTGTATCATGGTTGGAAAAAAGCCGTACAACGCAGCATGCACTGGCTCGACGATGAACCGTAAAACATCCATCAAGCTTCTTCAATCAACCACCTTCGACCTGCTGGTCGTCGGCGGCGGCATCACCGGCGCCGGTATCGCTTTGGATGCGGCAAGCCGAGGCTTAACCGTTGCACTTGTCGAAGCCCGTGATTTTGGTTCAGGCACTTCTTCGCGAAGCACCAAACTCATTCACGGCGGACTTCGTTACCTCAAACAGTTTGAGTTTAAACTGGTTAATGAAGTAGGCCGTGAGCGGGCCATTGTGCACCGCTTGGCGCCGCACCTCGTGCATCCCGATAAAATGCTGCTCCCGCTCATCCGAAATGGAAACTACGGCTACTGGCTTACCAATGTCGGCTTGACCGTATACGATTTCCTTGCCGGTGTCGAGGGCAATGACCGTCGAAAAATGCTTTCGCGTGAAGACACTCTGCTTGCAGAACCCTTGCTGCGTGCGCACGATCTTGAAGGCGGAGGTTTGTACGCCGAGTACCGTACCGACGATGCCCGTTTGGTCATGGCTGTTATTAAAACCGCCGCTTCGTTGGGGGCCACGGTAGCCAATTACCTCAAGGTCAATCGACTGCTCGACGTGCAAGGCAAAGCCAAAGGGGTCATTGTGTACGATGCAGAATCAGGCAACGAGTTCACAATCAACGCCAAAGCGGTAGTGAATGCTGCGGGTCCGTGGGTTGATGATCTGCGTAAAATGGCAGGAGAGCCCATGAAAAAGCACCTGCGTCTCACAAAAGGCGTGCATCTGGTGGTCAGCCGACAACGCTTGCCCATTCAACAAACGGTGTATTTTGACAACAGCGACAAGCGCATGATTTTCGCCGTTCCCCGTGGAGCCACAACCTACCTCGGAACAACCGACACCGAATACTCCGGCGACCTATACGAACCGCTCGCCACACAGAGCGACGTGCACTACATCTTGAACGCCGTCAATGAAATGTTCCCTGATTGCCGCCTAACGCTTGACGATGTTGAATCAAGCTGGACCGGCCTTCGACCGCTCATTCACGAAGAGGGCAAATCGGCCTCCGAAGTTTCACGCCGCGATGAACTCTTTCAAGCTCCGAATGGCCTCATCAGCATCGCCGGCGGAAAGCTCACTGGCTACCGCAAAATGGCCGAGCGCGTGGTTGACCGCGTACTTACTACCTTAGGAATGAAGCACATTGCGTGCTCTACCGCATCCATCCAACTCACCGATGCGCATTTCGCTGACTACGCAGAGGTTCAAAACCTGATCGAGCAATTGAACCACCACCACTCAAACGTATTTATAGCCCGAACCGATGCCCGTTACTTGGTTGAGAATTACGGAAATTCTTCGGTGACCATTGTCCAAAAAGCATTAACATCAGGAGGCGACCTTAAAGCACTGCTTGCCGCTGAGGTGGCCCATGCCGCAAATGAAGAAATGTGCTGCACCGCCCTCGATTTCTGGGAGCGAAGAACAGGCCGATTGAACTTCGACATTGCAACAGTCTCTCTTTTTTCAAACGAGGTGATTGATTTTCTCGCCTCTCGGCTCGGATGGTCGCACGAACGCCGCTCAGTCGAAGCCAAATCAGTGCAGTCAGCCATTGCACGAGCGTCAGGTTTGAATGGATGGAGGAAGTGAAAACCGGTGTTCAGACCGTTCTATTTTCAAGAATAGGAATCCAAGCAATTTCGTTTAATGCTCAAACGAAAGTGTACGATTTGCGTACCTTCGCCTTAATCAATTCTGTAAACCTCAATATTATGAAAAAACAATTACTTGCTATTGCTGCCCTCCTTGCCGGAACCGGCAGCTTCGCGCAGTTCGGTACTGCGCCTGACTTCAGTGTTGTTGACCTCGACGGCAACACCATTAACCTCTACGCTGATATTCTCGACCAAGGAATGGTTGCCGTGGTAGACGTATCTGCCACTTGGTGCAGCCCTTGTTGGTCTTTGCACCAATCTCATGCATTGGAAGACCTGCACCAAGCCTACGGGCCAAATGGAACAAATCAGCTTCGTGTAATTTTCTACGAGGGTGATGCCAACACCACCTTGACTGATCTTCAAGGCACCGGGAATTCTACGCTTGGCAACTGGCTTGAAGGTTCAAGCTACCCATTTGTGAACGAGTCTCCGTTGTCATTGAACTTAAACATTTGGGCACCACTCGGTTTCCCAACTGTGAATATCGTTCGTCCAGGAGACTATGAGATCGTTGCTGATACTTGGAACATCCTGTCTTTTGAGGGTCAAGTTAACGCGATCAACAACGCCAACACCGGTATCACCTTGGGTGCGGTGAACGTTGCTGAAACTGCTGCTGAAGCTGCGGTGAACCTCTACCCCAACCCAACCAACGGCGTGGTGACCTTGAACCTTCAAGGTTTCAGCGGTCAAGCTCACATCGAGGTGATCGACATGATTGGCCATCAAGTGGCTCAGCGCAACACCGCTGCTCCACAAGAAGTAGTTGACCTGTCAAACCTTGCCGCAGGCACTTACATCGTGCGTGTACGCGACAACCAGCACGAAGTAGTTCGTCGTGTGGTTTTGAACAAGTAACCTGCATTTGATTCATGCAAAAGGGCCGCGAACGCGGCCCTTTTTTGTGGTCATTTTTTATTTGCATGGCAAATTACTCCAGTTCTGTACGTTCCATACCTAACCATTCAAGCGTGGCATTGCAGAAAATATCGTCTACCACATTTTCAGGTAGCCCCATATTTTCAATAAAGGCGCCAATCTCCAGGTCGCCCAATGGGAACGGGTAATCGCTTCCCAAACATACCTTCTTCGACCCGACCATTTCAATGACATACTCCAACATGCGTGCATCATGGGTAATGCTGTCAACCCAAAACTTGCCCAAATATTCGCGTGGATTCACATCGTTGTCAATCGCCACCAAATCCGGTCGGCAATTGTACCCGTGCTCAATGCGCCCTATCGTCGCCAAAAACGAACCGCTGGCGTGCGAAAAGTTCACTCGAAGGCCGGGTAAACGCTCCAAAACGCCACCAAAAATCATCGAACATGCAGCCCTGCTTGTTTCAGCGGGCATACCCACCAACCACGGCAACCAGTACTTCTCCATGCTGCGTTTGCCCATCATATTCCATGGGTGAACCATGACGGCCATCCCCAAGTCTTGGCATGCCTCAAAAATCGGAAAGAACTCAGGCTCGTTCAAATTCCGGTCTTCAATGTTTGAACCAATTTGTATTCCGCGAAGGCCAATCTTTTTGCAACGTTCAAGCTCTTGAATCGACAGTTCAGTGTCTTGCATGGGCAATGTGCCCAAGCCAATGTACCGTTTCGGATACCGCACCGAAAGTTCAGCGATGTCATCGTTCAAAAACTTCGCTACCTCCAACGCGTCGTGGGGTCGCGCCCAATACGAAAACATCACAGGTATGGTGCACACCACTTGCACACGGGTGTTGAACTGCTCGTACTCATCCATCCGAAGCTCCGCATTCCAACAGTTCTCGTTGATTTCGCGAAAAAAGCGCTCGCCTTGCATCATGCGTGCATACCCGGCTCGGTGGTGTTCCAAATGAATAAAGTCACCGTACCCAAAACGCTCCGCCCAGCGCGGCAATTCCTTGGGTAAAATGTGGGTGTGCATGTCTATTTTCAACATCTCGGTTCAGGGTAACGCGTGATACAACGGTTGGTGCGACGAAAATACGAAATACCCTCCCTTTCGTAGTTTTCTATCGTTTTTCAGTCGATTGGAACCTTTAAAAGGAAAATTAACACCGCAGTGTGGCGTTTACGTAATGAATGAGGTACTTTTGCCAATCAACCCACCGGCAAGGATGATCGACGAAACACTGGAGCTTTTAGAACGCACGGAAGGCAAAAAACTATACGACTACCAAGTAGAGGCCATCGGTCAAATCTTCGAGCGCATTGACGCGAAGAAAACCCGGTACAATCTGCTGTTTCAGCTCCCTACAGGTGGCGGAAAAACAGTTATCTTCTCTGAAATTGCCAAACGCTTCATCCTCGAAACCCACAAAAAAGTTGTCATCCTCACCCACCGCATTGAGCTCTTGAGCCAAACAAGCAAAGTGCTCAACGACATTGGGGTCACCAACAAAATCATCAATAGCAAGGTAAAAGCGCTCGACGACGAAGAAAACTACTGGTGCTTCGTGGCCATGGTTGAAACCTTGAACAACCGACTTAACGACGAGAAAGCCGACTTCAAAAACCTCGGCTTGGTCATCATCGATGAGGCACACTACAACTCATTCAGAAAGCTCTTCAGGTTCTTCGAAGAGCAAATCATCATTGGGGTTACCGCTACGCCGCTTAGCTCAAACATCAAGTTACCGCTCAAAGACAACTACGAAGAACTCATTGTTGGTGAGTCAATATCGAGCCTGGTTGACCGTGGATTTTTGGCAAGGGCAACCCAGTACAGCTACGACGTAAGTTTGCGCTCGCTCAAAGTGGGCATCAACGGCGATTACACGGTGAGCTCATCTGAACGGTTGTACGGGAACTACTTCATGCAAGAAAAACTCCTCTACGCTTATGAAGAGAAAGCCCGCGGTACCAAAACCTTGATTTTCAACAATGGCATCGCCACAAGCAAGCAAGTGCAAGCCTTGTTCGTCGAAGCTGGCTATGAAATAAAACACCTCGACAATACCCACGGAGAGAAAGAACGCGAAGAAATTCTGGCTTGGTTCCGAAGAAAACCTGATGCGATTCTTACCTCGGTGAGCATTCTCACAACAGGGTTTGACGTGCCAGAGGTTAGAACAATCATCCTCAACCGGGCTACCAAGTCGCTCACCCTGTACCACCAAATGATTGGCCGCGGCTCGCGAAAACTGCCCGACAAAGATGATTTCGCAGTGATTGACTTGGGCAACAATGCACGTCGTTTCGGACTGTGGGACAGTCACGTCAACTGGCAAGACATTTTCAAAGCACCCAATGCCTACATCGATGGCTTGTACAGCGATGAAGAAATTGAGCGTGAATTCGTCTACGAAATGCCCGATGAAGTCAGAATGCGCTTCAAAAAATCAGATGTTGAGCCTTTAGACGTCAAAGACGTGTACTTCCGTCTCACCAAAGCCGGAAAACGTCCGAAAGAAGTCATTGAGTACTGCATTGATAACCACCTGCAGATCATTCGTGAAAACGCCGATGACATGTGGGAAGGTCTTGATTTGCTCGAACTGCTCGATGGCGACATTGAGTTTCGCGTGCGGCTCTACACGCAGTGCATTTCTAAGGCAACGGAGAGCTACATTTCATGGCTCCAACAAGAATACCGCAGAAAGCTTGAAACCCGCATCCGCGGGAGTTTCGACTACTGATACCGGCAAAAAAAATGGCGACCTTTTCGGGTCGCCATTGTTCAGTTTAAGACCAATCGGACATTGGGCATCACTTTGGTCTGCCTGACCGAAAGGGCTCTGTTGTAGCCCAGGATGCGGTTTACGGCATCTTCACCGGGAGAGAACGGGAATTCGCGTTCTGTAAACCGGTCGTGATCCTGAAAAAGAGCCGAGAAGTCGTCGTGTGTAAAATGGGGCATAGGCTTTGCGTTATTACACTAGTACAACGCAGTACCGTTTCCATTATTGTATTCACAACGAATATTCCCCGGTGCACCCTTATTTCAAGGTCAGCACGATGCCGTTCGCATCAACCAACTTTCGCAAGTTGATCAGAGCATACCGCATGCGCCCAAGCGCAGTGTTGATGCTAATATCGCATGTTTCAGCGATTTCTTTGAAGCTCATCCCGTAGTAATGGCGCATCATCACAACAGTGCGTTGTTCTTCAGGCAAGTAACGAATGAGTTTTTTCACATCTGACAAGGTTTGATCACGAATGAGCTTGTCTTCAATGTGCAAATCGTCGTTCGAAATGGTGGCAAAAACGTCGTTGTCTTCGTCGCCACGCACCATGGGCATCTTCTTCCCCTTGCGGAAGTAGTCAATGGCCAAGTTGTGCGCAATCCGCATTACCCAAGGCAGAAACTTCCCTTCCTCGTTGTACCTTCCTTCTTTCAGGGTGTGAATAACCTTTATAAAGGTCTCCTGAAACAAATCGTCGGCAACCTCGCGGTCACGAACAAGTGTAAGGATTTTGGTGTAAACCTGATTTTTGTGGCGCTTCAGAAGAATCTCGAATGCCTGGTCGCTACCGTTGATGTACAATGACACCAACTCACGGTCTGAGGTCTGTGATACGTGCATACTACCTTACTCTTTTTGGTTCAACAATGCGCCTTCGCGCTCCTACATGTTTTCGAGTAAAGTGTATCCTATAGACCTTTTTCTTTTTTGTTTTTCGCCTTCGGCGGATGAGCAACTCTGCTATCCTACCAAAAAGACTAACCGAATTTAAGGAAATTATATCTGAACTTCCAAACCTTTCCGAAAAAAAAGTGTTCCTTTCGTACTTTCACCGCTCCTAAACTGTTGTTCGCAGCCATGTCGAAAACCCACATTACCGTAAAAGGTGCCAGGGTACACAACCTTAAAAACATCACAGTCGCTTTTCCTCGAAAACAACTAACGGTCGTTACGGGCCTTTCGGGTTCGGGAAAATCGTCGTTGGCGTTTGACACCCTCTATGCCGAAGGCCAGCGCCGCTACGTGGAGTCACTTTCGTCGTACGCACGCCAGTTTCTCGGGAGGCTCGATAAACCCGACGTTGACACCATCGAAGGCATCTCCCCCGCTATCGCGATTGAGCAAAAAGTTCTTTCGCGAAGTTCGCGCTCGACCGTAGGCACAACAACGGAAATCTACGATTACATGAAATTGCTCTTCGCTCGGGTCGGACGTACCTACTCTCCGATCAGCGGTGAAGAGGTTCGTAGACACACGGTAGGTGACGTAGTGAACTTTGCAAAATCGCTTCCCGAGGGCACCCGTTACCAAGTGATTGCTCCCATCGGAGCGCGCAAAGATCGCAGCATCGAAAAGCAGCTTGAACTTCTTCTACAGCAAGGTTTTTCGCGCGTGCGTTTCGATAATGAAACAGTACGTCTTGATGGCGAGGTGGTTGCACATCCGCCGAAGGCGAAAAAAATAGAATTGGTCATCGACCGCTTGAGTGCTGAACGCAGCGATGAACATGACGCCCGATTGGCAGACTCGGTTGAGACTGCATTTTTCGAAGGCCATGGCACCTGCAGCCTCGCCGTTGATGACGATGCCCAAACCGAAAAAGAGTTTAGCAACCGCTTCGAGCTTGATGGCATGAGCTTCGAAGAACCTTCACCGAATTTCTTCTCATTCAACAATCCGGTGGGGGCTTGCAAGAAATGCGAAGGCTTCGGAATGGTTATTGGGATTGATGAAGACCTTGTGATTCCTGACAAAACACTCAGCGTTTTCGACGATGCCGTGGTGTGTTGGAAAGGTGGAATGAGTGAATGGAAAGATGACTTCATTCGCTGTGCCAAGGAGGCTGAGTTTCCCATTCACCGTGCTTACGATGAGCTTACTGACCAGCAACGCACATTCCTTTGGAATGGCAACCGCCGGCACCCGGGAATTAACGGATTCTTCGCTTACCTCGAAGAAAAAAGCTACAAGATTCAGTACAGGGTCATGCTGAGCCGTTACAGAGGGAAAACGGTTTGTCCGGATTGCAAGGGCACCCGCCTCCGCAGCGATGCAGCAAACGTGAAAATTGCTGAGAAGTCAATCATTGATTTGGTGCTTCTCCCAGCCGATGAGCTGCTGAAGTTTTTTACTACCCTCGAACTTACAGCTACCGAACAATCGATTGCCGATCGTTTGCTGACTGAAATCCGCAACCGCTTGCGCTACCTCGCCGATGTTGGGTTAGGCTACCTCTCGTTGAACCGTTTGAGCAGTACCTTGTCAGGAGGCGAAAGCCAACGCATCAACCTATCAACGTGCCTCGGTAGCAACCTTACGGGCAGCATGTACATCCTCGATGAGCCCAGCATTGGACTTCACCCGAGAGATACACACCGACTTATTGAAGTAGTTTCAGCACTGCGTGATTTGGGCAACACAGTTATCATCGTTGAGCACGATGAAGAAATCATGGAGGCCGCCGATTATTTGGTCGATATGGGCCCTGCGGCCGGCACGCATGGTGGAGACGTTGTGTTTTCAGGCAAACACAGCGAATTGGTCTCGGCGACCAACTCGCTCACCGCAGATTACCTTACCGGCAGACGAGCGATTTCGCTGCCCAAACGTTCGCGCAAACCCGGTGACAGGTTGTTAATCAGCCATGCACGCATGCACAACCTCCATCAGCTCAGCGTCGGGTTCCCACTGCGTATGTTGTGCGTTGTAACAGGAGTTAGCGGCAGCGGAAAGTCAACCTTGGTCTCGGAATTGCTGCGCGACGGGCTTCAACGTCATGTTGATGGTGGTAAATTGGCAAAGGAGATTGTTACCCCACATTACCGCTTGGGCGGAGATCTCAAGAGTGTCAAGCACTTGGAGTACATCGATCAGAATCCTATTGGTAAGTCGTCACGGTCAAACCCGGTGACGTATGTTAAGGCCTACGATGAAATCCGTTCGATTTATGCCACTCAGCAAATCAGCAAAGTACGCGGTTATAAAAGCGCACACTTCAGCTTCAATGTACCTGGTGGACGATGCGACAATTGCGACGGCGAGGGCGAGGTGACCATCGAGATGCAATTCATGGCCGACATCAAGCTCACCTGTGATGTATGCAAAGGAAAACGCTTCAAAGATGAAATACTCGAGGTCAATTACCAAGAGAAGAACATCCACGACGTGCTCAGCATGACCATCGATGATGCCATTGAATTCTTCTCCCGCGATCAAAAGAAAGCCGATAACCGCCGACTCATTCAGAAACTAACACCGCTATCGGAGGTGGGTTTGGGTTACCTAACCCTCGGTCAAAGCAGCAGCACCCTGAGTGGCGGTGAGGCCCAACGCATAAAATTGGCTTCGTTCTTGGCCCGTGGTGAACGCCAAGAGCACACAGTGTTCATTTTTGACGAACCCACAACAGGTTTGCACGTGCACGATGTGCAAAAGTTGCTCGATGCGTTCGAGGCCCTCATTCAACAAGGTCACTCGCTGATTGTTATAGAACACAACCTCGACGTAATCAAATGTGCTGACTGGGTCATCGACATGGGACCTGACGCAGGTTTGAACGGAGGCAAGGTAGTTTTTGAAGGTACCCCGAAAGCCCTTACTGAGCAATCGAACAGCCATACCGGATGTTACTTGAAAAAGAAGTTTGAATGAAAGCCATCTACCAACTTACCTTTTTTGCCTTGCTGCTCACCCTAAATAGTTGCGCGCAGTCTGAAGCACCCTCCAATTCACGTTCAACCATGAAAACGGGTAACCAATCGCGAATCGAAAAAACCGACGAGGAATGGAAAGCCGTACTAACGCCGACGCAGCACCACATTCTTCGTGAGAAGGGCACCGAGCGAGCCTTTACGGGTCCGTACCACGATTCAAAAGCAAAAGGAACATACAGCTGTGCGGCCTGTGGCTTACCGCTTTTTAGCAGTTCACACAAATTCGATTCAGGCACCGGCTGGCCGAGTTACTACCAACCCATTGACTCTGCAAACGTGGGTGAAGTGGCTGATGTAAGTTACGGCATGGTGCGCACCGAAGTAATTTGCAACCGGTGCGAAGGCCATTTGGGCCATGTGTTTGATGACGGACCTCGTCCGAGCGGTTTGCGCTACTGCATCAACGGCCACGCGCTTGAATTCAACGCCGAAGCGCCATAATGTGCTCGACGCGGCGCATCCACCCCGAAAAGAATCCATCCAAAACGAAAAAAGCCGCTCCAAATTGAAGCGGCTTTTTTTATGTGTTAATCGTGGGTTACTTCCCACATGTGAAGGTCAATCCGCGTTGTTCAATGATGAAACCTCCATCAACGAGGTCGCCGTTATCATCGAGTACTTCTTTTTCTCTACCGTGCAAGTTCAAACGGCCAGTCACCACCCCTGTGGTAGTGAGCTGCATGAGCAGAACACGACCGTCTTTTCCGGCCTGTGTTTGACGCTTATCGGGTGTCACAAACCACGCGCTGTTGTAGCTGATGTACGCATTGCCTTGCTCGAATGCCTTCGTTTCGAGCGAATCCATGAGGAAAGGCGTTACGTAGTTGTTGTAGTTATCTGTTAGCCCAATGGTGAAAAACGAGTCAAACGTGAGCTTTGGGTCGTTCTGGATATCGAAGCGTTGCACCTCATTCGAAAGTGCACCTCCTTTGGGGTGTTGGTAGAACTTGGTGGTTGATTTGATCTCGATAGGGTTCTTTTCTTCAGCGAAAACGGCATCAACGATGTCGCCCGGGTTCTGCATTTTGGCATAAACGCGGTAGGTTTTACCGGGCACAATGCCATTGTTCGGAACCTCTTCAACTTCAAGCTGAACAAATTGTGCTTGGGAGATTCCGGCGGTAAAAAAAGCCAATGCGATAAGGAGTGATTTCTTCATGGTCAGTAAGTTTTGGTTCAGGTATGCAAATAACGTACCAATTAACGGAATCGGCGCTTACTTGAAGCCCGACGGAGTTTTTGCTTGCGAAATTTCCCTTGTACTTTGGGAATGTTGTAGCTGAGCGTTACCTCATGCGTGTGAGGGCTCATGTTACGCGCATCGGTAGTTGTGATATCGTACGAATAGGCAACGGCGTACTCATCGTATTCAAAACCAACTGCCAGAGCCACTGCATCGCGGTGACGGTAAGAAACTCCCAACCAAAGTAAATCTTGGTAGATCAATTTGTTGAGAATATCGAACTGAGCAGGACTTGCCTCGGTCAAGCGAACCAAGGCCGTGGGTTGAATGGCGAAGGTTTCATTGATGTCGTACCGGTACGACCCCATGAAGTTGTAGTGGCGCGCATTTTGATTCAGGTCTTCCAAAACCCCGGTTATGCCCAATCGGGTTTGAATCAACTGCGGAATACTGAACCCGAAGAAATACCCTGGGCCGTACACCATCAGACCGAATGTCGCGTCAAAATTGAAACCGCTTTCAACCACGTTGACCAGAGCCGGATCATCGACATCGCGGTACACGAGATCGGTTCCATCGAATCGAAACTGTGAGAACACACCGCTAAGACCGAACGACACCGCGTCGCGGTTGTTCAAATCGATGGTATACGCTCCTGTCAGCTCCATACCGGTGCGGGCAATTGCACCGCCGGTGTTGTCATGGAAAGCGATTCCCCCTACTCCCAATCGCGTTCCGGGAAGTTGGGTATGCCCACTGAGCATGTAGGTACGCGGCGCACCTTCAAAACCCGTCCACTGATCTCTGAACGAGGCTGAAATAGGCGAGAAAGGTGTTGTACCAGCTACTGCAGGGTTCAGCATGTATGGGTTAAAAAGGTACTGCGACCTTCGAGCAAGCTGTTGAGCAGAAACCGAGCCGGTAGCAAAAACAACAGCGCCTACTAAGAATAGAATCTTCTTCATAACTGCTAGGCTTAGTATTTAACGGTTACGGTTCCTGTGAGCGGGTCGCGGTTCACGTCGTAGGTGATAACGTAGTAGTAATCGGCGACCGATACTAAACGTCCGTTCCATGTTCCATCCCAGCGTTGGTTGTACCCTCGCGATTCGAAGAGCAATTGTCCCCATCGGTTATAAACCTGCACCAAGGCGGTAGGGAAAAACTCAAGGCCGCCAATCACCCAATCATCATTGAAACCATCTCCATTTGGTGTCAACACAGTTGCAATGAAGAAGCAGCCTACGGTGGGCTCCACTTCGACGATTGCGCTGAGTGTGCATCCGATAGCGTCTGTTACGATTACCGAATAGCCTCCTTCTTCCAAGCCGATTGCAGTCGCTGTTGATTGTGAATTTTCATCATTCCAATCGTAAAGAATTGGCGGAGTGCCGCCGGTTACCGCAACCGTCGCCGTGCCATCTTGTTCGTCCCAACACGTTACCGGCGAAGAGAACACTGTCAATTCCATGTCGGTAATGATATCGGCAAGAACAGTGAATGTGGTGTCTGCAACGCAGCCTGTGACATCTTCACCTGTAATGGTGTAGGTGCCTTCAAAGAGGCTTGTTGGGTCGACGTCTTCAACGATTTCCCATTCGATATCGCCCACACCACCGGTGGGTAACACGCTTACTGAACCGTCGTTCATTCCGGTACAGGTAACGTTGTTTACGTTGATGAGGAAGGCAATTGGTTCAGGCTCAACGATGTCAAAGAAATCAGTCACTTCGCAACCGTTTTCGTCGATGATGGTGATTTCATAGTCTCCCGCACAGAGATTGGTAGTACCTGAGGGAATGCCATTCAAAAGGATTTCAACGTTGCCCGTACCGCCTTCAATGGTTAGGCCAACGGCACCGTTGCAGGTTCCACCGCACGAAATGTCAAAAACGGTATCAATTGAAAGCGTGAGCAATTCAGGTTCTTCGATTTCGACTTCTGCTGATGCCGTGCAGTTGGTTTCATCGATGATTTCGAAGAAGTAAATGCCAGCTTCGAGGTTCTCAACCGTTGCGGGCAGGCTTACTTCGGAGGGCGAAATGAGCGTCACTTGGCCGGTTCCCCCGGTAAAGTTTACTTCGACTGAGCCGTCACCTGCACCGAAGCAGCTGATGTCGGTTGCATCAAGGCTAATGTTTAGTGGGCCGGGCTCGTCGATAACGATGTTGTTTTGAGTGACTGTGCACCCTGCCTCGTCTTGAAAGGTTACGGTGTAGGTGTTGGCTGGAAGGTTCTCAAAGCACTGCGACGTACCGAACGGTGTTGCCTGTGACACTGGAGCGGAAATTCGCCAAACGAGGTCGCCTGTACCTCCGGTGATTTCGAAAAAGCAGATGGTTCCGTCATTCAATCCGTTGCAGCTCACATCGGAAGGGCCTGCTGTAAACTGAATTGCCGGTGGTTCATTTACAGTTACCGGTATTGAGGCATTGCAACCGTTTGCATCACTGATGGTCGCTGTGTAATCTCCGGCGCATAGGGTATTCGGATTTTGTTGATTCCCATCTGCATCGATCACAATGAGTGAATAGGGCTGGGTACCGCCTTGCGCTGACCATGCAACTTGACCGTTGCACTCGCCTGCGCACAACATGTCGTTGGCTGTTGCATCCACAACCAGCGATTCGGGTTCGTCGAGCGTAATTTGGGCAGATACGGTGCAGTCATTTTCGTCAGTCACAGTAACGGTGTAGGTTCCTGCTGCGACATTATCAATGACGGTATTGAAGGGGGAATTTCCCGAAAAGCCGACAAATCCAGGCACATCGGTATCAACGGTGACGGTTCCTGTTCCACCGGTGACCGAGACGGTAATCGATCCATCGGCCTGTCCGGCGCATGTCACAGCATTGACATCGGTACTTAGGGTCAATTCTTGAGGACAAGCGACCTCGGCAGTTACGGTTTGTGTGAACCCATTTCCTGCAACAATTTCAATGGAATATTCACCGTTACCGTTTACGCAGCCGATATTGGAAAAGCAATATTCGCCGGTGGCGGGAGCGGTTAACGTTTCAACCACTTGGCCGGTTGCATTTGAAATGAGGGAAAGTTCGAAAGGTGGTGTACCAAGTGTGATATCAACGCACACTTCAGCGATATCTTCACCCTCACAAAGATTGTCATTGGGTACGTCAGCGGAAGCAATGACAGCAGGACCAAGCAGGCCCAAGTCGGGCGATTCGAGGTAGGTTAGCCCCAAGGCCTCATTCTGAGGAATCGTACAATCGCCGTGTGTGTAAATTGTAAATGGCGTACCCAGCACGCCTCCGATTTGTACCGAGATATTGATGCCATAGGAAATATCACCATCGGTGGTCAATTGGGCCAGGAGAACTCGGTTGTTAGGACCTACCGGCAAGGTGTTTGCGCTACCAGGGGTTGAAAACACCGAACCATCGTTTCCGAAAAAATTCACACCGGGATTGGTATCGAACGAGGCCGTGATTTCCGGTTGGTAACCGATTTCAAACACAGTGACACCAGGGCCGGAATTCGCAGCTCCGATTGTAAGCCAAGAGTCACCGCAGATCGATGGGAAGATTGTGCAAAACAGCGGGTTTATTTCGGAGCCCAAATTACCACCGAATGTCACATCGTTGTACCACGTCGTAGTGGTATTGATGAAGGTTTCAAGACAGTTTTCGACGCTTCCTCCCGGAAGCACCACCTGCTGCGAGGTAAGCTCGATGACGGCATCAGTGGGATTCGCCATCTCCGCATAAATCCGGTAGGTTGTGAGTCCTGCCGGAATGGCCGGGTCGGTTGCCCATGCCGGGTTAAGTGTTGCAGGGTCAAATTCCTCTACGACAACTTGAAGCAATTGCGCTTGAGATTCTAAACCTACCAGAAGCGCCATGGCAATGAAAGCACCTCGTGGAGGTAAAGCTTTCATTACGCGGCTTCGCAACAAAGAAGTATCGATCTTCATGTTCTGAATCATACGTTGCACTGCTGCAGGGCACCCCGCGGGCAGATCCATCTTGGTTTTCTACGGAACAAGCAAAGGTAAGAAATGCGTCAACACTTCCAATTCCCGTTTGCCTTGGTTAGGACAAGAAAAGTTGCTCATCCATCCCCAAAAAAAACGCACCTGTGCGTTAGCAAGTCGAAAAATTAGGTCGAAAGGTTGTACGGCCTCTCTCCTATTCTCATCTTCGGCGTTTGAAACAGCGGGCATGAAGCAAGATCCAATTGGTACAATCGAGGTATTGTTTGAAGATGAGGCGCTCATTGTTGTGAGCAAACCGAACCGCATGCTCGTGCACCGAAGTGCGATGGACTATTACGAAGACCGAAATTTGCTTCGCGAATTGAGTTCTACACGGTCTGAGCGACTTCACCCCGCACACCGACTTGACAAGGCTACCAGTGGAGCCATTCTTTTTGCCAAATCGAATGAAGTGCTGAGTTATTTGCGTGAAGAATTCAATGCCAGACGCGTTGAGAAGCACTACCTCGCAGTGGTTCGGGGCTTCACGCCAAGCGAAGGTGCAATTGACGCGCCCTTGCTCGCTGAAGGTGACACCAAAGAACGCGAGGCACTTACACGGTTCGAAACCCTAAAGCATACCGAGATCAACATGAGTGTCTCGCGGTACCCAAGCTCGCGTTATTCGCTTGTACGCGCGTTTCCAGAGACCGGCAGGTACCATCAAATACGGATGCATTTCGATAAAATACGGCATCCAATCATTGGCGACAGCCGTCATGGCGACAAGAAGCACAATGCGGTTTTCAGAGATCAGCTTCACTTGGAGCCGCTCTTTCTGCATGCAGAAAGTTTGTCATTTAAACACCCAAATGGTACTCAACTAACTGTTAGCGCGCCTGTTCCTGCGCACTTCAACACTCTTTTGAGTTTATGGGATTGGATGGATGGAGCTAGCCCGGAGGCCGTTGAACCCGGTAATCACAAAAAATGAGCGGCTTTAAAACTCTTGTTTGTAGAACGGGCTATTCCATTGATTTGCGGTCACATTCTTGAAGAAGGCGAAACCGACGTAGGTCACAATGGATGTAATGCTCACCAAAAACCAAAAGAAAAGGGCCATGCGTGCGAACCCTGATTGCGCTGCAGACTCTCCCAGTAAAAGTTCGGTGGGCACTAAAAACGAAAGCAACAACGAGACCATTGCGATGCTGGCGCCGAGCGTTGCAAAACTGCGCAAAGGCCATACCATCATTTTACGGTACCACGCCATGTCATTGCCCCACTGGTGGATGTAGTAGTAGTAATTGTTTGATAGCTTCACGAACAGCACAGGGTCTTTGTCGCAATCTTCAAGTTTGAAGCGTGCATCAGGAGCCATGATGGCAAAGTCACTCAATTCAGCACCTACTTGTTTCTCCAACCGGCGGATCTCAAGCACTGCTTCGTAGGGAATTTCTCCCTTAAATTTGGCTGAATCAAGAAAGCGCAAACGGTACTGAATGCACGTTGAGCGTATATCGTCAAGCGCGTACAAGCGGTCAGGGTCGAGTGACGCCCACGAGAATTCCTGCTCGCTTCGTTTCTCGCCTTTAATGCGCTCGACCACTTGTCGTTCGCGGAAGTAGGCATCGTCAATAAGATTGAGCGCTTGGTCGATTAGAGCATCCGGCGCTTCGGCCAATCGACGCGAGCGGTTTTTGATGAGTTCTTCTTTGATGTTTACAGTATTCATCACGCTTTCCTTTAAACTTAATAACCCGAAGTTCGGGAACTTGTTGCTTCCCGAAGTTACGAAAATCACCAATGCATACGATTCAAGGCATAAATGCCAAAATCGGGTCATGGGCTGCATAGATTGCCGAACATCGCCACACTATTGCGGGTTTACAGTACCTTTGAAGCTCGAAAAAAAGCGCCCTATGCAAACCGTTGCACCCTATATTCCTAAGAATAAAGTCCGCATCGTCACAGCGGCTTCGCTCTTCGATGGTCACGACGCAGCCATCAACATTATGCGCCGTATAATGCAGTCATCGGGTTGTGAGGTGATTCACCTTGGCCACGACCGCAGTGCCGAAGAGGTGGTGAATTGTGCCATCCAAGAAGACGCTCAAGCCATTGCCATGACCTCTTACCAAGGCGGGCACTTGGAGTACTTTAAATACATGCATGACCTCCTTAAGGAGAAGGGAGCTTCGCACATACGCATCTTCGGTGGTGGAGGTGGAACGATTCTTCCGGAAGAAATTAAGGAATTGCATGCCTATGGCATTGCGCGCATTTACCATCCGGATGACGGAAGGTCAATGGGGCTTCAAGGCATGATCAATGATTTGATTCAACAGGCCGACTACCCGACCGGAGTTGGATTGAACGGAGAGGTTAAGCAGCTTAAAACGACCAACCACGGCGCTATTGCCCGCATCATTTCGGCAGCTGAGAACTATCCGGAAGAGGCGAATGCTATGCTTGAGCCCATCCGCGCAGCGGCCCAAAAAAGCAAAACCCCTGTTTTGGGCATTACCGGAACAGGCGGAGCTGGAAAATCATCGATGGTTGACGAACTTGTGCGGCGCTTTTTGCTCGATTTCAAGAGCGCACACATCGCCATTGTTTCGGTTGACCCATCAAAGCGCAAAACCGGAGGGGCGCTTTTGGGTGACCGCATCAGGATGAACGCCATTAAAGACGACCGCGTATACATGCGCTCCCTTGCCACCCGGCAAAGCAACCTGGCACTCAGCAAGCACGTCAACGATGCCGTTTCAATTTTGAAAGCCGCAGGTTTTGACCTAATCGTTCTTGAAACATCGGGCATTGGGCAGTCAGACACGGAGATTATGGACCACAGCGACGTGGCCTTGTACATCATGACGCCTGAGTTTGGCGCCGCCACGCAACTGGAAAAGATCGACATGCTTGATTTTGCCGACGTGGTTGCGATCAACAAGTTTGACAAGCGTGGAGCCATGGATGCCATACGTGACGTGCGCAAGCAATACAAGCGCAATCACCAACTTTGGGATGCAGACGATGAAACACTGCCGGTGTTCGGTACGATTGCATCGCAGTTTAATGACCCGGGGACAAACGCGCTCTACCGCGCCTTGATGGATACGATCAGCGCAAAAACCGAGACCGAGCTGAAATCGGATTTTGAGCTCACCGGCGGCATGAGTGAGAAGATTTACATCATTCCTCCCAACCGCACCCGCTACCTCAGCGAGATTTCTGAGAACAACCGATCATACGACCAATGGGTCAACCAGCAGTGCGAGGTTGCCGAGAAGTTGTATGCCGTTCGTTTGACGACTGCGCACCTGAAAGCGTCTTCATTGGATGACCGCGATCGACTTGTTAAACGCATGGATGAAGAGTACGCGCACATTGCGCTTGATCTTGACCCGAGGAATTTGGCAATGCTTGAAGACTGGGACACCAAAGTGGCCCGCTTCGCTGCCGATGAGTACGTGTTTAAGGTACGCGACAAGGAGCTCAGAATACCTACCAAAACACGCTCGCTTTCGCACAACGACATACCCAAAGTGGCCCTGCCAAAGTACAAAGCATGGGGGTCGTTGCTGCGCTGGATGCTTCAGGAGAACGTCCCGGGTGAATTCCCCTACACTTCAGGCATTTACCCCTTTAAGCGAGAAGGTGAAGACCCCACGCGCATGTTCGCAGGCGAAGGTGGCCCGGAGCGCACCAACAAACGCTTTCACTATGTTTCGTTGGGGATGCCCGCCAAGCGGTTGTCTACAGCTTTTGACTCTGTAACCCTTTACGGAAACGACCCCGGACACCGACCCGACATCTACGGTAAAATCGGCAACTCAGGCGTATCAATCTGCTGCCTTGATGATGCGAAAAAGTTGTATTCAGGCTTTGACTTGGCCGATGCCATGACGAGTGTTTCGATGACCATCAACGGCCCGGCACCCATGCTTTTGGGTTTTTTCATGAATGCGGCCATTGACCAGCAGTGCGAGAAGTACATCCGTGCCAACGGCTTGGAAGGCGAAGTGGAGCGCGTACTGAAGGCCAAATGGGACGACAAGGGCCTTGTTAGGCCGCGTTACCAAGGCGAACTACCGGAGGGCAATGACGGACTCGGCCTGTTGCTTTTGGGTGCAACCGGAGACGAAGTTCTGCCTCCTGACGTGTATGAAACCATCAAGGCCGATACACTGAATGTAGTGCGTGGCACCGTTCAGGCCGACATCCTTAAAGAAGATCAAGCACAGAACACCTGCATTTTTAGCACGGAATACGCACTGCGCTTGATGGGTGACGTACAAGCCTACTTTATTGAGCAGAGCGTTCGCAACTTCTACTCGGTTTCGATTTCGGGCTATCACATTGCTGAAGCGGGCGCAAACCCTATCACACAACTGGCATTTACCCTTTCGAACGGCTTCACCTACGTTGAGTACTACTTGAGCCGAGGGATGGACATCAACAAGTTCGGCCCGAACCTCTCGTTCTTCTTCTCGAACGGAATTGATCCGGAGTACGCTGTCATTGGACGTGTTGCACGGCGCATTTGGGCAAAAGCACTTCGCAACAAGTACGGTGCTGATGCCCGCTCACAAATGCTGAAGTACCACATTCAAACATCGGGCCGTTCGTTGCACGCGCAAGAGATTGACTTCAACGACATTCGCACTACCCTACAGGCGTTGTACGCCATTTACGACAACTGCAATTCACTGCATACCAACGCCTACGATGAAGCCATCACCACACCCACAGAAGCCTCTGTGCGCAGGGCCATGGCCATTCAGTTGATCATCAACAAAGAGCTCGGGTTGGCGAAAAATGAAAATCCGCTCCAAGGATCGTTCATCATTGAAGAGTTAACCGACCTTGTTGAAGAAGCCGTATTGAGTGAATTTGACCGCATCACTGAGCGAGGTGGCGTGCTGGGCGCGATGGAAACCATGTACCAGCGTGGTCAGATTCAAGAAGAAAGCTTGTATTACGAAACACTCAAGCACACCGGAGAATACCCCATTATTGGCGTGAATACTTTCTTAAACAAGAAAGGTTCACCAACGGAGATTCCCGGCGAGGTTATTCGTGCCACAACTGAAGAGAAAGAGTACCAGATCACCATGTTGAATGAGCTGCATAAGGCGTATGAAAGTCAGGCTTCACAGGCCTTGGCCAAGATTCAGAAGGCAGCGATTGATAACCGAAATGTTTTTGCTGAGCTGATGGAGGCGTGCAAGGTGTGTTCACTTGGACAGATTACCGACGCGATGTTCCGCGTAGGCGGCCAGTACCGACGCAATATGTAATTGCAAATCACCTATTGAGGGGATGCCGTTGAACGCATCCCCTCCTTACTTTTGTACCTCCAATACCCCCTCGTGAAAAAAATTCTTCTACCTATAATCGCCTTGCTTCTTGTTGCTTGTGGCGAGACCGGTGAAAGCGGTGAACAAGTCGTCAATGTTTACTCACATCGTCACTACGACGTTGACCAACAAATCTTCGATGACTTTGAGAAAGAAACCGGCATCAAGGTAAATGTTGTGAGTGCCGGAGCCGATGAATTGATCGTGCGACTGCAAACCGAGGCGGCCAATTCTCCTGCCGACCTTTTGATCACCTCAGATGCAAGCCGCTTGTACCGAGCTTACAGTGAAGATTTGCTTCAACCTGCCACTTCACCTGAGATTGAAAAGAACGTCCCCGCGCACCTTCGCGATACTGATGGTTATTGGACCGCCTTGACCGTTCGTGCCCGTGTGATTGTATACCATCCTGAACGGGTCGCCATTGACTCACTCAGCCGCATTGAAGACCTTGCGAATCCTGAGTGGAAAGGCCGAATCGTTGCTCGCAGTTCTTCAAATGAATACAACCAATCGTTGTTGGCTTCAATTATTGCACACAATGGCGACAGTGCAGCAGAAGCATGGGCCAAAGGCGTAGTCGCCAACTTCGCCCGCGAGCCCAAGGGAAATGACCGCGACCAAATCAAAGCCATCGCCGCCGGAGAAGCCGATTTGGCATTCGTAAACACGTACTACCTCGGCAAAATGATGAACAGCGACAACGAAGCTGAACGCCAAGCAGCAGCCGTTGTAAAACTGTTGTTCCCGAACCAAGAACGTGGTACGCACATCAACATCTCGGGTGCAGGCGTTACCAAACACGCTCCCAACAAAGAGAACGCCATTAAACTGCTTGAGTACTTGACCTCACCAACCATTCAAACACGGTTTGCCGAGGCCAACTACGAGTACCCTGCAAACCCCAAAGTGGCTGCTTCACGTGACCTTGAATCGTTTGGCGATCTGATTCCTGACACATTGCCCATTGGCAAATTGGGTGAGTACAATCGCCAAGCCGTAGAGGTATTTAACCGCGCGGGTTGGAACTAAAATCGAAGCGAATCGTTTGGCTGGCAGGAGCAGTGGCATGTGCAATGCTCCTGCTCCTGCCCTTTTTATTTTTGTTTGGAGGATGGTCAACAAACGACCCCTCAGGGTGGAATAACCTGCGCTCAACCGTTTTGGGCGAATACACAATGAACACATTGGTCGTTATGACAGGTGTTGGATTCTTGAGTCTTTTGCTGGGCGGAGGTTTTGCCATTCTTACATCATTGTACGATTTTCCGCTGAGGCGTTTTTTCTCCATCGCACTTTTACTGCCCCTTGCCCTGCCCTCGTACATTGCGGCCTACGCCTTCTCAGGTTTTTTTGAATTCACCGGACCGCTTGATTTGATCGGTCGGAGCATTGGCCAAAACGGGTGGCACCTCGATTTCATGCACCGTGGCGGGTTGATTTTGGTGCTTTCACTGGTGCTGTATCCATACGTTTTTGCGACCAGCAGAGTGGCCTTACAAAGCCGTTACAACAGCTACCTTGAAAGTGCTCGCTCGCTCGGCTTATCAAACCGAAAGGTGATTTCCAAGGTGGTATTGCCATTGCTGCGCCCTGCCCTCGCCGGAGGTGTGTTCTTGGTAATTATGGAAGTCCTTAATGACTACGGCGCCATGAAGTACTTCGGCGTACCAACCTACACCATGGGGATTTTCAGAGCGTGGTTTGCCATGGGAGATTTGGCATCGGCAGTTCGTCTCGCCTTGATGCTCTTTGCGCTTGTTGCGGTGCTCGCCTTGCTGGAAGGATGGTACAACCGAAAAAACAAGGTTACAGAATCGCACCGGTCTCGCCCCCTGCAACGCTTGAAACTAGATGGTTCTACTGCTGTACTTGCAACGGGATTGAGTGTAACATTGTTCTCTATCGCATTTGTAATGCCGGTGGTTTACCTGCTCTGGCTGCTTACAGGCGCCGACCTAGGTCGCGCAGCCTCCGAGTGGGCAACCCTTTCTGCGAACAGTCTGAAAACCGCCCTCATCGCCACAGTTGTCATTATCGGCCTAGTGGTGTTTACACAATTTGTTCGTCTTTTGGTGAAAACACCCTTGGCCTTTGCCGTTGGAAAAAGCATTAGTTTGGGTTACAGCCTACCGGGTGCCATCATTGCGGTAGGAATATTGATGCTTTCAGCGTTTACAGACCGTTCAACGGCCACCCTTGGAGTTGTGCTCAGCGGAGGTTTCACCATGCTCATCTTTGCTTACACAATTCGGTTTTCGGGCGTGGCGTATCAGCCACTTCACGCTGAAAGTGAAAAACGCTCGGCCAGGATGTTTGAAGCAGGCCAAAGTCTTCGCATGAAACCTTGGCGGCTCTTGCATAAAATCTACCTCCCATTGAGTCTACCGGGAATTCGCTTGGCAGCGATTCTGGTGATGATTGACATGCTGAAAGAGCTTCCGCTGACACTGATTCTTCGTCCGTTCAACTTCAGTACCTTGGCGACCAAAGCGTTTGAATACGCCGACGATGAAATGTTGGCGCGCGCCGCCCTCCCTGCCCTTTCGGTTATTGCAGTCGGATTGATTCCTGTACTTTTGCTGCACCGTATCTTACGAACCGAGTGAGCGCTTTCCTGAACATCAATGGCATTCATCACGCGTATGGCAAAACACGCGTGCTTGAGAATTGCAGTTTCTCTGCCAAACAAGGCGAACTCGTTGCACTGCTCGGTGAAAGCGGCAGCGGAAAAACCACCTTGTTGCGGTTGATTGCGGGTTTTGAGCGACCAAGCAGCGGCAGTATCGTCCTCAATGAAAACATACTTGTAGACCGGAACCGCTTCGTAGTGCCCGAAAAACGCCGCGTGGGAATGGTTTTTCAAGACTACGCCCTTTTTCCACACCTCACCGTAAACCAGAACATTGCCATCGGCAAATCGGCTGCTGACTCCCTGAGCATCGATGATTGGTTGAATTTGGTTGGATTGGATGGATTGGGACAAAGAAAACCACACGAACTTAGCGGAGGCCAGCAACAACGTGTCGCAATCGCCCGGTCGCTAGCCGCCGCACCGGAAATCTTGCTGTTGGATGAACCCTTTAGCAACATCGACGAATCGCTCAAATTTGGATTTCGTATGGAGTTGCGCTCCATTCTTCGAAAAGTGGGCATGAACGCCATTTTTGTAACCCATGACACCAAAGATGCTTTGGCCGTAGCTGACAGCATTGTGGTACTGAAAGACGGATGCATCCGTCAGGCGGGCACTCCCCAAGAAATTTATGCCCAACCCGCAGACACCTACGCGGCAGGCTTGATGGGCCCCTGCAGCACCTTAGGGAAAGTCGACGGAAAAAGCGTAGTGATTCGGGCTGAACACCTTAACATCGTCCATCCATCCCAAAAAACAGAAAAGACCATCATCGGAACGGTTGAACACGCTCTGTACCAAGGTGGCCACTATTTGGTAGGAGTGCAAACCGATGCACATCTGTTGCTTGCCCGCAGCAATGAAGCGCCGGAATTGGGATCGACCGTTGCGTTAGGGTATGAACAACAACATCTAATGGTGCTTCACGAACGATGAACCGAAAAGAACTTCTGCTTGATTTGTTGCGCGAAAATCCAAATGATTCGTTTGCGCGTTACGCCCTTGCTTTGGAGTATAAAAAAGAAAACCTCCCTGACAAGGCCAGAGAGGTTTTCGAAGCATTGCGCAATGAGCATCCTGATTATTTACCCACCTATTATCAGTTGGGTAAGCTCGTTGAGGAAGCCGGCGATGAGTTTCGTGCGCTGCAAGTGTACCGTGACGGCCTTCACCTGGCCATTCGATTGCACGACCTCAAGACCCGGTCAGAGCTCGAGGAAGCCATTTGGATGCTTGAAGATTGATTATTCGAAGTGCATTTCAAAGTGCGCTTCACTTGTGAAATCGTTCACGTTCTTGGCCTTGATGTGGAGTTCTCCATGCACCTGACCTTGATTGTCAGGAAGTGTGAAGTTGGCTGTTGCCAAGTCGAAGCTGAGTGCGCCGACCACATCGTACTCCATCTCGTAAATAACGGTGCCATTTTCCAATTTCACCTCAACGTGCACCTCGACCAAACCGGCATTATCTGTAACCTCTCCCGTAAATGCGATTGCACTACCAGGAGCGATTTCTACTTCTCCAACCGGTTCAACACCGTTGATGGCGTCGACATCAATCAAGGGAATGATTTCGTTGTCAATGTCAAGCTCAATGAAACGCTGAGTTGACTCATTTCCGGCCTCATCGATCACGTTGATGAGCAAGTGCCATGGACCTCGAACGGTTTGAGGCACGGTAAAGCTGCGGGTCACGGTTTGGTCGGTTCCTTCAAGGTTCACCACCTGGAGCACCTCCCATTCGCCTTCGACGCCACCTCCGCTGTGCTCGTGGTCTCCATGGCTATGCCCATCATCGTTTGCGTGGATATCGATTTTCAGCTGTCCCAACGATTCGTTGTCGGTCACCCGGATGCTGATTTCAACCGGTTCTCCGGCTTCGATGTGGATGTGATCTCCGGCAAGAGCGCCGTTGATGCGAACATCTCCGATGAGCGGTGCATCTTCATCGGTGTTTTTGCATGATGCTAAGAAAAGCACCACACCTGCTAAGAAAAGTAAACCTGCTTTTTTCATGGCGTTGATTGTTATGTGTGTTTTGAGTTGAATTCATAAATGAGGAGGAAGCCAAAATTGCGGCCTGCTTCCGGGAGATTGAGCAATTTGTAACGGCTCAAATGGTCAATGTACCGCGCATCGAAGACATTGCTCACATAGGCCGACCATTTGAGCGATTGAGCCAAATTTCCGCCAATGGCAACCGAGCCCAGTGAATAGCCTTCGGTGGGCACTTCGTTGCGGTCAACCGCATTTTGGGAGGCGACTCCAGTGTAAGTGCCTCTGATGTAAACCGGAAGCTTCTGCGGCTGCCACTTCACGTGAAGCTCGCCCTTGAGCGGTGGCGTCCACGGCAATGCCATGCCTTCATCGAGGTTGTACTGCATGAGGTACTCACCGGTGAGGGTGAACAGCAGCGTTTGCTGCCAACGGTAGCGCAAGGTAAGCTCTGCCCCGCTTCTGAAAACCTGAGCTTGCTCAAAGGCATAAAGTTGACCGGCATGTGGCAGAGTTGAAAATCGACCTGCCGGGGCAAGAAAAATGAAATTGTCGTAGTAACCAGCAAAAGGCGACAGCTCCCAATTCAACGCATCGTTGAATCCCGCAATGTTCATATCGAGTTGGTAACCCGCTTCGGTTTGTAAATCGGCATTGCCTTGTTCGTGCCTGAAGGTGCCATGGTGCACGCCGTTGGCTGAAAGCTCATAGGCCGTAGGGAATCGAATCGACCGTGCAAGCTGAACGGTGAATAAGCGGTGCGCATTCAAATTGCGCGACCATAGTAGATTGGCCGATACTCCGGGAAAGGCTTCCGATACAGCATCCGACAGCAATGCGCTGCCGACCACTTGCTGGTTGGTGTCGTAAACGGGTTCAGCGAAGGCGCTCGTTTGAACCCACGCGGCGTCGATGCGGAAGCCGCCATCCATCCGTCCCCCAAAAAAAGAAACCAAACCTTCCATGCCAACAAAGGCACCGGCAGTGGCACTGCTGTAGTCGCTGACCAAAAACTCCCAACCCGAAGACCGGTTATCAAGCGCCTCCAACTGGGCACCCGAGAAAATGCGCCGATTGGCACCGATTTTGCGTTCGGCCTGAATACTCGCAAACGCGCTTGACAAGCTCAAATCGAGTGCAAGCGGGCTGCTGGGCAAAGGTGCATTGCCATGGCTGTGCGGCGGCCCGAGTTCTTGGCGGTGCGACCGTTGCCACCCGGCTGTAAAGCGCAGGTCGCCCCATTCGCCCGTGCGCTCGTGCACCAAAGAAAGGGCACGGTGTTCTGAAGTCATACGGGGCAAAGCGGTTAGGCGTGCATCACCGTCGCCTTGCAGCATCGGGATGGTCGGTATACCGAATATTCCCGGGAAAATACCCGTTTCTTGGAAGCTTCTGCGGGCCTCCAGTCTCCAACTGCTGTTGTTTCCATTCTCCCAACGCAGGCGAAGCTGCTGGGCATTTGACTCTCCCGAGGTGTTCACAAGCCGCTCGTTAACAATGGGCAATACGCGACTCAGGTGCACAAAATCATTCGCCGGTACGCGCAAATCGGCGTACTCGCGAACAATACCACGGACTTCAATTTGCAGGCGTTTCCAGCGCTTGGCCAGCTTCAAACCGCTTTCAAAACCGTCGTTGACCGATTGACCTCGACCAAACACGCCCACCGAAAAACTCTGCGGGGTCATTGGCGAAGCCGGGTCAACCGCCACAACACCGGCCGATGCGTTAGGACCAAACAAAAGGGTTGAGGGACCTTTGTATACACGAATGCGTTCGGCCATCCAAGGGTCAATGTCAGAGCCATGGTCAACAGCCCATTGCTGATTCTGCTGGGGCACCCCATCGATGAATACGCCTACCCTACTTCCGCCCAAACCGCGAATCCACGGCAAGCCTGCCGAGGCGCCCGTATTCACACTTGATACGCCCGGAAGCTGGCGCAGAAGAGCTCCAAGGTGCAAATTGACATCGGTGTTGAAGTGTTCAGGCCCCGGCCGCAGCACAACCGGATCAATGCTCCCCGATGACAAGATTTGACGTGGAGCAAAAACAGTTACTTCATCCAACCGAACGTTGATTCGTTCCAAGGAAATGTCAAGGTGAAGATCACCCGTCACGCTCACTATAGCTGAATAGGCGGCGTACGCCACATAGCTAACCTGCACTGCGTGGTCACCGGCAGCAAGCTCCAATGTAAACTCACCATGGTTGCAAGTGACTACGGGAAATGCACCTTCAACAGAAACAACCGCACCTTCCACGGGCATTCGGGTAGCCGCGTCAATGACATGTCCGTGCAGCACTTGACCAGCCACCGAAGTCGCGGCAACCAACAAAATGAGCATGGAGAAAAGGGTGCGTTGCATTTGCATACATGAACGCCACCAAACCAATCAATGGCGTTTACCTAGCAAATGTAACAATGTTGCATTAACTACCAGTCAATTTGTTGCAATTTATTTGCATTAAGCCAGGCGTTCGTCATTGAAAAGTGCTTGCAGCCAAAAAAACCACGGTGTGCTGAAAGCGGAGATGGATGCGGAGCTTCCAGCACAAGGTTCGTTGATTGATTTATGAGCGTGGCTTTGCGTTGCGCATGGCTCCCCCAAAGCAAAAAAGCGCGTGGCCGATCGCCATTGCCCATGCATTCAATAACGCGATCGGTGAAGCGCTCCCAACCTTTTCCTTGGTGCGAACCCGATTCACCTGCACGAACGGTCAAGCTAGAGTTCAGCAGCAAAACGCCTTGCTTTGCCCATGCGGTCAAATCGCCCTTTGTTTTTGACGGCCGGTTCAAATCCGACTCAATCTCCTTGTAAATGTTCCTAAGCGATGGCGGGTACTGCGATTCCTCAGGCACCGAAAACGCCAATCCCTGGGCTTGGCCGGGATTGATGTAGGGGTCTTGCCCCAAAATTATGACCTTAACGTCGTTTGGAGCGCATTGATCAAAGGCGTTGAATATCAGGCTTCCTTTGGGGTAACATGACCCGCTTTCGTACTCTGCTTTCACAAACTGAACGAGTTGTTCGAAGTACGGCTGGTTGAATTCGTCTTCCAAAAGCGACCTCCAAGCATCGTTCAAGCGCAGGTTCATCGCCGCTGTCTTTTTTTGGGTTGGATGGATGTCCGTTCCCGTCCTTCATCTGAAATGGCCATTTCAGTGCTCCTCGTCATGTTTTTGATGTAGGTACTTTTGCGGAAGCGAAGGGCCGACCAATCGTCGTTCACCGAAACTTGGCGCACGGGTTCCATGCCAGCTTTGCCCAAGCTGCTCCATCCGGTATCGCGGTTGAAGGTGCAACTGTAGCGTTTCGAACTGCCTTTCGGATAGCACATCCACAGCACAGCGTCGCCTTCGAGGATGGGCAGCAAGGCATTGACAGCTTCTTCAACACCTTCAAGGGTACGCACGAATGCCATTGCGAATGAGGTGCCCTGAAGTTCTGATTGGTTGTACACCATAGAGGTGAATTCTGATTGGCTAGCACACGCTTCGCGAAGTTCGTCAGGTAGGTCTAAAACCAGCACCGAAGCATGGTCTTTGAAGTTCAACTTCTTAAACAGCGGCGTCATACGTTTGTGAATTAAAATGGATATCCAATACCTAGGTTAAAATTCACTGGTGGAAAAAAGCCATTCACCGGATTAAGCTGTATGCCTTCCACGAACTCTCGGTAGCGGTCTTTCGGCTGCCACGCCCAGCGCTCGCCGGGCGCCATCGACGGATCTTTCATTTGGGCCGCGAGGTCAAATCGCACAAGGAAGAAGTCAAAGTCGAACCTCAAGCCAATGCCGGCCGAAAACGCAATTTCTCCAGGAAAACGGTCAAAGGCAAAACCGCTGCCAGGGCGGGTTTCTTCTTCCTTAAACAGCCAAATATTACCGGCGTCAACAAAGAGGGCCGCTTCAACTGTTTGGGTTAGCTCAAAACGGTATTCAATGCTACCTTCAAGAATGATTTCACCAATGTTGTTAAAGGTAACCAGAGCCGTGCTGTCGCGGTAGCTGCCGGGCCCAAGGGTGCGCGGACGCCATGCACGGATGCCGTTGGCACCACCGGCAAAGAAGCTCTTCTCGAATGGCAACACGCTTAAGTTCGTTCCTGGCAATCCGGCGCCGGCATGAATTCTGAAAGCGGTAGCATTCTTTTCATCCAATCGTCGGTAATACCTAAAATCGTTTTCGAGCTTAACGTATTGAGCAAATTGAATGCCGCCGATACGGTAGCTGTTGTCTTCATCACGTTCAGTGCCTGCAAGTGTAAATCCAAGTCGTGGCAAATTCCCGGCAGCTTCGAGCGAAACCCTATTAAAATAGTAGCGCTTTTGGATTTGCGGCTTTTGCGTGTTGATCACCCAACCCACCCTGCTTGATGAAATCAGGTGGTCTTGGTAGGAGGTTGAAAGGAAGACGTCGTTCAAGCGATCAAGCAAGTTTTGGAATGCGTCTGACTTTTCAATCTTAATCGTGCTCAATTCCCAGATGTCCCAAAAAATCCGTGAGCCACGATCTGCATTCTCAGTGTAGGTCATAGAGTACCTAAACTGATAGAGTTGACGTGTGTAGTCAGGCCTGTTCTGGTAATTGAACGCGGTCGAAAGGGTTGTTCGAGGGGCGTTTGACCGACGAAATGCTGACATGGTGAACGGGAAAAAACGGTTGAAATTGAGGGTCAGTTCCGGTCCTATCTCGAAGGTGTTAAAGCGAAGATTGTCAGTAAAGTCATCGACTTGGGCGGTTTCGGTGTTTTCGACCAATGTGAGTGGTTGCTGGGCTTCAACCCCTCCGACAATTCGAAAACTGCCAAGCTCAGCTCCGCTGAACACATTGCGGTGGTTGAAGCTCATGCTTCCGTTCAAACCAAACAGCCCGTCACGGTGGGTCACACCTGATTCGAATGCTATGGCTTTGCGCTTTAATTGAGAAACGTAAATGGTGCAGGTGAGCACATCTTGGGTGCTGCTTTCGTCGCGCGCAAACTGAATCGACAAACTGCGCACAATGGGCAATTGCACCATGCGCCGATAGGTCATGTCAACGCGGTCTTTCTGGTAAAGATCGCCCGGTCTGAAATCAAGCAAAAAAAGCAGCAATTCAGGTTTGATAGAGAGTTCACCTCTGCTCAAGATGTAAACATCGCCCATTTGTTCGGTGTGGAGCGTGTCAGTGGCTTCATACTCTCGGTCACTTGCATCGTAATTCGTATGAATGAAAATCTTTCCGATGAAGTAGCGCGTGTGGTCAGCCGTTACGACCGAATCGGTTCCTTGGGAAGGAATTTGTGGCCTCCGAATATTCATTTCAACATCGACCATTCGCCGGCCTATGGTGCTATCGGCATTGAACGTAATAAAGTCTTTCGAAAACGAGTAATATCCACGGTTATTGAGGTAGTCGGCGATCCGTTGCCGCTCATCATCGAGCGATTTCACTTTGAAGCGGTCTCCGGGTTGTACAAGTGAAGTCACTTTAAAAAACTCCTCTCGGTTGCGAATTCCATTGTCTCGAATGTTGTAGTCAATTGCATTGATTCTGTACGGAAGACCGGGGTTCACATAGTACATCAAACGCTTCACTTTTTTTCCGTTGCGGCTGTACTTGACCGAAAAGTCAACTTCACCACTGAAATAGCCATTTTTGGCCAGCACTGTTTCGATTTGATCGATCGACCTCTTCGTTAAGCTTGAATCGAACACCACGGGAGCTTCACCCACCGTTTCGGTCATCCAATCTCGCCAACCTAAGGTATCAGCCCGCAATTCACGTAGCTCTCGAGAGTCGGGCAATGTGCCTTTGCTCTCAAGCTTGGTAATCTTGGCTTCAATTTTTCGCTTCTCGCGCTGGTGAACTTTCTTCTGTTTGGATGGATTGACAAGGTTGTACATTCCAAGGTGAAAGCGCATAAACAGCACCTTACGGTTCGGACGTTGGCGCAAAACAGCCGAAATGTCATCTTCATTCACATCGAAGGTCTTTGAAGCATTAAGAATGCTGATGCGTTGCTTCGTCAATAAACTATCACCCTCTGACATTCGCCGCGTCGGATTGCACGACCATACCAGCAACAGCACCAAAAGTGCGCCCAAAATGCGGTATGTGTTCATTGCCTTCAATCGCCGAAATTTCGTTCTATCTTGCCGACCCATAAAGGATATGCTCAGCAAAAATCAAGCAAAGATTGTGAAATCGTTGAGGCAGAAGAAATTTCGCCTCGAATACGGTCTTTTTATTGCCGAGGGCGACAAGGTCGTTGATGAACTTCTGGCCTCCAACTGGCCGCTAAAAATGCTCTTCACAACGCGAAACGAAGACGCCCTTCGGCATCCTCTTGCTGCGCTTATTTCAGAACGCGAAATGGAGCAAATCACCAGCATGAGTACTGCTCCCGGTTTGCTTGCTGTGGCTGAATTGCCCCAATGGTACCTTCATCCCAACGAACACCTACCAAAAGAAGCCAAGTGGGTCATTGCTCTTGACGGCATTCGCGACCCCGGAAACCTCGGCACGCTTCTTCGCACTGCTGCTTGGTTTGGGGTACCGGCGGTAGTGGCTTCACTTGATACGGCCGATTGCTTCAACCCAAAAGTCATTCAAGCTGCCATGGGTTCGTTGTTCAGACTGCCTTTGCACTATGTCGACCTCGACGTATTTGCTCGCGAATCAAATTTACCGGTGTATGGCCTTGACCTCAACGGCGAAAACCTCTACAGCGGCACTTTCGGAAACGGTATCTACATCGTAGGCAACGAAAGCCATGGCCTTCGCGACGAAGCACGACGCCTTTGCCAATCGTACGTCAACATCCCGGGAGAACGCGGTGCTGAATCACTGAACGCCGCTGTATCGGCCTCCATCTTAATGGCTGAGCTGTACCGTCGACAAACAATCTAGCGTTTATTTGTTGCCGAGGTAGGCATTGAGCATCCAGGCCTGCTTCTCTTGCGCTGCAATCAAAGGCGTTAAGAGGTCAGATGTGCCCTCATCATCGGCTTCTGAAGCCAACAAAACGATTTCACGTTCGCGTTCGAGCAAACGGCCAATGTTCTGAAGCGCGGCCTTGACGGTAGCCTCGGCGGTAACATGATCGGGAGCCTCCTCAATGCGGGCGTTTCCCAAGTATGCACTCATGGTGTGCATTGGCCTGCCGCCAAGGGTAAGCACGCGCTCTGCCAATTCGTCAATGGTTAGCTGCGCAGCTGTGTACAACTGCTCAAAATGAGCGTGCAGTTCGAAAAATCCGGGACCTGTAATGTTCCAGTGAAAGCCGCGCAAGTTTTGATAGTAGACGTGGTAGTCAGCCAGTAAGTGGTTCAAGGCGTCAATTAAGGCTTTCTCGTGCTTGGGCTGTATTCCTGTTATTGGGTTCATCGTAAACGGGTTTAAGAATTTGATTGTTCTACAAAGGTAGACTGAATGCATTCATAAGTCCAATCAATAATTCCTATACTTGCATAATTAGAATCTATCAACAAGCGAGTACACCATGACCTTGCAGCAACTTCGTTACCTCGAAGCCCTCGACAAGCACCGGCATTTCGGACGTGCAGCCAAAGCCTGCAATGTGACCCAGCCCACGCTCACCATGCAATTGCGCAAATTGGAAGACGAAATGGGGGTGGTCATTTTCGACCGAAGCAGGCAGCCCATCCAGCCCACGCCCGCAGGAGATATCATACTCGCAAAATCACGTGAAATACTCTTCCACGCCGATCAGCTGTACAACTTTGTCAGGGGTGAACACACCAATTTGAGCGGCACCTTCCAACTCGGGGTAATTCCAACTTTGGCACCGTACCTCCTGCCGCGCTTCCTGCCTCAGTTCACGAAAGACTATCCTGATACCAACCTCATCATCAGGGAAATCCAAACTGATCGCATTTTAGATTTGCTGCGCGAGGGCAGCCTCGATATCGGACTGCTCGCCACACCGCTGAACGACTCATCCATCCGAGAAATACCCCTTTTCAATGAGCCTTTCCGATTGTATACGCTCGATGAAGCGGTTGATGACCCCGTAACGATGGATGACCTGCCCGGGGAAGGGCTTTTACTGCTTGAAGAAGGGCATTGCTTCCGCGCTCAAACCCTTGAACTTTGTGGCCGACGGTTTCATCACGGCATGCACAACCTCGACTACCGAAGCGGATCGATTGAGGCGCTCAAGGCATTGGTAAGGTCAGGAATGGGCTACACGCTTGTCCCTGCCCTTTCGACAAACTCAACCGATTTTGGCTACTTGCGCAGCTTCAATGCCCCTGAACCTGTTCGTGAGATTGGTTTGGTAGTTCACAAGTCGTTCGTTCGCGAACGCTTGCTTGAAGTCATGCGAGATTCCATACGACAATCCATCCCCGAACAATACCTACTTGATGAGGCTTACTTCAAAGTTCGCTGGCGGCAGATGTGAACATCAAAGGCCTGAAATGACCTTCTTTTTCGGGTAGATCACTTCAAAGCGCACTACACGCTCTTGCGATTTGCCCGGTTCGAGTTTAATGTCCCATGTGATTTTACCGCTAACGGGATCGTAGTTTGCACCGCTGATTTCTTCGGCTTTCACCTCAATGTCAGACGACGTTGACAAGGGCAGTTGGTCTTCTATGCGCAAATCGACAGTTTTCGCGCCGTTGTTCTGCACTTTGATGCGGTAGCCGCGTGTTGTTTTCCGTTTACTGCCAATGGTGGTGGTTTTGCTGAAATCACCGATCATTTCGTAGTCTACGGTGATGTTGCGATCGCGCCCCATGGAGATGCTCAACGTGTCGGAGGTGATTCCAGGGTTGATGTACGATTTACCGGCGTAGCTTCCTTCAAAAAACACGCTGGCCTCTCCGGGAAGAAGGTTGTACTTGTCCCAATCCGTGATTTCCGCGGTCAAGAAAACATCACGTCCGTATTTGGGTACAGCGCGGTGGCGGTAAACGGCGAGCAAAGTGGTTCGTTTGATTTCAACATCATGAACGCGGTTATCGCCCGAGATGCTATAGGGGGTATTGATGGCGAAGAGCGTATTCAAAGATTGGCGGTTCTCAACAACGGCGAATGATTCGAAATCGCCGGCCATTTCGTCTGCGCTGATTGACCGCATAGCGCTCTCTTGCATGGCCATTGGAGGCGCACCGGCATAATTCTTGGCTGCGACTGGCTGTGGGTC
>DAITMF010000025.1:0-49221 GCA_036835325.1 Flavobacteriales bacterium
ATGCGCGTCTTCCAGGAAGAAATCTTCGGTCCGGTAACCTCAGTAACCACTTTCAAAACCACCGAAGAGGCCATCGAGATCGCAAACGACACGCTTTACGGCTTGGGTGCCGGTGTTTGGACACGCGACGCCCACGAAGCCTACACCGTGCCGCGCGCCATTCAGGCCGGACGTGTATGGGTAAACTGTTACCATGCATACCCTGCACATGCACCGTTTGGCGGATACAAGAAATCAGGTTTCGGACGTGAGACGCACCTCATGATGCTCAACCATTACCGTCAGAACAAGAACATGCTGATTTCTTACGACAAGAACAAGCTGGGCTTTTTTTAACTAAAACCCACCAACGGGAGGTCTGGCAGCAGTGAGGGGCAGCCAGACCTCCTTTTTTATCAATCTCACTATGGCACACCAACGCATTGATTTCACACCGGCCGCAAAAGAGCTCATTGACCAAATCAAAGTCGACCATGGCGACGTGATGTTTCACCAAAGCGGCGGTTGCTGCGACGGCTCAGCCCCCATGTGTTTTCCCAAAGGGGAGTTTCGCGTGGGCAGCAGCGACGTTATGCTCGGCAGCATCGAAGACAGTGAATTTTACATGTCGGCCGATCAGTTCGAATACTGGCAGCACACCCACCTTACAATCGACGTGACCGAGGGAAGAGGCGCGAGTTTCTCGCTTGAAATCCCTTACGGTAAACGTTTTGTAGTCCGCAGCCGATTGTTTACCGACACTGAACGGGCTGATCTTGAACCGGTGCACCGAGCAGTGGAGGAGGGGTGAGCCCGCTTAAACAGTTGCGTGATTGTACCGGCACAGCCACTTCGAAAAACCACACCCAACACTTTTTTGCACGAATAAAAAGTGTTGGGTACTGCGGTGCGCGTCCGCGCAGCGAAAAGAACATTGGTAACACGTCCTGCTTGAAAAGCCCAAAAAAAAGAATCCCAATAATCCCCACAATCTCTACAATCGTTGGCGCAGCGACTCAAAAAAGCGACGGTTTATCTACCTTCGCCGCATGGCAAACACCCTCAACATCCTCTGCTTTGGTCCGGCACGAGAATCCACCGGCCAAGCCAAACTTAGCTTCACAACCGCGCTGCCCTGCACCGTTGACCAACTGCGCGATCGGCTCCTCCATGACTTCCCCAAACTCGGTAGCCGCGAGCACGTGCGCATCGCGGTTGATCAGGAGTATGCCAACGATGACCGCATCATCAACGGAAATGAAGAAATTGCCATCATCTTGCCGGTCAGCGGTGGTTAATCGCACAGTATGGACGTTGCACTCACTCACCTTCCCATCAATCCCGAGAAATGCCGCCAAGCGGTGAAGGCCGACGCCGCCGGGGCTCACGTGGTCTTCACCGGCGCAGTGCGCAACCACAGCAAAGGAAGCAAAGTCACCCACTTGATCTACGAGGCCTACGAACCCATGGCGGTTAAGCAAATGCAAGCCATGGCCGATGAAGCCAAAACCCGCTGGCCGATCTACAAGGTGTACGTGCACCATCGGGTAGGAGAGCTGCACATCGGCGATGTGGCCGTCGTTGTCGCCGTTAGCGCTTCGCACCGCGCCGAAGCCTTCGCCGCCTGCGCGTGGATCATCGATGAACTCAAACGCGAGGTGCCCATCTGGAAACGTGAGTTTACCGCTGACGGCGCCGAGTGGATCTCCGACCGTCCATAACGCGCCGCGAATGTCCAAGAACACTTCCAACGCGCTAACCTACACGGCCAAAGAAACCGTACGGTACACGCTGTGGGCCATCCCCGTTGGCGGCATCGTCGGACTTTCATCAGCCTTTTTTCTTTGGTTGCTCGATGCAGCCACCGCAACACGCGAAGCGAATCCGCTCATTTTAACGGCGCTGCCACTTGCCGGCTTCATCATCGCTTCCGTTTACACGCGCTACGGAAAGCTCGAGCAAGCCGGAAATGACCGCGTCATCGCAGAATTTACCACGCCAAACCAACCGCTGCGGCTGCGCATGGCGCCAATGGTGCTCTTCGCAACGGTGCTGACGCATTTGGTGGGCGGCTCCGCCGGACGAGAAGGCACGGCCGTGCAAATGGGCGCGTCGTTGGCCGATCAATTCGCTCGACGCGCCCGTCTGAAACTGCCCAACCGAAAACTACTGCTCCAAATGGGGGTTGCTGCCGGATTTGGCGCAGTATTCGGAACGCCCATTGCAGGTGCCATCTTCGCGCTTGAGGTGCTTTCAGATAAACGGGTGCACTGGCGCGGACTCCTCCCGGCGTTCGCCGCAGGGGCCATCGGTCATTTCGCCTGCATCGGTGTCGGCATCTTGCATACCGAATTTACCGTGGTCAACTACCCCAAACTTAGCCTCGAAACCGTCGGCTGGTTGCTCGTGGCTGCACTTGCGTTTGGTTTCGCTGCGCGGATGTACAACGTGCTCTTGCCCAACCTGTCAAGCCGTTTTACAAACTGGGTACCCAATCCACGGTGGCGCGCCGCCGCTGGAGGTGTACTCCTCGCGGTTGTGTTTCTGAGCTTGGATGCATCACACTACATGGGGCTCGGCGTGCCGGTGATTGAAGATGCCTTCGTGAATGTCCGGCCGTGGCACGATTTCATCGCCAAGCTCGTCTTAACAGCCTTTACACTTGCCGTTGGCTTCAAAGGAGGGGAGGTGACGCCGCTCTTTTTCATTGGCGCAACGCTTGGCAGCGCGCTGTCGACCGTGATTCCACTTCCGCTTGATTTTCTTGCCGCGATTGGCTTCGTCGCTGTTTTCGCCGGTGCCACCAATGCACCGTTGGCATGCACAGCCATGGCGCTTGAGTTGTTTGGCTTCCGCGGTGCCGGCTTCTATTTCGTAGCCACTGTCGTTGCTTTCGCTGCAGTTGGCAAAACAGGCATCTACAAAACACCTGAAGGCCGTTTCATCAATCCGCTGCTTGGTTGGATGAAACGCTAATGCCACTGCCGCATTTCGTACTTTCGTGTGAAAGAAACCCTTCCATGCAACGCTTTCTGACGCTTATTGCTGTGCTTTCTTTTTTTTGGGGAGGATGTGGGAGTGAGTCCGACGGTACACATCCATCCCCAAAAACAAAAAAGTTTACCGCCCTACCTGCCGAACAAACGGGAATCGATTTTCAAAATCCCATCGCTGAAAACGATTCGATCAACATCATTCGCTACGACTACCTCTACAATGGTGGCGGAGTCGCCGCGGCCGATGTCAACAACGACGGATGGATTGACCTCTACTTCACCGGAAACCAAGCCGATGATAAGCTCTACCTCAACAACGGCGACATGACCTTTACCGATGTCTCCGAAAAATGGGGCATTGCGAATTACCCGGGCTGGAGCTCCGGCGCCGTCTTTGCCGATGTTAATAACGACGGCTTTCTCGACCTCTACGTCTGCCGAACAGGTCCGCACACCACTCCTGAAACCCGCACCAACCGGCTCTTCATCAACCAGAAAGGCGCCGGTTTCACCGAAATGGGCGAGGAGTACGGCCTCAACTACACCGGCCATTCAACCCAAGCGGCTTTCTTCGACGCCGACGGTGACGGCGACCTCGATGTGTACCTGATGACCCATCCCGATCAGTTTAGAAACCGCTTGAACCTGTCAGAATTGCAGAAACTCATTGCCGAAGGTCTCCTGGAAAGCGACCGATTCTACCGCAACGATGGCGGTCGATTCACCGACGTCTCCCAAGCAGTCGGCATTGGCGATTTCGCCTTTGGCTTGGGCCTGGTCGTCGACGATTTCAACAACGATGGCCACCTCGATATTTATGTATCAAACGACTTCGATGAAGGCGATTTGCTCTACCTCAACGATGGCACCGGCAAGTTTACCAACGCCGTAACACGACTTTTCAAACATACCGCCAACTACGGCATGGGCTGCGACGCGGCCGACATCAACAACGACGGCTTCGTTGACCTCGTGCAAGCCGACATGGCCTTCGAAACCCACGAACGCGCCAAACGCAACATGGCGTCGATGAATCCTGAACGCTTTGACCTGCGCGTGCAGCTCGGCTGGCACTACCAATACATGGGCAATATGCTGCAAGTCAACAACGGCGATGGAACATTCAGCGAAATCGCGCAAGCGGCAGGCGTGCACAAAACCGACTGGTCATGGGCAACCCTCTTCGCCGATTTCGACCTCGACGGCTACCAAGACCTGTTCATTACCAACGGCTACAAACGCGACACGAAAGACAACGACCTTCGGCAGAAAGTCGCAGACCTTACGGCCAATGGCAACGCACCAACCGTTGACGAAATCCTTAACCTCATTCCATCCACTGCTTTGCGCAACTACATCTTTCGCAACACCGACGGATTGCAGTTTACACGCGTCAACGACGACTGGGGCCTCACCGAAGCCATCAACAGCAACGGCGCAGTGTACGCTGACCTCGATAACGATGGCGACCTTGACCTTGTGATCAACAACCTCGATGCGGTGGCCTCGGTTTACCGCAATGACGTGGTCGATGCATCCACAAACCGTTTCACGGTTGACCTTCACCCGCGTCACTTCTCTAACCGAAACACCATCGGTTGCTTGGTTGAACTCAAGGTAGGGGAGACCGTTCAGCAACGCCGTCTTCAACCTGTGCGTGGCTACCTCGGCAGCACGGCATACCGACTTCACTTTGGTTTGGGCGATTCAGAATCCATCGATGAAGTGCTTCTCACATGGCCCGACGGAAAACAAGAGCGATACGCCAACCTAAAACCAAACTCGCTTTGGGTGCCGAATCCTGCGGAAGCTACCCAACCTGGGGTGAAAACTCCCATCGATCGGCTTTTTGCGAACGAGACAGTGAACGCGGGCATTCTCTTTAGACACAAAGAGAACGCCTACAATGATTTTGAGACCGAAATCCTTTTGCCACATAGAATGTCAGAATGGGGCCCCGGCATCGTCGCTGCTGATTTTAACGGCGATGGCCTCGATGACCTCTGGCACGGCGGCGGAGCCGGTCAACCCGGCGCACTCTTCATCCAGCAACCCGATGGCCGCTTCACCCAATCCGATCAACCGGCGCTGAACAGACATTCGGGTTTCGAAGACGTTGATGGCGTGGCTTTCGATGCCAACGGCGACGGATTTACCGACCTCTTCGTGGTTTCCGGCGATGCGTCAGCAGGAGAGGGGGGAATGGTCCTCCGCGACCGCCTCTACCTCAACGACGGCAAGGGCCGTCTTTACGACCAAACCGGCCGACTGCCTGATTTAAGAAGCGCAGGAGGCTGTATCGCTGTGGCCGATGTCAACGGTGACGGCCGTCCCGATGTCTTTGTAGGCGGCCGCAACCGTCCGGGCAAGTACCCTTTGGCGCCCATGTCGCACCTGCTCATCAATACAGGAGAGGTGTTCGTTGACGGCAGTGCTGAATGGTTTGGTAATGATTTCCTTGCGGGGATGGTGACTGCATCGGTGTTTCATGATTTTAACACAGATGGGCGACCTGACCTGCTTCTGACCGGAGAGTGGATGGCTCCCGCCATTCGCTTGAACACAGGAACAGGTTTTGCGCCGCCGGTCGAAATCGCACCAAATCAAGAGGGGTGGTGGTTTAGCTTGGCCGTGGCCGACCTCAACAACGACGGCATCGACGACATCATTGCCGGCAATTTGGGCGAAAACAACAAGTTCAATCCATCACCTGATGTGCCGTTAATGTGCTTCGCCAACGACTTCGACGGCAATGGCACTTTAGACATCGTACTTTCCAAAAAAGGTCTTCCGGTACGCGGTCGCGAGTGCAGCTCAGCACAGATGCCGTTTGTGGCCGAGAATTTCCCGAGTTACGAAGCCTTTGCCACCAGCAGTACAGAAGAAATCTACGGCAGCGGAGCATTGAACAGTTCGATACAGCTAAAGGCCGTTAACTTCTCCACAACAGTGTTTTATGGAACGAAAGAAGGTCGATACAACGCGGTTGCCTTGCCATTTGAAGCCCAGTGGGCACCGGTGCGCAGTAGTGTGGTGGCTGACCTAAACAACGACGGTCGGCTTGACCTGATACTGTCAGGCAATTTCTTCGGCACTGAAGTTGAAACCACCCGGTACGACGCAGGTAACGGGTGCGTTTTGCTGAACCAAGGCGATGGGAAATTCAAAGCATTGCTTCCACACCAAAGCGGATTATCGCTGCCGTATGATATGCGCAAATCGGCGGTGGTGAAAGGTCCGGGTACAAAAAAACGACTGATTAGCTCGGCCAACCAGTCGTTCCCTGTTGTTCACAGAATGCCTTAAGGCTGTTGCATTTGGAGCTCGTTCTTGATGCAAAGGCAGTTCGCGATACCACGTTTGTCATAGGTTTGAAGGTAGGCAACCTTTCTGCTGGAATCAAAACGCAGCGCATAGGCCTTGTTGTTGTCTCCAACGGTTGACGTCCAGTAGTATCCGAATTCCCCGGCGCCTTTGTTGATTGGCGAACCAATTCCATCGGGATTGGCGACATACATTCCGAAAAGATTGAAGCGGGTAGTGTCGCTCTCATACAAACCGACGAACGCTTCTGCCGCGTTGTCAGCGCCTTCGTCATCGCTGTCAGGGAACTGATCAAGCATGTTGCGGAAATCGGCACGTGTAGGCAAGCGCCATCCTTCGGGACATGCATTCATGGCGTCGTTCCAGTTGTACATTGCCATTTCGACTCCGTTGGCTGAATGTTTCACGGTAGCTGATTCAAGGTGATTCAAATCACTGGCAAACCACACACGGCCACCGGCGTCGGTAGTGAGCGTATAGGCTTTTTGGTCTCGTGAATCTTTGAACGTGTTTGAATCGTCAACTTTTGATTCTGATACGCCGCATCCAGCGATTGCGAATACCGCACTGAAAAGTGTAAACCGTAGCATTTTGGTTTGTTTAATTTGGTGGCGCAATATTAGACATTCTGTGATTGCACTCCGCAGACTTCAGAAATTCGTAATATTGAACTATAATTAATATTATGTAAAGTTAAATAATTGAACTATTCGGACATAAAAAAAGTCCGACCCTTTCGAGTCGGACTTTCATACCCTTCTGTAGATGATTATTTCGCTTCAAGCGCTTTGAGCTTATCGCTCATCTCCATCAGCTTCTCGTCTTCTCCTGATCGCGCGTAAATATCGCGCAGCGAACGAATCGTGCTGATGTCGTCAGGCTTGAGCGTGTGTGCCTTCTCAAACAATGGTTTGGCTTTCAAGAACCACTGCTTGGCTTCTTCCATGAGGCCTTCGTACAATTTCTGCTGCTTTGGTGGTACTTCGTTGGCGGCATTTACCTTTTCAGCACCGTTGTTAAAGAACATCGCTCCGAGGTTGTAGAGTGCATCATAAAAATCAGGTTTGATTTCGAGGGCGCGCTCGTACGCTTTCTGAGCCTCTTCTTGGCGACTGAGGTTGTCAAGAACAGAGCCTTTACTGAAGACCAAAACCTCGTTTGAACCGTCTTCTTCGATGGCAATGTCTAAGTTGGTTAGTGCTTCTTCCAAGCGGTTTTCACGCAGGTAGATGTTCAACTCTTCGAGGATGAGGCCTTTGTTCCGTGGGTACTTTTCACGTGCAGCTTTTGCCATCGCCAGCGCATCTCCGGTGCGGTCAGCGTTGCTCAACAAGTTCACCATGATCACGTAGATATCTGGCACTTGGTAATTCAACTCTGCTGCTGCAGTGTACTTCTCGATGGCTTTATCAAGGTCGCCGGCCTTTTCAAAGCACAGGCCCGAGTTGTAAACAGCATACACGAAGGTTGAGTCAAATGCCGTTTCGCTCACCGTATTGCTGAACTCAAAATCTTTGGCCGCCTGGGCAAAATTGTTGTTGTTGTAGTTCTTGATGCCGTTGTTCATTGATAAGTTCAACGCGAACAGCAAACCACCCTTATTTTCAGCGGCATACGCTCCTTTGGGGTCAAGTTCACGGGCTTTTAAAAACGATTGAAACGCGCGTTCAAGTGCATCAGGGTACATCGGAGCCAGAGTTGAATCATTGGCGATGTTTGAGTAAATCTGACCCCGGTAGCGCCATGTTTTGTCTTTCGACGTCGCTTTGGGGTTGTTCATGGCTTGTTCAATGTATTCGGCTGCTTTCGCGTAATCGCCGTTTGCATTGGCGTTGTAGGCCGAAACAACTTCAGCTTGCGCCATCATGGCCATAGGCATTGCACATGCACCGAGGAGGATCAAAAATTTCTTCATGCTTTCGCAGGTTGGTTTTCAGGTGTAAAAGTAGGAATTCATAACGGAGGTATCAAAATTGATGCCAGACAAGCTTCGGAAATAATCGCACATGAAAAGAGCAGCCTTGTGGAGCTGCTCTTTTCTCAATGGTTTTTCGCGTTGTTTAAGACTCCGAGTCGGTTTCAGGCGAATCGCCTCCCTCCTGTTCGCCGTCGTAATCAAGCGCTTCGTCGTCTTCAGGCATAACCCGAGTGACCGATGCGATTTCGTCGTTGTTGCGCAGGTTAATCAAACGCACACCTTGTGTAGCACGGCCCATTTGGCGCATTTCGGCCACTTTCATGCGCAGCACAATGCCCGATTTGTTGATGATCATGAGGTCATGCTCATCGGTGACATTGAGAATCGCAATCAAATCACCTGTTTTATCGGTCACATTCAAGGTTTTCACGCCTTTTCCACCGCGGTTGGTGATGCGGTAATCGGCCACCGGTGAACGTTTGCCATAGCCCTTTTCCGACACCACGAGGATGTCGTTGGTGTCATCGCTGATGGTCACCATGCCGATCACTTCGTCGCCTGCGTAGCCTAAGGTCACTCCTTTAACACCTTGCGCGGTGCGGCCCACTGCACGTACAGTGCTTTCGTTGAAGCGAATGGCCTTTCCGCTGCGCAAGCCCATGATGATTTCGTCGCTGCCACCGGTCAAACGAGCGGCCAGCAACTGATCTCCTTCACGAATTGTGATGGCGTTGATACCATTTGAGCGCGGACGAGAATAAGCCTCGAGCGTAGTTTTCTTGATCAAGCCTTCGCGTGTGCACAAGATTACATTGGTGCTGTTGACGTACTCCTCGTCTTTGAGGTCTTTCACCGGAATGTAGGCCTTGATGCTGTCGTCTTGCTCAATGTTGATCAAGTTCTGTATGGCGCGGCCCTTCGAAGTCTTCTGTCCTTCAGGGATTTCAAAAATCCGCATCCAGAAGCACTTGCCTTTTTCAGTGAAGATGAGCAGCCAGTTGTGGTTGGTGGCGGTAAATACGTACTCCAAGAAGTCTTCATCCCGCGTAGCGGAACCTTTGGAACCCACTCCACCCCTCGCCTGTGTGCGGTATTCAGCGAGGCGCGTACGCTTCACGTATCCGGCATGGCTGATGGTTACAACAACGCTCTCATCGGGGATCATGTCTTCAATGCTCAAATCGGCACTGCTGTATTCGATGTCAGAACGGCGTTTGTCACCGAATTTCTCGCGCACTTCGAGCAATTCGTTCTTGATGATCTCCATTCGGAGGCCTTTGTCGGCCAGAATCGCTTTCAAGCGTTCGATCAAAGCCATGAGTTCATCGAACTCTTCACGCAATTTTTCGCGTTCGAGACCGGTGAGTTTCTGCAGACGCATGTCGAGGATGGCTTTCGCTTGAATCTCAGAGAGTTCAAAGCGCTCCATCAGGCCAGTTTTCGCTTCTTCCGGGGTTTTGCTTGCGCGGATAAGCGAGATCACCTCGTCAAGATTGTCAAGGGCAATGATCAAGCCTTGGAGGATGTGCGCCCGCTCTTCAGCCTTGCGGAGCTCATACTGGGTGCGGCGCACAACCACTTCGTGGCGGTGATTAACGTACTCACGGATGAGATCTTTGAGGTTCAGCATCACTGGCCGGCCGCCTACGAGCGCGATGTTGTTCACCGAGAACGAGGTTTGCAGGGCGGTGTGCTTGTATAGGTTGTTCAAAACAACGTTCGGAATGGCATCGCGTTTAATTTCGTACACGATGCGCATGCCTGTGCGGTCAGATTCGTCGCGGATCTCAGAGATCCCTTCGATTTTTTTGTCGTTAACGAGATCGGCCGTTTTCTTAATCATATCGGCCTTGTTCACCTGGTAGGGAATCTCGGTCACGATGATGCTTTCTCGTCCGTTCGTTTCTTCAATAACAGCACGTGCGCGAATGACCACGCGGCCGCGGCCTGTTTCGAACGCTTCGCGTACGCCTTCCATACCGAAGATTACCCCACCTGTAGGAAAGTCAGGTGCCTTCACGAACTGCATGAGTTCTTCGATGGTGATGTCGGGGTTTTCGATAAAGGCAACAGTACCATCGACCACCTCGGTAAGGTTGTGCGGCGGCATGTTGGTGGCCATACCTACTGCGATTCCGCTGGCGCCATTGACGAGAAGGTTCGGGATTTTAGCCGGCAACACTGACGGCTCTTGGAGCGAGTCGTCGAAGTTTGGGGTAAAATCAACCGTTTCCTTATCGAGGTCGCCGAGCATTTCTTCGGCAATCTTTCTCAAGCGGGCTTCGGTGTAACGCATTGCCGCCGGGTTGTCACCGTCGACAGAGCCGAAGTTACCTTGGCCGTCAACCATGGGGTAACGCAGCGACCATTCTTGGGCCATGCGCACCATGGTATCGTACACCGAACTGTCTCCGTGCGGGTGGTATTTACCGAGCACTTCACCGACGATACGGGCTGATTTCTTGTACGGACGGTTCGAGAGAACTCCGAGGTCAAGCATACCGTACAATACACGGCGGTGTACCGGTTTCAAACCGTCGCGTGCATCAGGGAGTGCACGCGCCACAATCACCGACATCGAATAGTCGATGTAGGCTGATTTCATTTCATCTTCAATGTTGATCGATACGATCTTTTCTCCTTCTGCCATAATGTCGTTTTCGGATTTCTAGCACAGAAATTGATGTGACGAGCGAAGGTACAGAGATTCGTTCAGGTGAACCCCGATGCTACCTCGTCTGTTTTTAACAAAATCCCACACGTCGGTGTGGATAAAAAAGACGGGGATTCAGGACTCCACGCTGTTGTCGGAATAAATTTGGGTCGGTAGGGAATTCCCCGTACTTTTATTAGATAGCGAATGGAAAACAGAAAGGAGCCAAATTATATGGACGCTAAATTTTCACCCAGGGTACGCGATGTCATAACGTACAGTCGTGAGGAAGCGATTCGCCTTGGGCACAACTACATCGGTGTCGAGCACTTGCTGCTTGGCATCATACGTGAGGGAGAAGGAACAGCCATCCGAATTTTGGATGGGCTTAATGTTGACCTCGTGCGCTTGCGCAAAATCGTTGAAGGTTCCATCAGTTCGGTCAGTGCCAAGGGCAGCGGCCAAGGGAACATTCCGCTGGTTAAGCAGGCCGAAAAAATCCTAAAAATCACTTACCTCGAAGCGAAGTTCTTCAAAAGTCCGGTGATTGGTACAGAACACCTCCTCCTCTCCATCCTAAAAGATGAAGACAACGTAGCCACCAAGTCGCTTCATGCGCTTGACGTGACCTACGAGTCGGCAAAGGAGGAATTTGAATCCATCCTTATGGAAAAATCAGACAAAGATCTGCCGAAGGCAGAGTTTCCGGGCGGCCAAGACGAAGACGATGATCGTCAATTCGGTCAAGGTGGCGCGAAGAAGCCGGGCGAAAGCAAAAGCAAAACGCCTGTGCTTGACAACTTTGGTCGCGACCTGACCAAAATGGCCGAAGAAGGCAAGCTTGATCCGATTGTTGGTCGCGAGAAGGAAATCGAACGCGTTTCGCAAATCCTTTCGCGCCGCAAGAAGAACAACCCCATTCTGATCGGTGAGCCGGGCGTTGGTAAATCGGCTATTGCCGAGGGCCTTGCCTTGCGCATTGTGCAGAAAAAGGTAAGCCGCGTGCTCTTTGGCAAGCGCATTGTTACCCTCGACATTGCGTCGCTGGTTGCAGGTACCAAGTACCGCGGTCAGTTTGAAGAGCGTATGAAGGCCGTGATGAACGAGCTTGAGAAATCAAGCGACGTGATTCTCTTCATTGACGAAATTCACACCATTGTTGGCGCCGGCGGTGCCAGTGGATCACTCGACGCATCGAACATGTTCAAGCCTGCGCTCGCACGCGGTGAGATTCAATGTGTGGGTGCAACTACGTTGGATGAGTACCGTCAGCACATCGAAAAAGATGGCGCGCTTGAACGCCGTTTCCAAAAGGTTATGGTTGAACCTGCAAGCCAGGACGAAACCATTACCATTTTGCACAACATCAAGGATAAGTACGAAGACCACCACAGTGTGAATTACACCGATGAAGCCATCTTGGCGTGTGTGCGACTCACCAGCAGGTACATTACCGACCGTCATTTGCCCGATAAGGCCATTGACGCCCTCGATGAAGTTGGGTCACGTGTTCACTTGAACAATATATCCGTCCCCAAAGAAATCATCGACATCGAAAAGGCGATTGAAGATGTGAAGGAGGAGAAAAATCAAGTCGTGCGCAGTCAGAAGTACGAAGAGGCTGCCAAGCTTCGCGACAAAGAGCGTCAGTTGCTTGAAAAGCTCGAAGCAGCCAAGCGCAAGTGGGAAGAAGAAACAAAGAGCCACCGCGAAACGGTGACCGTTGACCACGTTGAAGAGGTGGTTGCCATGATGACCGGTATTCCCGTTCAACGCATCGCTGAGAAAGAAAGCGGTCGTTTGGCGCGGATGGAAGAAGAACTCGATGGCCGTGTAATTGGTCAAAACGAAGCCGTGAAGAAGGTGGTTCGCGCCATCAAGCGCAACCGCGCTGGCTTGAAAGATCCGAACAAACCCATTGGTTCGTTCATCTTCCTCGGTCCAACCGGTGTGGGTAAAACCCAATTGGCGAAAGAATTGGCGAAGTTCATGTTCGACTCGGAAGATGCGTTGATTCGCATCGACATGTCGGAGTACATGGAGAAGTTCGCGGTGTCACGCCTCATTGGAGCACCTCCGGGATACGTTGGCTATGAAGAAGGTGGACAGTTGACCGAGAAGGTTCGCCGTCGCCCCTACTGCATCATTCTCCTTGACGAGATTGAGAAGGCCCACCCGGATGTATTCAACTTGTTGTTGCAAGCGTTGGACGATGGCCACATGACTGACAGTTTGGGTCGTAAAATCGACTTCCGCAACTGCATCATCATCATGACCTCAAACATCGGTGCGCGTCAGCTCCAAGACTTTGGAACCGGCGTAGGTTTCGGAACCACAGCACGCAAGGAGCGCGAAGAAACCGACCGCAAAACAGTGGTTGAAGGTGCACTCAAGCGTGCATTTGCACCGGAATTCTTGAACCGTGTAGATGACATCATCATGTTCAAGTCGCTGTTGCGTGAGCACATCCATGAAATCATCGACCTCGAACTTGACAAACTGTTCGAACGGGTGAAAGCCCTCGGCTACGGCATCGAGCTCACCGATAAAGCGAAAGATTTCATTGCCGAGCGAGGCTTTGATGAAAAATTCGGTGCACGTCCGCTTAAGCGAGCAATTCAAAAATACCTTGAAGACCCGCTTGCAGAGCAAATCATCAACTCAGCGTTGAAAGAAGGCGACACCATCGAAGCCGACGTTGACGAGGAGAAGCAAGACATCGTAGTTGCGATCCGTAAAGGGAAGGCGAAGCCTAAGAAGGCCGCATCAAATGACGGAGACGCTGCTGCCGAATAAGCGAGCTGCATCATTCAACAAAAAAGCCCCTTAACCGGGGCTTTTTTTATGCGAACCAGTGGGCTCGGCTTATTGCTTTACAAACCTTGCGAAGGCTCCGTTTGTGGTTTGCAGTGTGTACATGCCCGCAGCAAGATGAGCGACCGGCAGAACTGTGGTTTGGTTTGTTGCGGCAACAGGATGTTCAAGCACAAGGCGGCCGAAGGCGTCGTAGATGTACACTGAACCTTCGAGCGATCCGCTTACGCGAAGCTCGCTGAGCGCAGGGTTTGGCCAAATGCTCAGGTCTCCGCGCAATGACTCGGCAACACCAATGGGCGTTTCTTCGGTAAATGCGAACACTTGCGAAACCGTCTCAAAACCGCATTCACCTGCAGCATTCACTCGCCAGTAGTAGGTGCCAGGGCTAAGACCCGGTACAGGAGCTGAAACACTTGTCTGGTCAGTGGTTTGCGTGTAGATGATGGTTGAAAAATCAGGTGAATCGCTAAGCTCGAAGGTAAAATCAAGACCCTCCTGCGGTTCGCTCAACCATTCAAAGGTTGAAACGAAGAGTACTTCTCCATTTGAAGGAGTAAGCGGATACACGCCATCGAGTGGATTCTCGGTTTTGGTGAGCGTTACATCGCGCAGCGTTTCTTGACCATCGTGCTGAATGGTGATTGTGAAAACATGGTCGCCCGCAGCCAATGCTTCAAGTCCTGACAATATGTAAACAACGTTGCCGGGCAGGGCCTCAGGGGTGCTTATGCTGAGGCTGGAACCTTGCGGAAGCCCATCAAACAAGAGGTTATAATTTTCGGGAGCGTAACTGAAGTACACCTCACCAATGATTTGATCTTGGTTGGCGTGCACTTCGTAGTCTTGTTTTGCGGTTGCAATGCGCGGACGCAAGATGAACAACCCGCTGTACATATCGGTCACCACGACGGTTCCGCTGCCGAAATAGCAGTAGTTGCTCCATGTGCCGCTGAAGGTCGGGTTGTCGTCATCGGGCTGTACGTCGAAAAAGCCCACTTCAGAGAGGGTGCCCTCTCCTACCAGCGCTGCATCGAGAATCCGAAGGCCGGATCGGTAGTTGCTTTCGTAGACTTGGTTCCAGCGGATGTAGAGATTGTGATCGATTGAGGTGGCAACACCGTCGTAGAATCCGACCAAGATGGGCTCTTCAAGGTCAGCCACGTCGAAGATGTACGTGCGCGTTTGCGTTGCGAGTCCTTGCAGTTCATCGAGTTCATCGTTGACCAACACGTATCGGTGGTCGGGTGTAATCCAATTTTGGTGGGTGTAGGCACTTTGATCGTAGCCGAGTGACGAGAGCATCTGGCAGTCGGTTTTCACACTTACGTCAACGATGGTCAATGCATCCTCATTTGACGCGAATGCGATTTCACTTCCGCAGTAGCGTTTGTCAGGACCGTTGTAAACGATGACTTGCGCGTCGTGGGTGTATCCATCCTGAAAAAAATCACCTGCAACAGCCGGATTGAGCGGGTCATTGATGTCAACGATGTGCAAACCGCCGGCGAAGGTGTCAGAACCTACGCCAAAAGCGAATCCTGTTTCTTCATTGATTACGATGTTGTGTGCCCTTCCAAACAAAGCGTAGTGTGCATCTTCGGTAAAGTCAGAAGGGATTTCGAAGAGGTCGACCAATCGCAGGAGGTCAAAAACCTGCATTCCGTGGCCGGGTGCTTCTGAAACGATGAAGGCATAGTTGGCAAACACTTTGATGTCGCGCCATAGACTGTTTGTGGTGTGGGTAGGCAAAGAGCCGAGGTAAACGGGGCTTGCAGGGTCAGTTATTTCAACGAAAGCGGTTCCGTTGTTTTTACCGACCAGCGCGAATTCTCGTCCGCTTTCTTCGTGGGTCCATCCCCAAACGTCGTTCATGTTGTTTGCCCCACCGAGTTCATCGATGGTCATAAAGCGCCACATGTCAACATTCTGGCAGGGGTAAATATCGGCAAAGCCCTCTTCACACAAGGTTTGGGAATTTGCCACTGAAACTGCAAGTATACATATGGCTGTAAGCGAGTAAACACACTTCATCAGGCGGGTGGATTAATGAATAATTAGTTTCTGTGTGGTGGCTGAATCTTTAATGCGCACGATGTACAAACCTGACTCCAATGAAGTGGTATTGATACGCACTGAGTTGCTGTTGTCAGATGGAAGTACTTCCGGACGGATGCTGCGCCCATTCAGGTCGGTGATTGACACCTCGCTCGCATGCAACGGCGAAGCGCTTTTGATGATTGCAAAGTCGGAAGCGGGATTTGGATGAATACTGAATCCATTGAGTTCTTCATCGTGGTTTGGTGTGTTCAGCACGGCTTGTGTAGGACGAACAACAAAGAAATGCGTGAAGGTACTGATGATGACATTGCCGCTTGGGAAGTACGGGTAGGTGCTCCAAGCGCCATTAAAACCCGGAATGTTGTTCAGCGGATTGGTATCGAAGAAACCTGTCTCGTACAAGTCGTTTTCACCAGCCCCCTCAATGTTCACAATGCGCAAACCGCTGCGGTAATTGGCTTGGTAACAGAGTGTGCCTTTGACGTAGAGGTTGTGGTCGGTGGCTGAAACCGGACCCGAGTAAAACCCAACCAATTGCGGATTATCGAGGTCTTGCACGTCGAAGATGTAGGTGCGTGTTGGGACGAGAAATTGAATTTCATCGAGTTCATCATTGACCAAAAAGTAGCGGTGGTCTTCTGTGAGCCAACCTTGGTGGGTGTAGACTACCTCGTCGTAGGTGATCGTACTGATCATCGTACAGTTGAGCTTGTCTTCGACATCGACGATGGTGACAAAATCTTCGTTAGCGGCGAAGGCGATTTCTTTGCCTTGGTAGTCGGTATCGGGGCCATTGTAAATGACCACTTGGACATCGTGTGTGTAGCCATCTTCTGCGAAATCGCCTGCAATAACCGGGTTAACGGGGTCATTGATATTAACAATGTGCAACCCACCATCGAAGGTGTTTGTGCCGACGGCGTAGGCAAACCCGGTGGTTTCGTTGATGGCGATGTTGTGTGCATTTCCGAAGTTGCCGTAGTGCGCATCGGCATCGAATTGAACGGGCGGATTTTCTACGTTGAGCAGGCGCGTGAGGTCAAATACCTGCATGCCGTGGTCGGGTGCTTCGGAAACGATAAAAGCATGGTTATCGAATACTTTGATATCACGCCAAAGACTTGAAACGGTTTGTGTAGCGAGGTTTCCGAGGTAAACAGGGTTGACGGGGTCGGTGATTTCAATGAAGGCTGTACCATTTGACCGGCCGTAGATGGCGAATTCGCGTCCATCGGAGACCCATCCCCAACAATCGTTGCCGTTATCGCCCCCACCCACTTCTGCGAGCGTAAAGACCGACTGAAGGTCGACGTTGTTGCAAGGGTATTCACCTGCAAAGCCATTTTCACAAAGCGATTGAGCACCGGCGGTAAGAACATTTGCCACCAAAGCACAGAGGAGTATAAAGCGCATGAATTACCAGTTTTCAGATTGATGCTCGACTTGATCGAGCGTGGTGAAGCTTCCGCTTTCGACCTCTTTCACTGATGCGATGATGGCATCCAGAAAATCGCTTTTGAACACGGGTACGGCGTTGGGTTGAAAGCCGATGATTTTTGTTTTGCTGTCTTCATCGTAGGCGATGCGCACAACGAGCTCTTCAAGACGGCGAAGTGATTCGGTGTTGTGCTCCTGAAGTATAAATTCGATCAGGCGCAACTTGCGGAGGTTGATGTCTTCTTGCATGGTGTATAGAGCAGGTGTAAAGGTAGCGAGATTTTGGTGAGTCATCCATACGATAGAATTGACACCGTTTTAATCTCATGCACGCGAAACGAAGCGGACTCTTTGGGATGGACACCGCCCGTTTTCATTCATCCATCCGTACCCCAAAAAAAGACAAAGGGTTGTTCACAAATGGGAGGCCCCCTCGAGGTAGCCCGGATGGCGCATTTGGCGTAGGATTGAGGGGGTAAAAGCCCGGCTTTATTAACAACTTACCACACTTTTCAACAAAAGGGCCCTATTTTTGCTGCGATGCTTGTCTGTCGCGCTTTTTCGCGTATATATTTGCCCTGATTCATCGATTGTCAAACTCTAAAACAAAGCGACATGAACAAAGCAGAACTGATTGACGCAATGGCCGAGAAAGCCGGTTTGTCAAAAGCAGACGCTAAGCGCGCCCTCGACGCATTCATCGACACCACTGCTGGTGCGTTGAAAAAGAAAGACCGTGTATCTCTCGTAGGTTTCGGTTCATTCTCAATTTCAACGCGTGCTGCCCGCAAAGGCCGCAATCCGCAGACCGGTAAAGAAATCACCATTAAGGCGAAGAACGTAGTGAAGTTCAAGCCAGGTGCAGAGCTTTCAGCCAAGGTATAATCCTGGTTCGAATGAATCTGAAGAGGGTCGCATTGCGGCCCTTTTTTTGTGCCATCCTTTCGGCTTTGGCATTGTACCTTTGCCGCTATGAATTACCAAGCTGCCTACCGCTTTCTCGCCGGTTACATGACCGAAGAACGGGCTGACTTGTTCAGTCGCATTGTTGCAGAGCGCACACGCTACCTCACTGTAGTGGTCGAGGATGTGTACCAGCCGCACAATGCCAGTGCAGTGCTCCGCAGCTGCGATTGCTTTGGCGTTCAAGACGTCCATGTGATTGAAAACGACAATAAGTGGGAACTCAGTGAAGGCGTGAGCATGGGTTCTGATAAATGGCTCACCGTTCAACGTCACCGCGAACACCGGCACAATACCGCTGCATGCCTCACAGAGCTGAAAGCACAAGGGTATGCAATCGTAGCGACCACTCCGCACGAAGACGATTATGTGTTAAAAACATTGCCGCTTGATCGCAAATGTGCCTTGGTCTTTGGCACTGAAATGCGCGGCATTTCAGACGTCGTTCGCAAACACACTGACCACTACCTGCGCATCCCCATGTACGGTTTTACAGAAAGTTTCAATATCAGCGTTGCGGCTGCATTGACCCTGTATGAATTGACCGATCGATTGCGCAGTGAGCGCAACGATTGGAGACTCAGCTCAGCAGAACAAGACCAGCTTCTGCTGCAGTGGGCACTTCAGAGCATTCGCGAAGGCGACAAAGTTTTACAACGTTACTTCGATGCGACCGGTGACAGCCATTGACATCAGCTACACCTCGCTTTTGCGGGTTGCACTGCCCCTTTCACTGGGGGCTTTTGTGCAGTTTCTTGTTGTACTGACCGATAACCTCTTTCTATCGCGTGTAAGCGAAAATGCGCTTAACGGTGCCGGCAACGGAGGCATGCTTTACGTGACAGCGGTCATGCTCGGTGTAGGCTTGTCTGCAGGTGTTCAAATTGTGGTTGCGCGGCGTTCGGGTGAGCAACAGGTCGAAAGCATCGGCAGTTGGCTGGGTAGTGGCTTGCGACTGGCATTGTTCCTTTCTGTGCTTCTTTTTTTAGTTTATCTCGGGATGGATGTGCTGCTGTTTGACCACATTCTCAATTCAGCCGAGATACTCAAGGTCATGCGGGAGTTTCTTTCAATTCGAATGTTCGGATTGTTCGTGTACCTCCCTACCCTAATGTTTACCGGTTTTTACACTGGAATCGCCCGTACAGGTGTGCTGACCATTTCGATGGGACTGACGGCGGGATTGAACATCCTCTTCGATTATTTGCTCGTGTTTGGGATTGGTCCGTTCCCGGCCATGGAACATGAAGGTGCCGCTTTGGCAACCTTAATCGCCGAAACCAGCGGGTTGCTCTTTATACTGATCTACACCTTTAGGCGGTACGGAAAAACCGAGTTTATGCTTTATCGCACGGTTTTTGTACGCAAGGCTGGACAAGCACGACGCTTGCTTTCGCTCTCCTACCCCATTATGGTTCAGCAAGTGCTGGCGCTTGCTACCTGGACTACGTTCTATTTTCTCGTTGAGAAGGTAGGCGGCATGGAACTGAAGGTCTCGCACATTGTTCGAAACACCTATCTACTCGCATTTGTCACCGTTATGGGCGTGGGATACACCACACGCACCATTGTATCTACCCTGATTGCAGAAAATCGGCAAGGCGAATTGGGCAAAGCCATTCAGCGGCTGATCGTACTGAACATGGGTGGCGCATTGCTGCTTTGCCACGGGTTGATTGCCTACCCCGAGGCCATCGCCTCGTTGTTTTTCTCGGAGGATGATCCGGGTTTCTTGCCGCTCATTCGCTCGTTTCGGGTGGTGTTCTTTGCCATTGTGGTGTTCTCGGTGTCGTCGATTCTTTTGAACACCATTGAAGGCAGCGGCCGCACCCGTCAAGCCATGCGCATTGAATTGGCCGTAATCGCCATTTACTTGGGCTTGGTGTACGTGATTACCATTGTCAATCCTCAGCCCATTCATGTTATTTGGATGAGTGATTACCTGTATTTCGGACTTTTGGCTGCGGGTTGTGCCGCCTACCTCAAGTTCAGTTCATGGAAGTATACAAGTGTATGAAAACCCCTTTTCGCATTGTTTTTATGGGCACTCCGGGCTTTGCCGTTGCTTCATTGGAAGCGCTCATCGCCGAAGATTCCATTGAAGTGGCGGCCGTTGTGACCGTTGCCGATAAACCAGCCGGACGAGGCCAGAAGCTTAGCGAGTCAGAGGTAAAACGCTGTGCCTTACGGCACAATTTGCCCATTCTACAGCCGGTAAAACTTCGCGACGACGATTTCCTTGCGCAGTTGAGAAGTTACAACGCCGATTTGTTTGTCGTTGTCGCTTTCAGGATGCTTCCTGAGGCAGTGTGGAACATGCCGCCCGAAGGCTCAATCAATCTGCACGGATCGCTATTGCCCGATTACCGCGGCGCTGCGCCCATTCACCATGCCGTGATGAATGGAGAAAAGGAAACCGGGTGTACGACCTTTTTTCTTACCCATGCCATCGACACCGGCGCCATTATTGATCAATGCCGCATTCACATTGGTGAGAATGAAACCACGGGTGAGGTGCATGACCGCATGATGGTTGAGGGCGCGAAACTGCTGAGGTCAACGGTGCTGAAGATTGCTAAAGGCAATGTTGGAGCAATGCCACAAGACGACTTGCTGAAAGGACGTCACCCTAAGGAAGCGCCCAAGTTAAACCGCGAGATGGCCCGCATTGATTGGAATTCCGGTGTTCAAGAAGTCCATAACCACATCCGAGGTTTGTCGCCCTTCCCGGGGGCCTATACCGAACTGAACGAAGAGGCTGTGAAGCTGTATTCGGGTAAAATTGCAGCCGGGAGTTATGGCGACGCTGCGCCGGGGAGCATTGTACAAAACCGCGAAGGGGTTTTTGTGGCATGTGGCGATAACCGATGGTACTCGGTTGAGAGCCTGCAAATGCCCGGTAAAAAACGTCTTGACGTTGTTTCGTTCATTGCGGGCAACTTCATCGACGGACTTAGGTTCATGTAACAAAGGTTTCAATTCATCTTTAAACAGCTCAATATCAATTTGTTTAGAGTCCTTTAAATGAAGTTTTAATTCAGTATTTGAATGCGAAGCTTACCAACTATCTTCGCGCATCTTGTTATTCTTGTTCCGTTCTTAGTTACCTTTGTGTCATCTGCAATTTGACACAAATGTTTCACCATGAATTTCAGTGAACGCATCGAGGCCGTCATGCGCCATTACGGATTGCAATCTCGTGAATTGGCCGATAAATGTGGTGTTCAACGCACCGCTATCAATCACCTACTCAACGGACGTAACCGACCTTCAGTGGGTTTTCTCTCGGCACTAAGCACATCTTTCCCTGAATTGAATACGCGTTGGCTGCTGCATGGTACAGGCGCCATGTTTACAAATGTATCAGAACACGGTCCTTCCACCCTGCGCACTGAGGCACGCAGAGAAGAAACAGTTGTAACAGAAGTACTGTCTACTGGAAATCAATGGGTTGATTCGAAAAATGATTCGTCAAGCGACTCCGTTCTTAATGAAACAAATGTAGATACATTTGTAACGCAACCCGCTAAAGCCACGAAAACCGATCGACGCATTGTTCAGGTCATTGTGTGCTACAACGACGGAACGTGTTCAAGTTATCGGTATCAAGAATAGGCTTCGATAAGCAAGTCGAGCAACTCCGCAGCCGCTTTTGAGATGTTGGTGCCTGGACCGTAAATTCCAACCACGCCGGCCTTAAACAGTTCGTCGTAGTCTTGCTTGGGAATTACCCCTCCTACCACAACAAGAATATCATCGCGGCCAAGCGCCTTAAGCGCGTCCATGACTTGAGGCACCAACGTTTTGTGACCTGCCGCCAACGACGACACGCCCAAAATGTGGACGTCGTTCTCAACAGCTTGCGCCGCAGCCTCTGCCGGCGTTTGGAAGAGCGGCCCCATGTCAACGTCGAATCCGATATCAGCAAACGAAGTCGCAATCACCTTTGCTCCCCTATCGTGACCGTCTTGGCCCATTTTTGCAATCATAATGCGCGGACGGCGACCGTCGAGTTGCGCAAAGGCATCGGCCTTTTCGAGGGCCTGTTTGAAATCAGATTCGTTTTCCACTACCGACGAATATACACCTGAAACGCTTTGGGTACGAGCTTGGAAGCGACCGAAGACCTTCTCCATGGCCATTGAAATCTCGCCCAACGAAGCGCGCTTTCGCGCCGCATCAACAGCCAGTTCGAGCAAATTGCCTTCACCGGTTCGTGCAGCGGCTTCAATGGCATCAAGTGCCCGTTGTACTTCAGCGGTATTGCGGTTGTTTTTAAGGTCGTTCAATCGCTTGATTTGTCCTTCACGCACCGCTGAATTATCGATTTCCAAGATTTCGATGTCGGTATTGTCGCTGACTTGGTAGCGGTTCACCCCAACAATCACATCGCGACCGCTGTCAATGCGTGCTTGTTTGCGCGCGGCGGCTTCTTCAATTCGAAGTTTTGGCAATCCGGTTTCGAGTGCGGCGGCCATCCCTCCCAGAGCTTCCACTTCGGCAATCAAGGCTTCGGCTTGGGTAACGAGTTGAGCGGTAAGGTTTTCAATATAATGGCTTCCAGCCCATGGGTCGATGGCCTTTACAATATCGGTCTCGTGCTGCAGGTAAAGCTGTGTGTTTCGCGCGATGCGGGCCGAAAAATCGGTGGGCAGTGCGATGGCTTCATCAAGCGCGTTGGTGTGCAATGACTGGGTTCCGCCCAAGGTAGCGGCCAGCGCTTCGATGCAGGTGCGCGCAACGTTGTTGAAGGGGTCTTGCTCGGTTAAGCTCCAGCCGGATGTTTGGCAATGGGTGCGCAGCGCCATGGATTTGCTGCTGGTCGGATTAAATTGCTTGATGAGCTTCGCCCATAAATACCGTCCGGCGCGCATTTTTGCGATTTCAGTCGCATGCTGCATCCCAATCCCCCAAAAGAACGAAAGCCGAGGTGCGAAATCGTCGATGCTCATCCCCGCGGCCAAACCGGCGCGGACGTATTCCAAGCCATCGGCCAAGGTGTAGGCCAACTCAATTTCCGGCGTGGCACCTGCCTCTTGCATGTGGTAGCCCGAAATGCTGATCGAATTGAACTTTGGCATCTTCTTCGACGTGTAGGCAAAGATGTCAGAAATGATGCGCATTGAAGGTTTGGGCGGATAGATATAGGTATTCCGCACCATGAATTCCTTCAAAATGTCGTTTTGAATGGTGCCTGATAGCAATTCGGGCTTCACACCCTGTTCTTCGGCGGCCACAATGTAAAAGGCAAGGATGGGAATAACCGCACCGTTCATGGTCATTGACACCGACATTTGGTCGAGCGGTATCGCATCAAACAGCACTTTCATGTCGAGGATGCTGTCAATCGCCACCCCGGCTTTGCCCACATCGCCTAGCACGCGTTCATGGTCGCTGTCGTAGCCGCGGTGTGTGGCCAGGTCAAAGGCCACGCTCAGGCCTTTTTGTCCTGCCGCTAAATTTCTCCTGTAAAACGCGTTCGATGCCTCAGCGGTGCTGAATCCGGCGTACTGACGAATGGTCCACGGCCGTGTAGTGTACATGCTTGCGTACGGACCGCGCAGAAACGGCGCAATGCCCGCAGGGTAGTCAGGCAATCGATTCCCGTGGTTTTGAACAGGAAACAACGGGTGTTCAATGCTGTCAACCGCAGTGACTTGCCGCGCCGCCGGGTTGGATTTAGTAAGCGCCGAAGGAATAGCGCGCCAATTGAGTGATCCGATGTTTTTCATGTTTCCTGCTGTTTTTGGAGGATGGATGCGCAGTTGAGCCGATCAAACACACTTCCCGTTGCCAATGGCCAGTTGGTCGTTGCTATTTTTTCGTCTTTTGGAGGGAAAATTGTTGTCCCCACCACTTTATCAGCACCGCTTTCCCAGCGCTGCACAAGCACATCACGCTGCTTTTGGAGGGCATCACTGAACCACTGCTTGCCAGCTTCAGAAACAATGCCTCCTCGCTGTTCAAGCACGTTGACATAGCTAAGCGTTTTTTCGATGATGGCATTGCTTAGGTAGTCGATGTAATAACTCGCAGCGGCTTGATCGATGACCATGCCAAATCCTGACTCATCGCGCAGCAAATGATGTATGTTCCGCGCCCAGCGACGTGTGTCTTCGTTGATGTCCCAAGGTGTGTGTTCAGTGATTTCCAAGCTGTCGCATCCACCTGCGATGGCGGCCATTGCGGCCGTTGTGTTGCGAAGCAGGTTCGAGTGCACATCGCGCAGCCCATATTGCCGTTGCGAGGTTTCAGCATGAATCCACGTCACCATTGAGCAATCGTGTTGCGGCGCGTATTCGCTCACAATCTTGGCCCAGAGGTAGCGAAGCGCCCTGAATTTTGCGATGGTCACAAAATAGCTTTGACCGGCACTCACTTTAAACTGAAAAGCCGCAGTGGCTTGGTCAATACTGACTCCATTGCTGAGTAAGGTTTCAAGGCAGTGGTGCGCACTGTGCAGTGCGTAGGCAAGTTCAAAGGCATCACCACCTCCGGCTTCAAACACTGCGTTGGCGTTGATGGTAACGCTTCGCATCTGCGGTTGAAGCGATTGAAGCACCGAAAAGTGCTCAAATAAGGCTGTTTGGTGATCAAAGGCGTTGCCGTTCTCGATGGCCATCCGAACGGCATCGATGCCCGCGCTCCCTGTGAGTGGCTCGCCTCCCTCAGAAAGTAGGTTGATGCATTCTCGCTGGGCTGTCGGACTGCCTTCAAGATGAAGCGAAACCATGTTGAGGAATACGCCTTGGAGCAGTGCGCGGAGCTCATCCGGCGAAGCCGAATCATTCAGAATTAAACGCAAACCGGAGCAGCCATGCATCAGCGACTGTAGCACAGAGGCGTTTGAATCGCTTCCGAATTCAAAGCACTGTACCATTTCCCATTCTCCTGTTTGGGCATTGTACGATCGCGGAGGCAATGGAAGCGAGACTGGCGCATCTTCGCGGTTGAAATATGGCGGAATGCTACCCAGCTCGGGGTGCTCCCACGCCAAACTCGCAGGGTCAGCGCCGTTCAATTCTTTTTGCACATGACGCAGCCATGCTTCTTTGTTGGCAACGTCAAAGGCGTGTGGCATTTCATTCATACTGCGCGTACACGGTTAGGCCGCTAAGGTAAGCAATGCACGCGACTGCGTTATTCGAAGAGCACGTACTGGCGCAAGGGTGCGGTACGACTGAGCAGCAGAATTCTGAAGCTCGTCCCTACTCCCGGTTCACTTACGACGGTGATTTCACCACCGGTGCTTTCAACGAAGCTTTTCACCAACGAAAGGCCTACACCCCTTCCTTCGGCTTGCGTGGTTAGGCGCGTAAAGGGCTTAAACAGGTCGTTACCTGTCCCCATGAGGTCAATGCCAATGCCGTTATCGGTCACTTCAAGCCACAAGCCGTTCTGAGCAGGCCGCGTTTGGATGGATATTCTGAGTTTTCGGTCGTTTGAACGGTACTTGACAGCGTTGCTAATCAGGTTGAACAAAATGCTTCGGAAATATCCTTTTGAAAACTCAAGGCCATCAGCATGGATGGAGCGCACCACTTCGGCACCGATGGATGAAAGTTCATCGTTGAATACGTTTACGACTTCATCAATGGCCTGGTTCACGTTGATGATTTCGGGCTGCGGAGGCTCATCGGTGCGGGTTTCAGCCAATTCCATCATGCTTTCAAGCGACTCACTCAATATGCTAACCGATTCGTTCATGCGCTGAACGATTGAACTTCGGGTCTCATCGGAACTTGCAACCGTTAGTAGCTTGCACAAGTTCTGAATGTTGCTGACGGGCGTGCGCAGGTCGTGCGCAGTTGCCCGAACCAAGGTTTCAGTGCGGTGCTTCAACTCTCTAAGCACGTTTGACGAATGGCAAACGGTGATTACGCCTACAAAACTACCGTTCTCAAACTGCGGTATAAATGCGGTTTCGACATCGGTTCGTTGGTTGTTGATGAAAACGCTTTGCAGCAATTCGGTTTTTCGACCTGAGGCGCGCGCTGTATCGAAGGCTTTACGGATGCGCAAACGCGTTTCAGCACTGATTGGCAAATCGCTGAAAAACTGGTGTTCGATGAACCCACTTTCAAGAGCAAACAGGTTGTAGGCCGTGTTTTTACTGACAGACTTGCAGCACAGCGAGCGATCCCACACCATGATGCACTGTGGGATCGGCGCGAGCAATTTGATGTTTTCTATCAGTTCGAGCGGTAGCATAGTGAGATTAGCTGTGCAAATTTGTCGTTAATGCAGGTCGTTTCCAAAAGAGACGCCCTCCTATTTTCAGAACTTTATCCACATACCAATTGGTATACAGTGAATTAACTTCAGAATTGTCCTACAAAGCTGCACTTGTTTTGACGCAGCCCAATCAGGGTCGTACCTTAGCGGCAAATCATACTCAATGACAGCGCTTTTGGAAAATTACGCCCTCGGTCGTTGGATCAGCGGCTCAGGCGATGGCCAAACCTTGTTCAACGCCATTGACGGCTCTCCGGTAGCCCGCGCGAGCAGTGAAGGACTGGATTTTGAAGCCATGCTCACGTACGGCCGCGAAGTTGGTTCTCCTGCACTTGCAAAGATGACTTTTCAAGAGCGCGGACGGATGCTGAAGGCCCTAGCCATGCACCTGTCATCAAAGAAAGAACTGTTTTACGAAGTTTCATGGGCCACAGGCGCCACCCGTGCCGATAGCTGGATCGATATCGAAGGCGGCATTGGCAACCTCTTTGCCTACAGCAGCCTGCGTCGACAGTTTCCAGATTTACCCTACTGTGTCGATGGTGACCATGCCCCGCTCAGCAAAGGCGGTTCATTTATAGGTCACCACATCATGGTGCCAAAAGAGGGCGTTGCCATTCATATCAATGCCTACAACTTCCCTATTTGGGGCATGTTGGAGAAAATTGCCGTGAACCTTCTGGCGGGTGTGCCGGCCATTGTCAAACCGGCCACCGTTACGTCGTACCTTACCGAAGCCATGGTGCGCGAAATTCACACATCGGGTATACTCCCACCCGGAGCGCTTCAGTTGGTGTGCGGTTCGGCGCGGGGCATTCTCGACCATGTCGATTCGCAAGATGTTGTCACATTCACGGGTTCTGCAAGCACAGGTTTAATGCTGCGTTCGCATCCGCGAATTCTCGAAAAAGCTGTGCCTTTCAACATGGAAGCCGATTCATTGAATGCGGCTGTTTTGGGGATGGATGCCGCACCGGGAACCGAAGAGTTCGACCTCTTCATCAAAGAGGTTCGCAAGGAAATGACTGTAAAGTGCGGACAGAAATGCACCGCGATTCGGCGAATTATTGTCCCCGAAAACTACCTCGAAGACGTTGAAAAAGCCATCGCAGCTCAGCTTTCAAAAACCGTAATCGGTGATCCACGCCATGAGGGTGTTCGCATGGGCGCATTGGCCGGACGGGACCAGCTGGCTGATGTCAAGCAAAAACTGAACGAGCTTCTGGAAGAAAACGCCATCGTCTACGGCAGTGCTGACCAAGTGAATGTTGTTGGTGCCGATGCCGGAAAAGGAGCCTTCTTCTCACCTATTCTGCTGCGCAATGACCGGCCGTTCGAAAAAACGCGGGTTCACAACGTTGAGCCGTTCGGTCCGATTTCAACTATAATGCCTTACCGCAATGTTCATGAAGCCACCAAGCTCGTGAAAATGGGCAAAGGTTCACTGGTATGCTCCATGACAACGTTCGACGACAATGAAGCCCGTGATTTTGTTCTGGGCGCGGCTTCGCACCACGGCCGCATCCTTATCCTCAACCGCGAATCGGCGCCTGAAAGCACCGGACATGGTTCGCCGATGCCGATGCTCGTGCACGGCGGTCCCGGCCGCGCCGGAGGCGGTGAAGAAATGGGCGGAAAGCGCGGCGTGTACCACTACATGCAACGCACCGCGATTCAAGGCTCTCCCACCACCCTTTCGCACATCACACAGGTGTACCAGCAAGGCGCCAAGCAGATCGAATCAGAACCGCATGTATTCAGAAAGCACTTTGAAGACCTAAACATTGGCGACACCGTAACCACCCACAAGCACACCGTAACCGAAACCGACATTGTCAATTTCGCCAATGTGAGCGGCGACAATTTCTACGCCCACATGGATACCACAAGCTTGGAGGGGACTTTATTCGAAGGTCGAGTTGCCCACGGCTATTTCGTTTTGGCCAAAGCCGCAGGCTTGTTCGTTGACCCAAAGAAAGGTCCGGTGCTCTTGAACTACGGAATCGACGAGTGCCGTTTCATCAAACCTGTATACCCCGGTATGACCATCGGCGTGCGTCTCACTGTAAAAGAAAAAATAGCCCAAGAGAAGCGTTCTGAAGACGACATCGCCAAGGGAATCGTTAAATTTAGAGTGGATGTATACGATGACACAGGTGAAACTGTGGCATTGGCAACCATTCTGACCATGGTGAAAAAACGCGATCAAAGCGCTTGATGAAAGTACTTCGTTCAGCCATTTTCGTGGCGTGTTTGCTGTTGGGCAAATCGATGCTGGGACAAGGGCCTGTATTGAGCATGGACTCCCTTTTCACCGGTGAGCAACTGCGTCAAGACCTGAAAGACTTGAACCGGCTTTTACGCGAAGTGCACCCAAATCCGTGGGTGTACTGTGATGAAGCATCGTATCAAGCAGCGTTTGATTCGCTCCATGCTGACGTCGACGGAGGCATGAGTTACCAAGAATTCGGTATGCGGGTGAGTGAGCTGCTGTTTCTGCTGAAAGACAGCCATACCTTGGTCAACTACCAGCCTTTTTTGGCGCCATACCGCGCTGATGGAAAACGCTTTAGTGCGTTTTCGGTATACTCAAACGACAGTGTAATTTTTGTCAGAAAAGATGCGCTAAAACTGCTTCCTCTTGGGTCAAAACTCATCGCAGTGAATGGTGTCGACGCACGTTTTTTGCACCAACAGGTAGGCCGTTTGGCCGTGCGCGAAGGCGATTCGCCGGTAGGCGTTCGCAGAGTCACCGATGAACTCTTCGCAAACTTTGTCGCCCTTCCCGCTCGCTACCGCGGCCAACACGCCGATGTTCAAATCGAAACCATCGAGGGCAAAACAAAGGTTGTTCGTTATCCATTAAAGAACGCACGCGACCTCTGGCGCATCAAACGCGATGCCGAGGATGCCGTGCACGAACTTCGTTTCTATGACGGAGGAAAACGCGCGGTGGTGCGCATTGGGTCTTTTGACTACCGCGGCGGCGGTCACTACGACCGCTTCTTAAAAAAATCATTCAAAGCCATTAAAAAGTCGGGAGCCACCGATGTGGCCATCGACCTGCGTTACAACACCGGCGGCCGCAGTAACCGTGTTGAAGAGTTGTTTACCTACCTCACGGCCAGTGATAGCTTGATTGTGCCCAAGAACTTGGTCGCCAAGCAGAGTGATGCTTCGTACCGCCGTTTTGAATCGGAGTTTAAGCAATGGCAGCGGAAACTGTTTCGATTACTTACACCAAAATCATCAGAGAACCGCTACTACTTGCACATTGCCGAAATGGCCGTAGGTGAAATGGATACGGTGTACTTCTCACAAGCACGTGCTGCAAGCCGCCGCAACTTCTTCTCAGGGAATGTAGCCCTTTTCACCAATGGATTGAGCGGTTCGGCAAGTGCCAATTTCACCGCAACTTACCGGAAATTCAACTTGGGCCCCATTTACGGGGAGCCCTGTTTGGGGCCGATCAATGGAACTTGGGGCAATCCGGTACCTGTTCGCCTTAAAAACTCACAGTTGCCATTGCTCATCTCGTCACTCCGGTTCAACCTTGATGACCGATTTGACTACCGCTCAACGGAAGCAATTCCTGTAACGCACAAGGTCGCCATCGCTGGCGAAGACTTCGCCAATGATCGCGACCCTGTCATCGAGCAATGGTTGCTCGACTGTCAGTTGCAAGGCAGGTAGTTCACCGGCTTCACGGCGTATCCTGATTCTTTGAGCAGTTCAATCAATCCTTCTTCGCCGGCAAGGTGCAACGCGCCGACAGCGCAAAACACCGATTCGCCCGATTCGATGAGCTTGAGCAAACGCTCGTGCATGGTTTTGTTGCGGTTCACCACCAAAACACCTTCGGCGCTTGAGGTAAAACGGTTGTCGTTGTAAAGAGACTCCATGCAGTCAAGATCGGCCTTTGTGTAGCAGGCTTTCATCTTATCCATCAATTCATCTTCGTCTTGGTCAATCGACTCTAGCAACATTTGGGCTTGTTCTTCCAATGATATGCCATCAATGGCACCCAACTGTTCGTCAAGGGTTTCAAGCGGCTGAATCTTCAATCCTGAAGCTTTGGCCGACTGCTGCAAGCGGGCATCCACGACCTCTCCAATATCGGTTGTTCCGAGCGCAGTGCGCTCGCCAATTTGCATCACAGTGGCCATGATCCAAAACGGCTTGAACGACTCCATTTGTGCCGCCATCGGCCCGAGTTTTTCTTCGAGATAAGCCTTTACCTTGGCATATTCTTCAACCGTGTAAAGCGCTGAAAGCGAAGTGTTCAGCATGAGCATCTTCATGGCCAACTCAGGAGTGGGCTGAACGTCTTCCATGTTGAGTTCACCTGAAAATGTGGTGCACTTGGCAACATAGCCTGACAATTTGGCTTCGCACGCATTGAACCCGGGTTCGTTGATGTGCATGGTGCCATAAACGTACGACGGTCGTTCATTCCCTTTGCTGATCTCAAAAAGCAAGGTCTTTTGGGCCGTTGCCGAGTGGCCAACAACAAGCAGCACTGCGGCTGCAATCGATGATCTGAGGTTTTTTGCAATGTTCATAGCGCTTAATTTCTGAATTGCAGAGCGATAGGTGCTATGCCTACGTTCAGTGTTTCCCTCAACTCACCCTGTGCGCTGTAAACGTAAACCACGTCGTTGCTCACGTAATCAGGCGACGATGAAAGGTAAATTTCACCGGTTGTCGGATGCACGCCAATTGCTCTGAAGTCACCAATTTCAATAGGCCCTGCAGAAAGCGTGCCTGAATTTACGCCAACGGTAGAAAGTCCGCCGTTAACGACATACAATTGCGTGCGGTCGGCGTTGGCCGCCATGTGTGTAGGATGATCACCGTTTTGGCCAATGGTAAACTGCGCCGAAACGGTATGTAAAGCACCATCGATGCGCATTAATCGGGCATCGGTCTCGTTGACGATGTTCCAGTTCTCGTCGTACTCCACTGCCCCGGCACAAAGCACCCAAACGTTGTTTTGGTAATCAACTTCAAGCGCAACCGGACGATCGCCTACCGTTACTGTGGCTACCACTTCGTCATTGATCGGGTTGATTACAGTCACGGTGTTGTCTTGCAGCCATCCACCACTGTTCGCTACGAAGACGAAGCTGCCGTTGTAGGCGATTTCTTCGGGGCCATTCCCTGCGGGGATGGTGCCCGTAATGGTGTTGTTCCCGGGGTTGAAAGTTAACACCTCGCCCGCCATGCTGCCGTTTGAAATGTACCCTTTGGCACTATTGATCACAAGGATGTCGCGTGGATAATCGCACCCGGTGATTGTACCGATGCGTTCAAAAGTTGACGGATTGACGACTTCCACTTTCTGGCTGTTGTTCACCACGGCGTAGCCCCTTCCGTTGAATTCACGGTAGCTTTGGAGCACATCGCCGAGTGAAACACCGTTGGCTGCCTGAAAAAGGTTGTTGCGCACACTGCCGTCATCGCCAAGCCAATGCAGCGTAGCGTTGTTTTGGTTGAAGCTGCCCTCGCAGGCCACCACCATTCCTGAAGTAATTACCGGGTCGGGTACCTCAATGTCGTTGTCGTCATCGCGTTTGCACGCACCCAGCACGAGGGCTAGCCCCAGAGAGAAGAGAAGTATTTTTTTCATGGTGAATTTGGTTTGTAGAGTCGAATAGGGTTGTCAATCAATTTCCATTGCAAACGCAAGCTGGCAATACGACCGGGGGTGGCAAACGCGGCAATGCGGTGATCCATCACGTCGCCCATGTTTTGAACAACAGCTGAAATGCATAACTCTGAGTCGTTTACCCGAAGTTGAACACCGGCCATTGCATCGGCCATAAGCACAGCATCTTGTGCGCCTTTAACGGAGTTCATCCGTTCAGGTTTCCATTCATTGGCGGTGTAGCGCAGTGCAAGCGACAAAAACCAACCATTTTGCAGATAGGCCGCGCTCAGCCTGCTTTGTAATTCAGGAAAAAATCGTGACTCAAGGTCTGACAATCCGCTGTTGTGCTGGGCGTTTACGTCGGTGGTGTAACGCATCTGTCCTGATGGGGAAATCCGGTGGCGCATTTCGCCGCGTACATGTGCACCGGTGCTGCTGACTTCGCGCACATTGAGCGCCTGCAAGCCGTCAAAACCGGTAGTCCATACAATCATATTTTGCATTTCCTGATGGTACACTAAGAAAAAATAATCAACTGAAAACGCATCCTTTACAGTGCTTTTCTTCCACCCTAGGTCGAATGCCATACCGTCTTCCGGTGCGAGGTGGAGATTGCCGCCGGGCGTCCAAAACAACTCGTTCAAATCGGGGTACCTAAACACCCGTCGAACCTGTGCCATGAGCTTCCCCCCGATTAACTGTCGCCCCAAACGCAGCTCGGGGACAGGAACGGCTGCGCCTTGGCCACCATCCATTCGAAATGCGGCCTCCCCCATCCATCCCCCAAAAACATAACGTCCAAACGCCGAAGCACCCGAAAGCAAACGGCGCGCTCCATCGGGATGCGACCCCGATCGCGCCGTTTCATCGCTCAACGACGCCGAGAAACGGTAGCTGAGATTCTTGTACTCACTTGAATACGTGAGATTTGCGTAATTGCGAATGGCTGTAATTCGCGAGTCAATCGAAGGCGCTGCATCGGCTGCATTGCGCACGGTGAAGCGTTGCCCTTCGGCCGATCGGCCCAAAGTGAGGTCGAAAACACCCGCTTCGGTGGCGTACTGTGCATTTCCGGTGAGGCGAATGAGCGAATCGCGCTGTACATCAAACGATTGTCCGAAACTTCCCAAAATTTCAGGAAGCTCCAATACCGAACGTTGGAGCCAAACTGCTGTATTGAGTTTAAGCCGGTGGCCGGCATCGATGCGCACCTGGGTCATTAGCGCATCGCGGCTGAAGGCGTTGTGCTCTTGGGTGCGCTCCGGAGCTCCGGCCATGTAAGGGTCGTTGTACCGAAATCGGTTCTCAGCGCGGTCGCGCTGGTAGCGTGATGAAACGGTAATCTTCGATGTGGGCCGTAAGGTCAAACCCGCCCAGTTGCGCAAGTTCAACAGGTTGTCATAGCCCGCACCCAACACAAGACCAACAGACTTGGGCGCACCAAGATGAAGCCTTCCGGCTGCGGCTCCGGCAGGAAGGTCACTCGTGAGCGCGCCGCTTTGTGTGCGCGTTGCCTCGGCTACACTCGCCGGAAGCGCAGACAAATCGGTGAGTCCTAAGCTTGCGCTGTGAATGGGCATACCGTTCCATGTTACAGCAAAGTGATCAGCCGATAATCCACGCAAAGCTCCGGTGATGAGCGATCCGTAACCGCCGTATTGCCTCAAATTTAAGGTGCTCCCAGCCGCCAGCAACTCGCCTGCCGACGCACCCGGCAAAGCCACTACGAGCAGCGAATCGGCCGCGAATGACGCAAACGCGCCCACGTCGTGTAGCGGGGCTACGACTTCAGCGGTGTGCAGTTCAACCGGTGTGACCTGCGCACTGAGCACGTGACCACCGAAAAATGCACACGCAACCGCTCCAAAACGAACAGTGTGGTTTATTCGCATACTTCCTGGATGGTCTGCACCGGACCGTCATTTGGGTTAATGCGTAAGGCAGGTCTTCTGACTTGTCTCGGCGATCCGCGCCTTCCCGGTTTCCCAGTGGCAAAGAGTGCGGGGCCTTTAGTGAGACTTACAGCTGCGGGCACAGTTCAGGAGTTCCACCTGATTCCCGTTTTCATTCATTTCGTTTGCACGGCGAAATGAACACCTTAGGCGCTTCAAAGGTAGGCAGAATACTTCAATGCCGGTTGAACAGAGCTCAAGTTTCAGCTGCAAATTAATTTTAACGAACTGAATGCGTGTGTATTAAAAATATTTTAGCCGCATCACTTGGAAATGCCGTTTTCTTTTCGCCTACCTTTGCAGAAGTTCTTTGCAGCACACACTTATCACGAAAGGTGGAGGGATTAGGCCCTGTGAAACCTTGGCAACCTGGTCGGTAACGACAAAGGTGCCAACTCCTACTCTGAGCAATCAGAGAAAGATAAGCGCGTAAGCGACTTGTAATGAAGTTCTAGAGATCATACACGTCCCTTTCGGCTTATCCGGAAGGGATTTTTTGTTTGTGGTAACCCCACGGCAAATTAGACCAACCGGAAGTGGATATCGATGATGTGGTGCGAATGTTTAACCATTAAAACATCCGTAACACGATGAACAACAACACATTAATCATTCACGCGGTACCGGTTGATGCCGCCACAGGAGCCATCAGCGTTCCGATTCACCAAACCTCAACCTTCGTCCAAGATGCACCCGGTGTGCACAAGGGTTTCGACTATGCCCGCTCAAACAACCCTACCCGACGGGTACTTGAAGACCTATTGGCCACCCTCGAAGGAGGCCGAGCAGGATTTGCCTTCGCCAGCGGACTCGCGGCGGTTGACGCTGTGGTTAAGCTGCTGTCAGTAGGCGATGAAGTGCTGGCCGTTGACGACATCTACGGTGGCAGTTTCAGACTCTTCGAAGGGGTTTACAAGCGGCTTGGCATACAGGTGCGTTACGTCGACACGTCTGACCCTGAAGCGGTTACCGCGGCCATTACACCTCGCACACGGTTCATCTGGCTCGAAACTCCGACCAACCCTACCCTGAAAATCAGCGACATCGAAACCCTTTCGGCCATTGCCAAAGCCCATGGGCTGCTTTTGGTGGTTGACAACACCTTCGCTTCGCCGGTCGGCCAACGTCCGCTTGATTTTGGCGCCGACATCGTTATTCACAGCGCGACGAAGTACCTGGCGGGCCACTCCGATGTAATTGCAGGGGCCGTTGTTGTGCGCGATTCCGAACTGGCCGATCGTATCAAGTTCATCCAAAACGCCACCGGCGCTGTGCTTGGTCCCTTTGATTCTTGGCTTACCATTCGTGGCATTGAAACCCTTGGCCTGCGCCTCGAAAAGCAAAGCACCAACGGACAAACCGTGGCCGAGTTTTTGGAAAACCACCCCGCGGTTGAACGGGTATACTACCCCGGCTTGGCCAGCCACCCAAACTACACCATTGCCTGCAGGCAGCAACGCCACTTCGGAGGCGTAGTGTCGTTTGTATTGAAAGCGGCCGACCCGGCAGCTGCTGCTGAGTTCGTTTCTTCGACACGCTACTTCAAACTTGCCGAAAGCCTAGGAGGCGTAAAAAGTTTGCTCTGCCACCCGGCAACGATGACCCACAAAAGCACACCGCGCGAACTGCGGTATGCTACCGGCGTGGTTGACGGGCTTATTCGCCTCTCGTGCGGTATTGAAGATGCTGACGACCTCGTTGGCGACTTGCAAACGGCCCTTACCGCCTACCAAAATGCGCACGTTTCACGCCTTCAACCCTTGGAACAATGAGCGCAAAAGTGAGAATTGCCCTTCTTGGCTACGGCACCGTTGGCCAAGGATTTGCCGAAGTACTCAGTCAACTCGGCAGTGAACGGTTCGTGATCCATGGCATTGCAGTGCGTGACCAAACGAAAGTGCGAAATGCGGCCTACACATTCACCACCAACGTTGACGCCCTCATCGCTGACCCCAAGGTCGATGTAGTGGTTGAAGCCACAGGAAACACCGATTCGATTCTGCAGTGGTACCACTTGGCCAATGCGTTGAGCAAGCCCTTCATTACCGCCAATAAGGCCTTTGTGTCGAGGTATCCGCAGTTGCGCGAGAACCTCTTCTACGATGCCGCATGCGGAGGCGCGATGCCGGCCGTGCGCTTCAGCGATGCGGTGTTCTACCAAGGCGTGAGCGCTGTTCGCGGTATCTTGAATGGGAGCACGAACTTCATTTTATCGTCGGTTTTTTTGGATGGTCTTCGCTTCGCGGATGCGCTGCAAATTGCCAAAGAACGCGGATTCGTTGAGCCCGACGAGCGTTTGGATTTGAACGGTCAAGACCCTGCGGCTAAACTATCGATTTTGGTACGCCATTTGTTCAAAGCTGAAGTGAAGCCATCGCAGGTAGCGGTGATTCCATTGCTTGCCTTTGGCGAGGCGGATGTGCGCTTCATTCGGCGGCGAAATCTTGGCCTGCGTTACATTGCAACGGCCAAGAAAGAAGGCGACAGCCTAGCGTTGCGGGTGGTTCCTGAATTGCTGCCACTCAACGATGCCTTTCTTGACGTGCGCGGCGAAGAAAACGCCCTCTCCATTACGGATGCTGCGGGCGAGAGCTACTTCTTGAAAGCACGCGGCGCCGGACGAACACCCACCGGCGTTGCCCTCTTCAACGATGTGCTCGCCGCGGTTGATGGACATGCCTATAGGTCGTCGCTTCGCCACCGTTTGACCGATTCAAAAAGCGATGCGGAGGCAGTTGTGCGATCGCATAACGGCATTTCAACCCAGCTCTCCTCGGGGCAGTTACTCGGATGTTGGAGCGAAGGCGGACACGTATTCGAACACCTCGTTTGCCCACTTGATGAATTGGTGACCCTCGCACACCTCGACACACAGCTGCAGCCCTACTTGGTCTCGGATGCCCTGCGCGGAACCCGCTTTTTACCCGCGTCATGGCACCTTGAACAGGTCTAAGGTCACATGAGCTACCATATTCATGCGAAGCTTCGTACCTTCGGCCTCCTGTTTTAGGATGACCATCCGGCCGCAGGCCAAATCACATAAACGATGAACAAAAACTGGTTTACCTGCAAAGTGAAGCGGGTTCGCGAAGACGGTGAAGGCAACGAAACCAAGGTGACCGACCTCCATGTGCTTGACGCCTACAACTACACCGAGGCTGAGGCCCGCATCACCCAGCTGATGCAAAAGTTGACCAACGGTGCATTTGAGGTGCAGCAGATCACGAAGTCGAATTTTACCGAAGTGATTCGGTTTACCGACAACGGACACTGGTACCGCACCAAGGTGGCCTTTGTGAGCTTCGTTGAAGAAAGCGGTGAAGAGCGCAGCAGTACGCAAACCTTCTTGGTGAATGGCGACGATATTCGCGCTGTATACGATCACATCACTGACTTTTTGCGCCACAGCCAGGCGAGCTACGTGATTTCGTCGATCAGCTTCACGAAAATCGTTGATGTGTACCCACTGAGTGAAGAAGATGCCGGAGACCGCATCGTTCGCGAGCGCGGATTGACGCCGGTGGGAGCTTACATTCCTAGAAACGTTGACCCGGAAACGGGCGAAGTGATTGAATAAAAAAGGGAGCTTTATGGGCTCCCTTTTTTAATGCTGGACTGATCGGTTATTTCACGGCTTCGCCGGATGAGTAGCCTTCAGGGGCAACACCCATGTTGGCAAACATGAAGGCCCATTTGTCGGCTTGTTCGTCGATTACTTTTGAGGTGGGTTTGCCGGCTCCGTGACCTGCGCGCTCTTCGATGCGGATGAGAACAGGCGCGTCACCTTTGTGCGCAGCCTGCAAACGCGCGGCAAACTTGAAGCTGTGGGCAGGTACCACACGATCGTCGTGGTCGGCCGTGGTCACCATCGTGGCAGGGTACGAAACACCGTCTTTCAGATTGTGAAGCGGAGAGTAGCCCAAGAGGTTTTTAAAGTCAACTTCGGTGCTATCGGCACAGCCGTACTCGGGAATCCAGCCCCAGCCAACTGTGAACTTGTGGTAGCGAAGCATGTCCATCACCCCAACTGCAGGGAATGCGACTTGGAAAAGCTCCGGACGCTGCGTCATGACCGCACCAACGAGCAAGCCGCCGTTTGAACCTCCGGCAATCGCCAAACGCTCGCTGGAGGTGTATTTCTTAGCAATGAGGTATTCAGCTGCGGCGATGAAATCATCGAACACATTTTGCTTATTGAGCAACATGCCGCCGCGGTGCCATTCTTCACCGAATTCACCGCCGCCACGAAGGTTGGCCATGGCATATACACCGCCTTGTTCGAGCAACAAGATGTTCGACACACTAAATGAAGGTGTCAACGACACGTTGAAGCCACCGTAGGCGTAGAGCATCGTTGGCGCGTCGCCGGTGAGCTGCAAGCCTTTTTTGTGGACGATGAACATAGGCACTTCGGTACCGTCTTTGCTAGTAAAGAACACCTGCTTTGACTCGTAATCGGCCGGGTCAAACTTCAAAGTGGGTGCGTAAAAAAGGGTTGATTCTCCCGAGGCGATGTCGTATTCGTAGATGCTTGTTGGGTAGGTGAACGAGGTGAACACGTAGAATACCGAGGTGTAGTCGCGCTTGCCTCCGAAGCCACCGGCCGTGCCGGTGCCGTCGGGCAAGGCGATGGCTTTGGCATTGGTACCGTCGTACTCCATTACGTACACGCGGTTGCTGGCATTTTCGAGGTAGCTTGCGAAGAGCTTCCCTCCTGCTGTGCTCACGCCTTCGAGCAGGTGCTCATTTTCGGGAATGATGTCAATCCAGTTTTCTTTCGCCGGACGAGCGATTTCCACGCTCACGAGGCGGTATTTGGGCGCGTCGATGTCGGTGGTGACAAGGAAACGTCCGTCAACGTGATCAATGACTGAGCTTTTGTTTTCGAAACCGGTGAAGAGCGGGGTAAATTTCACTTTGGCTTCAACCGCCGCAGCGCTTAGGGCTGCATAGTGGCATTCGTAGCCATCGGTTCCGGTAGATGCGTAGAGGATAAGGTACTGATCGTCTTCGGTAACGTCAACATAGTGGTACATGTTGGGGGCTGCATCGTTGCGGTAGATGAGCACGTCGTCGTCTTGTGAAGTTCCCAGACGGTGGTAATACACTGTGTGGAAGGTGTTGGCGGCCGAGAACTCATCGCCCGATTTGGGCTCAGGGTAGCGGCTGTAGAAGAAGCCATTTTTGTACCAGGTTGCGCCCGAAAACTTCACCCAGCGAAGTACATCGCCGGTTTCTTGTCCGGTTTCGACATCCATAACGCGGATTTGCGACCAATCAGAGCCTGCTTCGCTTTGTGAAATGGCCATGTAGCGATCGTCGTCAGAGGCGCCGAGAAGCGAAGCGGTAACGGTGCCGTCATCGCTAAGTTTATTGGGATCGAGGAATACCTTGTCTTCGCCATCGCGGCCTTCGCGGACGTAAATCACTGACTGGTTTTGCAGGCCGTCATTGCGGTAAATGAAGTACCTGTTGCCAACTTTGTAAGGCGAGCTTACCTTCTCGTAGTTGTAAAGGTCTTCAAAGCGGTCGCGCAGTTGCTGACGGTACGGGATGTCGTCGAGAAAACTGCGCGTGACCTTGTTTTGCTCTTGCACCCATGCGGTGGTTTCGGGAGCGTTGTCGTCTTCGAGCCAGCGGTAAGGATCTTCGACGGGCGTGCCCCAGAGGGTGTCAACGACGGCGTCTTTTCGCGTTTCCGGATAGGTGACTTTCAGCGGTTGATACACTGTTTTTTGGTTGGATGGTTCAGATGTGCAGCCGGCCGCTACGGCAGCGAGCACAAAAAAGGGCATGAATCGTTTCATGCCCTCAAAAATACAAGCGGAGTGGTTTGTTGGTTTACCGTTCGTCACTTTCTTTTTTCATTTGCCCGATTTCCCGAAGCCATAGAAGAGTTGACCAACGAAGCTCTGCGGCATGTGTTCAACACCCGGGTAGCCCAATTTGATGTGGGCATCGTCTTTGGGAATGCTGGCCGTGCCGAAGATGTAATCCCACAAACTCAAGGAGATGCCGTAGTTAATGCCGTGTTTGAATCCTTTCGGCAAGTCGTATACGTGGTGCCAAAGGTGCATAACCGGGTTGTTGAAGATGTACTTCAACGGTCCCCATGTAATGTGCAGGTTGGAATGGTTTAGGTGTCCGATGGAAATGGCGATAAAGTGTACGATGTAGGCTTGTTCGGGTTCAAATCCGCCGATGAGCATTACGCCAAGGGTTTTTAGGGGTTTGTAGAGGATGTTCTCCATCCAATGGTAGCGCAGGTGAGCGGCAAAGCCCATTTCTTCAACCGAGTGGTGCACTTGGTGAAAGCGCCACATCCATTCGAAGCGGTGGAGGGCAACATGCGTTACCCATTGCACAAAATCGAGGACGATAAAGAAGACCAAGAGCTGCGACCACATGGGCCACGATGCAATGTTGAAGAGGGCCAACGAAGAAGTGGTAAGGCCTACACTGCCCAACCCGGTGCCTATCAGGGCATAAATACCGGCAATCGCGATGGAGAAAATGAAAAAGTTGAAGAACATGTAAAAGCCGTCGAGCCAGAAGTCTTTCCTGAACATCTTTTGGTTTTTCCGCCAAGGAAAAGCCAGCTCCAATGCCCAAACGGCGAGTGAAATCGCTATGAGTCCGTAGAAATAATTGTTGTACCACGGTACATCGAAGGTGATCATCTTCAAAGTCCAGTCAACGGTGCCTTTGAAGGAGTTAACGGAAGAATCAATGTATGCATTCATGCGTGCGAGTATTGCGGTTAGTGAACGTTGTTGGTTTTCCCGATTTCGGTTGCTTCCTCATCGGTGAGGTAACTCCATTCGATCCACGAGCCGTCGTAATGTGAAACACGTGGATATCCTAAGAGTTCTTTCAATACAAAGGTGGTGTGCGCAGCACGCACTCCGGAGTGGCAGTAAGCCACGATGTGGTACTTGGGCGAAACGCCCAATGCTTCAAGTTGAGCCTTAAGTTCATCATGGGGTTTCAGGCGGTAATCGTTGTTCATGTCAACAGCGTTGCCCCAATCGTAATGAACACTTCCGGGTATATGGCCTCCGTACGATGCGCCATCCTTCACGATCGTCCCGTTGAATTCTTCCATTGATCGGGTATCGAGCAAAACAATAGAGTCACCCTGCATCGCTTCGCGCAAACCGGTGTAATCAATGGCCAGATCGGTTCTGGGAGCATCCGCGAAGCGAAAATCACCTATTCCTTGCGAAGTGGGCAGAACCGTTTCCCAGGGAAGTGCATCGTGCTGCCAAGCCATCCAACCGCCATCCAAAAGTGAAACTTTCCGATAGCCGTAGGTTGCGAGCAACCACCAAAGACGCGCTGCATCGCAGCCCCCTACTCCATCGTAAATGACCATTTGGCTGCCTGCTGCGACGCCTTTATCACGTAAAAGCGCGGCGAGCTCGTCTTTGCCGATGGCCATTCCTGCGTAAGGATATGCCGTGATTTCCAAGTCGGTTCGCCACAGTTGCAGCGCACCGGCAAGGTGCCCCGCGGCGTATTCAGCAGGTTTGCGGACATCGATCAGAACAGTATTGGCCGAATCGGACAGCAGCGCCAAGTAGTCTTCAATCGAAAGCAGTGCCGGTACCTTTTCGAGCGGATTCGAAAGCCCCGGATAGTGCACCGCATGCAGGTCAACGGGCTGTTCAGCCGCATCCGAAGGCTGGTCGGCAGGAGCGCATCCCATGAAGGTGAACGCTGCGGCGAGCACCGCGATCAATCTTCGAGTGCGTACCATTCGATGTTCGATAGATTTGCACGTCGCCCTTTATCAACCGGTGCGTAGTTTTTTGCGAGGTAATCGAGGATGATGGGCTCGTTCGGACCTAAATCCCAGAGGTTTTGGGTCTCTTGCATCCAGCGAATCATCTTCTCCCACCCTTTTCTGTCAGCCCGGTTTTGGGTGATTAGGTTGGCCGAATGGCAGGAGGTGCAACTGGCCTTCACCTGAATGAAGCCATCGTCAACAATTAATCCGGTAGCGACGTGAATGCCCTCTACAACCAAATTATCGTCGATGGCAGGCGCCTCGGTTGTGTCTTCAATCTCGGTGGTTTCGGCAGTGACATCGCCAAAAAGTCGTTCGGCGGTGTCAGGCGCCATGATGTTGAACAATACGAACACCACGATGAAGCCTGCGGTGTACACGAGCAGGTTCATGCGCTTGACGAGCTTGTCAAGAATTTCTTTTTGTTCGGGCGTCAGTTGCTCGTTGCTCATTTCGTCACCATTACTGCGATGCGGTGCGTGGCGTTGTTGCCATAGCCTTTGGGATTCCATCCCGGAACCACCATGGGTTGAGCAATGCCGTTCGAATCGGTTGCTTTGGCCCAAACCTCGTAATAGCCGGGCTCAGGAAACTTCACGCTGGCCGTGAATCGTTGCCACGCATTTTTGTTAGCAGCGGGTTTCAGTTCGCTTGCTTGCCATGTCGCGCCAAAATCGATCGATACGTGCATTTCACGTACAAACCGGTCACCTGCCCAGGCATGTCCGCGCAGGTTGAGCGTTTTCCCCAAGCCGAGTGTAGCACCTGACTTTGGGTAAGTGATGACCGATTTCACGGGCATCGCCTCCATAATCACCATGTCTTCGTCTTTCACATCGGTTCCGGGTGCCACCGGGTACTTGGGCAATCGGTACGCAGGCGCTTCCATTTTCGGGCCGTCGTGCACCTTATCGCGTACAGCCAATCGCGTTAGCCACTTTCCGGAAACTGATGCCGGCCAACCGCCCACCACCATGCGCAAGGGGTGGCCGTGCTGCACAGGTATGTCTTGTCCGTTCATTTGAAACGCCAATAGGGTTTCGTCTTCCATGGCTTTGGCAAAGGGTACACCACGGGAAATCACTACTTTATCGGGATTTCCCGACAGGTGCACATCGGCACCGTAGTAGCCCACATACACCGCTTTGGATTTGGTTACTCCCGCGAACTCGAGCACGTCGCGAAGGCGAACCCCGGTCCACTCGGCACAGCTTACAGCGCCAAAGGTCCATTGATTCCCTTTGGCAGGCGGATTGAATTCAGCCCTGCCGTTGCCGCCACACTCGAGCGTAAGGCGGTACGAGTGGCGTTCGAACTTGGTTTTTAAGTCATTCAAGGTGATTGTAATGGGCTTTGGCATCGCCTCACCATCGATGGTAAGCGTCCACGTGCTCACCTCAATTTTCTCAGGGAAGTTCCCGTTGTTGCGAACGTACATTTTATCGGCCGGAGTTACCTCGTCGTCGAGCAAGTGGGCCGGTGTTTCAACGTTCCATGGACGGTTGTTGAGCACTACGAGTTCAGGATGCTTGCCCTTCATGGCAGGGTCATTCATACCGTGATCCAAGGCCACGGGAATCACATCATCGGGAAGGTTGTCGCCGTAAACGATTTTAGTACCTAGGGCCATGGTCATGGCTGCCAAGCCTGCCTTGCGCATGAAATCGCGCCGGTCTTCGGAGTTTTGATTGCGGCCTTCGGGTACAGGTGGTGCAGGCAAGTCAGCTTTTCGTCGGTTTCTCATGATCGGGTGTTCTCTGAACTACCCGGCAAGTTGCGAAATCAGTTAAGGACTCAAAGTGACAAAAGTCGCAAAAAGCAAAATCGCCGGTTCACCAGCTCTCCGAACGTCGGTAAACACTGCCTTTGAACAGCGCCACGTCAACGTCGAACTGGTTGGTGACACGCACAGTGTAGATGCCAATTTTGTGGTTCACTGATACCTCTTCCACATGAGTAGTAAGCACATCGCCTTCTCGAACAGGTTGGGTATGCGAAATACTGGTTTCAACCGAAACGCATTTTCGTCCGTGAGCGTTAGCCGCGAAGGCCAATGCGCTATCGGCCAAAGCATAGGTGATGCCGCCATGGGCGATGTCAAACCCGTTCAGCATTTCCTTACGCACTGTCATTTGAAGCGTGCAGTGCCCCGGCCCCTCGCTGATGCGTTGAATGCCCAGCCACTGTGAGTACGGGTCATTGTTGAACATCGCATCGATAATGTCAGAAGCTCCCATAATCAGAAAGGTTCGTCGGAGTCTTCTTTCGGACTGGCAGGTCCGGCGTCTTCCATCTCTCGGATGATGCGGGTAACAGCGTCTTCAGTATCGCGCAATTTCTCTGAACAGAGCTTAATGAGCACTGAAGCCCGCTTCATTTTTTCGGCCAGCACATCAACCGAAATGCGTTCATCTTCGAGCGATGCCACAATTTCTGAGAGTTCGGCGTAAGCGTCGTCCCAAGAAGTGGTTTCATTGTCATTTTTCTTCGCCATGGTCAAATGTACTTATCTGTTCAATACTGTTTGCAGTTCGCTTTCGAGCCGAGCGAGGCGTTCATCGGTAACGTGATCCATTACCACAATTTTGAACCATTGAGGGTTGTGGTGGTCATCGGGTACGAGGCCAAAACGTTTGGCCGATTCCTCCGGAATGTGCGATGCGTTCATGGTCAATATGTTGGAAGCATCGGCGCGGAAGTGTTCAATCGCCAATTGACTCAGCACCGCTGAGAACCGATCAGCACGTTGTGCAAGTGCACGAATTTTGGCCTCCCATCCTTCCCTTCCGTAGGTCATTAGAATCATCCAAACGGCGATGGCATTTGCTCCCGAACGGCTTCCGCTCAGTGTAAAGTCGGCACCGCTTACATAGCTGGCTTCATCGGTGCAGGTGTACGCCATCAGTCCCTTGCGGCAAATGAACACACCCGTTCCGTACGGTGCTTGCACCATCTTATGTGCATCGAGGGTAATCGAGTGAACTTCGTTGATTCTGAAGTCGGGTACAAATTTGGCGCCCGAAAAGGGTTGGTAAAATCCGCCGTAGGCGCCATCAATATGAAGACGGTAGGGCAATTGAAGGTGTTCGATTGCCGACAGCATCAATTTAGGGTCATCGACCGAACCGAACATGGTCGTCATCATGTTGCAAAAGGCAATCACCGCTTTGCAGCCCGCGTGAACTTCATGTTGCAAGGCTTCTTCGATGCGTTTGCTGTGCATTGCCCGCGTAAGCTGATCAACTTCAACCAAGCGGATTTTCACGCCCAACAGATTGGCTGCTTTAAATACAGAATAGTGGCTATCAGCCGAGCACAAAAGGGTGATTTCAGACGGGGTGAACCCGTAAACTTTCATGAAGTAGTTGCGGTGCATCCACACCGCTTGAATGTTGGCTTCAGTGCCGCCTGCGGCGACATATCCGTCGCAGGGTTCATCTGCGCCAAGCACTGCATGCGCACAGAGGTCAATCAATTCGCGTTCAATGGCGTGCGTGCCGGCAAAAAAGGGCTCTGAGTCACCGAGTGTGTGGCATCCGATGTGGTTTGGGTTGGCCACCAAAGCACTTAAAAACGGCGCATCTTGAAGAAACGGCGCATTGCTGTAGAACACCTTTGGGTCAAGCGACGAAGCAGGAACGCCCAGCACTGATTCGCCGCGCTCTCTGAAGTCGACATTGCCTTCCAACGCGCTGAAAACACGCTGTTTAATGGCCTCTTTGCCGAGGGCAGGCCAACTCCCTTTCGTCGTAGTTGTGTGCATACCGCAAAGATACAGCTTGGTAGATGCCTTCACTGTTTTACCTTTGGCCGATGCGAAGAAACGTTTTTGGACAATTGCTTTGGGTCAAGCGAAACATGATTCGCATATTCGGCTTGGTCAGTTGGCCAAGGTTCAATTTGCGTTACACTCCGGTGATTACGGGTGCTGAGCTCTACCCTACATTGCCTGAGTCAAATGTGCTCATTGTGTCGAATCACCAAACTTACTTCGCCGATGTCATATTCATTCAGCATGCGATTCACGCCGCGTTGAATGGCCGGCCGAACTCGATTTTCTACCCGGGGTTTCTCATCCATCCGAAAACCAATATCTACTTCGTTGCAGCTGAAGAAACCATGAAATCGGGCATTTTGCCACGCATTATGATGGCTGGTGGCGCAATCACGGTAAAGCGCACTTGGCGCGACAAAGGAAAAGACACCAAGCGCGAAGTTGATTTCAACGACATTTCAAAAGTGCTATCGGCCTTGAGCGACGGCTGGGTGATCAGTTTCCCACAAGGAACAACCTCGCCGTATTCTCCCGGTCGCAAGGGCACGGCGCACATCATTAAACAAACCAAAGCCACTGTGGTACCAATCGTTATAGATGGTTTTCGCCGCGCTTTTGACAAGAAAGGACTCAAGACCAAGAAACGCGGGGTTGAACTGCGCATGACGATTAAGGCACCGCTAAATATCGATTACGACGCTGATCCTGAAGCCATTATCAATCAGGTGATGGCGGCCATCGAGCAAGACGAGCGCTTTTTAAAAGCGAAATGAAACATTCGTACCGCGCGCTGCGTAAACGGGTGAAGAAAGCACATTGACATTCTCTTTACACGGGGCTTCGAACCGAATTGACCTAACTTAATTCATTGAAGCGAGATGTTGGATTACTATAAGACCGTGTTGGGAAAGGTATGCTTCGATCCCATTTTATTCCGAAAAGAATTGCGCAAGGCGTTTCGCCACTTACAAGGAAGCGATCGCCTAAAACTGCGAGACTGGTTAAAAGACAGCAGTTACATCTGATATTCAAAGGGGCTTTGCCCCTTTTTTTTATTTGTTTTTTCTTGGGGGGATGGATGAGCCGATTTTCGCTTCAAGCGGGCTAATCATGGTTTACGAACCGTGCGATACGAAGGGCCAGTCTATGATGTGGTGCTCGAAGATGCGGGCCGTGTTGCGGGCGTCTTCAATGCCGCGGTGAGAGGTGCCCTCAAACTGCATTCCCGAAAACTCAAGTGCTGTTTTTACTCCAACCGGCTCTTTGAGTTTGAGCAGCTTGGAGTGCTCTTGCTTGAGGCAAGCATGGCGTTGAATCCAAGGAATGTGGAGTTCATGCAGCTCGGCGTCCATCAACAATTGGTGCTTGTCGTAATCGCCCCAGCTCAGAAATGTCACCGTATCATGGGCCAAGTTGAGCCAATCTTCGAACTGCCAAATGACCTCTTGAAAGTCGTCAGCACCGTCAATTTCGTGCTGCTCAATGGAGGTCAATTCTTTGCAGAAATCGGAGAGTTTGGGATTGAGTTTCGGACGGATGAACGCGTTGAATTCTCTTTTACGCACGCCATCGGGGCCCACCATAACTGCACCGATTTCGATGATTTCCTGGCGGGGAGGTCTACGCAAGCGCCAACACGTAGCTTCAAGATCGAAAATGACGTAGTGCATTCGGCTTAAAACCCCCAGTCGTTCTCGGTGTCTTCAACGTAGTCGTCGAATTCTTCAAAATCTTCATTCACCAGGTCAAGGCGGAAGCGCTCCGAGTCGTACACACCACCGTACCAGTCAACCATTTCCTCGTATTCAGGGATACGTGGTTTCTTCATGACCTCGATGATGTTTAGGTAACCGGCAATGCCGCCGATGTCTTCAGGCGGACAGTTGCGTTCGCCGCCAAGGCAGCGCGGTACCAAGTCGTCATCGTTTTCAATGACTTCTTCCAACCGAATGGTGTGGTTCCATGAGTCGCCGAAGTCGTATTCGTAAACCATTTTTTGGCCGGCCTTGGTGAAATACTCATCAAGGTACACCTCGTGGTCTTCGACAAAGTCGTCATCGACAAAGTCAATTTGGGTAATGATTTCATCACCTGCTACGAAGCGGTAAAGGTGACAGTTTTCCCAGCCCATTGAAAGCTGGATCACGTGGTGAAGGGTGCGCATGGTACAGTCAGCTTCCACGCGTACACGGCGCCAGATACGGGGCTCTACCCCTTCCAGCTCAATCAGGAGTTGGTAAACCATGGAGTATGGATGGAATAAACGGCAAAGAATGTGCAGTTGTGAGGGTGCATTGACTGCTCTTTACGGTTGTTCACAAGAAACGTTTCCGGTTGAGTATTAAAAGTTCAATTCGGTACGAATGTAAGCAAAAATCAATGTCGGCACACCATAGCCTATTTTTTGAAACCCATTGTGAACCAAGCAGGTGCAGCCTTGAAAGTCAGTATTAGCTTACGATTCGCAGTCGTGTACCGGAAAAATCAGCTGCTCTACAGGGAAACCGAGCACTTTGGCACGTTCTATCAGCCGAGCGAGTATGGGCTCATCGAGCTGTTTTTCACGCGCCAAAATCCAGAGGTATTCGCGGTCAGGCGCCCCTACCAACGCATAGCGGTAATCGGAGTCCAATTCGATGATGAAATAGTCTCCGCCAAACGGCCAGAAGAAAACCACCCGCAATTGCCCCGGTTCATTCTGATCTTTGACCCTTGCCTTCCCTTCAGCGACTTCAGCTTCACCGGTGCGCTCATTTACACCTTTGTTGGTCACACCAACACGTCCGTCATCCAAAATAGTGTAGTTGGCAGTAACACATTTCAAACCTTCCTCAAATGTATTGGGTAAGCGGGCGATTTCGAACCAGGTACCGGAGTAGCGCTCAAGGTCGACTTGGTCAACTGTGGGCAAAGGGTCGCCCTTTCCGCATCCGATCCCCCAAAAAGAAAGTAGAACAAAGGCAAGCATTCGGCTAAGTGATGTTAGGTGTTTCATTTCACCAAGGTAGCCCCTTCTTGCTTACCGAAACATGCGATTGATCAGCTTTGCGACAATTGCCGTATTGCCACACATTCAATGCCATGCGATATTTGCTTAAATTTTGCGCTATGATCAAACTCGGTATCGTTGAAGACAAGCCTGAACTCATTCGATCTGTAATGGAAAAGGTCGGATTGTTCGATAAGGTCGACGTTGTTTGGGTTGCTGAAAACGGCGAACAAGCCATAGAAGAGGTACGAAAATGCAGCCCGGATGTTGTTCTGATGGATATCAACATGCCAGTTATGAATGGCATTGAAGCAACGGCCTTCATATCAGAGCATTACCCATCGGTAAAAGTGGTTATGCTCACCGTGTTTGACGAGTCTGACAAGATATTCGATTCGATTTTGGCCGGCGCAAGCGGTTATCTGCTGAAAGATGAAAAACCTGCACGCTTGCTCCTAGCTATCGAAGAAGCACTCGAAGGCGGCGCACCAATGTCGCCCGCCATTGCATCAAAAGCCCTTCGCTTGATTCGCAGTGAATTAAACGACCGCCAATCGGGTAAAAAAGTCGATTTCGGATTGTCGGCCCGTGAAATGGAAATCTTGGAAGGCATTGGCCGCGGTGAAAGCTACCAAACCATAGCCGAGAAACTCGACATTTCACCGGGAACCGTGCGCAAGCACATT
>DAITMF010000026.1:0-48678 GCA_036835325.1 Flavobacteriales bacterium
GTGCCAAAACGGGCTTCAAGATACCTGTAGATGGAGGTGAGCTGCATGCGGTAGTACACCGGCATAAGCACATACGCGATGAATACGTAGCCCGCCAAATAGCCCAGCACCATTTGCATGTACGAAAACTGGTCAACAAGTACGCCATCGTCGTTGGTGATGCCGGCCTTTCCGGGTATGCTGATGAAGGTGACGCCACTCAAACTAGCGCCGATCATGCCAAAGGCGACGAGCATCCACGGCGCGTTTCGTCCGGCCAAAAAGAAATCACTGTTCTTACCTGCGCCTCCGGTAAGGCGCGAGATGACAATCAGTACAGCGAAATACGCGGCGATAACACCCAGGATAAGTGAAGGACTCATGCGCTCAAAAGTCGGAACTTTTTCATGAATCCGGTTTTGGCATCAATCGGGATCGCCGTCGTCGATGTCGGTGCCGATACCCGGGAGCAGTTCGCGCGATTCTCCATCGCTGAGCGCTTCAACTCCACGCAGGCGACGCTGAATGGCCCGTGTGCGGGTGCCCATGACTTCATCGAGCTGGTTGAGACCGGTTTGGATGTTCTTCTGGGCCTTGTCCATTAGTCCACCAAATTTTTCGAATTCGGTTTTCACCGCACCCAGAATTTGCCACACTTCGCTGCTGCGTTTTTGAATGGCCAGGGTTTTGAATCCCATTTGCAGGCTGTTCAAAATGGCCGCAAGCGTTGTAGGACCGGTCACAATGATTTTATGGTTGCGCTGAAGGTCTTCGAGCAGTGCTGCTTTTCGTACGACCTCGGCATAAATGCCTTCGAATGGTAGAAAGAGAATGGCAAAATCAGTGGTGTTTGGCGGATCAACGTACTTCTCACTGATGTCTTTCGCCATTTTCTTGATGGTGTTTTCAAGGCCTTTACGGGCGGCTTCGATTTCGTTCACTTCACCGGTTTCGTAGGCGTCGAGGAGTTTTTCGTACACATCTTTCGGGAACTTGGCATCAACGGGCAGCCACACGTTCTGGCCGTTGTCGTCGCGACCGGGCAGCTTGATGGCAAATTCGACCACATCGCTGCTGCCTTGCTTGGTTTGAACGTTGGCTTGGTATTGGTCAGGCGCGAGAATTTGCTCGAGGAGCATTTCAAGTTGAATCTCGCCAATGCCGCCGCGGGTTTTGACGTTGCTCAGCACACGCTTCAAGCCGCCCACATCGTTGGCGAGGTTTTTCATTTCGCCGAGGCCTTCTTGCACTGCCTGGAGCTGTTTGCCGACCGTTTCAAACGACTGACTCAAGCGATCATTCAGGGTTTTTTGGAGCTTCTCATCAACGGTTTTGCGCATCTCATCGAGCTGCTTGCTGTTGTCTTCGCGCAGGTGGTTGAGGTTTTTCTCGACTTGCAGACGGATTTCCTGAAGCCGGTCACTTGACTGCTTGTTTTGCTCGTCGAGGCGCTGGGTGAAGTCAGCGAATTTTTGCCGCAACAGTTCGTTGAGCTGTTGGGTGTTTTCGCCAAAGCGGGTGCCGAATGTTTCGAGCGATTTGCTGAGTTCGGTGCGGCTTGTGGCGGCTTGCTCGTTGTTTTCGCGTCGGTTGCGTTCAAATTCATCTTTCAACCTGGGCTCGAGCTGATTGAGTAAGATTTCAAGGCGCTGCACCGACTCACGCACGGCGGCCGAATCGGTGTCGTTTTTGGTCTTGCTCATCCGCAAGGTCACCACCAAGGTGATCAACGCGATGAGCGCAATGAGTATAAGAAGTGCTTCTATCATGGCAAATGTGCGTTAAGTGGCCTCCGCCCCGCATCCGACCGCAGGGAGAAAACCCAAAATTCAAAGCAAAGAAACATCGGCAGTCCGTAACCTATTTACGGTGTCGACTATTTCTGCGAAAGTGCCTTTTTTCGTCCGACAAGTTCGATGTCGAACTCGTCGGGTGTGCCGGTCATGCGCACGTTCACGAAGCGTGTGCGGCGTTTCGGGTCTTCTTGCACGATGTCATCATCGCCGTCGGCTGCTTCTTTTTGCTTTCCGCCGAAGAGCTTGCGCGAGGCGGTTTGCGTGATGAGCTGCCACGGCACACGGATGATGTAATCCATGTTCAAGTCAAAGTCTTGTTGGCCGCTTAATTCGATGAAGCCGAGGCTTGAATTCACGCGCATGAGCGGTATTTTGGTGACTCCGTTGACCACATCAATTTCGTTGCGCAAGGTGTCAAACAGCACCCGGTTCAGGTTGCGGTCTTGGAAGTAATCCGCCAATGCCAGCATGGGCTCGTAGTTGTCGAGTCGGCCGTTGACCACTTCCACTTCGAGGTGAATTTGCGAGTCGTCAATGATGGGTACCAGATCGGCATGCATGTGGATTTTACCGGTCATTAATCCGCTGATGTACCCGTGCAGGTTTTCGGCAACAATGGCGTCTTGGCCGAAGTTGTCGAACTTCAACAACAGCTTATCGAGGTCGATGTTGGTGAAGCGGAAATTCGGATTGAGGTAAATCTTCGTGCGGTCTTCTCCGGTGAAGTAGCCGTTGGCAACGACCGTGCCACCGGCGATGCCGAGTGAAAGGTCGTCGAAGGCGAGCCGATGGTCTTTGGTCGTGCTCAAACCGCCTTTGATGTTCTCAAGTTTGTAGTTGTGGTAAGTGACCTTCTGAATATCGAGCTGCACATCGAGGTTCGGAAAGGGCATATCAAACACCGAGAACACGGCGTCGTGGTCAACAACGGTGTCGTTCGAATTGGGTTCCCAAGCGAGCAGTTGGTCAAGGTCGAGGTGAGTGGCTTTGAACACGAGTCGGTACGAATGATCGGCTCCGGCTTGCAGACTTTTCAAGGTGCAATTCAGGTCGGCGGTAAAGCTGGAGTTGCCCATCCGTCCACGGAAACGGTCAACCACCAAGCGCCCGTCTTCAAAATGGAACCGTCCGGCGAAGTCTTTCAATGCCATCGGGTGCATTTTCATTTTTCCTTGCAGGTCATCGATGTACACATCGGCCGAGCGCAAGCTGTCGGTATAGTGCAGTTCTGCGTGTCCTTTAAGCCTCATATTGGTGATGGCTTCGTGGCGGTAATCTTCGGGGACGAAATTCTCACCGTTGTAGCTGAACAGGTCGTGCAGTTGAATGAGGTTCGAAACGAGGTTGAAATCAACGCGTGTATCACCGTTGGGTTTTTCGTCGAACCAAAGGTCGTAGTGCGTGAGTTTGCCCGAGAAATGGAAGTCGGTACTGTCAACCAATCCGCTGAAATCAATGATGCTGAAATCGGCTTCATCGATCAACACGTCGGCTTTGAAGTCGTGAAGCCGGTGGGGGTAATGGTTCATGGTAACGTCTAATCCGTCAATAAAAAACTCACCAATTGGCAGGGTTTTTGATTCGGTAATGGCACGTGCCGAGGCGTCGAAGCGCAAGTCAAGACGCAGGTCGGTCAGGATTTCTTTTATCGCTTGCGCGGATGAGTCGCTGGGTGGCCCGGCCAACTCTCCGAGGTTCAAGCGCGTTGAGCGCAACTTCAGCTTGGCTTCGGTTGGGATGTCGGTATGGTGGATGATGGCGGGCAAATCATCGATGCTACCGGTGATGGCCAAATCGCTTTCGCCGGCTTTGAAGGTGAACTGCTCAATGACGGCTTCATGGCCTTCCATGCTCATGCGGATATTGACATCACTGATCGGAAGGTGGTACTCAGGCATTTTGAAGCCGAGATCGGTGACTTCAAGCTCAGTGAAGTACGATTCGTTGAGCCGTTCAATGCTGGTTTCAGGATTTTCGAGGTCAATGATGTCGTGGAAGTTCATTTTCAAAACAACGTGTCCGCGCAAGTCTTGCAATTGCTCTACGTTGAGAAACTTTGCGAGGAATTCGAGGTTGAAATCGCTGTCGAGCTGAAGGTCGATATCCGGCGCATCGAAGTTTTTGACGACGAGGCGCCCGCTGAATCGGCCGGCTTCGGGCCGCGCCGAGAAACTGTTCAGTGCGAACTCCATGGTGCGGGTATTGAGCGAGTCGCCGTTGGTAAAGTAGCCGTTGAACTGCATGTCGTCGAGCTTCTTGGCCGTGGTGGTGTTGTTGAAGAAACCGTCGCGGCAACCAAATTCGGCTTTGAAGTAAGGCGAATGGCCGTTGATAGCTTTCCCTTTGACATCGGCTTTGAAGAAGATATCGCCTTGATTGGCGTAGCGTTCCAAGGTGGGGGCAAGGTCATCAGGTGCGAACGCCATCAAGAGGTCAAAGTCGTCTTTGGACCCTTCGAAGATCAAGTCGAGGTTGGCGCTGTCGTCAAGGTCGATGCTACCTGACATGTTGAATTCGGCGTTGCGTAGCCGCACGATCGATGGCTCAAAGGTTAAGACTTGCGTTGCGTTGTCAAACCTGAAGTCAGTATCAATAAAGATGGGTTTATGCTTAACAAAAGCGGTATCGCCTGACTGAATAATGGTCAGTGTGAGATCTGAAGTGAGGCCTGACTTGACATAGGTGTCGCTGCTTTTGAAGTAGGTTGTAGCTGTAGCAACAACCGCATCAATTTTGAGTCCTGAATTCAGGTTGTTTTTTGAAATGGCCACATTTTCAAGTGCAATGCGCTTGAGTTTCATGTGAAACTCTTCACCGGTGTCTTCAACTTCAACGAGCGGGGCAAAGGCATTGGTGATGTTCAGTGAGTCGTCAGAGTACTGCACAATGTCGATAAAGCCGTCGCTCAGTTTGATCGATCGAATCTCAAAATCACCGGTAATGAGGGTGAACAAATCGAAACCGACGTACACGTCATGCATGGTGAGCACTGCAGCCGCGCTGTCGTCTTTCGATTCAAACACGCTAAACTCTTCGAGGTCAACCGAGATGTAGGGGAAATTTACAAAGGGCTCGATGTGGCTCCCGGCAATGGAAATTCGACCTCGAAAATCGGCATTGGCTGTTTCAATCAGCTCTTTCACGATGGCTTCTTGCCGCGACAAAAGCACGGCCAATCCAACCCCGAAAATCACAACAATTGCAAGCACTGCCCATAGCAGCACTTTTAAGACCCGTTTCACCATGGTACTTCAAAAACTTGGCGCTACGAAGATACGGGTGATTGGTAGACTAGCACTACTTTTCTTCGCGGCCTGACCGACGGTAATCCCAATCTTGGTAAAACCTGTCGTCAAAGCTTTCAGCCACCTCATAATTGTCGCGCAAAACCCGCCATACCATCCAAATAAGAACGAAAGGCAGCGTAAGAATAACCGCTGTCAACAGCAAGTCCAGGTTAAAAAGTGATGCCAGGCCTGCGAGCAATATGCCTAGAGCTACAAGCAGCAAGGGTGTGCGCACGATTTCCATCGAAAGAGCTTTTTCGTATGACAAACCTCTTAAGCACTTTGTTCGTTATTTGGCCAACGTTTAACGTTTCACGACAATCTTGCCGGTGCGCCGGGCTCCGTTTTCATAGACGTCGACCAAGTAGATGCCGTTGCCCAGTTCCAAAGTGCTGATTCGGAGCACGCTTTCCTGAACAAGTTGCCGGTCGATGACTGTTTTTCCGGTGATATCGCTTACGCGGATGGTCACGGGTCCCGCGCTGCTGCGTTCGATAACAAAGTAGTCGTTCGCAGGGTTGGGGTACACCTTCAATTGGTTGTCGGATGGGATAGCATTCACCGAAACACTTGGGTCATAGCCTCTGAAGTACATCACACCACCATTGGTGATGCCGTACACCATATCGAGGTAGCCGTCGTTGTTGATGTCTTCAAGTGCCATGCCGCAGCGTAAACCTTCTTTGATGCCTGCCAGTTCGGTGGTGACTTGGTTGAAGCTGCCGCTGAAGTTTTCGGAGGTGAAGCCATTGTAGACTTCTACCCCGCCGATTTCGTTTCCGACAAAGAGCCAAAGTGCGCCGTCATTATCGCGGTGCAGTTGTGGGATGGAGTAGCCATTTATTCCGAGTTGGGTTTGCACTTGAACGCCTCCCAGCGCCGTTCCATTGTCGCCTTCAAACTGTGTGAAAACAGGAGTGTTGGCGGTTCCGGTATTTAAGAAAAGGTTGACAATGCCTTCTTTTTCGCCTACCAAGAGGTCAAGGTCACCGTCATTGTCGATGTCGAACAAATAAGGTGTGGCAAACTGGCCAATGTCGATGGGTATTCCTGCATTGTCATTTAGCGGCACAGAAGTTTCATCGAAAACGGGCAGTTCAGTGGCTACACCATTGTTGGTGAACACATGCAACTGACCGCTTTGCTCACCGATGATCATGTCAAGGTCTCCGTCGCCGTCGAGGTCGCCGAAGCTTGGGTATACGCTTCGCCACCCGGTAGCGGAAATGCCGTTCCAGTCATCTGAAAACCATTCGAATACTGGGTTGGTAGAGGTTCCTACGTTCAAGTAAAGGGCGATTTGTGACAATTGTGCATCGCCGGCAACGTAGTACTCACGGTTGGCAATAATGAGGTCGAGCAATCCGTCGCCATTGACATCAGCCAGCACGGGGTAAGCCCCTGTTCCGGTTTCAATCATACCGGCTTGCAAGAAGCGGGTTGTCTCGAGCTCAAACCACGGTGCTTCGTTGGTTCCGGTATTCAAGTACAGCCACATGCTGTCGTCGTCATCGGCTTGAAAGCGCGAATTGGGAGCGAAAATGAGGTCGTTTACTCCGTCGTTGTTCACATCGAGGTGGTAGGAGGCCGGGAAACGGTAGAGGTCGAGCGGTGTTTCACCGGCAATGATTGAAGGGAAGCTCGGGTCAACAACGGCTGTGCTGTCTTGGCCGTCAACGGCATCTTCCATCAAACACGCCTTAACGGTATTAAAACCGGAGTCGCCAACCAAGAGGTCGAGAATGCCGTTGCCGTCTAAGTCAAGACTGAGCAATGTGCCTCCCGCATGGCGCGCGCCGGCGTCATTGCGGGGATCGGCTACATTGAACGGACAAACGAAGTCATCCCCATAAAAAACTGAGTTGTCTTCCGCACCTTCTTCGAACATGCCATAGCAGCGGTTGGTGCACACATAATCAAAGGTGCTTAGGTCGCCGTTTTGTGCCGCCCGGTTTGTGAAAAAGTAAAGTGTGCTGGCTGATTCGGTAAAGGTGACAATGTCGAGGTCGCCGTCGCCGTCGTAGTCGATGATGCTAGGGATGTCGATTGACAAGCACACCAGCGGAAAGGTGTTGGGCCCTGTACCAAAATCGAATTGACAGCTAAGTTGGTTGGTGTGCAGCGCGAATTGAAGTCCACTTTCAGGTGTTGTGGTGTTTTCCCATATCTGCACAGAGCTTTGGAAAGAGGTGAAGATGTCGTTGTCGCCATCGCCGTCGAAATCGCGCAGCAGCACCCAATCGCGCAGCGGCGGGAAAGCGTAGGTGTATTCAGGGGCGAAGCGGTAGTTCATATCGCCTGCACTACCTGACTCGTTTACGAAGATGACTACACGGTTGCCGTCGCGGTCGAAAATAAAGAGGTCATCGAGGCCATCGCCGTTGACGTCAATGTGCGATACCTGGCCTGCTGTCAATCCGCCGGCCCAAGGGTTTGCAAGAGCCGCCTTGTTCTTGATCACCGGCACGTTTGGGTTGCGAATGAGATCGAACTGCGAGAAGGCGCTCAAATACAATGAAGCCAATAGTACGGTGAGAACGAATCGGATGTGAATAGCCATAATCTGTGCCTATGAAATTGATACCTTCGCAAAACGCTTCAGGCAAGGCCTAAAGGTAGCTAATATGGATACAATTTTAGAGTTCATCTTCCCCCTCATACCTGCGGTGCTGGTATTCGTAACGGCCTACATTTTTTTCAACCGCATGCGCAACGACCAGCGTGCATTTCAGCAGATGTTGGTGCGGCTTGAAGAGCGCAAGCACTCGCTTCCGCTACAGTTGAAGGCCTATGAGCGTCTGATTATCATGCTTGAGCGCATTACACCATCGGCCTTGGTGATGCGCCTGAACAAGCCGGGCATGTCGGCTTCGCAGTTGCAACTTGACCTCCTAAAGGCCGTGCGCGATGAATACGACTTGAACGTAAGCATGCAGATGTACGTCAGCAGAACCGCGTGGGAACTTACCGGCCTCGGCCGCGACGAGGTGATCGAAAGCATCAAATCGGCCGCGATCAAGGCAGGAGCGACCGGCACAGCCCTCGACCTCAGCCGCCATTTGTTCGACCTTGAAGCCCAAACCAAAAACCAATCGGTGAAGCAGGCGCTCGAAGTGCTGCGCCACGAGGCCAGAAAAATGATGTAGTATGGAAAAGGCCGACAGAAACCTTCTCGTTTTTGCGCTGTCGCTGATTGCATTGGCCGTTGTTTTGGGTGCCATGGGCGCGCATGCCCTCGAATCGGTGCTGAGTGAACGGGCCTTAAAGTCGTTTGACACGGCTGTGAAATACCAATTGATGATGAGCCTTGGAGCAACGTTGCTCATCCTTTTAAAAAATCAATTTCAACTACCTATTCGTGCTGCGGCGCAGCTCGTGCTCATCGGAACCGTGTTGTTCAGCGGAAGCATCTATGCGCTTACTGCCCTGCCGCTTGAGTCGGGACTTCGCGCATTCTTCGGGCCGGTAACGCCCATCGGTGGCGTTTTTATGATTGTTGGATGGATGCTTGCCACCATCCGCGCAGCGCGCCAAATAACAAAAGTGTAAAAAGTACACCATTTCATTCGGTTGAAAACCCCCATGGTTTGTGCAAAACAAGGGATGTTAAAACCGCTATGATTTGGGTCATAAACGGTTTGTGCTCACGTTAAAACGGTAATTTTGCATCAAATCTCAATGATAGTTTTATGAACCATTACGGAAGGAAAGCCGACGGCGCCTCGCTTGAATCGATTGGTTTGAAGCGTGTGAGCAGTGCCTACTGGAACCTTACCCCCGCTGAGCTGGTAGAGGAAACCCTCATGGCCGGACAGGGATTGCTGTCGAATACTGGGGCACTTTGTGTAGACACCGGTGAATTCACCGGACGGTCTCCGCAAGACCGCTTTGTGGTGTGCGACGCGAAAACTGAAAACACAGTGTGGTGGGGCCCTGTTAACTTTAAGTTCGATGAGGCCAAGTTTGATGCTTTGTACAACCGCATGACGGCTTACTTGGCCAATCGCGATGTATATGTTCGCGATGCGTATGCGTGCGCCGACCCTCGCTACCGGTTGAACATCCGTGTGGTAACTGAGTACCCTTGGTCAAACATGTTCGCCAGCAACCTCTTCCTTCGTCCGACCGGCGAAGAAATTGATTCATTCAACCCCGAGTGGCACATTGTTTGTGCTCCCGGTTTTCAAGCTGACCCGGCCATTGACGGCACGCGTCAGCACAACTTCGCCGTTTTGAACTTCACCAAGAAGATGATCATTATTGGCGGAACCGCTTACACCGGCGAAATCAAGAAAGGCATTTTCTCTGTGCTCAATTATGTCCTCCCACATGAACACAACGTGCTTTCAATGCACTGTTCGGCCAATATTGGGAAAGACGGCGATACTGCTGTTTTCTTCGGGCTTTCGGGAACGGGCAAAACCACCTTGTCGTCAGATCCAAACCGCTTTTTGATTGGCGATGACGAGCATGGTTGGTCAAACGACAACGTATTCAACTTCGAGGGGGGGTGTTATGCCAAGTGCATCGACCTTACCCGCGAGAAAGAACCGCAGATTTACGATGCCATCAAGTTTGGAGCGATTCTCGAGAACATTGGCTTCGAAGATGACGGCTGCACGCCCGATTACAGCGACAGCTCGCGCACCGAGAATACGCGTGTTTCATACCCAATTCATCACATCGACAACGTTGTGGTGCCATCGGTGGGTGGAGTGCCCACGAACATTTTCTTCCTCACCTGTGACGCGTCAGGGGTGTTGCCTCCGATTTCAAAATTGACCAAGGGCCAAGCCATGTACCACTTCATTTCGGGATACACCGCGAAAGTGGCCGGTACAGAAGCGGGCATTACCGATCCGGTTACGGCGTTCTCGGCGTGCTTCGGTGCTCCGTTCTTGCCTTTGCACCCAACCAAATACGCTGAAATGCTCGGTAAGAAAATGGAGAGCAATGCGGTCAAGGTATGGCTAATCAACACCGGTTGGAGCGGTGGTGCCTACGGTGTGGGTGAGCGCATCAAACTGCGTTTTACACGTGCCATGATCACTGCAGCGCTTGAAGGCAAGCTGAACGATGTGCGTTACAGTGAGCACGCCGTTTTCGGCCTGCAAATGCCGGAGAACTGCCCCGATGTGCCTTCAGAAATCCTCGATCCGCGAAACACCTGGGCTGACAAAGCCGCTTACGACAAAAAGGCCGGTGAGCTCGCAGCGAAGTTCGTTGCCAACTTTGAGAAGTACAGCGATTTTGCGAATGGGGAAATCCTCGCGGCAGCACCACGTGTGGCGGCGAAGGTTTAAGAAAAACAGACTACCTTTGGAGGGCCGGCACTACGTCGGCCCTTTCTTTTTTAGTACATACGCGGTATGCAGCTTTTTTACACCGACCATATCATTGAAGGTATGGCCCGGCTTCCTGAAGAGGAGTCGCAGCACATCATTAAAGTCCTCCGCAAACGCAACGGCGATACGATTCACATCACCGATGGGATGGGTACGCTGTACGAAGGCACCATTTACGAAGCCGCTTCGCACGAGTGCATGGTTAACTTGAAATTGTTGGGAGTTCACCGCGACGATACTCCGCAACTTACCATTGCCATTGCACCCACAAAAAACCGCGACCGTTTCGAGTGGTTCATTGAGAAGGCCGTTGAATTGGGATGCACCAACATTCAGCCCTTGTGGTGCGAACACAGTGAGCGCACCCATGCGCGAACTGATCGATGGGACAAAATCGCACTGTCAGCCATGAAGCAAAGCTTGCACCTCTACAAGCCAAACATTGCAGCGCCCGTTGAGTTTCGCGATTTCATTGCACAGGCCGGAGGCCATGATCGTTTTTTTGGTTGGATCGATGAAACCACCGAGGCCAGTTCATTTGTAAGCGCTTACCGTGCGGGTGTGCCTAGCGTAATCGCAATAGGCCCTGAAGGCGACTTCAGCGAAGATGAGGCCGCACTCGCCATCGCAGCCGGCTGGAAGGCCGTTAACCTCGGCGATTACCGACTGCGCACTGAAACAGCCGGCGTAGCAGCCATGGCCTTCGCACACGCGATGCACCAATTGGCTACCGAACGCGAGGCATCACAAGCAGGTTCGTAGTTTTACGGAATGGATTTCCACTCGCGATTGATAGAAGAAGCCGTTGATCAAATGGCATCGCTTCCGGGCATCGGTCGGAAAACCGCCTTGCGTCTTGTTTTGCACTTGCTCAAACGCGAACGTGAAGATGTTGACCGCTTTGCCCGTGCGTTTACCAAACTGCGGAACGACATCTGCCATTGCGGCATTTGCAACAACCTATCAGATGCTGAAGTGTGCAACGTTTGCACCGACAATGCCCGCGACAAACACACCGTTTGCGTGGTTGAATCTATCCGAGAATTGCTCGCCATTGAAGCCACGCAACACTACCGCGGTGTTTACCACGTTCTGGGAGGAGTCATTTCACCCGTTGAAGGCGTGGGGCCTTCTGACTTGAGCATCGAACCGCTGATTGCCAGGTGCAAGGTAGGCGACGTGAAAGAAGTTATTTTCGCGCTTAGCACTACCATGGAAGGCGAAACCACGGCGTTTTACCTCTTTCGAAAGCTCAACGATACCGGTGTAAACGTATCGGCCATCGCACGCGGCGTTGCAATCGGCGATGAGCTGCAATACGCCGATGAACTCACCCTAGCCAACTCCATCCTCCGGCGTCAGCCGTACGAGGCCAATCTCACCCGCTGATGGATGTGAGCATTGTCATCGTGAACTACAACGTGGAGCACTTTCTTGAACAGTGCCTCATTTCGGTTGAGCGCGCCATCGCTTCGCTCAAGGCTGAAGTCTTTGTGGTCGATAACAACAGCGTTGACGGCTCATGCGCAATGGTCAGGTCGAAGTTTCCGTGGGTCAAGCTCATTGCAAATACCGACAATTTGGGTTTCAGCAAAGCCAACAACCAGGCCATGCGATTGGCTGAAGGCCGGTACATTTTGCTGCTCAACCCCGATACCGTTGTCGAGGAAGACACCTTTGTAAAGTGCCTGAGCTTTATGGATGAGCACCCCCAAGCCGGTGGACTGGGCGTGCGCATGGTCGACGGGAAAGGACGCTTTCTTCCCGAAAGCAAGCGCGGTTTGCCCACACCTTGGGTAGCCTTTTGCAAAATCAGCGGCATTTACCGGGTGTTTCGGCAATCGAAAAGGTTCAACCACTATTACATGGGCTACCTAGGTGAACACGCCACCAATCCGGTTGAAATCCTCAGCGGCGCGTACATGTGGATGCGCAAAAAAGCCCTCGACGAGGTTGGCTTGCTCGATGAAGCCTTCTTCATGTACGGCGAAGACATTGATCTCAGCTGGCGCATCGTGCAAGGCGGATACGAAAATTACTACCTGCCTGAAACCACCATCATCCACTACAAAGGCGAAAGCACCAAGAAGGGCAGCTTGAACTACGTTTTCGTGTTCTACCAAGCCATGGTGATTTTCGCGCGCAAGCACTTCAGTGCCAAGAATGCACGCTTGTTCACTACCCTCATCAATTTGGCAATTTATGCACGCGCCGCGGTGGCTGTTTTTCAAAGGTTTTTGAGCAAGGTGTGGCTTCCCGTGGTTGATTTTTTCGCCCTCACGGGCGGATGGTGGGCCATAGCACGCTACTATGCCGATTGGCAAGAGAAGATTTTCGAACCGCGTTTGCTGACCGTTTTATTGCCGGCCTTCACCTTCGTGGGGATGGCCAGTCAATATTTCGGTGGAGGTTATGACAAGCCCCTTTCGCTTTTCAGAATGCTGAGGTCATCGGTTTTCGCCGGAATTGTAGTGCTGGTGGGGTATTCGCTGCTTCCCGAAGACGTTCGTTTCTCACGTGCAGTCGTGCTTTTGGGAGGATTGTGGATGCTCATGTACCCGATTGTGAGCCGGTTTACCCTAAGCAAAGCCATGCCGCGAAACTTTCAATGGGAGTCGCGCCGCGAGCAACGGTTTATTGCAGTGGGTATGCCAAATGAAATTGACCGCATTGCTGAACTCATACGGCAAACCCAAGGAGGGATGCCCGAAATCATTCGCTTCGAACATCCTGACAATGGGTTGAACGATACCGATGTCCTTACCGATCGCCTCAACGAAACCATACGGGTGTTCAAGGCCGATGTCGTGATTTTCAGCGGACAAGACCTTACCTCGGCGAGCATCATTGCCTTGATGAGTGGTACAGCCAAAACAGGCGTTGACTACAAAATCGCACCTCCAGATAGCGTGTTCATGATTGGCAGCAACAGCATCGACACGTCGGGTGACTTGTTCATGCTGCAAACCAATGGAATTCACAAACCTTCAAACGCCCGAGCGAAACGCATCTTCGATTTAGTGGCATCACTGGCACTTTTGATGGCTGCACCGTTCGTGATTTGGGGAGTCACCAGAAAAATGGGGTACTTCAGAAACGTTTTTCGCACCCTGATTGGTCGCACATCGTGGGTAGGTTATGACTTGCGCGCAAGCAGTCGGAAAGGACTTCCGAAGGTGCGGCCGGGCGTTGTATCGCCGGCCACACAGTTGAGCCATGGCATGCTCACCGATGAAACCCTTCAGCGATTGAACCTGATTTACGCCCGCGACTACCAAGTGAAAACCGATTTGGCCTTGCTTTGGAGAAATTTCAAGCACTTGGGCAACGCATGAGTCGAAGGGCTTCAGCGAGCTGAATTTCAAACGACTTTTAGGGGTGCGAATTGGCAATCAACTCACTGCTGAATACGGCTGCTCGTTCACACGAAATGTTTAATTTTGCCCCACCTTTAATGGCAAGGAAAATGGCACAAACAGAAATCCTCCTCCCCAAAATGGGAGAAAGCGTTGCAGAAGCGACCATCATCAAATGGCTGGTCCAAGAAGGCCAAAGCGTTGAGGCCGATCAGCCCATCGTTGAAATCGCGACTGACAAAGTTGATTCTGAAGTGCCAGCTCCTGAAGATGGCGTGATTGTGAAGATTCTTGTGAACGAGAACGATGTTGTTGCCGTGGGTCAACCAATCGCCATTTTTGGTCAAGCCGGAGAAACAGCCGCACCTGCGCCTGCCGCGCCCGCTGCACAGCCTGCACCAGCGGCTGAAGTCATTGCCGCGGTAAGTGCGCCTTTGGCTGCCCCCGCAGGTGACCTCGGTCGAAAAGGTCCGTCAGGTAGGTTTTACAGTCCGCTCGTTCGCAGCATTGCCAAAGAAGAGGGCGTTGCCATCGACGAATTGGAAGCCATTTCAGGCAGCGGTGCTGAAGGCCGTGTAACGAAGAAAGACATTCTTGACTACGTTACGCAACGCACCAAGGTGGCCTCAAACGGCTCAGCGCCAGCCGCAGCAACTGCTGCAGCGCCCGTTGCGGCGCCCGTTGCTACTCCTGCTCCTGCTCCTGCAGCAGCAGCAAGTGTCTCAGAGCCACGTAAGCCATCCATGCCGAAAGTTGTGGCAGGTCCGAACGACGAGATTGTAGAAATGGACCGCATGCGCAAGCTAATTGCCGTCAACATGGTCGCATCGAAGCAAATCTCAGCCCACGTGACCTCGTTTGTTGAAGCCGACGTGACCAACATCGTGTTGTGGCGCGAGCGCATGAAGAAAGAGTTCGAAAAGAAAGAAGGCGAGAAGCTCACCTTCACACCCATCTTCGTTGAGGCAGTGGCCAAAGCCATCAAAGACTTCCCCAACATCAACATTTCGGTTGACGGCGAGAACATCATTTACCGCAAAGACATTAACGTGGGCATGGCGGCTGCCTTGCCCAACGGTAACTTGATCGTGCCCGTTATCAAAAATGCTGACCGCTTGAATATGGTGGGCCTCGCCAAAGTCGTGAACGACCTTGCTGATCGCGCCCGCACCGGAAAACTCACCCCTGATGAAATTCAAGGTGGAACCTACACCATTTCAAACGTTGGCACTTTTGGCAACGTAATGGGTACGCCAATCATTCCGCAGCCGCAAGTGGCCATTCTTGCCCTGGGGGCCATCCGCAAGAAGCCTGCGGTGATCGAAACACCCCAAGGCGATATGATTGGTATCCGCCACATGATGTTCTTGTCACACAGCTACGACCACCGCGTTGTTGACGGCATGCTCGGCGGTACGTTTGTGCGCAGGGTAGCCGATTACCTCGAGCAATTTGACCTGAATCGACAGCTCTGGTAATTATCCCTCAATTAATTGGGATTCATCAGTAATTCGGTTATTTTTACCCCACCTTAAAGACAACCGTGCTTACGATGAAACGACTGTTGCTGTTGATTCCTATACTCGTTCTTGGTGTACTTGCCACTGCGCAACGTGCTCCGAAGGACTTCGGTTCGCAATTTCTCGAAGCGAACCGACTCATGGAAGAAAAATTCTGGAATCAATCCATCGAGATCTGGAAAGAACTCTATGAGTCAACACCCCAAAACGCAAACGTTAACTACAAATTGGGCTACTGCTACCTGCAAACGGCCAATGATAAGTTAAAGTCACTGCCTCACCTTGAATACGCTGCATCGCAAAAGATTCAAGACAATTACGACCCGTACGACATCAAAGAAACCTTGGTTCCGATTGATGCGACCTTCTACCTAGGCCGTGCGTATCACCTGAATTACGAAATGGATAAGGCCATTGCTCAGTACCAAAAGGTGAAGGAGAAGGTGAGCAAAAAGAACCGCTTGTACGGCATGTCTGAGCATCAAATTGAGCTCTGCAACAATGCAAAGTACCAAGTGGCCAACCCACAGAACTTCATCATCTCCAACGTAGGAGCAGTCATCAATAAGGAAACAAACGAGTATTCTCCGGTAATCTCGATCGACGAAAGTGCACTCTTCTTCACGAGCCGACGCATGCGTGTCGATAGCACCAATCAGTTTTTCGTAGACATCGACACCCAAGAGTTCCGAGAAGACATCTACGTTTCGTACAAAGACATCAACGGCAACTGGATGGCGCCCGAGTTGCTCAACATCAACACAGATAGCCACGCAGCATCCATTTCAACCTCTCCCGACGGCCAAGAACTTTACATCTACTACGACTTTGCAGGTGATGGTCAAATTTGGAAATCTGAACTTGTAGGTGAAACTTGGAGCGATCCGGTGAAGCTTGGGTCTGACATCAATACCGAACACTGGGAAACACACATCACCATCTCAACCGATGGCCGTGAATTGTATTTCGTCAGCGACCGTCCGGGTGGTGAAGGAAACCGCGACATCTACCGCTGTGTGAGGCTACCAAACGATGACTGGTCAAAGGCGTTGAACATCGGCCCCGTTGTGAATACTGAATTTGATGAGGATTCGCCCTTCCTTTCAGCTGACGGTAAAACCCTGTACTTCTCGTCAACCGGTCATGACGGTATGGGCGGCTTCGACATCTTCTACTCAACACGCGGCGAAGATGGCGAATGGTCGAAACCAATCAACATTGGGTACCCCGTTAACACCGTTGACGATGATGTGTTCTTTGTACCGGCAGCAAGCGGCAAACGTGCCTACTACTCATCATTCCGTGAAGAAGGATTTGGTTTGAAAGACATCTATGTCGTTGACATGCCTGATTCACCTGTTGAAACTGACCTTGCGGTCTTAAAAGGCTACATCTACGCGGCTGAAGGTGAAGAATTGCCTGACGATACCTTCATTCGCGTTGTGAACGAAGAAACCGGAGAGGCTACTGAATACCGTCCTCGCCAACGTGATGGTGCCTACGTCGCTGTTCTTCCTCCATGCATCACGTACCGCATTGAATACTTCGCGAATGCAGAAATGGTGCACAAAGATTTTGTGAACGTCCCATGCGAATCGGCCTACAGTGAAATTGAGAAAGAGGTGTTCTTGCTGCCTGTAAACTTGGCCGGCGATGGTACTGAACAGCCTGTAGTTACGCCAATCTTTCCGCCTGTGGTTCCAAAAGATGGCGACATCGTAGGCGAAACACCGAATGAAATGGACGCCAACGATAAGGTCGGCGTCATTGCCAATGCCGATAACGCATACTACCAGCGGTACTTTGTGTACGACATGGGTGAATGGACAGACAAGAAAGTTGAAGAGACCTTTGGCCAATTTGTTGATGGGGTGAGCAACCTCATCGCAATCAAAGGCAAGGCCAAGATTCTCATTGAATCAAGTGCATCGAAAGTTCCGTCAAGCCGTTTCAAAAACAACCAAGAACTTTCAAGCTTCCGTAACAAGAAAGCAGAAGACGAAATCACCAAGGCGCTCGAAACCAAAGGGTACAAAAAGGGAACCGACTTCAGCTTCCAAGATGGTCGAAAACTCGTTTCAGGTCCCGATTACAAAAACGACGCCCAGAAGAACAAGCACATCTACGAGCAGTTTCAGTACATCAAAGTATGGGCTGAGTAAGGCTCAAAGAGTTATAAAGTCAAAGGGCCATCCCCCTGGGGGACGGCCCTTTTTTCTGCCTGTCGGTGCGCTCTCGCGAGCGACCTGCTACTCTACCTGAAAGAATAACGCAAGGCATAGCCTTCGTGGTATGCCGATTCATATTAATTTGCACGAATGAAACTTCACCTCAGTAAACCCCTTGTTTTTCTTGACCTTGAAACCACAGGCACCAATGTCGCCAGCGACCGCATTGTTGAAATTGCGCTCGTAAAGGTGATGCCCGATCAAAGCATGGTCTCCAAACCCGACAAGTCTGCAGGAGAGTCGCGCTTTTTGGTGAATCCTGAAATGCCCATTCCGGCAGTGACCAGTGCGGTTCATGGCATCTTCGACGCTGATGTGGCCAGTGCGCCAACCTTCAAAGAACTTGCCCCGAAGTTGTTCAAGTTTATGCACGGCTGCGACCTGGCAGGATTCAACTCAAACAAGTTTGACCTGCCTTTGCTGGCCGAGGAGTTTCTGAGGGCAGGAATCGATTTCAACCTCGATGAACGAAACATCATCGATGTGCAAGTGCTCTTCCATTTGATGGAGCAACGCACGCTGCGCGCCGGGTATAAATTCTACACAGGCAAAACCCTCGAAAACGCCCACGAAGCACTGGCCGACACCCTTGCAACCTATGAGGTCTTCGTTGAACAGGTACGCCGCTATGCCGGTGAAGCAGTGTACGATTTGCAAGGCAAGCACATCACCACTTTTCAGAACGACATGGAGGTGCTGCACCGCATTTCTCAACGTCACCGTCCGGCTGACTTGATGGGCCGCATGGTGTACAATGAGAATGGTGAGGTGGTGTTTAACTTCGGCAAGTACAAAGACCGTTCGGTCGCAGATGTACTGCGCAACGATCCCGGATATTACGGCTGGATGATGCAAGGTGACTTCCCCCTCTACACCAAGAAAGTCTTACGTGAAATAAAAGAGTCGCTCCACGCTTGAGCCATGCGAATTGCCGTTCTGGTATCGAACGATTTGGTGCACGACCAGCGGGTGAGAAAAACCTGCGATGTTATGCTCCGAAAAGGGTGGGAGCTTACCTTAATTGGTCGACTTCTTCCTGACAGTAAACCCATTTCACGGCCCTACGAAACCCACCGCATCAGCGGGATGCCCAAAGCAGGTGCGAGGTTTTATGCACACCTGCAGTGGCAGCTGTGGCGCTACCTTTCGCAGCGCTCCGACATTGACGCAATTTGGGCCAACGACCTCGACACCCTTTGGCCTGCGTGGCACTATGCCAAAGCCCGCAAGCTGCCCATTATTTACGATAGCCACGAGTACTTCCTCGGCGCTGCCGGACTCACCAATCGTCGATTCCCGAAATGGGTTTGGCGGCAAATTGAGTCGCGCATCTTCCCAAAACTCACGCATGCCATTACGGTAAACGAGCACATCGCGCAACTGTACCGCCAACAGTACGGCGTTGATGTGAAAGTTGTGCGCAACGTGCCTGAGTTGCTGCCTCCACCCGAACCGGCAACGCGTGCCGAGTTTGAACTTCCGGAAGGAAAACTCGCCATCCTTCAAGGTGCATTCATGGACCGTGACCGGGGTGTTTTGGAGGCTGTCGCAGCGATGGATTTGCTTCCTGATGTAAACCTACTGCTCGTTGGCGCCGGCGAAGAGTGGGAGGAAGCACGCCGCCGCTCATCCGCGCGAAGCGCAAAAAATCGCATCATTTGCCTCCCAAAACAAGAGTACAACCGATTGCGTCAGCTTACCCGTTTGGCCGACGTTGGCCTTTCGCTCGACAAGCCCGTGCATGAGAATTACCAGTTCAGTTTGCCCAATAAGCTGTTTGATTATTTACATGCCGGTGTACCGGTAGTGGCTTCGAATGTGCCTGAAGTGGCCAAGGTTGTGCGTGCATTTGGGGTTGGTGAATTGACAGCTTCAGTGACTCCTGATGCCATCGCCTCAGCCATTCGCAAGGTGATTGACAACGGTGCTGAACATTACTCAGTAAACATTTCAAAGGCCGCAGAGGCCTTCAATTGGCAGAAAGAATCAATGACCATTGAGGCCATACTCGATAGCATCGCGGGCGAGCTATAGCTGTTTGTAGAGGTACTTTGCCATTAGCCAGAATGGGAGCCAAACCAAGTGAAGCCTCGGTAGCAAACGGCTTTTTAGCCGCCATTCTTCACGGTAAAGGCTGCGATTGAACCGCTTTGATAAACCGCCGGGTTCGCAGTGGGCGACAAGGTTGTTGGTGCAAATTGTTGAAAACCGCTGTTGATACAACCACAGATTGAGGTGGTAATCGCCCAAAACCTTGAGGTCATCAGGATACCGGTAATGCTTCACGTGTTCGCGTCGGTAAATGCAGCCTTGGTGGTGCACGGTGTTTTTGAAAAGCAACGCACTGCTCCATTGCGGTGAGTGGTACTCGGGAACACCTTTCGCCCTTGGGGTAAGGTTGTGCACTTTGCCACACACAAGTGAACAGGTGTCGTTGGCCGCACTCAGCAGATTGAACAGCGCATGTGGATGTGCCAAACGGTCATCGGCACCCAAAAAATACACCCAATTGCCCTTTGATGCCGCAATTCCACGGTTCATGGCATCGTAAACTCCCGCATCAGGCTGCCGTAAATGACGAATCGGATGCTGCGAATAGTGCGCGACAAGGTCAAGGGTTTCTACGTCATTTCCCCCATCGCAAAGTATTACTTCCCAAGCAACGTCAGCTTGTTCGATGATGCTCTTCAAAGCCTCTTCCAAGGCCGCAGGCATTTCGTAAACGGCGATTACAATGCTGATTGAAGCTTCGCGCATCAGCGGTAAGAGAAATCATTGAAGTGGTTCATCGATGCTGCATCGCGAAGCTTTTCATCGCCACAAACAAGGGTACGTGCTTCAAACTTCTTCATTGAAGAATAGTCGTGCGTTGCCATGAGCACTGCGGTGCCTCCTTTGGAGATTTCAAACAGCAGGTGCAAAATGCCTTCAGTCGTAGTGGGGTCAAGGTTGCCCGTTGGTTCGTCGGCCAAAATCAGTTCGGGTTCATTGAGCAAAGCGCGGGCAATAGCTACCCGTTGTTGCTCACCGCCTGACAGCTCGAACGGCATTTTGTAGCCTTTGGTTTCGAGGCCTACCTTGGCCAAAACGTCGTTCATTCGCGCTTCCATTTCAGCGTTGCTTTTCCATCCGGTGGCTTTCAGCACGAATTTCAGGTTGTCGTTTACGCTGCGGTCAGTGAGCAATTCGAAGTCTTGAAACACAATGCCGAGTTTACGGCGTAGGAAAGGTATTTGCTTGCGCTTCAGCTTAAGCAGGTCGAATCCACACACACGAGCTTCACCATTTTTGACCGGAAGTTCACCATATAAAACTTTCAACAATGAACTTTTTCCGCTCCCGGTTTTACCAATGAGGTACACAAATTCTCCGGGGGCAATGCTCACGGTCACATCGCGCAAAACGGTGTTTTCATTTTGCGCTACATTGACATTGTTGAGGTATACGGTGGGCTCCATGATGCGAAAGGTAAAGCGAAATTACCAAACAGGGATGATCCTTCAGAAGAGGTAAATTCTTGCGCTTACGCGGATGCGTGAAGCAGTGTTCCACCAACGTTCGAATTCGGTGCCATCGCCGAGGGCATCTTGCAGGGTATGGCTAACCAAAAGTTCAACCCGCGAAACCGATTCTCCGACCCGCATCGGATAGGATAGACCAAGTTCAATGCGTGGCACAACAGGCGTGGGATTTACCCGCGAGGTGACTTCAGGAAAGGCATTGATTTCGGCATATCCGCCCACGATAAGGTTTACTGCCCGCGCTTGGTAGAAGTGACCGATGTGCACTTGCGCTCCTACATCTCCACTGAGGTACATAAACTGCACGGTCAATGGAGTTCCGGGCCCGACCTCGTCGTACTTGATCTGCGTCGGAAGAAGGGTCAATCCGAACACGCCGCGCAATTGGAAGAGTTTCGAAAGTGGCACCTGAGCGCCAAAAGCGGCGCTTGCACCAATTGCCCAAGGGGCAGTTACGGCTGCGTACTTGGTCATCAACGCTTGCGACGGGTTGGCTGTTCCGCGCATCACACCGCTTTCGAGACCAAGGTAAAAACCCGGACGAATAGCGCTCGTCCGGGTTTTTGTGGTGTCATTTACATAGTTTTCACCGATCGAGATTTCCTGTGTAATCGCCGCTACCGGTAGCAACACAAGAAGTAATCCGCCGATCAATCTGCGTATCATTTGAAATCAGCGTCGTTGATGCGTTTGTTTACCGCCACTTCATCGAGTATGATCTCGATGGTTTGTGGTCCGACTTGCTGTACAATGTGCGAAGGGAACTTCACTCCACCTGACTCAGCATACGCTTTGATATTGGTGGCGATGGTCATATCGCCTTGCGGCGTTTCTTGGCTCATTTCAGAACCAAGTTCAAAACCGGTTGCGACACTGTAGTAGTTCACGCTGCTTACCTTGCCGCCTTTCATCATTTCGACAACGTAGGCGGGCTCATCGTTGAAACTGCCCATGCCTTTGAGAACAGCACTCATTCCGTAGTCGGCCAAGCGAGTGAGCGCAAGCAGGTCAATTTGCATGCGGGCTTCACCAACTTCTTCTTCCGACATCTCAATGCTCTGCCCCATTTGGCTGTTGCTGCCTTTTTTGCCGTTGATGATTTGTTTCATGAGTTCCATTTCACCCATTTTCACTTGCATAAGCATCTTGTCGGGCGACTTCACCTTGCGGCTGTAGGCCATTGACATGGGGCCCATGGCCATTGTACCGATTTCTTCGTAGGTGTTGATTTTCTTCAGGTTGTCAACGCCTCCCAATGCCGCGTAGTACGCATTGAATACGTCGTTGGCGGTCATCCCTTCCGGAGCAGGCTGCAAGTCGGTGTAGGGTTCACCGTGCATGTCGTAGTACTCCACTTTGCCTGACTTGGCAAAACGAGCCAGTTTTTCACCCACCTCGTCTTTGTTGCCAACTACCGTGATGAAGAGCTTGTTGGGGTCAAGGTAGCGCTGAGCAACACGAAGCACGTCTTCAGCTGTGACCGCTTCAAGCTTGTTCAAGTAGGTTGCGTAGTAGTCTTTCGGCAAGTTGTACCGCTCGATGTTGAGGGCGAAACGGGCGATGGTTTGAGGCGATTCAAGGCTGCGCGCAAAACTGCCGTTCATGTAGTTCTTGATGAACTGCAAGGTGCTGTCTTCGACCAATTGCGTTGTGATGCGCTCAATTTCGTACAAGAACTCCACCACAGAGCTGTCGGTGACTTCGTTGCGCACACTTGCGCTCGCTGAGAAGCGGCCAATAACGGGGTCAGTGCTCAAACTCGCACGTGCACCGTAGGTAAAGGCTTTGTCTTCGCGAAGGTTTTGCATCAAACGGCCGCCAAACACACCGCCACCAAGGATGTTGTTCATCACGCTGGCTGCAATGGCATCTGGGTGACCGGGAGGAAGATCAATCGGCGCAGTGATGTCAATCACGCTCTGAACAGCGCCACGCAGTGGCACGAATGCCACTCGGTTGCCTGCAGGAGCCGTTGGTTTCTCGTAGCTCTGACGCTCAACCGGCTTCGCTTTCCATGCACCGAAGTACTTGTTGGCTTGTGCTACGGCGGCTTCTGAGCTGATGTCACCTACAATCACTAAGTAAGAGATGTTCGGACGCATAAACGCGTCGTAGTAAGCGATCAAGTCTTCACGGGTAATGGCCGCAACGGTTTTCTCCGTTTGCGGTTCACCGTAAGGGTGCTCTTTGCCGTAGGTCATAATGCCCGAAATGCTGCCGCTGATGTCGTCGGCCGAAGTTTTGGCACTCGCCAAACCCGAGAGCGTTTGCTTGCGTACTTTCTCCAATTCTTCTTCAGGGAAAGTAGGGTTGAGAAGCACATCTTGCATCAGTCCCAACAGCGCATCGCTGTGTTTGGTGAGGCATGACCCGAAGATGCCCGTCGCGCTGGTCGACATCGATGCGCCGATAAAGTCGGTCGCAGCGTCAATCTCGGCTTTTGAGCGGTTGGTCGTACCTGCGCTCATCAATCCGCCTGCGAATGAGGCATATCCGGCGCGGTCTCCTTCAAAGAGCGGACCGCGATCTACGGTGATTGAGTACGATACGCGTGGCAGTTTGTTGTTCTCAACAACGATGACTTTCAGGCCGTTGTCAAGCGTGAAGGTTTCGTATTTCCCGATGTTGATTTGCGGTGCCGGACCGGCCGCTGGGGCCGATGAACGGTCAACTTTTGGGGCTGAACAGGCAGCAAGCCCTACAACGAGCGCTCCTGCAATGAAATGAATCAGTCTCATGATATTTCGCGGGTTTCAGTTCTTATTGGGCGTCTTCGTTGTACAGGAAGTACAGCACAACCCGGTTTTCAGGAGTGTAATATTTTTGGGCCGCTGCGCGGATGTCTTCCGGAGTTACCTTCATGTAGCGTTCAACCTCGGTATTGATGAGGTTGGTGTCGCCAAAGTACATGCGGTAATTGGCAAGCGATTCGGCAATGCCCGCAACGGACGAATTTGACGATACAAACCCGTTCTCGATCTGATTGCGCAGTTTCTGCAACTCGTCATCTGAGATCAGTTCGGTTTTCATGCGCTCAATCTCTTCATTCATGGCTGCTTCAACATCTTCAGGAGCCACGCCCATATTGGCAAGCGAAAACGCCATGGTGAGCCCGGGATCTTCCAAACCAAAACTGAAAGCACCACAAAACAATGCAAGTTGCTTTTCTTCAACCACTGCGCGGTTCAAGCGGCTTGATGCACCAGAACTCAAAATCTGGTTCAGCATGTCTACTGCGTAGTAATCAGGAGTTCCCTGAGCCGGAATGCGGTATGCTTGCAACACCATTGGAAGCTGATCTTTCCCATACACTACGTCGCGTACTTCTGCGGTTGAGGCGGGCTCAACAACTGTCGGACGAGGAACTTCACGGGTTCCGCGAGGGATGCTCCCAAAGTACTGCTCAATCAGTTTCTTGGTGGTTTTGCTGTCGAAGTCGCCGGCAATTGACAAAATGGCGTTCTCGGGCACGTAGAAGGTCTTGTAGAAATCGATGAACTCCTGTTCTTGTGCGGCATCGAGGTGCTCCATTGAGCCGATGGTTGTCCAACGGTAGGGGTGCTCGGTGTAAGCGCGTTTCATGGTCTCTTCAAGCAAGCGGCCATAGGGCTGGTTGTCAATGCGTTGACGCTTTTCTTCTTTCACCACTTCACGCTGTGTTTCAATGCCTACGTTTTCAACTTTGGCATGCAGCATGCGCTCTGACTCAAGCCACAAACCAAGTTCAAGTTGGTTGCTTGGCAGCAATTCGTAGTAAAATGTGCGGTCATTTGACGTGTTTGCATTGAGCACGCCGCCTGCGTTTTCAATGTAGCGGCTAAACTCTCCACGACCGATGTTTTCAGAGCCTTCAAACAGCAAGTGCTCAAAGAAGTGCGCCATACCGGTGCGATTGGGGTCTTCATTTTTCGACCCCACGTGGTACATGATCGTTACCGCAACAATGGGCGTTGAATGGTCTTCATGGAGAATGACATGCAAACCGTTCTTCAAGGTGTATTCCTCAAACTCGATTTGACGCATCTGCCCAACCGCAGTCAATGCAGGAAGGAGCATAAGGGCCACAAGCGCCCTTAGGTAATGCTTTTGGTTCATAGTTTTCATTTGCCTTCAAAGGTAGTGCAAAGCACCTATTCATGCTGCGCTTCAATCGGGCAGCGGTTGAAATGCGTGTTCATCGGTTTGCGTTCGACGTTCGTGGTGTTTTGCGTTTCTTTGTGGCCACCATTGCGAAGAAACATGGAAGAGTTTCACGTCTCACATAATCAGGTTGGAATTGCTGCACTCCAAAAAGTGCTCGCCAACAAAGCCACAGTAAAATTGTCTGATGAAGCGGTTAGCGCCATAAACCGCTGCCGTGCCTACCTTGATGATCGCATAGCCAAGGGTGGAGCGCCCATTTACGGCATCAACACCGGCTTTGGCTCCCTCTGCGATACAGTAATACCATCTGATCAACTCGCGCGCCTTCAACGTAACCTAGTCATGTCGCACGCCTGTGGAACGGGCGACACCATCCCCACAGAAATCGTCCGATGGATGCTTTTGCTTAAAGCCATCGGATTGTCAAAAGGGCACTCGGGGGTGAACCTGCACACGGTGCAACGTTTGCTTGATCTGCTCAATCAAAACCTCCTTCCGGTGGTATACGACCAAGGCTCTCTAGGGGCCAGCGGAGACCTCGCACCGCTGGCACACCTCTCACTGCCGCTCATCGGCGAAGGGCAACTCTGGCATGAGGGCAAGATTAAGCCAACCAAAGAAATCTTCTGGTCGCTTGGCTGGGACGGAATCGAACTTCAAGCCAAAGAAGGCCTCGCTCTGCTTAACGGCACCCAGTTCATGTCGGCATACGCATGCCACATTGTGGCGCAGGCAAATGAGCTCATCGATTGGGCCGAAGCCATCGCCGCCATGAGCGTGCAGGCCTACGATGGCCGCATCGAACCGTTTGGCGAAGCGCTCAATGCGATTCGCAAACAAACCGGTCAATCTGCAACAGCGGCCAATCTGCGCAGCATTCTTAGCGCCAGCCCAATGATGCTCAGGGAGAAGCAGCATGTACAAGACCCTTATTCCTTCAGGTGCATTTCGCAAGTCATTGGTGCCTCGCGCGATGCGCTGAAGTATGTCAGCGATGTCGTTGAGCGTGAAATCAATGCCGTGACCGACAACCCAACAATTTTCCCCGACGAAGACCTCGTGGTGTCAGGTGGTAACTTCCACGGTCAGCCGCTTGCCCTTGCCCTTGACTTCGCCGCAATTGCGATGGCCGAAGTCGCAAGCATCTCTGAACGGCGCATTTATAAATTGATCGGGGGCCAACGCGGGCTGCCTCCGTTCCTCACGCCAGAGCCTGGCCTCAATTCAGGTTTCATGATTCCACAGTACACGGCCGCTTCAATCGTGAGCCAAAACAAACAGTTGTGCACCCCCGCCAGCGTCGATACCATTGACAGCAGCAACGGACAAGAAGACCACGTTAGCATGGGAGCCAATGCCGCTACCAAAGGCCTGCGCGTGCTGAACAACCTGCGCAGAGTGTTGGGCATAGAATTGCTCACCGCTGCTCAGGCATTGGATTTTAGAGGGTTGGATGGATGTGCACCGTCAACCCTTGAATTGCATGCGCGGTTTAGAAAGCAAGTGCCCTTCTCTGAAGCCGACGAATACCTCCGTCCGCTTATTCAAAAAAGCATCGTTTTTGTGCAAAACTCTCTTCCAAACGGATGATATTTCCTTAACTTTGCCGTGATGTGCGTCTGCATGACGACAATTGGTTAGTTATATTGTAGTTAAGATTTACGTTAAATTTGGTTAAGTTGGGAACGGCCTCCATTGCGGAGGCTGTTCTTTTTTGTGAACTTTTTCTTCCGATGCAACCCTTTTCGCCTTCAGAAGGTATTACACCAAGTAGCACGAATATGGCTGAGATTGCTGAGATCATTGCCGGATGCATGCGCAACAAACGCACGTATCAGGATATGCTGTACAAAAAGTACGCACCTATGCTCTTTGCCGTGTGCCTTAGGTACACCAACAGTCGATTCGATGCAGAAGACGTTCTGCAAGAGGGGTTTGTAAAAATATTCAACAACCTCGATAGCTACTCACAAGACAAATCGTTCGAAGGATGGACGCGCCGTATCATGATCAATACCGCGATCACCTTCTACCGACGAAACCTGAAACACGCGTTTCACGACGATGTCGATGAAAGCCACGATATCAGCTCAGACCTTGGGCCTGATTCAAGCTCCGACTTCACACGTGAAGAACTGTTGAAGGCCATCGAAAAATTGCCGGCAGGCTACAAGGTGGTATTCAATATGTACGTTGTCGAAGGCTTCAAACACAAAGAGATTGCCGATGCCCTTGGCATCGACATAAATACGTCGAAGTCTCAGCTGTCAAGAGCCAAAAAACACTTACAGCGAGAGTTGTTGGAAATGAGCAAGATAAATTTGTAGGTGATGATGAAACACCACGTAGATCCGTTTTTTGAGTCCGTACGCACCGAGCTGTACGCGATGGAAGTCGTCCCTCCGGCCGGCATTCAAGGTAAGGTGATGTCACGCCTGCAACCTGCACGCTCGCCCTGGTTGTTAAACAGCGTTGCTGCACTGCTCATTTGCGCCACAGGCGTGGGCATTGCAAGCTGGCAGCATACCACCGGTAATTCTACAGCGATGCGCTCGTACGAAGCAAAACCTATTCTTGACGCGGCGCTCAACACCGCACAAACGCGCATAGTTGAACGTGAATACACCGTTGAAGAATCATCTCCGTTAGCATCGGTTACGGCTTCTTCACGACGCGTGGCGATTTCACCTGCTCGTGTGCGTCAAGCAGCAGTTGTAGCTCCTGCAGTTGAGCTTCCTCAGCCGAACCCAACGGTCGAGCAACCGTTGAGCGAATTACCGAAGGCTGTTGCGGCAACTGCTGTCAATCCGGTGCAACAAACCACGCTCGACAATCAAACGGCGCCGCACGAGTTGACCGCCGCTGACATTCTTAAGCAAGCTGAAAATGCCGACAACGATGTCATCCGCATGTCGGTGAAAGTTACCGTGCCGGTAGACGACAAAGAATGATAACTTGCACGCCGGTGCAAATGCTATGAACCTCCGCTTTTCCAAGCGTACCTCCCGAAGCAGCTGCCTCCCGCCGCTGCTTCTTTTTTTGCTTATCCTGACCGCATGGGTATCGGGGTACGGCAGTGCACATCCTGCGCTAGCAGATACCATAATTATAGGTGGCAAATACCTGGTGGTTGAACACAGTTTGGAGTACGATACCCTGCGCAACAACCAAAGCTCTGAGCCCACCAAACCCGTCAAAGCCAAGCCCAAGCGCATGTGGCGGGCCGGATTCGAAGCTGCGCCCGGTGCGCAATTCAACCGACTTAGAAGTACCGAAGAGGGCTTTGCGCTTATCGATGAATTCGTTGGCATAAACGTGCGTACCGAAGCGGCCATGTCGGCATCGGCCTTTGTTGAATACCGATTGGCCAAATCGAACTTCTGGATTCACTCGGGCGTTGGAATTGATTTCTTCACCGTTTCAGGGTCAGGCGCTGAACTCAACACTTTGAGCGACAGTGTGTTCGTGTACCTGTCTCCGCAAACGAACAAACTGCAAGCCATTGAACGTTTTAGGTACCCAATTGGCACTGAATTTGATACCATTGATGTGGTGATCAGCGGCCGGTCGGTTGCCTTTTCGGCAATCCACTTTCCGTTGCACTTCGCCTACAGCACTTCGTTGAGCCGAAAACTCGAACTGGATGTGTTCGCAGGTGCCGATGTGCGTTTGCTGAATGTGTCTGAAAACGATGAGCTGGTGATGCTGTCAGAACGTAACAGCGACTACCAATTGGTTGATCTTTCTCGTCCCGAAGCCGTGAGATCACTCATCGTTTCGCCCGTAATTGGCAGCCGAATCCGCTTCAAGCTTGATAAGAAGTGGATGCTATTGGCAGGCGTGCGGGTTGCGCACATGCCATCTGCATTTGTTGGCGATGCTGTACCTTTCACACACAATGCCGTGCGCGCTTCACTCAGCCTGGGTTGGAGCTACACCTTCGATTAAAGAAACAGAAATGGAGTTTTTTTGGTTTTTGGATGGATGGGAGGCCCTGTCACTCAATCGGTGGTACGCCGTTGCTAAACTTCGCTGCGCCGTTTTTGTGGTGGAGCAGAATTGCCCTTACCAAGATTTTGATGGGAAAGACCAGCGCTCGCATCACCTCTGGGCAGAAGACCAAAAGGGTGAAGTGCACGCTTGCCTGCGCATCGTTGCGCCCGGAGTGAGTTACGAAGAAGTGTCAATCGGACGTGTAGCAACCTCAGCAGATACCCGTGGCACCGGAATGGGCAAAGTGCTCATGCAACGCGGTATGCAGGCCGTTATTCAACTCTATGGAGACGTGCCCGTACGCATCAGTGCTCAACACTACCTCGTGCGATTTTACGAGGCATTTGGCTTCAAAACGGTGGGAGAACCGTACCTTGAAGACGATATTCCTCACATCGAAATGCTTTACACACCATGAACAGTGAACTGCGCGCTGCTTGGCAACTCATCGAGGATGCCCGCACAAACTACTTGTCGCTTATCGAGTCGTGGTCTGACGACCGCTTGACCCAACAGCCAAATGGTGGTTGGAATGCACTTCAAGTAACCGAACACCTCATTATAAGCGAGTACGGAACGCTGCAGTACCTTCTCAAGAAAACTCAGACCTCTGCCGAATCACTTGAACCCAGCGATGAAACTTCAGCTGAAGCTTCACGGAAACTCAACCTTGCTCTCAAGAGCGACCTCAAATGGGAAGCACCCAATGTGGTGACTGCCCCCTCCGGTACACACAGTCTTCAGACCCTCGATGCGCAATGGAGTGAGTTGCGAAAAGGGTGGGTGCAACTCCTCAGTTCAATCGATGAGAGCTACATGAAACGCCAAGTGTTCAGGCATCCCATTGCCGGTCGCTTAGACTTGCTTCAAACCCTTTCGTTTCTTGAGAACCACATCCACCATCACGTGCATCAAATTCGGCGCATCGCAAACCCCGAATAGTCGCTCAAAGTCTTCGTGATAGCCTACCTTTGCAACCGTAAACCAATTAATGGCTCACGGCTGTTTCTGCAATGACTCTTAAGATAGCCCTCATCCGAGAAGGAAAAACTCCTCCCGATAAACGCGTTGCCCTCACTCCTGAACAAGCCAAATTGGTCAACGACCGGTGGCCCAATGTTGAGGTGGTGGCCGAAACCAGTCATGTGCGAAAGTTCAATGACGATGAATACCGCGCTGCAGGCGTGCGCGTGGTAGACAATGTTGCCGATTGCGACATCCTCATCGGTGTGAAGGAAGTGCCTGTAAACGAGTTGATTGCTGATAAAACCTACCTCTTTTTCTCGCATACCTTCAAGTTGCAACCTCACAACGCCAAGTTGCTTGCGGCCATCGTTGAGAAACGCATACAGCTCATTGATTACGAGGTGATCAAAGCGCCAAACGGCAAACGGCTCATCGGTTTTGGCCGCTACGCAGGGGTGGTTGGGTGCTACAACGGTTGGCGCTTGTTCGGGATTAAACACGGTCTGTACACGCTGAAACCGGCGCACGAGTGCCACGACCGCACCGAAATGGAGGCCGAATTGAAAAAGCTGAAATTGCCTGAAACAACACGGGTGATTCTCACAGGTTTCGGACGTGTAGGCAATGGCGCTCGCGAAATCATGGCGCTCATACCGTTGCGTGAAGTGAGTCCGCAAGATTTCCTCGCCAATCCAACCGAAGGAGGGGTGTTCACCCACCTCGAGGTGAATAATTACAACAAACGGCGTTCTGATGGAGGCTTTGACAAAGCCGAGTTCTACAACGACCCGTCAGGCTACGAAAGTTCGTTTCCGCGCTACGCCCACGCAGCCGACATGTACATCGCCTGCCATTATTTCGGTGAGGGTTCGCCCTTTTTGTACACCCGCGAAGACATCAGGCACCCCAATTGGAAGGTCAAGGTGGTGGCCGATGTGAGTTGCGACGTTGACGGTCCGGTTGCGTCAACCTTTCGCGCATCTACAATCGCAGACCCCTTCTACGGGTACGACCCTATCACCGAAACCGTCGTTGATCATCTTGATGAAAACGCTATCGCAGTCATGGCGATTGACAATTTGCCATGTGAACTCCCCTACAATGCAAGCGAAGACTTTGGCGATGAGCTCATCAAGCACGTGTTGCCTCTCTTGATCGAAGGCGACCGCGACAACACAATTGCCGGTGCTACGCAAACGCTTTCGAGCGGTACATTGGCGCCGAAGTTCGCCTACCTCGCTGATTACGTGGCGAAAGGCCGACGCGAACTTGTTGAAAAAGGCTTACTCTGACCTTTACTGCGGAATAAAGCGAAAGGTTATGCTGCCCGCCATCCGTTTGGGGGCACCGCTCTTGACAAAGAAAACTGACTTTCGCGCACTGTTCAGTGCTTCAGCGGGCAAGCACTCGCCACTGTAGGCCGATGCCGCTGTGTTTATTTGTGCCTCAATCACCTCGCCTGAGGGGTTCACCACGATGTCGATTTTCACCACGCCTCCACCTTTGCATTTATACCCCGGGATGTGCAGTTGCCTAGCTTCGCGACCGGGGACATCGTATTCTGCGGTAACGTTGCCATTGTACGATTTGCCGAGGTAGTCGTACTTATCGAGCGGAGCGTCGTTTCCTGAACTTCCTTCCCCGGCATCGCCATCAACAGGCGTAGTGTCAGATTCGCGCTCAGAACGTCGTTCAGCCGCATTTTCAAATGCTTGGCGCTCAAATTCTTTCAGTTCACCCTCGACCGATTTGGCCATTCGATCGCGTGCAGCTTGGCTCATGTAGTTACTGCGCTGATCGGTGCGTTCAGAGTTGGCGTCAGATACGAGGTTGGCAACATCTTGCTGAATGCGCTCTGCAATGAGCTCTTCTAGAGTGTGGGTTTGGGTTTCTTCTTCGATTTCGGGGAATTCGGCAAGATCAACTTCGGCAAAAAACGTCTGCTCGATTTTGTGCAGTTTCGGGAACTCGTGCAAAAGCAACAGTACAATCGCGTGAATCGCCAAAGCAAGGATAATCGCTATATAGGTGCGTTCACGGGCTTTCACTCAAATGAAGATCAACTCGCTCTGCGGATGTTTCCTGAGCCGGTGTTTTTCTGCTGGAGATTTTGTGGTTCACCACGGTAGAGAACGTTCCCTGAGCCTGAAAGTTGTATATCAAGACTGCTGGCCGCGTGCAACCAAACATCGCCTGAGCCGCGTGAATCGACTACCGCATTCTCAGTTTTGACCATATCGGTTTTCACCTCACCTGAGCCGCGGTTGTCAATCGACAAATCGCGTGTTACACCTTGAATGATAATGTTCCCCGACCCTGAATTGACGACGCCCAGCTCTTCACTGTACACTTTAAAAACCAGGTCACCAGATCCGGTGTTTGAAAATTTCATCTTCGTTGCCAGGTAGGGCATGTATGACAACAACTTACCGCTGCCACTTTTTTCAATTTCTTGCAGGCCTGCGTTTACAACTACGATTTTTATCGGTTGCGATGATTGAATGCATCCATCTACAGAGAAGGTCATTTCATCTCCTTTAAGTTCGGTCACAATGTGCGGAATAACATTCTCTTGGGCCTGAACCACTACATACGGAGTGGTATTGGGAGAGGTGGTTTCTACAGTAACATCGAAGTCACCTGAAATCACGAGTTTACTGAATGCAGTTTGGAGTCGACGTTCATCGGTAACGTCACCCATGCCTTCAACACAAGGAGCACACGATGCCAGCATCGAAAAAATGCTCAGGAAAAGAATCACGTTTTTCATACTACGAAGATAGGAGATTGCTGTGCAAAGATGTACCATGCGCCTCTAACGAACAACAATGCACTGCCGTGTTCGGTACATTTCAGTTGACACTTCAATGAAATACATGCCGGCAGGAATGCGAAATGTCAATTCGGCGAGCTTTTGTTGCCGAGGAAAGTGTTGTTGATGAATCAAGCGACCGTCGGTAGCATACAACCGAATGTGGTCAAAAGGTTCTGACGACTGTATACGCAGCTGCTGCCCCGATTCCAACGGGTTAGGATACAACATTAAAGGGCTCCCTCCGCGCAATACGCCGACTTGGTTGCTCTCCGAAGAGGTGAAGACTTCATCAATCAGAAGCTCCGGCATGCTGTTGCCCACCGCATCTTTAACCTGTGTCACCACAGCACCGATGCTAGTAAAATCAAGGGGCGCACCGCTTTCGTTGAACACGGCTTCGAAATTTTGCGCGTCAAGCCATGCACTTTCAGCAGCATTGAAGGCGAAGAAAGCGTTGAGTGCTGTAAGTTCAATGGTCGGCTGAATGGTCTCATCCATCCCTTCATCAAACAACAAGGTGAGCACAACGGTATTGTCAGTGGTGGTCACCGGATTGTAATCTTGTGGGTTTGCTGTGATTGATACCAGAAGCGGATTCCGCGTATCAACGATGCAACCGGGGTTCGAAGCCAGTATTTCAATTGGGTTGCCCGCTTTGTCGGCAGCCGTCACGAACACTTCAAGGACGGCATTTTCAATTTCCACATCGGAAACTGAAGCCTCTGCTCGGAACACAAAATCTGTAAGCCACTGACCGTCATTGCCGGTTGCAATGAGGTTGTTTAACGTCGGCCCGGGCGCGACTAGCGCAGGTTGACTCAACAGCATAGCTTCATTGAACGTGAAGTCGATTGCATAGCTAGAGCCAATATAACTGCGGTTGAGCGGACCATCAACACACTCGATGGTCAGCAATTCAGGCGCTTCGAAGTCAACCGAAAAAACACCTGTGAACCCCCCTTCATTCTGCAGGTTCCCACTTGATGATAAGCCTTGCGAAATTGCCACGTCAATGCCCAAAAGGGTTTCGCCGGTGTTGGTAACACTGTAGGTTGCAACACAGGTGGTGGCATCTGTCCAAGCTTCTGAAACCAGCGTCAGCGCGCCAGATGCCGCAGGGTTCAAGTTTGGGAAACTCACCACAGGAATTGCGCTCACATCCATCGGGCTGTTGTAGGTGATCGTCAGGGTGAATTCGCCTTCGGCGGATGCGATGTTGACTGCACTTTGAGAGGGTTCAACCGCAACTACGCTGGGAAGCCCCGCAAAAATGAACGTATTGGCTAGGTTTACCGCGCGTTCGGCAGCTTGAATGCCCATCAACCGCCCGGGAATGTCATCAGCAGGTGGATGGATGCCTCCCCAAATGCGGCTCAAGCTGCATTGGTCGGATGCATCGCGGTAAGTTGCCCATTGGAGTAGGATGTCAACCGATGGACCGTCTTCAAAAACCAGAAATTCGTTTTGGGACGCGGGAAAAACCCCCAAGCCTCCTGGGAAGTACGCGTCACCGGTAATCGCTGTCATGCATTCAGCCGCTGCCCGCGAGAAGGTCGAATGCCCCGATACATAACCCGCAAAAGGCGGTGTTACGAAGGTTGGTCGTTGGTACGGCCACCAGTTTTCGGCTAAAATCCATCCCACTCCGGCGACGTCAATTTCAGGGTCGACGATGTAGTCAGGTCCGCGCCAAGAGTACAACTTGATTTTGCCAATGTTCTCTCCGTTTTCGCCGGCCAGAGGGTCGCCTGCTTCAACGAGTTCAACATAGCCCTCCATCAGTGGAATGCCGGCGGTGCTGTACGAAGGGAGTTCAGGGTCAGTGTACTGTCCGCGGTCAGCCATAAACCGAATCGCAGAGACCGGCCGAACATAGTCAAACCAGCCTTTGACACTCCAGGCGGCAATGGCCGCATCGTGCACTGTACCTCCCAGCGTGAGGTAGGCTTTTACATCCCATTCCAAGGGTGCGAGCTCAGGTCCTTCACCCATCCAGCGGCGTTGAAAACTGGGTTGGTCGGTTACATAATTGTGAATGCTGAACCAGTGACCCGGTGGTGTTTCCGAGTCGGGGCCATCAGCCCAAAACTCGGCCAGAATGCGGGTGTAATCGCCACGGGGAACCACTTGGGGTTCGTAGGGCAAACCAGTGTGGGGGTTGATTGGGTGACCGGTTCCGGTGTCGCCGCCTTCAAAGTAATCGTACACCGACAGCAAGTCGGCCATATCAGTTGGCAGTTCGCCAAGATTTCCCTTTGAGGCGGGTGATATGTCCCACAAAACGCCATCTGTAGGGTCGTTGTGGCTTTGCCACACGCTCACCATGGTGAAGCCGAGGCGGTAAAGGTCGTCGTTTTCACGTGGACCGAGGGTGTCAATCAAAGGTGGTGGACCCGGGTCAAGGTACACCGGGTACAGGTCGCCATCGCGTGTGTACACATTCAGGTCATCATCGGTCAGCGCAAAAGGGGTTACGTAACCCCATTCAGGGCTTTGAAAAGGTGGGGCCTCGGTAAATGGGTTTCCGGCTTGGTCAATAAACAAGGGCAGTTCCAGCGGTTGCCATCGGTTGGGGTCGGTCATATTGGGGTTGCCAGGTTGCGTCATGTCGATCGGGTCGTTGATGGGCAGGTAAAAGGTGTTGGAATATTCACCTGCTTCGTTCGATCCATCTTGCAAGCCAAAGGCAATAAGCTGTTGGGCAATGTAGTTGCCTAGAGCCGCAGGGCTACCTGAACTGTAATCGGCATCAGTGAACGAAATATCATAGCCAAGTTGCGCCATGAGCCCATTGAAGTAGGGTAGAGTAATAGCTGCTCCCGGTGAGAATTCAAACCGGTGCGAGAGTATGCGGTAGGCGGCATAGCTAATGGCTTCTTCACGCGCAGCTTCAAGGTCTGTGGGGGTGGGCACACCTTCAAACGGAACCGAGTATCCTCCGAAGCTGTTTCCGAGTAATACAGGTTGGGCAATGGGGTCATAGGCCGCCCAAGCATCGTACATGCCGAGCGAAACATGAAACAGGTTACGCGCATGAACGGGAGGTCGGGCAAAGTCGTTGCGAATGGCCAAGAGCTGGGCTTCATTCCATTCGCGTGCTATGGAGTACTGCTGTGCCCATCCGCCGAAGGCGAGAAAAAAGAAGGCAGTCAATGCGATTAAACGGCAGGTCATTGAAAGAAAGTTGTTCTTTCAAAGTTACGTCACAAGAAGCGCATTGCCCAAACTGTTTTGTGCAGCTCTTGCATTGCAATTACAAGCGTCGAAACGTACCAAAAGGGATGAGTGACAGCGCAAAGGCGCGCAACGCACGCAGAAAACCCCAGCCGTCGCGCCACATAAGCAATGGCAGGTAGAGGCAGAAGCCGACGAAAAGCACCCCGTGCGCCCAGCCGGTGTATTTTACCGCCAAGGGGAAATCGAAGAAGTACTTAAGTGGCATGGCGATGAACACCAATGCGATGTAGCTTATGCCTTCGGCAATGGCCACTTTTGAAAACTGACGGTAAAGTGCGCTGTCTTGGGAATGATTCATCGACCGGGTTTATGAGCCATCAAAAATATCAATCATGGGGGTGATGTACGTCACCCTTAACGGAGTTTGGTGAAAATACCTTTGTGGCATATCAAATGTATCACTTATGGAAACTCCTATGATAACGATGCCGCGCATCGGCGACCCTGCTCCCGATTTCAAAGCGGTAACTACCACTGGCCCAATGAGCTTTCGCGAGCACATTCAAGGCAGTTGGGCAATTTTCTTTTCGCACCCTGCCGATTTCACACCGGTGTGCACCACTGAGATGACCGGCTTCGCGCTCGATCAGTCGTTTTTTGACGAACACAACACGAAGTTGATTGGTTTGAGCATTGATTCGATTCACGCGCACGTGGCGTGGGTGAACAATGTGCGTAAAAACACGGGTGTGTTGTTCAAGTTCCCAATCATTGCTGACATTGACATGTCGGTGTCAAAGCAATGGGGCATGCTTCAGCCGGGTGAGAGCGAAACGGCAGCGGTACGTGCGGTGTTCTTTATTGACCCCAAAGGCACGATTCGATTGATGATGTACTACCCGCTAAATGTTGGGCGAAACATGGAAGAGATCAAACGTGCACTGATTGCCCTTCAAACGGCCGATGAGCATAAAGTCGCGATGCCATTAAACTGGAAGCCGGGCGATAAGGTCATTGTACCACCACCAAAAACCATTGAGGAAATGGAGGAGCGTGAGAAGAGCGATTACGAAATGATCGATTTTTACCTCGCGAAGAAATCGCTTTGATGATCCTAAAGAAGGGATATAAAAAAGGGGCTTAGCCCCTTTTTTTTATGCGCCGATTTCACTCAGCGGCGGAATTCCAAATTTCTTGAGCATGGCAATGTGCGACTTTAGTGCTTTGCCGAAGGTTGGCATTTCGTTGTACGGTAGACCAAACTCATGGGCTGTTTCACGAACGATAGGTGCAAGAGCAGGGTAGTGCACGTGGCAAATGTTCGGGAAGAGGTGGTGTTCAACCTGGTGGTTCAAACCACCAGAGTACCAAGTCAGCCATTTCTTATCGGTTGCGAAGTTGGCCGTAGTTTTTAATTGGTGGGCCAAGAATGAATCTTCCATGTTGCCGGTAGCATCCGGTAATGGGAATTCGGTTTCTTCGATGACGTGAGCCATTTGAAAGATTAGTGACAACACCACACCGGCGATGGCATGCATGGTTACAAAGCCAATAGCAATCATCCACCAAGAGAAGGTAGTGAAAGCGACGGGCAAACCGATGAATAGAATAAAGTACACGACTTTGAGAAGCACCATCCTGACGAACAATGAGCGTTCAGAAGCGGGCGTTGCAGTCGGTTTGCGCAATTCGCGGTAGCGGTAATATTGAATGAAGTCTTTCGCTACTGCCCAAAACAAAGTTAGCACTCCATAAAGGAAGAATGCATAGAACCATTGGTGCTTGTGGTGCTTTGCAGCTTCACCGTGGGGGTGGAAACGCAGGGTGCCGGCGCCGTCAATGTCATTGTCTTTTCCGGCGATGTTGGTGTAGGTGTGGTGCAGGATGTTGTGCTGGTACTTCCAGTTGATCACCGTACCCCCTAACAAGTTAAGCGTATGACCAATGAAGGTGTTAACCTTTTGATTCTTTGAGTACGCACCGTGGTTGGCATCGTGCATTACGGCCATTCCGATGCCGGCTTTCGCAATGCCCATGATGGTCCACAATCCTAGGCAGAGCCAAAATGAACCGGTCAAAACGAAGAGGAGCGCAAAGGGAAGGATGTAGAAGCTTAGCAAAATTGCTGTTTTCAGCTTCATTGAGGTGTTTGCTTGACGCGAGAGGTTGCGTTCTTTGAAGTAGGTGTCAACGCGCTTGCGAAGCGTTTTGGTAAAATCAGCTTGGTTGCGGTTTGAAAAACGGACAGTATCAGCCGAAGAAGTAAGGGGCTGGTTTGACATAAATATGGTTTAATCTTTTCCCAAGAGGTTTACAATGCCGAAATGTAGTTATAAATGCAACCCGTTGGTAAGGAAAAAATCACAATTGGTTATAAAGTGATGTAAATCAGGAATGAATCAACCGCGGCCGGGCACGGTACAAATGTCTAGCCAAAACTGCAAAGTGGCTTTAACTTTACTGTAGAGGTGGTCGTAATCCATAGGTTTTACTATGTAACCGCTTGCTCCTAACCGATACGCACGCTCAACATCTGACGGGCTTCCTGAGCTTGTGAGCACTACCACCGGCACAAACTTGATTTCGGGGCTTTGCCTGATGCGTTCCAAGATTTCCAATCCACTAAACCCCGGAAGGTTGATGTCGAGGAAGATGATTTTAGGAAGGCTCTCCGGGGCAGACTGACTCAAGTCGGCCAGTACGTTCGGAATCGTTCCATTGTGAAAAGCTACATCCAGCTCAAGGCCCGCATTCAATTCGTCAAATACTGTTCGGAAAAGTTCTACATCGCCCCTGTTGTCTTCAACAAGAAGTGCGCGTGGTGCCATAGTTCAAAGTTCGTCTAACGGTAATAAAATTTGGAAACAAGCCCCCTTACTTCGTTCATCATCAGCTTTCAACCAAATGCGACCTCGGTGACGCTCAACAATGCGTTTGCAAACTGCGAGTCCAATGCCTGTCCCCTGGAATTCTTCTCGTTTGTGCAATCGCTGAAAGATAACGAAAATTCGTTCAGCAAAAAGGGGGTCAATGCCGATTCCGTTATCGGTGACTGAAATTAACCGTCCGTTGTCACGCTCTTCAAACTGCACTTTGACGTGCGGTGGTTCAAGACTTCGGTACTTCAATGCGTTGTCAATCAAGTTGATAAACAAACGTTCAATAAGAGAGGGAATGCACTTTATTTCGGGCTCACCGCCGGTTATTTCAATGGTGGCTTGCGACTGTTCTATCCGCAACGCGAGCATATCACACGCACGATCAGCAATGACCCGCAAGTTTACCCGCTCGAAACCACCGCTTTGGCTTCCTACCCTGGAGTAATGCAGCAGGTCGTTCAGCATGATTTGCATGCGCTGAGCCCCTTCTACAGCATAGGCGATGTAACGCTTCGCATCATCGTCAAGGTGGTCGCTGTAGCGCTTTTCCAAGAGCCGTGTGAACTGTGCAACCATGCGAAGCGGTTCTTGCAAATCGTGTGAGGCAACAAAGGCGAACTCTTCCAGTTCTTTGTTGCTGCGCAGCAGGTCTTTGTTCAAACGCTCCAACTCGTCTTTCCCGCGCTGAAGCAGCAACTTCGCGTAATGACTCTCTGTGATGTCTTGCACAGTGCTGATCATGAGTCTTTGCTCCGGCACCGGAATGTTCACTGCAGCCACGATGCGTTCTTCACCTGTTTTTGTGGTGATTCGTATTCCACTCCAAGCCATACGTTTGGCATCGCCCGAGGCAATATCAGCCATGATCTTACTGCGGAGTTCGTTGCGGTAGTGTTCGTCGGGGTAAACGTTCTTAAAGAACTGCTCAACGTCGGCAAGTTCGTCAGCTGGCCAGCCATACACTTCTGAGAACTTCGCATTGACCAGTGTTGTTTCGCCGGTATCAATGCGATTGACAGCAACGCCAATGGGCAAATGGAAAAGTGCTGTTTTAATGAAGCGCGCTTGGCGGTCTTGTTCTTCTTCCAGCCGCCGTTGTTCGCGCAAATCATCGAGCAAAAGCGTGCAATACACGATGCTTCCGGCGCTGTTTCGCTTTACAGTTCCTCGAATGCGAACCGGAACCTGATAGCCGTCACGATGTATCAAATCGGCTTCTCGGGTGAATTCTCCGTGTCCTTCAGAAATTGACGTAGCGCATAAGCGCTGAACATCCATTTCAGATGTTACAAAGAGCCGGTCGAAATGCGTTCCTCGCAGCTCATTTTGGCTCAGTCCGGTAAACTTCTCAGCACTTTCGCTTGTGGTTAATACAATGCCCGTAGAGCCGGTGACCATCAGTACCAATCCATCGTGCGAAAGCAATGTTCCGATGTGGGCGTCACGGGCTACCAGTTTTCGGTACAATTGTGTAGTGACGAAGTAGATGACAATGGCCGACACCAAGACAAAAAAGAGCCCTTTGTATACCTGTATGTCTTCAAGGCTAACAGAATCAGCCACCAATAGCTTGGCAAATTCATCGGTCAACAGAATCCACAGTACGCCAAGAATGAGATACGTGAGGGCCACAAGGCCGCCGCGTCGTGCGTTTTTGTACAGCATTGTTTCGTTGCGAGTCGAACAAAATTAGTCTATTTCATTGAAATGCAATAGATAAGCGACTCTTCAGAACCGGGTGGGTGAATTCAACTCCAACCGATCGCAACCGAAGTTTGCCCCGTGCCGTGCTCCCGTATAAGCGATCACCGACTATGGGATGCCCCAATGAACTCAAATGAATGCGCAATTGATGGGTGCGGCCATGCATGGGTTCCAGAATGAGTTTGCTGCGCTGTTCGCCACTTCGCGTTGTGTAAGGTTCAATTTTCACAACGCGAGTGATGGCGTCTTTTCCGTCAATGGGCGAATCAATTATGCCCTGGCCCGAGTAGTGCCCCAACACAATGGCTTCGTAGGTTTTTTTGACCTTGCGCGCTTCAAACTGTGTTCCCAAAGTTGCCAAAGCAGGTGCAGTTTTGGCGCATACCAAAAGGCCTTCAGTGGCATGGTCAAGCCGATGCACCGGAAGCGGGGCAGCCAATCGCCCTTGTGACTGGCTAACTTTCAAATTGAAGGCCAAGGCGTTCTTTAAACAGCGCCGCTTGGCCGATGCCGTGGTCATTCCGCTTGGTTTGTATACCACTGCAAGGTCGTCGTCTTCATACACAACCTTTAGCGGGAACTCCCAAACGGGAGGGAGGCTATCTGCTGCAAGCAACGCAATCGGCATGCCCTTTCGCAGGCTGCTCAATTCGCTTAATGCTTCTCCCGTTTCAAGGTCAATAATGCGCTGGGCTTTCAGTGCTTTCTTAAGTGATTTGCGCGACGGCAACACTGCGAATTTACCTACCAAGTGCACGTAGGCGCGCTCTTCGGTTTCGCCACCCATCCGAACGATTTCAAGCACTTCACCGGTCGGGCTCATCGAGGTATTCTTCGCCCGGAAGCGTGATTTCAATGGTGCTGTGCCGAATTCCACAACCGTTTAGGATCGTACGTGCTTGCTGACGAATCAGCGCAACTTCTTGGCGGTTCTCTGCCATCGGCACCACCAAATGGACCGACAAAATGATGCGCTCTCCGTCGAGCGTCCATACATGCAGATCAAACACGTCGTCAACTCCGTCAATGCTGCGCAAATCTGCCTCGATTTGGTCTGTGTCAACACTTTTCGGCACCTTCTGCAAAATGATGTTCACCGATTCAATAACGTTCTTTACAGCTCCGTAGATAATGTAGAGCGCAATCAACAACGATAGCCATGCGTCAATGGCATACCAACCCGTGAAGTAAATAACGACTGCCCCCATCAATACAGCCACCCAGCCAAGTACGTCGGCAAGCAAATGCAACGACAAAGCCCGCTCATTCAATGAGTGCCCGTGACTGAGCTTCCGCATAGCGAGGTAATTGATGCCTATGCCGAATAAAGCAAGTACCGCCATGCCCTCGCTCATGGTGGCTTCGGGAGCATCCATCCGCTTAAACGCGTAAAAGGCAATCACCAACGAACCTACAATTAGAATCAGGCCGTTGAAAAGGGCGCCAAGCAGCGAAAAGCGTCGGTACCCGTAGGTGTAATTGTGGTCTCTACCACGTGTGGCCAGTACCTGGAAGTACCATGCCAAACCTAAACTGATGCTGTCGCCAAAGTCGTGAAAGGCGTCTGAAAGTATGGCCAAACTGTTGGTGTACCAACCCCCAACAAGCTCAATGCCAACGAAGGCCGTATTCAGCCAAAAGGCAAATCGGATGTTCTTTGTTTCGATTGGATGCGCACCTGACACGCAGCGAAGGTAATCAATCAGCCGTTCGTGCGCTCAACGATGATGGAGGCTGCGTTGCCGCCAAAACCGGTGGCGTTGACCATAACGCGCTTCGGTACTCCTCGAAAGCCACGGTTGTCAATGGGTTCGTAATCAAGCTCAGGGAAGCCATGTTCGAGGGCATGCAAGGCCTGTGCCAATGCAAGTGCGCCGCTTGCCCCAAGGGTGTGCCCTGTGCGCCACTTTCCCGACACCACGCGTGGGTGGTCGCCGCAGCATTCGCGAATGGCGGCCAATTCTTCGGGGTCGCCTTGTGCTGTGCCAGGGGCGTGGGCAATCACAAGGTCAATTTCGGTGCCTTCAACCGTTGCCAAGGCCAAACGCATGGCTTGCCGCAAGGCTTTTCCGGCGAGAGAAACGGGGGTTGGCAGGTGCTCGGCAGCTTCACCCCAGCCCACAATTCGCCACGGCCCTTCTTGGGTGCTCAGCGAAAACAGGGCGCCGCCTTCGGCCAGTACGACGCGGTTGACGTCATCACCGGCAAAGGGTTTGCACGGACTGCCCTGTTCGTTCGAATGGCGGGCAAGCAAGCGAAGCACCTCAAACTGTGCCCGTGTAAACTGTGTTACAGGTGCTTCAACGCCGCCCACAATCGCCTCGCTTATTCGTTTTCCGGCCATCCGTTCCAACGCTGCAATGATGGCGTGGAGCGCAGAACTGCAGGTCATCGACACCGTGAGTGAGGGCACTTCAAGTCGATTCAACTGTACGGCCGCAGCAGCGATGTTTCCCGCAGTGGTAAGAGGCGATGTGTGTACCGGAATTCGTTGCCCAATTGCAAACGGGCCGTGCAATTGCTCAAGAATACCCGTTGCTCCACGTGCACTGCCAATGCTGACACGTTCGGGTTTTGCTCCTTGCGCGAGCAGCCGGTTGACAAGGGTGACGGCCATTTTGCCCGTTAAGTCAAGCTTGTCGTAATAGCGCGCATCAGCGCCTTCAAACTGTTCTTTTGGGAGGATGGATGAGGATGGGATGCGTGCACACCAATAGTCGTCCCACGCTTCGAAGGGAAGCGACGGTTCAAGCGGCGACAAATTGTGCCCAAGTGCGGCAAATGAACGGATGTACATGCGGAGTCTGTATCAAGAACGCCTCAACGCCTCCAAAAGTATGCCAAAAGCCATTGCTGCCCTACCTTCGCATCTGTGAATCAACTCGAATTGCCGTTTGAATTGCTCCCGGGCAAAGCCGCGTTTTGGCGTGAAAAGCATACCCTCATCGTTTCAGACGTTCACATTGGTAAGGCGGCGCACTTTCGAAAAGCCGGCGTTGCCATCCCAACAGCTGTGAACCGCGAAAACCTGTGGCGCCTTTCGGCATTGTTGCTTGATCATCGTCCGCAAAGGGTGCTCATCCTTGGTGATTTGGTGCACAGCCACCACAACCGTGAGTGGGACGATTTCATCGACATGCGCCGAAATTATTCAAGCTGCGCGTTCACGTTAATCAAGGGAAATCACGATGTACTGCCTGAAACGGCCTACACGTCTGAATCCATCCTCATCCATCCAAGCTTAAAAGAAGACCACCTGAAATTCGTGCATGAACCGGCAATTGATGGTGCTGCCACTGAAGGTGAGTTGGAAGTGTGCGGCCACTTGCATCCGGCCATAAAACTCAGGGGAACGGCCCGCCAAAGCTTGCGGCTGCCGTGCTTTTGGCTATCGCCCATTCGATTGGTCATGCCGGCTTTCGGAGCGTTCACCGGAATGCACACGGTTCAACCAAGCGCCCACGATCGGGTGTTCGCCATAGCAGGCGAACGGGTGATTGAAGTGTAATTAGAGGGCGTTTTCTTTGATGAGGATGCCTTTGCGGTAAAGAAACTCATGGGTGCGTTTGCCCAATGAGTCACACTCGTAGTGCAAACCCTCTTCTTTTCCACGGAAGTAGAATTCGTAGCTTTTCAATTGGCCATTGCGCCAGTAGTACTTCCATTCTCCGTGCTCTATGCCGTTGCGGTAGTTGCCCACATAATCGAGCCGGCCGTTGTCGAAGTACAACTCTTCTTTTACGCGTTCATGCTGTTCGCCCACGGTGTATACAACAACGTAGGGTTTGCCGTTCTTGTGACTTCGCACAACGTGGCGTGTCAGAAGTTCGTCTTGCAAGGCGATGGGGGAGAGGAGCAACAAAAACAATAGGGCGTTCTGAATCATCGATTTGGTGTGGTCCTTCACTTTCTACGCATGTTTTCGCTCAGGGTTTCACGAAACCGAAAACCGTATATATACGTATACCCATGCGAAATGAGACGCACTACCATCGGGTTGTTTTTCGCTCTGTTTGTTGTGAGCAGTGCCCTGGTGCGTGCCCAAACGGCCGATTCTTGGTTTACCGAGAAACTCGGCGCAGATGAGGTACGGGCTGACCTTCGTGTACTTGTTTCAGCACTGCACGAACTGCATGGCGGACTCTTTCTCTACGCTGATTCGACCCACTTTGCGGCAGAATGCGAAGCAACGGCAGAACGGCTGGCGGAGGGTGCCACCCGGGCAAACGCCTACCGTGAAATGGCGCGGCTCGTAGATCACGTGCGCGACGGCCATACATGGATTTTCCCGAGCGAAGACGATGCACAACGCCTCATTAAAACACAGGTTTTTATTCCGTTCACCATCGAAGTTTCGGGTACGGCCATGTACGTTGATTCATGCTATGCGGTGAATGGCGCCCTGCCCTCCGGGGCTCGGTTGGTTGCCATCGATGGGCGACCGATTCGGGCTGTTGTTGCAGAGTTGCTGCCCTATTTTACCGCTGATGGCAGCTCACTCGCCGGAAAACTTGGTGGTTTGGAAAGCCAGTTTTGGTGGTACTACGGCCTGCACTACGGCTTCAATGATTACTTTGATATCGTGTATGAGTTTGCAGGTTTAACCCGTTCTGTGCAGCTTGAGGCCTTGAAAATGGCCACACTCCGCGAGCGCTTCTCACGCGATGCGGGAAGCGAGAAACCGGTTTCATGGTCGGTTGACAACGGAGTGGCCTACCTCCGCGTAGCCAGTTTTAGCGGATACAGCTTACCGAAATACCGCCGCAACTTCAACCGCGCGCTTGAAAGCTTTCACGCCGCGGGCTGCAGCGAATTGATCATCGATTTGCGAGGCAACGGCGGCGGACGTGAAGGCGTGGAGAATTTGCTCATATCGTGTTTGGGCCAGCACTGCGCCGATAAGTACGATCAGGTGGCCATTCGCCGTCCGGTGGCAAAGTCGTACACGCACATGCAGCAGCCTGTGCGCCGACGATTGGAAGATTGGGTGTACCGATTGGTTGAATTCAGAAAAGATGAAAGCGGTACGTGGAACCGTCGCAGCCGTTTCAAGCGTAGTTTTTACATGCCTAACCATCCGTTTACGAAGCCCACTTCAGTTCTCGTCGACCGAAATACGTTTTCAGGCGCAGCTGAGTTTGCCGCGTTGGTGAGAGACCACGTGCCGGGATTGCTCATCATTGGTGAAGAAACCTGTGGAGGCTACCAAGGCCATGTGAGCGGATACAGCTATGAAATCAGGCTGCCGAATACCGCATTTGAATTGCATGTTCCGCGTGTGCACTTCGACTTGAATGTACCGGGTTCACATGCCGGCGGGGTCTTGCCCCACATCTACATGTCTGACCGGCACCTTGATGTGCGCCAAGTGATTGAACGTGTGGTTTACCAGACCAGAAAGTACAACGAGACCACCGCGTTTTCGCAGCCTTGAACTTATTCGATGGTCACTTTGAAGTCTCCTGCGACTGAGATGTCGAAGCCAACGGGAGCGCCATTAACAACCTCTTTTACGATCATTTGGTAGTCGCCTTCTTCATCTCCGGCCAAGAAAACGGGTGAAATGTTGACCACACCTTGCAGCGCGGTAAACTGGCGGTAAGGCATCAACTCATCGTTCTCATTAACCTCTTCGAACAGCGTTTTTACGTTGTTTTCAGGAATGAACAAGCTTCCGGTAATCAGGCTGTCAACTTCAATTTGAATGTTGAGGTTGTGCGCCTCCACTTCATCTACGGTGCGAATGTCAGCTGTGAAGTAGTACCGGCGTGACCACGGTTCATCGTCGCTAAGCTCAACGTATTCAGACATGAGCAAAGGGTAGGTGGTGCCCGCCCATGTGATGGTGCCGCAGTTGCACTGGAAAACCGGATTCACAAAGGGGTCGGTTTTTTTACAACCGGATACCACGAGGGCGACAAAAGCGATGAAGTAAACGGCAGTTCTCATAGCCACAGCATTTTCAGGCTGTGAAGGTAACGAATTGGCACGAAAGTTGAGAAGGTATTTGTATGAATTGAAGCGTTATGCGGGGATTTCTATTTCTTCTTTTTTTGGGATGGATGTGCACTTCAGTGGCAGCACAAAGCTCGGTCGTTCGTCGCTACGTGTCGTCGCCGGCCGTGAGTCACGAAGCCGATACCACGGGTTTTGAAGTCGTTCATCGCTTTTTCAACCGCAACGGAGAAGAACTGCTTGAACTGCCCCAATCGTTGATAGCAGGGGAAAAGCTACGTGTGGAATACGCTGACAATGGCGGAGTGCGAAATGTGGTGCTGTCATCGAAAGGACAAAACAATATCGGTCCGCCCTCGGAGGCGCGTTACGGATTTGATGAACAGCAGCGGATGATTTACCAAGAGTTTTTTTACCTCGATCAAATCACCACCCGCATCAATTACCAGTACGACGCCGAAGGTCGCCGCTCAGAAAGCATTCAATGCAATGCGCCGAGGGAGTGAGATGAAACGGAAAAATCAGCGCGGTACGGTTCTCAATACTCAAACTTCACACCCGCGCTGATTTAGTGGCCCCGCCAGGAATCGAACCTGGATCTTGGGTTCCGGAGACCCACGTACTATCCATTGTACTACGGAGCCAGATTTGGGGCTGCGAAGATACGAAGTTTTTTATGCGCGATATACCCTGTTTAGGGTATTGCCCAGACGGTGCTCACGAAGCAATTTTGTGCTATGAACGCGCAACGCCCCTCCGACGTACAGGCCTTTTGTGTGCCTTCGTGCAGCATGACCACTTCGTGCTTCAAGAAAAAGTGCTGCAAGAAGTACCAGAAAAGCACCCACTGCAAAAGCTGTCCGAAACGCAAGTAGCCTTGCAGCCCATCACCCGATGGTACGGATGAGCTTCTTCGGGTCTAAGCGCTCCATGTTGAAGGTAAACGTAAACAGCATGAGCGGCTTGTATTCTCCCTCCAACAAACTGCGGGTTACCAACGGAACATGCCACGAAAGCACGTTGCGGATGATGTGCGAGCTTATGCCGGCCGCATAGTCGTAGTCGGTTAAGCTGCCGGGCGTGTCAAACAGCATTGCACCTCCATACACCGACAATGGAATAGCAATGGGCAATTCGTACTCCAACGAGGCACTGATAAGCCATTCGTTTGCACGGGTAGGGATGTACAAACCACCTTGGTCACCACTAATTTGGCGCTCTTCAAGGGGTCGCTGGGCAAGTGGGTTGCCCCATGCATTTCCTCCGCGGCTCAAGAACAAGGCGTCAGCAAAGATGTCGGTGCTGCCGGTGAGCCCAAATCCGCTTAAGGGGTACAACGCAAAGTTGCTTTCGGGCGAGGTGGCCGTGTAGGCGCCGTACATGCGCCAACGAACTGATTTTTTGTCTTCGTTGTAGCGGTAACTGCCGTTGTAGGTCAATTCACCCAGCCCCATGCTTTCTTCGTTGCTGTTAATGAAGTTGCGCAGAGTCAAATCAATCCCATGCTGAAACAAAGGAGTTTTGCGTTCAATGCTGTACGCCAAGCGTGGCATAAAAACCTGTTCGTTGTCAAGAGAAACCAGCGCGTCGTTTGCAGCTTCAATGGGGAAAATGGCCAAGTGTGCCACGCCAATGTCCAGGGTCGACTTCAATCCCGAATTTACTTCGCGGTTGAAGTGCTGACGCACCGTGAATTCACTTCGCAGGTAGTCGCTCGTGACGAACGATCCCTGGTCGGTGTCGCTGTATCTAAAGCTGCGTGTTTTTAGGTGGACCTCCGTCGAGCGTTTGTACCATGAGCTGCGCGCCAAGCCGGTGACCGTTCCTGTAGCGATGCTGTACATGGGTGTAAGGGCAAACTCCCAACTGCGCATAGGGAAAGGCGTGTTGTGAAGGTGCAGACCCAACATGGCGTGGTTTTGTGCGTTCCAAGCAACGACCGGCGTCCAGAAGATTTGGGTGTATTCGGGCTGCTCAATCCGCGTGAAAAACTTGAACTGCAAAGGTTCTACGG
>DAITMF010000027.1:0-47584 GCA_036835325.1 Flavobacteriales bacterium
CGGTGGTCACGAGGTCGATGCGGTCATCGATCAGCGCTTGCAGCAAGCCGTCGCGGTCGGCCGCGGTTTTGATGGCCGGATTCCACTTGATGCGCATACCCAAACGCTCGTAATCGGCATCGCTGAACCAGAGGTGATGCACCGAAACCTCTGTGGTGATGCGTTTGTTGGTGACTGGGCCACGCTCGAAAAGCTCGGTTTCACGCGCCGTGGTCAGGTGGAGGATGTGCAGGCGGGCATTGTGCTTCTTGGCGAGTTCAATGGCATCGCGGCTGGCGAGGTAGCAGTTTTCCGCGCTGCGGATGAGCGGGTGCGCGGAGGCCGGAATGTTGTCGCCATACTTCGCGCGAAAAGCTTCTTCGTTCTTCTCGACAATGGCTTCTTTCTCGGCATGGATGGCGATGATTGACGGACAGTTCGCGAAGAGTTTCTCGAGGATGTCGAGGTTATCGGCCAGCAAATTCCCCTTTCCACTGAAGTACAAGCCGTCGTCAGAAACCGCCAGCAAGCCCGAGGTATCGGTGGCGAGCACCTCATCGAGGTTTTCGCCGTTTACGCCGAGAAAGAACCCGAAGTTGGCCATCGACTTGGTGGCCGCGAGGGCGTACTTTTCTTCGAGAATCTCCATGGTGAGCACGTTCGGCCGAGTATTCGGCATATCGATGAACGAGGTCACTCCACCGGCGACGGCGGCGCGGCTTTCGCTGTTGAGATCGGCCTTGTGGGTAAGTCCGGGGTCGCGAAAATGCACTTGACCATCGATCACGCCGGGCAGCAAATAGAGGCCCTCCGCATCGATGCAGGTCATACCGGGTTCAGCGGCGATGCTGCCGATGCGCGCAATGCGTTCGCCTTCGATGAGGACATCGGTTTTCTCGGTGCGGTGTTCGTTGACAACGAAAGCGTTTTTGATGAGGGTGCGGTTCATGGCAATGCGTTTGTGCAAAAGTAGGGCATTGATGGGTTTTTGTTTCGCTGCGCGGATGAGCAGCTCAGGCCTCAATCAAGAAACCGTGCCCGTTCATTCGATGTGGGCAAGCGGCAGGTATCGCGCTTGCCAAACCAGCGGTAGCGGTTGCGTGCTACCCAGCGGTACACCGCGTTGCGGATAAACGGTGGCACAAGCAAAAACACCGTGGCCAACGTCCACGGAAAACCCAAAAGGCCGGCCACCTTAAGGGCTGCGGTTGATTCGGTGTAGATGCGTCCGTTGTGGAAGAGCACGAGCGAGTCGAGCGTTTCGCGCAATGTTTCGGGCAGGTGTTCCCGAGCCGCTTGGCCTTGCAAGGATGCTACCTTCAAAACACAGGCCTTGTCGTGGCGAAGCACAAAGTCAACCGAGGCGTTGCACAGGGTGCAGTATCCATCGAAAAACAAGATTGTTGGTGCCATCGTCGGGAAAATGCGAAATTTACAGGATTAAACCATCGTCGGACTTCTCTGTTTAACTGTTCCTGATTGTCTGTACCCACCGCATGATTTGTAAATCGCACGCACATTCCCTCGTCAACTTGCCTGAAATCGATGGGATTACAGCGCATACAGGAAGCAGCCTACCCACGGTTTTTCACACCGCTTGGGATGCACTTGCAGCACCCAACAGCGTTTTTCTGAAGCGCGGCTACTGCGAGGGCCTGATTGCTGCAGCCGGCGAAGTTGACTGCCGCTTTGCGTGGTTTGTAAAAAACGGTGATCTCGTCGGCATAGCCGTCTTTCAAACGGCTATGGCTGAGGCGCTAATCGCCAACGACAATGGGTCACCGAGGTTTTTGCAAGTGGCCAAGTCACTGTTCGGTACCTCGCGCATTGCCCGTCGCATACTTATTCTCGGAAACAGCTTTGCCACCGGTGAACACGGCTTTGCCTTTGTGCCAACAGTGGCGATCACCACGCGCGTTGCATTGGTTTCAGCTGCCGCTGAAGTGATTGTTGCAACTGAAAAAGCCGCCGGCAACAAGCTTTCTGCCGTGTTGGTGAAAGACTTCTTCGACGGCGACCTCAACAATCCGAAAATATTCAAAGACAACGGTTACGGCCCCATTCGGCAAGAGCCGACCCTGCTTATGCCGCTGCCAACGACCTGGAAATCGTTTGACGATTACCTCGCCGCGCTCAACACCAAGTACCGCACAAAAGCGAAGGCCGCCTTGCAGCGCTCAAGCAGCTTGGAGCTTCGGGTTCTTTCGATACGTGAAATTGAAGCAGCGGCCGATGAACTGTACGCCTTGTACGACAATGTACGCCGCAGGGCCGAGTTCCGCATCGGCAGCATGAACAAGCACGCCTTGCCCGAGTTGGCCAAGCGGATGGGAGACGACTTCCGAGTTACCGGCTTTTACCTCGACGGCAAACTGGTGGGTTTTCAGAGCGCATTCCGCAATTGCCATTGCCTCGACGCCCACTTTGTTGGGTTTGATTACGAACTCATCCACCGCTATGCGATTTATCCGCGCATGCTGTACGAGTTCATCAAAATGGGCATTGAAGGCGGGTACAAACGCATCAACTTTGGCCGCACGGCCACTGAGATCAAAAGCACCGTGGGGGCTGTTCCGGTTGACATGCATTGCTACATCCGCCACACTGTAAAAGCGAAGAATGTGGTATTGCAAATTTTTGCCAACTGCGTTGACCCTGACGTTGAAAAAAGCCACCTTGCGTACCGTAAGTCGGAATGGCAGCAGCTTTCCCGTTTGCTCCCCACAGCCGACTAATCCTCATTCGTGACGTCTCAAAAACCCATTCGGGAAAACCTGCTGGTTGCCCTCCTCGCTGCCGCCCAGTTCACGCACATCGTTGATTTCATGATCATGATGCCCATGGGCGATATTCTCCAGCGTGAGCTTTTGATTACACCTTTTCAGTTCTCGGCGCTCGTGTCGGCTTACCCGATGGCGGCCTTTTTGAGCAGTTTGTTTGGCGTATTCTTCCTCGATAAATTCGACCGCAAGAAAGCGCTCGTTGTGGCCTATTCAGGATTCGTCTTGGGCACCTTCTCGAGTGCCGTGGTACCCACCACTGCCGACCCTGAACTGAACTACATCTTGTTCATTGGCACCCGATTGCTCACGGGCTTGGCCGGAGGCATCCTCAGCGCGTTGGTGCTGTCGATCATTGGCGACGTGATTCCGCTTGAGCGGCGCGGCCGCGCGATGGGTTATGTAACCATGGCCTTTTCATTGGCTGCTGTGTTGGGTGTTCCTCTGGCCTTGGAGCTGGTCAACCGCTTCGACGGCAACTGGCACCTTCCGTTCTACCTCGTGAGCGCCATGGGCGGCGTAGTGGTCACCCTGGTTGTACTGCTCATCCCTCCCATCCGCATCCACCTTGAAAAACAAATCACACGGCCACACCCCTTTGAAACCTTGCGCAAGGCGCGTCAGTTGCCCAATCAGCGCCGCGCACTGCTCTTCATGGTGCTGCTGGTCTTAGGACAATTCACGGTGATTCCGTTCATCACGCCGTACATGATCAACAACGTGGGTCTGACGCAGGCGCAAATTCCGCTGATTTATTTGGTTGGAGGTGCGTGTACAACGCTTTCTTCTCCTTTTGTGGGAAGGATGGTCGACCGGTTCGGACGCAAGCCGGTCTTCTACACCATGGCCCTCGGCAGCACAGTGCCTTTGCTGCTTGTCACCCACGTGACCACTGCCCCACTGGCCTTGGTGCTGACGATTTCAGGCGTGTTTTTCATTTTCATTAGCGGACGGATGATCCCGGCCAATACCATGCTCACCACCGTGGTACGGCCTGAGAACCGCGGCGGATTCATGAGTTTGAACGCCAGTGTGATGTCGCTCGCCAGCGGAAGCGCCGCGCTCATTTCAGGAAGCATTGTGAGCCAAAGTGCCGAAGGAATGCCACTGGTTGGCTTCAACACCGTGGGCTACATTGCTGTAACATTCACGCTGCTTGCTCTTTTTCTTGGCTACGCGATGAAGGAGAGCTCAGGTGAGGCGCCATCCAAGCAATGAGCGTATCTTTGCGCCATGGGCCTTTTCAAGCGACTGTTCAAAAAACCCGAACCACTGCCGCCGATTGACTTTGGTGTGGTGGGGGTTGACATGCATTCGCACCTTGTTCCGGGCATTGATGACGGCTCCCCCAACATGGAAGCCAGCCTTGCCATGATTCGCCATTTCGCTGATTTAGGCTACCGAAAAATCATCACGACGCCCCACGTGATGAGCGACTACTACCGAAACACCAGCGAAATCATCACCAAGGGTCGAGATGCTGTGCGCAGTGCCCTAAAGGCCGCCAACATCGACATCGCCTTCGACGCCGCTGCCGAATACTACCTCGACGAACACTTCGAAAAGCTCATTGAAGCCAACGATATCCTTACCATCGGAAACCGTTATGTGCTCTTCGAACTGCCTTTTATGGCGGCACCCGATATGCTCAAAAGCACCTTGTTCAAATTGCAAATGGCCGGCTACAAACCCATTTTGGCCCACCCTGAACGTTACCCCTACTGGCACCGCGAAACGCAGCAATTTAAAGACCTGGTTGACCGCGATGTGCTGCTTCAAATCAACATCAATTCACTGACCGGATTTTATGGACCGGGAGTGCAAAAATGCGGTGAATGGCTCATTGACCAAGGTTTGGTCGCTTTTGCCGCGAGCGATTGCCACCACCCAGGACACCTTCAGTTGATGCAAGAAGCGCGCACGCTTCCGCACCTTCACAGGTTGGTCGAGTCGGGCAAGCTGTTGAATACGAAGTTGGCAGAATAGCTCGCGACTAGCCCCCTACTTCAGCGAGTCGTACCACGAGGCCATCCATGCTGTCAGCGAGGTGCAACTGGCATCCGAGGCGTGAGTTGCGCTCAACGAAGAAGGCTTGATCGAGCATGTTCTCTTCATCTTCGCTCATTTCATGCAACTCGTGCGGCGTTTCAATGTACATGTGGCACGAAGCACACATGGCCATCCCACCGCAGGTGCCCTCAACCGGCAATTCGTAGCTCTTGCAGAGCTCCATCATGTTCATGTTCATGTCGGTCGGTGCGTCGAGCTCATGTGCAACACCTTCGCGATCAATCACGGTCACTTTGATCATTCCCATGTTAGAAGCCGTTTACACCGTTGACGGTGGTGTATTTGAGGACGTAATTTTTATCGGGGTAGATGCGCTTGAAGGCGCTTTGCACCATCAAGGTGGCTTCGTGGAATCCACAAAGAATCAACTTCAGCTTGCCTTCGTAGGTGTTCACGTCGCCAATGGCGTACACACCCGGAATGTTGGTGCTGTAATCAAGCGTATTTACTTCGATGCTGTTCTTCGAGATGTTGAGCCCCCAGTCGGCAATAGGCCCGAGTTTGGGAGACAAGCCGAACAGCGGCATCCAGTGATCGGTTTCGTGGCGAATGTCGCCATCGGGAGTGTTGATGATGACCGCTTCCACTTTGCCGTCGCCTTCAATGCCGGTAATTTCGGCATCGGTGTACAGCTTTATACGACCGCTGGCGGCCATGTCCATCACTTTCTGAACACTGTCCAAGTGACCGCGAAACGAGTTACGGCGGTGCACCATGGCCACTTCACTGGCTACGCCTTCGGCGAGGAAGATGGTCCAGTCAAGTGCCGAGTCACCCCCACCTGAAATCACAACGCGCTTTCCTTTGTAGAAATTCGGGTCTTTGATGATGTACTCAACGCCTTTGTCTTCGTAATCTGCGATGTTGCCAATGGGCGGTTTGCGCGGCTCAAACGAGCCGAGTCCGCCGGCAATGGCCACAACCGGTGCCAAGTGCTTGGTGCCTTTGTTGGTGGTCACGATGAACTTGTCATCATCGGTTTTCTCGATGGTTTCGGCACGTTCGCCGAGGGTAAAGCCGGGCTTGAATGGAGCCGCCTGCTTCATGAGGTTGTCAACGAGGTCGCCCGCCAAAATTTCCGGGTAGGCCGGAATGTCGTAGATGGGCTTTTTCGGATAGATCTCAGCACACTGGCCTCCCGGTTGGGGAAGTGCATCAATCAAATGGCAACGGAGCTTCAACAGTCCTGCCTCGAAAATTGCGAACAGTCCGACCGGACCCGCACCGATGATAATGATATCGGTTTCAATCATGCTCGAAAATTTGCGCAAAAGTACTTAAAAACCTGCGAGCCGTTTTATGACTTGCGTCAGAGCAACAAGCAAAAGGGCATCAATGTTCCGTGCACACGAAAACGCCCCGGCGCGCAAGCGTGCCGGGGCGTTTCAAATGCGTTGCGAATCGCTTATTCAACAATGAACTTAAGCGTTTCACTTTCTCCGTTCGAAATCAGACGCAGCACATACCAGCCTGAAGTGAGCTGCCCCACATTCAGCAGGTGCTGTTCGCCCACCATACGTTCGTCAATGACCAAACGTCCGTTAAGGTCATACACCTCGATGAACGCAGATTGCACACCCGGCTTATTGAGTGTTAACCGGTCACTCACCGGGTTCGGAAACGCCGTTAAACCTGCGAGCGTTTCCTCGTCAATGTCGAGTGTTACCTCGCGGTACTCGCAATCCAATGGGATGGTCGGACAAACCAAATGACCGAGGAAATTCGCCGAGATGGCCCGCGTGGTATCGTAGTAGGCAGCATTGCTCACGTGCGGCACGTGATCGGCTCCCGGATGCGGCACAAAGCAGTTCAAAATGCCTTGGGCATCGGCTTCGGCATGAATGGGCGCGCTACCAAAAACGGTGATGGGTACGATGCCGCCGAGCGGTGAACCGCTTTCGTAGGGCACAGTGCCATCGGCATCGCCATGAAAGCTCAGCACGGGAGTCGTCTCTCCTTCCATCCAAGCAACATCACCCATGGCACCGGCAATGTTGACCAATCCGGCGATTTCAGCGCTGTAGCCGGCATTGCCCGAGTTACCTTCAAGGCCGCCACCCAAACCAGGCAACGATTGGTCAATCACTGCTGGAATTTCTGATTCACTGTTTAGGTATGCCACATGCAATGCCACAAAACCACCGGCTGAAACTCCGAGCATGTAGATTTGATTCGGATTGATGCCGTATGGATTGTTCTCTTCTGCAACGCTCTTACGGAAGAAACGCACCGCCGCCTTTGCATCGTGGTAAGCGCGAATAACGGTCCGTGAAAACTCCGTTTCACCGTTAAACAAGGCGCCGAGTGGGTCAACACCCAAACGGTATGATATGGATGCTGTCACATACCCCATTTTGGCCAAGTCGCGCGCAATCGGAACAACGTCTTCACCCACCTTACTACCGCCCAAGAAAGAACCACCGTGGACGATCAGTACGAGCGGACGTTCAAAGGTTTGGTCTTCGCCGTACGGACGGTAAACGTCAACCAACAAATCTGTACTCGCTCCGTCCCAAGCAATGTTGTTGCCGTAAACAATGTCGGAAGTGACGTAAAAATCGTTGAAGATTTGATTGAAGTAACGGTCACCGTCGCATTGGGCGATGGCAGCAAACGTAAACAGTGAAAAGGATAGTAAAGACACGATTCTCATAGGTTCTCTTTTTGGTGCCTTAATATTACGGAAACATTCCGCAGCAAACCAAAACGAAAACACGTGAATCTTAAACCCTTGCGGCGGTGGTTGCGAACACTTCTGTGACCGAAGGAACGGCGGCTTTTATCGCGCGTTCAACACCCGCTTTGGTGGTGGCACTGATGGAGCAACTCGAACATGCACCGGTGAGCTCAACGTGCACGGTGGTGCCCTCTACGGCAAGCAGACGAATGTCGCCTCCGTCAAATTGCAGGTGCGGACGAAGCTGCTCCAAGGCCTCCGTTACTTTTGCTTCTGTGGTGTGCGCTTCGCTCATGGCGTGGTATTTCGCTTACGATGGTGTAACAAACGGTCGTTTGGGAAGTTTCTGACGGTGTTCATCAACAACCTTTACAAAGTTACCAATTATACCGTTAAAGGCTTGAGATGCAGCGGTGCCATCTTGAAGCACGGCCGGACGACCAACATCACCCGCCTCGCGAATCGATTGCACAATGGGCAATTCACCCAAAAACGGCACCTCGTACTGTTCTGCCAAACGGCGTCCTCCATCCTGTCCGAACAAATAATACTTACGATCGGGAAGATCTGGCGGACTGAAAAAGCTCATGTTTTCGATCAAGCCGAGCACCGGCACATTGATGCTGTCAAGGCGGAACATGGCGATGCCTTTGCGTGCATCGGCCAGCGCCACCTCTTGCGGTGTTGATACAATAATGGTTCCTGTCAATGGAACCTGCTGCACCAATGAGAGATGAATATCTCCGGTTCCCGGAGGCAAGTCAACAATCATGTAATCGAGGTCGCCCCAATGCGCGTCGAGAAACAACTGGCTCAATGCCTTGGCAGCCATGGCACCCCGCCATACAATGGCCTGCGAGGTGTCAGCAAAAAAACCAATGGAAAGCACCTTAACGCCGTAATTGCGCAAAGGTTCAATGTACTGTTTGTCGCCCACTTCAATGGCCTTGGGCTTTTCGTGCACGAGGTCAAACATCAGCGGAGCTGACGGTCCGTAAATATCAGCATCTACCAAGCCCACCGCGAAACCTTGAGCAGCCAAACCGGCGGCCAAATTGGCGGCCACGGTTGATTTGCCCACACCGCCTTTGCCCGAAGCAACGGCAATGATGTTCTTTACACCCGGCAGCACGCGGCGTGTCTCAGCCGTTTGCTCTTCTTTTGGAAGGGCCGTTGCCGTTACTTCAACCTTCAACCCATCGCCAAAAACACGTTCGAGCGCGAAGCTGCATGCCTCTTCCATGCGCTTGCGGCTGTGCATCGCCGGGTTGCTCACCTTGACCGAAAAACGCACGGTGTTGCCGTCGATCTGCAAACCATCGACGAGGTTTAGGCTGATGATGTCTTTCTTGAGGTCGGGCTCCAAAACGTTTTGGAGCGCCGCTAAAACGTTCTCGCGGGTGAGTGGCTGTTTCATGCCGCAAAGGTAGGGCATTGAATGCCTTACCCCAATTCGGCGGGGTCCCAAAAAAGCCTGTCAAACTCCTGTACTTGGTCGTTTACAACGCGAATGCCTTCGGCTTCAAGCAGTCGCTGCATCTCAAACGGAGTGGCGAAGTGCATCTTTCCGGTCAGCATCCCCATCCGATTAACAACACGGTGCGCCGGTACAGGTGGCAACACACCGAAGCTCGCATTCATGGCGTATCCGACCATCCGCGAAGCGCGACCAACACCCAAGTAACGGGCAACTGCGCCGTATGAAGTCACACAGCCATGCGGAATCAAACGCACCACAGCGTAAACGTCGTCGTAAAAATTGCCTTGGTAATCAGCGAGCCGCGCCATTGCTACACGCGAATGCGGATGAAGTGAATCTTCTTGCCCATTTCAAGCCACATGCTCTCGTAAAAGGTGCGGATGTGCAAGATGTCGCGCAGTTCTTCGTCGACCTCGTGCACGAGCTTGCCGTACACATCGTCGCTGTGAATCACGATATCGTAGCCCACTTCGCGGTACTGCTCGAGCGTCCACTCGTAGAGCAAATCGCTGTCGGTTTTCACGTTGACGAATGAGCCGGGTTTGAGAAACTGCTTGTAACGCTCAACAAAGTAGGGCCCTGTGATGCGCTTGGTGCCTTTTTCGTCTTTCGGTTGTGGGTCAGAGAAAGTCAACCACACCTCTTCAACCTCATCGGCCGCAAAAAAGCGGGTGATGAACTCAAGACGGGTGCGCAAAAACGCCACGTTGTTAAGGCCGTCGCGGTTTGATTCTTTGGCGCCGCGCCAAAAGCGGTGGCCTTTGATGTCGACACCAACGAAATTGCGGTTGGGGTAGCGCCGCGCCAAGCCGAGGGTGTACTCGCCTTTGCCGCATCCGAGTTCAAGGGTGATGGGGTTGGAGTTGCCAAAGGCCTTGGCGTGCCATTCGCCCTTCATGAAGTCAATGCCGTCAATGGCATCTTGCAGCGGCGGTTCGAACACGTTGGTGAACTGCCGGTTTTCTTCCCATTTCCACAATTTGCCTTTGCCCATAGTGCGTGACTTGCGACGCAAATTTAGCGTATTTTCGAAGCATGGCTGAATCACGTGTTCTCTTCGCCGTACTTGATTGGGGACTCGGGCATGCAACCCGCTGCGTGCCGCTCATTGCCCGGCTTCAGCGCGAGGGCCATGAGGTCATCATCGCAGGTGCCGGCCATTCGCTGGCCTGGATGAGACTGCGCTTTCCTGAGCTCACCGCCGTGGAGAAACCCAACGCTGCCATTCGCTACACGCGCAAAGCCAACGGCATCAACATTGCCTCGCAAATGCCGCGCTTTCTGAGCAACATTCGCAAAGAACAAGATTGGACGAGCCAAATGGTGCGCAAATTCGGGCTTACCGGCCTCTACAGCGACAATTGCTACGGCGTGAAGCACCCTGACCTGCCGTCGGTGTTCATGACGCACCAGTTGCATTTTCCGGTTTCGTTTTTGGCGCGGCCTGCGGCCGGATGGTCGGTGAAACGCATGGTGCGCGGTTTTACAACGATTTGGGTGCCCGACCTCGAGGGCGACAAAGCCTTGGCCGGACGCTTATCGGCTCCGCTGAAAGGATGCAACATCACCTACATCGGCCCCATTTCGCAGTACACCGAAGTTGAAGCCGACACCTTGGAGGAAGCCGTGCCCAATGTGGCCATGATTTCAGGACCTGAGCCCCACCGTTCGCTGATGGAAGCTGATGTCATCAAACGCTTTCAGGCCACCGGACAGAAAAGCGTGCTGTTCACCGGCAAAGTCGACGCCACCGTTGAAGTGCACGGCAAAGTCACCGTGTACGGAAACGCACCGGCATCAACCATCAAGGCCCACTTGGTACAAGCCGAGCAAATTGTGTGCCGCAGTGGCTACAGCACCGTAATGGATTTACACGTCCTCGGCGTCATTGACCGCGTACAACGCTGGGAGCCCACACCGGGCCAATGGGAGCAAGAGTACATTGCCAAGCATCTCAACCGCCGCCGAAAATCACGCCGGCGGTCGTAAGGCATTTGCCGTATTGCCATAAAAGCTACCCGGGGTGAACTTTACCGCAAACGATTGTGTGCGGTATGAAACAGCTCTCTACCTTTCTTTTGGCCCTTGCCATTTCGCTCGGAGCCAGCGCCCAAACCAACGACCAACCCAACTGGAAAAAGCAAGCCACGCATGACTTCATGCTTTCGGGTTTGGGGATCAGCTTATCGCAACCGGGATTTAGTGACTTCCACCGCACCAACACGCGCTGGATTACCGCTGACCTGCAATGGTTGGTCTTCAACGCGCGTTTCGCTCAAGGCAGCATTGATTTCAATCCGCTGGTGTCTGGAGAGCTTCATTTGCTCAATGCCCCCTGGGAAACCTATCACATGAGTTATGCCGGTTTTGGCATCAACACCCCCATTCCCTTTCTCGGCGTTGGCAGCTACAACGATTACAACCGCGTTTTACGCTTGAACGGATTTGTACGTGCCAACTACGGCCGGTACCGGATGTTCGTGAGTGGTACAGGACGTCCGGTTCCTTTCGCAGGCTTCGAGCTTGCCCCGGGTGCGCGTTTGCGCATTCCTTACGGCAGCATTGACCTCGCTTTGAGCTTCAACTTCACCAATTTGGATGAAACCGACGCGCCCGCCCGCCAATTGCGCGGCTTCAACAGCCGTTGGGTATACCCTTCGCTCACCTTCCGACTTGACGGCCTCTTCGACGGCATGGATGCCGGCATGCGGAGTTCGCAAGGCGCCTCGGTAGCCTCTTCGCGTTCGTCAAAAACAGACCGCTACACCGATGCCTCGGGCAGACGAATGGAGCGTGAAACCATCACCTACCAATCTACAGTAACCCCTAAATCAGTATCGGTCACCGACATCGGCACCTACGGTGGCATCGGCGTAAAGGTGACGCACTCGGGCGCACGCACGCGCACCTACCAATCGCCTGGCACCTTGGTAGGCGTTACCGGCTTAATGCGCAGCGGATTGATGAGCTTCGGCCTCAACTTAGAAGGCGGACGGGTTGGCCATGCCTCAGCCCTCCAAGAAGACGGTGACGACGAGTACTACCGCCGCGCCGATCGCAGCGAAGACTGGGGAATGGGATCCATATCGCTGTTTAACATCTACCTTGACTTTGGCTTGAGCATCAACAACCTCATCTATGCAAGTATGGGCACCGTTGTCCTCGATGATCAATCAACTCCGTTCTCATCGATTAACATTGGCACCTCGCTGGGCCTCTACTCGGTGTTCAACCAAGAGCTGAACGACCCGACGGCATCGGCCCCCTTGTTCGACGCCATACCTGCTGACAAACGCAGCCACTTCAATGACCCGCGCATGAGCAAAGGCGGCTTGCTGGGCGGCTGGTTCGTATCGTGGGACATTGGCAACGTGACTTTGCGCGCCCATTGGTACCGCTACCGCCGAGCTCCGCTGGCAAACGGTCTTATGTACTCTGCCGCGTGGCGTTTCGGAGCGAGTAAACGCTAAAACCGTCATGCTTCTTCATTCGCAGGCAAAAAGAAGTTGGGCCCAAAGGCATCAAAACAGCGGCCATCCATCCCCATCCATCCAAAAAAAGACAGCGAGAAGCCAACTTCCAACGCCGGCAGTGGGCCTCATGTGACAAAAGTCAGGCCCGCGCTTGAGCATGGTCACGGCGAATTTCTTTGCAATTGGCGCTCTTTGCAGTGTAATAACACCAACGATTATGAAGAAAAGAGAGCCGGTCAGCAAGATCATGACCAAAGAAGTTGCCTTCGTTCAGGAAACCGACAAATTGGTCGACGCTGTGGATGTTTTCCGCAAGAAAAAAATCCGTCACCTACCGGTGATGCATGGGACGCATGTTTCGGGCATTATTAGTGCAACCGACATCAACCGACTCACCTTTGGCTCGTTGTTTGAGAACCAAGAAGGCGCCGATGAAGCCGTGCTGGAGATGCTGTCAATTCCTCAGGTGATGACCTCAAAGCCCCGCACGGTGAACTCGGAAGATTCGATTAAAGACGTGGCCGAAATTTTTTCGAAAGAGCAGTTTCACGCCCTTCCGGTGGTTGATGGAGACGAGCTGAAAGGCATTGTTACCACCACTGACGTGATTCGCTACATGCTTGAACAGTATTGATTCGCGACTGATTAACGATCAGCTATACACGCTCACATGAAGCCGGCGCCCTCCCTCCCGCGTCGGCTTTTTTATTTTCGCCGCGCGGCGAAAAAGGCATGAAGCATAGCTGCACAGTCATCGGCAAGCACGCCGGCGATGACTTCGGTGCGTGGGTGGGTGATGCGTTCACCGTGCAGTTCAAGACGTTTGTAGCCACGCTTTTCATCGGATGCGCCGTAAACGATTCGTCCTACGCGTGTCCACCCCGCAGCACCCGCACACATCACACAGGGTTCGAGGGTCACGTACAAGGTGCACTGGTCGAGGTACTTGCCTCCTAGAAACTCTGATGCAGCAGTGAATGCCTGCATTTCGGCATGGGCTGTAAAATCGTGTAGCCGTTCGGTGAGGTTGTGACCGCGACCGATTACACGTCCTTTGCTCACAATCACCGCACCTACAGGCACTTCGCCTGCTTCGAAGGCCTTTTCAGCTTCGATCAGTGCTTGCTTCATGAAGGTTTCGTCAGACTGATCGAGCATACACGAGGCTTAAAGATTGAGGTAGAAGCGGACGGTTTTTCGCAAACCTTCAGTGAAGTCTACCGAAGGCACCCAACCGAGGTCGCGTTCAAGGGCCGACGCATCGATGGCGTAGCGGAAATCATGTCCTTTACGGTCAGTCACGAAGGTGATCAACTTTTCAGAACTACCCGTGGTTCGGTTTAGTTCTTCATCGGCAATTCGGCAGATATGGCGCACAAGATCGATGTTTTTCCATTCGTTGTTTCCGCCAACGCAGTAGGTGCTGCTGTTGGCCGCTTTGTGAAATATGACATCGATGGCGTCTACGTGGTCTTCTACAGCGAGCCAATCGCGCACATTCTCACCTTTGCCATAGACCGGCAGCGGTTTCGATTGTGCGATGTTGCGCACGATGACCGGGATGAGTTTCTCTGGGTACTGGTGGGTTCCGTAGTTGTTTGAACAGTTCGAAATGACGTAAGGCAGTTTGTAGGTATGTCCGTAAGCCCTCACGAGGTGATCAGCCGACGCCTTGGATGCTGAATAGGGCGACCGAGGGTCGTAGGGTGTGGCTTCATTAAAAGCCCCCTCGTCTCCGAGGGCACCGAAGACCTCATCGGTTGACACGTGGTAAAAGCGTCGGGGAAGGCCATTTTTAAGGGCATCGTCCCAAGCATTCATGGCTGCATTGAGAAGCACAGCAGTACCGCGAATGTTCGTGTCGATAAAGGCCAACGGGTGCTCAATGCTTCGGTCAACATGGCTTTCAGCTGCCAAGTGAATCACCGAGTCGATGGCATAGGTCTTGAACACCCGGTTTACCTTGGCCTCATCGCAAATGTCGCCGTGCTCAAAAACATAGTTTGCCGCTTTGGCAAGGTCATTGACATTGCTCAGATTGCCTGCATAGGTGAGGGCATCGAAGTTTACCAAACGGTATGCGGGATAACGGTTCACCAAATGGCGCAAAAGGTGCGAGCCAATAAAGCCCGCACCTCCTGTTACCAATATGTTTCGTTCAAACCCCATGTTGTTTAGAGCGACCAGTACACCAAATCATTGATTCGGTGGCGGTATATTCCTTTGATGTCTATCAAAACACCCTTCCCGTTGATGAGGAGAGATTTGAAGTAGTCTTCGTTTAGATCGTTGTACTCACGGTGGTTCACCGCAACGATAATGGCATCGTACGAACCTGCGTCGGGGGCAGCCTTCAGTTTCACTTCGTACTCGTGCATTACTTCTTCGGGGTCGGCATGGGGATCGACCACATCAACGTGCATTGAGAACGATTCAAGCTCGCGAATCACATCAATCACTTTCGAATTGCGGATGTCAGACACGTTTTCTTTAAAGGTCATGCCCAACACGAGTACGCGGGCATCGAGAATGTTCTTTCCTTGCTCAAGGATACGCTTTACGGTTTGTTTACCCACGTAGAAGCCCATGCTGTCGTTAACGTAGCGACCACTGTTGATCACGCGTGCATGGTAGCCGAGGTTCTTTGCCTTGTAGGTCAGGTAATAGGGGTCAACCGAAATGCAGTGACCTCCCACCAAACCCGGCGTAAAGTTGAGGAAGTTCCACTTTGTGCGGGCACATTCGAGCACATCGTAGGTATTGATGCCAACGCGGTTGAGAATGATTGACAACTCGTTGATCAAGGCGATGTTGACGTCGCGTTGGGTGTTCTCGATTACTTTTGATGCCTCGGCTGTTTTGATGCTGGCCGCGCGGTGAACACCGGCGTCGATGACCAATTCATACACCTTGGCGATTTCTTCAAGGCTTTCGGCATCGCACCCTGCGGCAACCTTCACGATTGAGCGAACGGTGTGTTCCTTGTCGCCCGGATTGATGCGCTCAGGTGAGTAGCCCACTTTGAAATCATCAATGAACTTCAACCCTGACAAGTCTTCGAGTACAGGCACGCAATCGTCTTCGGTGCAACCGGGGTATACGGTTGATTCGTACACCACATAATCACCTTTTTTGAGCACGTGGCCTACACTGCGTGAAGCCGAAAGCACAGGCCCAAGGTCGGGCTGATTGGCTGCATTGATGGGTGTGGGCACGGCAATGATAAAGAAGTTTGCCTCGCGCATGTCTTCGAGATTCGCTGTAAATCGAATGTCGCAACCATCGAAAGCCGATGAAGGCAATTCATTTGATGGGTCAATGCCGCGGTTCATCATGTCGACCCTTTTCGGGTTGATATCGAAGCCGATTACTTTGATCACCTTCGCAAACTCGAGGGCGATGGGCAATCCGACGTAGCCGAGGCCTACAACGGCCAATGTGGCCTCTTTCTTGACCAGCTTATCGTAAATCATGGGTTAAGGTTTTTCAGTGCTCTTGGTTACTCTTTCGTTTTGTAGGAGGTAATGCTCACCTGACTCCGGGCATGTTGCCCTACCGTTTATATCAAAGGCTAAACGGTGGCCGAACTCGCTCATCCATCCGATTTGTTTCGAAGGATTTCCAACAACGAGTGCAAATGCGGGTACTTCTTTGGTAACCACCGCGCCGGCACCGATGAAAGCGAATTCGCCGATGTCATTTCCACATACAATGGTAGCGTTTGCGCCAATTGAAGCACCCTTTCTGACGATGGTTTTGGCGTATTCACCCCGTCGGTTGACAGCGCTGCGCGGATTGATCACATTTGTAAAGACGCAACTTGGGCCCAGAAACACATCGTCTTCACACACCACACCGGTATAGATAGAGACGTTGTTTTGAACTTTCACGTTGTTTCCGAGCACTACTTCTGGAGACACCACGACGTTTTGACCGATGTTGCAGCGCTCTCCGAGCACGGCACCGGTCATGATGTGCGAGAAGTGCCAGATTTTTGTTCCGGCGCCTATGGTACAGCCTTCGTCAATGACTGCAGTTTCGTGTGCAAAAAAATCAGCCATTAGGAGCGGATGTATGCGTCGAAGTCTTTGTGTTCTTTCTTATTCAAGTCTTCGGTTGAGAGCGACTTGAAATAGTCATAGGTAATGCGCAAGCCTTCTGAACGGTGTATGCGCGGTTCCCAACCGAGGATTTCCTTTGCTCGGGTGATATCCGGTCTGCGTTGCTTCGGATCGTCGGCCGGAAGCTCTTTGTAAATCACCTTTTGCGTTGTTCCGGTAAGGCGGATAATCTCTTCGGCAAAGTCAGCGATTGTAATTTCGTCAGGATTGCCAAGGTTCACCGGCTGCGCGTAATCGGAGTGCAACAGTCTGAAGATGCCTTCAACGAGGTCATCGACGTAGCAGAATGAACGGGTTTGGCTTCCGTCACCAAACACGGTGAGGTCTTCACCGCGCAGTGCCTGACCGATGAAGGCCGGTAACACGCGTCCGTCATTCAATCGCATCCTTGGGCCGTAGGTATTGAAGATACGGGCAATGCGCGTTTCAAGCTTGTGGAAGGTGTGGTACGCCATGGTAATGGCTTCTTGAAAGCGCTTGGCTTCATCGTACACACCACGGGGCCCAACAGGGTTTACATTGCCCCAATAATCTTCGGTTTGCGGGTGCACAACCGGGTCTCCATACACCTCTGAGGTAGAGGCGATCAGCACGCGTGCGCCTTTTACCTTGGCCAAGCCAAGGCAGTTGTGAATGCCCAATGAACCCACTTTGAGGGTTTGAATGGGTATTTTCAAGTAATCAATCGGACTGGCAGGCGATGCGAAATGGAGGATGTAATCAAGCTCTCCGGCCACATGCACGAATTTGGAGACATCGTGGTGGTGAAACTCAAACCGCTCAAGGGGCATAAGGTGCTCAATGTTCCTCAGGTCGCCGGTGATAAGGTTGTCCATACCAATAACATGGTAACCTTCAGCAACAAAGCGATCGCACAGGTGCGAGCCCAAGAATCCGGCGGCGCCGGTGATCAGTATGCGTTTCATGCTTTGGCGTGGCCTTTGTCGGCCGGCTCTTCGCGCTCCTCGTTCACCACTTCACGCCCGACACTTTTATAAAAAAATCCTAGCTCGCGCATCTTCGAAAGGTCGTAGAGGTTTCGTCCGTCAAAAATGGCTTTGTTGTTGAGCCTGTCACCCATTTGCTCAAAATCCGGGTTTCTAAATTGCGCCCATTCGGTACAAATGAGCAGTGCATCGGCGTTGTCAAGCGCCTCGTAAGGGCCATCGGCGTATTCGATGCGGTGACCGAGCAGGCGCTTCACGTTGTCCATAGCCTCAGGGTCATACGCCACAACCACAGCTCCTTCGTTGGTTAGTTTTTCAATCATGTAGAGGGCTGGCGCTTCGCGGATGTCATCGGTTTCCGGCTTAAACGCGAGGCCCCACATGGCAATGCGTACACCGCGGAGGTTGCTCCGGAAGTACTCTCGAATGGGGTTAAAGAGGACGGTTTTCTGGTCGTCGTTGATCTTCATCACGGCTTCCAAAATCTCGAAGCGATGCCCGATTTCACGTCCTGATCGGGCCAGCGCCTGCACGTCTTTCGGAAAGCAGCTTCCTCCGTACCCGATACCGGGGAACAAAAAGCGTTTACCGATGCGCGTGTCTGTTCCCATGCCAATGCGCACGTGGTCAACATCGGCGCCCACTTTCTCGCAGTAATTTGCGATTTCATTCATGAAGGTGATCTTCATGGCCAAAAAAGCGTTGGCTGCATATTTGGTAAGTTCTGCGCTCTTTTCGTCCATGAAAAGCAGCGGATTGCCTTGTCGCACGAATGGCTTATACAGCTCTTCCATGAGGCGACGGGCGCGCTCAGAGCTCACACCGACCACCACGCGATCGGGCTTCATGAAATCGTCAACAGCAAATCCTTCCCTGAGGAATTCAGGATTTGACACCACATCAAACGCCACGTTGCAACGTTCAGCGATGGCGGCTCGAACCATGGCAGCGGTACCCACCGGTACCGTGCTTTTATCAACGATGACCTTGTAGTCTTTGATTATTCTCCCAAGGTGCTCTGATACTCCAAGTATGTACGAAAGATCGGCTGAACCATCCTCTCCCGGGGGAGTGGGCAGTGCGAGGAAGATAATTTGGGCATCTTCAACGACCTCTTCGATATCGGTCGTGAACGTTAATCGACCGGATTTGATGTTGCGCTCGAAAAGCACCTCAAGGTGAGGCTCGTAAATCGGGACTTCGCCCTGTTGCATTCGCTCCACTTTCTCGTGGTCAATGTCAACGCAAACCACGTTGTTGCCCGTTTCAGCAAAGCAGGTTCCTGTAACGAGTCCGACATAACCCGTACCTATAACGGCAATGTTCATAATGTTTGAATGTTCGCGAAGTCGAAAACGGCTTCGGTAATGCGCCTCAATTGCGCTTCGCTAAGTTCAGTATGCATTGGGAGGCTAATCACCTCCGTACAAAGTTGTTCAGTAACCGGGAAATCGCCTTTCGAATATCCGAGGTACTCAAAAGCCTCTTGCAAGTGAAGTGGCACCGGGTAGTAGATCATGGCAGGCACGCCCTGATCAGCCAAGTGCTTTTGCAGAGAAGCGCGGTCGATTCCCTTCACCTTCAATGTGTATTGATGAAAGGTATGCGTCGTTTTGGGGGCGCGTTTGGGAGTGATCAGATTCGGATGCCCAGCAAATGCAGTATCGTAATAATCGGCAGCGGCCACACGCGCGTCGCAGTAGTCATCCAAATGACGAAGCTTCACACGGAGTATCGCTGCTTGCATGCTATCAAGACGTGAGTTTATGCCTACCTTTTCATGATAGTAACGCACCTTCATGCCGTGATTGGCAATTTGGCGCGCTTTATCAGCGAGTACATCGTCGTTGGTGTAGAGGGCTCCCCCATCACCGTAGCACCCCAAATTCTTCGAAGGGAAGAAACTTGTTGCACCGAAGTGACCGATGGTTCCGGCTTTCTTGGTTTCACCGTTCGCAAGGGTGTAATCGCTGCTAATGGCCTGCGCAGTATCTTCGATGACAATCAGGCCGTGCTCCTTCGCAATGGCCATAAGGGCATCCATGTCAGCGCACTGACCAAACAGGTGAACCGGAGCAATGACACGTGTGCGCTCAGTGATAGCGGCGCGCACTTTTTCAGGGTCCATCACAAAGGTATCCGGATCAACATCCACAATCACCGGCTTCAAACCGAGCAGTGCCACCACTTCAACCGTTGCAATGAAAGTGAAATTGGGTGTGATAACCTCATCACCCGGCTTCAAATCGAGCGCCATCATGGCGATTTGCAGCGCATCGGTACCGTTGGCACACGGAATAACGTGTTTCACTCCAAGGTAGGCTTCAAGCTCTTCGGAAAAGGCTTTCACCTCCGGACCATTAATGAATGCTGTTGAACGCACTACGTTAAGAACGGCCTCATCGATGGCTTCGCGGATTTTTTGGTATTGACCTCCAAGGTCAACCATTTGAATGTCGCTCATTCGAACCCCTTTGTTTAGATCGCAGCAAATATACGTCTTTTGACATAGCCCAAAGGGTATTTCGTCGCCGGTACACGTCATTCACAAATCGTTGCAATCTTCCGTATCTTCGCGTGAAATGAAGCGCTTGAACAACCTCCTCAGACTGCTTTTTTCAGTCGCCCTCTGCGCAATAATGACACATACTGCATCCGCGCAGCGAAATGTGCGCGATTCACTTGTGTTTGCTCCGCACATCAGTTTCAGTTACGCACACCAATTCCCGGGGGGTGATTTGGGCGAACGCTTCGGACCAAACTCCAACATCGGTCTGTCATTCAACATAAAAGACCTCCGCAACTTTTTCTATGGCGTTGAGGTGTCGTACATGTTCAGCGACAACGTTACCCAACCGGGGTTGCTCCAAAACCTCATGACATCGAACGGTGAAATTCTTGCCAACGATGGTGAAATCGCCGAAGTACTCGTTCAGCAAAGGGGCTGGTTAGCTACCGCAAGCGGCGGAAAAGTGTTCCCCCTGCGCAATTCCAATCCCAATTCAGGTATTTTGGTCAAAGGTGGCGTTGGCTTTATGGCCCACAAAATCCGCCTTGAAACCCAAATGCACGTTGTAACCCAGCTCGAAGACGAATACGTTCGTGGATACGACCGCCTCACCACAGGCATCACCACCTCGCAGTTCGTGGGGTACTTCTACATGAGCGACAACCGCCTCACCAACTTCTTCGCCGGCGCTGAAGCCTATCAAGGTTTCACCGCGGGGCGCCGCAGCTACACCTTCGACACACAAACGGTTGACGATCAACCGCGTTTCGACCTGCTCGTTGGCCTGCGCGTGGGCTGGTGCATCCACATCTACAAACGCACTTGGCGCAATTTCTACTACTGAAAAATGCGCCTGCTTTATCAACTCGGTGTAGAAGCCTACGTCGCCCTCGTTCGATTGATTGCGCCGTTCAATCACAAAGCTTCGCTGTGGGTTGACGGACGAAAAAATCCTTCTGAACGCATTGAACCACTTGGTCACTACGAAGGAGCTCTTTGGATGCATTGCGCCAGTGTAGGCGAGTTCGAGCAAGGTCGACCGGTGTTCGAGGCACTCAAACAACGTTACCCTGAGAAGAAAGCCATTGTCAGTTTCTTCTCCCCCTCGGGCTTCGAGGCGCGCAAAAACTGGCCGGGTGCCGATCTTGTTTTCTACCTGCCGGTTGACCGCAAGCGCACCATGCGCGCGCTTGTTACCCGCTTGAAACCGTCGGCCGTGGTGTGGGTGAAGTACGAGTTTTGGTTCAACGCACTCGCCGAATTGCACCGTCAGCACATACCGGTTTTTTTGGTCAGTGGCGTGTTCAGGCCTTCGCAGCATTTTTTTCAGTTTTGGGGAGGATGGTTCAGTCGCCAATTGCACCATTTCTCGCTCTGCTTTGTGCAAGATGTAAACAGCCGCGACCTTCTCAGGTCGGTTGGGGTGGATGCCGATGTGGTGGGCGACACGCGTTTTGACCGTGTGCTCCAAATCGCAAAAGAGCCCTTCAATGACGCCCTCATCGAGGCCTTTGCCGCTTCCGGCCTTACCCTCGTTGCAGGCAGCACATGGCCTGCCGACGAGGTCATTCTGGCTGAAGCGGTGCTGAATTCGAACTGGAAGCTGGTGCTCGTACCGCACGAAATCACCGATGAGCATCTTCGGCAAATCGACGAGCGCTTTCCAAGCGCGGTTTGGTACAGCAAGGCGAGTGTTGAACTCGCTTCATCGGCCAATGTGCTCGTCATCGATTGCATGGGCATGCTTTCTAAGCTGTACCGCTTTGGCCAAGCCGCTTACGTTGGGGGTGGTTTTGGAGCCGGCATCCACAACACGGCCGAAGCGGCGGTGTACGGCATTCCTGTGGTATTCGGTAAGCGCTACCAAAAATTCAACGAAGCCATCCAACTGATCGCATCCAAGGGTGGCTATTCGATCAACGAAGCAAGCGCGCTACGTGCGCTGCTCACCGGCTGGGAGCAGAACCCTGCCCAGCGAGAAGCATCCGGCCGCGAGGCCAAAAAACTCATTGAACAAGGCAGCGGCGCAACGCTCACCATTGTCACTGCGATTGCAGCCTGCATTGAAAACTAAAAAGGGCCGCCAATGGCAGCCCTTTCACTATTCAATCGGTTGGCGATTACATCATGCCGCCCATGCCGCCTCCAGGCATTGCAGGCGCAGGATGCTCCTCTTCGATGTCTGAGATCACGCACTCGGTTGTGAGCAACATACCGGCGATCGATGCAGCGTTCTCAAGGGCCACACGGCTTACCTTGGTCGGGTCAATCACACCAGCTTCGTAGAGGTTCTCGAAGATTTCAGTGCGGGCGTTGTAGCCGAAGTCACCTGAACCTTCGCGCACGCGCTGAACGATAACGGCTCCTTCACCACCTGCATTGGCTACAATTTGGCGCAATGGCTCTTCGATGGCGCGGCGAATGATGGCGATACCGGTGGTTTCGTCTTCGTTGTCGCCTTTGAGGTTTTCCAATGCTGCGGCAGCGCGAATGAAGGCGGTACCGCCTCCGGGCACAATGCCCTCTTCAACTGCAGCGCGGGTTGCATGAAGCGCATCGTCAACGCGGTCTTTCTTCTCTTTCATCTCGACTTCGGTGGCGGCACCCACGTAGAGCACGGCTACACCGCCGGCGAGCTTGGCCAAGCGCTCTTGAAGCTTCTCACGATCGTAATCAGAGGTGGTGCTTTCGATTTGCGCTTTGATTTGACCCACACGGCCGTCGATTTCTGCTTTGTTACCGGCACCGTTAACGATGGTGGTGTTGTCTTTGTCAATGCTCACTTTCTCAGCGCGACCGAGGTCGTTCAGGGTAGCATTTTCAAGTTTCAAGCCGGTTTCTTCACTGATAACGGTTCCGCCGGTGAGCACAGCGATGTCTTGCAACATGGCCTTGCGACGGTCGCCGAAGCCCGGTGCTTTCACAGCGGCCACTTTCAGCGCTCCGCGGATTTTGTTCACCACAAGAGTAGCGAGTGCTTCGCCATCAACGTCTTCAGCGATGATGAGTAGCGGACGACCCGACTGCGCCGTTTTCTCGAGCACCGGCAAGAGGTCTTTCATGGTTGAAACCTTCTTGTCGTAGATGAGAATGAACGGATTGTCGAGTTCGGCCTCCATTTTGTCGGCGTTGGTTACGAAGTACGGAGAGAGGTAGCCGCGGTCAAACTGCATACCTTCAACGGTTTTCACTTCGGTTTCAGTGCCTTTGGCTTCTTCAACGGTGATTACGCCTTCATTGCCTACTTTGGCCATGGCCTCTGCGATGAGCTTACCGATGGCGTGGTCGTTGTTTGCCGAAATGGTACCTACTTGCTCAATCTTGCTGTTGTCGTTGCCAACTTGGCGAGAGATCTTGCGCAGTTCGCCCACCACCGCAATCACGGCTTTGTCGATTCCGCGCTTGAGGTCCATAGGATTGGCACCTGACGCCACGTTTTTCAAACCGGCACCCACGATGGCTTGCGCCAATACGGTTGCCGTTGTTGTACCGTCACCGGCGAGGTCGGCGGTTTTCGAGGCCACTTCTTTGAGCATTTGAGCGCCCATGTTTTCGATGGGATCTTTCAGCTCGATTTCTTTTGCAACGGTTACACCGTCTTTGGTTACGCTTGGTGCACCGAATTTTTTATCGATGACCACGTTGCGGCCTTTGGGCCCGAGGGTAACTTTTACGGCATCGGCCAATGCGTCTACACCGCGCTTGAGGCCGTTACGGGCAGTGGTGTTAAAGGTGATTTCCTTTGCCATTTTAGTAGGATTTTAGGTGTGTTAATCAGAGAATTGCGAAGATGTCAGATTCGCGCATGATGAGCAGTTCTTTGCCCTCGATGCTCAATTCGGTTCCGGCGTATTTGCCATAGAGTACGGTATCGCCAACGTTGACGGTCATTGGTTCATCTTTCTTGCCGTCTCCAACAGCGATAACCTTGCCGCGCTGTGGCTTTTCCTTAGCGGTATCAGGAATAATGATTCCACCTGCGGTTTTCTCTTCAGCGGGCATGGGCTCAACCAGAACCCGGTCTGCCAATGGTTTAACGTTTACTGACATATTCAATCTATTTTGAAGGGTTAGACATAGTTTATAACCGTGGCGTAGTGGGCGAATTCCGTGCCAAGCCCTTCAAACCGTTGCCGAAAGGAAAAATCGTCAGTTCACACCAAAAAAAATGTCAGTATGCGTGACATACTGACATTTCGAATTTCGTGTAACGGTAGCCTTACTCGGCGGGCGCATCGGCTGCAGGAGCCCCTGCACCTTCTTCGGTCACCCCGGCGTCAAGTGGCATAGTTGCCTCTTCTTGAAACCCAGATTCAGCTTTGCCTGAGTTGCTGTAATAGCTTGCCGATAGAATGCACAGTACGAAGAGTGCAATCGTCAAGTACCACGTTGATTTCTCCAAAAAGTCAGCGGTTTTCTGAACACCTCCAATTTGGCTTGCACCTTGAAAACCGGTGGCCAAACCACCTCCTTTCGAATTTTGAACCAACACCACTGCTGCGAGCAAAACCGATACGATGAGAATCAGTACGATAATAAAGTAGCCCATCTCGTTTGATTTAAAGTCTATTTTGGCCGCAATTGCAGCCTTTTAATTTGGTTGGCAAAGTAAACGCTTTTTTCGGGATATTTCAAGCCCAACAATGTGTAGGCGCGAATGGCTTTTTTGGTGTGTCCTTGCCGAGCGTAAATCATTGCCATTGTTTCAGTTACGAACTCTTCGTCTTCCACCAAGCTCATTTTGGCAAGGTTCTCGGTGCTGAACAGGTCAGCCTTGCCTTGGGTAATTTTGGGATCAGTGGCAATGAATCGATCAATCAAAGCGCTTTGTTTCGCCTTCGGATCAGCAGGCAATGATTCAGCCGGTTGCTCACTGTCACCCTTACCGCGGTTGAGCAACCAGCGGGCATAGGCGCTTTTGCCTTCAAGGCCCGGTGAATGGTCAGTTGACTTTTCAGCCTTTGCGTCGGCCGTGTGAGCAGGTAGCTCGGGCGCGTCGTCAGGCTCTTCCTCCATCACCTCCATCTCAATCGAGCTGGCAATGGCTTCGATCAAAATCTCACGCTGAAGCGCGTCGTACTCTGTTGCGCGTTTCAGTGGCTCTGCCTCTGCGACGGTCGCTTCTTCGGTCAATTCAACCGTATCAGAGACCTCTTCAACAAAGGCGACTGTTTCTACGGTTTGGTGATCTTCTTCTTTTGGATGGATGAACGGACGGAGGTCTTCCTCTCCCACTGGAGCTTGCTCAAGAGCGACTTCGGCCGGCTCGTCGACCTTGATTTCAGTGGGTTCGTGAACGGATGCCTCAGCCGTTTCACCGGCGAATTGCTCAACCTCTTCATCGAATGCGCGAACGGTTTGCTCAAGTGCGGGCTTCAACAAAAGGTCGTAAAGCATCTCGCGCTTGTATGCGTACACGGCTGCCACGCGCAGGCGTTGGTCGTACGCCGGATTGCCATTGACATGGGCATACTCTGCCGCCATGGCGCGAAAAACACTGCAAAACGGGTAGCGCTCAGCCAAGGTTTGCGGGTCAAATCCAACTTTGACCAGCGCCTTACGGTCAGCCGTTAAAAACGCATATACCTCTTCGCGGTTCATGGGTCAAACTTACCAATTCCCGAGCGATGCGTTGAAAATCTCTTGAATAAGCTGCTCGCTGATCTCAGCCATGAGCTCTTCTTCAACAGCCAGTAGGTCGAGATTGCTGTCGAAATCGGCAAACTTCGTGAACGATCGTTCGAAGTTCAGGTCTTTGTCAAGGGTGTTGGTGTAGCGCACTTGTACGGTGACTGAAAGGCGGTTGCGTGCTGTGGTTTCATCGGCTTGCACCCCGACCGGACTCACCCGGTAATCGGTGATTTGGCCCGCATAGCTAAGCTCGCCATTGGCATCGACCAAGCGCAAGGTTGATTGGCGTTGAATGACATCCTTGAGCGATTCGGTGAAATTCTGCGCAACGGCCGGACTCGCCAAGGGTGATTGCGGTCTGAAATAATCAACGGAAAAGGTGCGCGCGCCTGAAGTTTGCGCGCCGTAGGGTGTGTAGATTCCGCATCCGCCGGAGGCGAAAACCAAGAAACCCATCCAAAGCAAAGCCAAAGCGAAGCGCATACCTATTTTATATTGTATTCTTTGATTTTTCGGTACAGCGTACGTTCAGAGATGCCGAGTTCCTGTGCAGCATGCTTTCGCCGATTCCCATGCTTTTGCAAGGCTTTTCGGATGAGTTCGCGCTCTGAATCTTGCAGCGAATACACCTCTTCAACTTCAATCGAATGGCTGTGCTCGATGTGGTCTTCAATGTCGGGTTCCACTTCGGGCTCGCGCGCAACCGGAAGCCGCAAAGGTGTCGACGCAGTATTCACTGTTTCTTCATCAAAAACGCGGCGGATGAGCTCTACATTGCTGTCGCTGCGATCAATATTTCCTCCGTTGCGCATGATTTCGAGCACCAACTTCTTGAGGTCGGTGAGGTCGCTCTTCATGTCGAACAGCAGTTTGTACAAGATTTCGCGCTCATCAAGCGAACCCGATGACCCGCTTGCCTTTGCCACTGCCGGCAAACGTTTCACGTCATCGGCCGGCAAGTAGTTCAAAAGGGTGGCGGCATCCAGGTCGCGGTTTTTCTCGATGACCGAAATCTGCTCGGCGATGTTCTTCAACTGGCGTATGTTTCCCGGCCAGCGGTAATTGCGCAACACTTCAACGGCGTCGGCCGTTAGCGAAAGCGGGGGAATGCGGTACTGCTCACTAAAATCGGTGGTAAACCTTCTGAAGAGCAGGTGCACGTCTTCGGGTCGCTCACGCAATGGTGGCATATATATAGGTACCTGGTTCAAACGGTAGTACAAGTCTTCACGAAACTTGCCGCGTGAAATGGCCTCTTTGAATTCAACGTTGGTGGCCGCGACCACGCGCACGTCGGTCTTAATGACCTTGCTCGAACCTACGCGAATGAACTCGCCTGTTTCAAGCACGCGCAGCAAGCGCACCTGGGTTTGCAGCGGCAACTCGGCCACCTCGTCAAGAAAAATCGTACCTCCGTTGGCAACCTCGAAGTACCCTTTGCGGCTATCGTGGGCGCCGGTAAACGAGCCCTTTTCATGGCCAAAGAGTTCAGAGTCGATGGTGCCTTCAGGAATTGCCCCGCAGTTCACGGCGATGTACGGCCCGTGTTTTCGAGCACTGAGGTTGTGAATGATTTTTGGCATCACCTCTTTCCCGGTGCCGCTCTCGCCGTTTATGAGCACCGAAATGTTGGTTGGTGCAACCTGCATGGCAACATCGAGCGCGCGGTTCAGAGCCGGCACGTTGCCAACAATGCCAAATCGCTGCTTAATCGATTGAAGTTCGGCACTCATTAGCAATCGGCTTCTGCATCAACCACCTTTCCTAAAAGGGTTACAGCGGTGCAATTGTCAACGGCCACATTCACATAGGTACCCATGACGTGGTTCTCTTTCGGGAACACAACAACGGTGTTTTGGGTGTTGCGGCCTTGCAAAAACTCGGTTGATTTCTTTGAAACGCCTTCAATAAGCACACGGTAGGTTTTGCCCACCAAGGCTTTGGTGCGTTCGGCCGAGCACTCCATTTGTTGGTCGATGATTTCCTGCAACCGACGTCCTTTAACCTCTTCGGGCACATCGTCATCGAACTTGCGTTCAGCAAGCGTACGCGGACGTTCACTGTACTTGAACATGTAGGCCATGTCGTACTTCACTTCGCGCATCAAACTGAGGGTGTCACCGTGTTCTTCTTCGGTTTCGCCGCAAAAACCGGCAATGATGTCGGTTGAAATGGCACAGCCGGGCATGATGCGGTTGATGGCCGCAATGCGGTCGAGGTACCACTCGCGGCTGTACCCTCGGTTCATGCGCTTCAGCACATCGGTGTTGCCGCTTTGTACAGGCAAGTGAATGTATTTGCAGATGTTCTCATACCGCGCCATGGTGTGCAGCACGTCGTTGGTCATGTCTTTGGGGTGGCTGGTTGAGAACCGCACGCGAAGGTCTTTGTCAACCAAGGCAACCATTTCGAGCAACTGCGCAAAATTGACGGTGGGTTGCGACGCGTCTTTCACCTCGCCTTTTGAAGTCATGTTCCACTTGTACGAGTCTACGTTCTGACCCAACAAGGTCACTTCGCGGTAACCCAGATCAAAAAGTTCTTTCGCTTCACTGACGATTGACTCAGGGTCACGGCTGCGTTCGCGTCCGCGGGTGAAGGGCACAACGCAGAACGAGCACATGTTGTCGCAACCGCGCATGATGCTGATGAAGGCCGTAATGCCGTTTGAGTTGAGGCGCACCGGATTTATCTCGGCATAGGTTTCTTCACGTGAGAGCAGCACATTCACCGCCTTTTGGCCACCGTCAACGGTCGCAATCAGGTTGGGCAGGTCGCGGTAAGCATCGGGCCCCACGACCAGGTCAACGAGCTTTTCTTCTTCGAGCAACTGATCGCGCAAACGCTCAGCCATGCAACCGAGCACACCCACTACCATGTTGGGTTTGCGCAGCTTCAGGGTTTTGAAAAACTGCAGGCGGTTGCGCACACGCTGCTCAGCGTTGTCGCGAATCGCGCAGGTATTGAGCAACACCACGTCAGCATCTTCGGCGTCGCGTGTGGTGATAAAACCGGCATCGCTAAGAATTGACGCAACAATCTCAGAGTCAGAGAAATTCATCTGACACCCGTAGCTCTCCAACAAGAGTTTACGGCCTCCATTGGCGCCTTCAGGAAGCATCACTGCTTCTCCCTGGCGGCCTTCGTCAATTACTTTATTTCCTTCGTGAAGCATTCTAGTCGAATTGAGCCGCAAAGGTACAATAAACGCGGTAACTGACAATTTGTCACGCCCATCATTGCGCGGTTTTTTAATGTCTTTTGGATGGATGAGAACCGTGCACGATTTTACGGCTGTCGGTCTGTGTTTTACGCTTGTGTGCCCAAGTTGCCCATGAATGTTGTTACTTTGCGCGGGGCAGGTGGTGCATCCATCCGTAAAACCCAAGTCTGCAATCCCTGTTATTACAGGAAACCGAGCCAAGGTATGTCGAAGAATTTAGTCATCGTAGAGTCACCCGCCAAGGCGAAAACCATCGAGGGATACCTCGGCAAGGATTTCACCGTGAAATCAAGTTTCGGACACATCCGTGATTTGCCAAAAGGTGGTTTGGCCATCGATATCGAAAACGGATTTGAACCCAAGTACGAGGTATCAGCCGATAAGAAAAAACTCATCGCCGAGCTGAAGAAGCTGGCCAAAGCCGCAGAGATCGTCTGGCTCGCGACCGATGAAGACCGCGAGGGAGAGGCCATATCATGGCACTTGGCAGAAGAGCTGGGCCTCAAGCCCGAACGCACGCGGCGCATTGTGTTCTCTGAGATCACCAAAAGCGCTATCACCCGCGCCATCGAAAATCCGCGCGAGGTTGATGTAAACCTTGTAAATGCTCAGCAAGCGCGCCGTGTACTCGACCGTTTGGTGGGTTTTGAGATTTCGCCCGTACTTTGGAAAAAGGTGAAGCCTTCATTGAGCGCGGGCCGCGTGCAAAGTGTGGCCGTGCGCATTTTGGTTGAACGTGAACGCGAAATCCGCGACTTTCAAAGCAGCTCAAGCTTCAGAGTAGTGGCACAATTGACCGCCGACGGCTCCGGCTTCAAAGCCGAATTGCCTGCACGCTTGGCCGACGAAACCACAGCCACCGCCTTCGTCGAAGGCTGTGTAAACCAGCGCTTCACCGTTGATGCGCTCGAAACCAAACCGGCCAAAAAAACACCGGCAGCCCCCTTTACAACCTCCACCCTTCAGCAAGAGGCCTCGCGAAAACTTGGTTTCTCGGTAACGCAAACCATGGTGGTTGCCCAGCGCTTGTACGAAAGCGGACGTATCACTTACATGCGTACCGACTCAACCAACCTTAGCGACTTCGCAGTGCAAGCCGCCGCTGATGCCATTGAGAAAAACTACGGCAAAGAGTACATACAAACGCGGCAGTACGCTTCGAAATCAAAAGGCGCCCAAGAGGCACACGAGGCCATCCGTCCGACCGATATGCTCGTCAACGACATCGGCGGAGACCGCAACGAACAACGTCTGTACGACCTCATTCGTAAGCGTACCCTCGCTTCGCAAATGGCCGATGCCCAACTTGAAAAAACCACAGCCACCATTGGCATCTCCAATCGAAGCGAAAACCTGGTCGCCCGCGGTGAGGTGATTCGCTTTCAGGGTTTCTTGAAGGTGTACCTCGAAGGCACCGACGACGAAGACGATGAAGGCACCGAGGGCATGCTGCCTCCAATGCGTGAAAAACAAGCGCTTGGTTTTGTGTCAATGACCGCTACCGAACGTTTTACGCAACACCCGGCCCGATACACCGAAGCCAGTTTGGTGCGCAAACTCGAAGAACTCGGCATTGGTCGACCTTCAACCTACGCCCCTACCATTTCGACCATCCAGAAACGTGGTTATGTGGTCAAAGAAGACCGCACCGGCAATGAGCGCAGTTTCCGCGTTGTAACCCTTGTCGAAGGCAAAGTGACCGCGCAAACGGCCACCGAGATTACAGGCGCAGAGCGAAGCAAGCTCTTCCCTACCGACATTGGCATGGTGGTAAATGATTTCCTTCTGGAGAACTTCCCCAACATCCTCGATTTCAACTTTACCGCCAACGTTGAGGAGGAGTTTGACTCCATCGCCTCGGGCCAAGTGGAATGGAACGATATGATTAGCCGCTTCTACGGCGACTTCCACCAAACGGTGAAAACAGCCATTGAAACCTCTGAACGTGCTACCGGTGAGCGAGAACTCGGCAAACACCCCGAGACGGGCAAAACCATTATCGCCCGTATCGGCCGCTTCGGCCCCATGGTTCAAATCGGCGACAGCGACGATGAAGAGAAGCAGTTTGCGTCGCTCTTGGGCGATCAAAGCATCTCAACCATTAGCCTTGAAGAGGCGCTTGACTTGTTCAAACTACCGCGGAAACTTGGCAGCTTCGAAGGCGAAAGTGTAAGCGCCGCAATTGGTCGATTTGGGCCGTATGTACGCCACGGAAAATCATTCGTGTCAATCAAAGAAAAAGAAGGCGACGACCCGTACACCATCACCATGGAACGCGCCGTTGAACTCATCATCGCCAAGCGCGAAGCCGATGCCAACAGCACCCTCAAAACCTTCGAAGAAGAGCCTGATATTAAGGTATTGAACGGACGTTTCGGACCTTACATCAAAGCCGGGAAGAAAAACGTCAAAATCCCAAAAGACAAAAACGCCGAAGAGCTCACCCTTGAAGAAGTACGTGAACTTGTGGCGAAAGCTCCCGATAAACCTGCACGCAGAAAAACCTCGCGATGATTGACGGTTTGTTTGATTTCTTCCAGCCCACTGACGTCGTCATCAAGAAATCAGAAGACGGCATTCGAAGAATGGCTGACAGCGTTTTGGTGCACCACCGTGAATCGCTTCCTTCCATCGAAGAGGCGCGCATTGTGATCATCGGGGTGAATGAATCCCGTGGCCATTCGGCCAACAGTGGAACACGCCACGCGCCCGATGCAATTCGCGAACACCTCTATCAATTGATGGAGATGGATGAGTCAATTCCGGTTGTTGACATGGGCAACATTGCGCCCGGTGAGCGGCTTGACGACACCTACGCTGCCGTGCGCATCGTATGTTCTGAGCTGCTTCGCTCAGGTAAAATACCGGTGATCATCGGCGGAAGCCAAGACCTTACCTACGCCAATTATTCGGCCTACGAAACGATGGAGCAAACCGTCAACTTGGTTTCCATCGATGCCCGCCTCGATTTCGGGGGCAGTCCTGATCAAATCAGTGCCGCCAACTACCTGAACCGAATCGTGATGCACCAGCCCAATTACCTATTTAATTACAGCAACATTGGGCATCAGCGCTACTACGTCGACAAAGACCTGCTTGAGCTCATGGAGCGGATGTACTTTGATATGCACCGTTTGGGCGAAGTCAACGGGAACATCGAAGACGCTGAGCCGGTGCTGCGCAATGCTGACTTGGTAAGTTTTGACCTCAGCGCCGTGCGCGCAGCCGACTGCCCGGGAAGCCACCGCAGCGGTGTAAACGGCTTGTATGCTGAGCACGCGTGTCAGTTGGCCCGCTATGCGGGGATGAGCGACAAGCTTACCTCCTTCGGCATCTACGAATACAACCCCGAACTTGACCCTCGGAAATTCGGAGCCGAATTGGCTGCACAAATCATTTGGCACTTTATCGAAGGTGTGGCCGGACGAAAAGGCGACTACCCGGTTGGAAGCAAAGACAATTACCTTAAATACATCGTCGCATTGTCAGACCACGAGCTTGTGTTCTACAAGTCTCCTTTGACCGATCGTTGGTGGATGGAGGTGCCTTACCCATCAACCACTGGCAACCGCTACATGCGGCACCACGTTGTACCGTGCACGTATGCCGATTATCAACAAAGCACCAACGAAGAAATGCCCGACCGATGGTGGAAAACTTTCCAAAAACTCACCTGAACAGAAGTGAAGAAGGGTGAGAACACCCCAAAAAAACATTCTTAAACACCCCTGAAACCCCAATAAAACATGGGGTTTCAAGGTTTTTAAGGAAGTTTATACTTTTTTTGTGAAGTCGGAAAAATACCTATATTAGCACCTTATCTCAGAGAGATTAAACCGTACCATGCTTACCAACAAGGGAAAACGAATGAAACGGATCCTTACGATCGCGACCGTAGTATTAGCCACTTGGAGTGCGTCAGCACAACAAGACCCACAGTTCACCCAGTGGTTCAATGACAAACAATCGTTCAATCCCGGCGCAGTCGGAATCCGCGAAGGGCACTGCATTTCCGGCTTCTTCCGCAACCAGTGGAGTGGTTTTACCGCCCAAAGCCCAATTCCTGGACAACCGGATATTGTCGCGTCACCCAACACCGTGATGCTGAATTACGCCGGCCGCATTCAAACGCCCGGCTTTCAAGGCGGGATGGGATTGACCTTCTACAATGACCAAATTGGCCAGGAAACCAATAACATGATCCGCGGTATGTTCGCATACCACCTCAACGCTGGCCCGGGTACCCTGAGCATCGGTTTGGGTCTTGGTTTCTTCAACAAACAACTCGGCAACGCATGGCTGCCACCGGAAGGGATTACTTCAATTCCCGATGACAATGCCATCAACAGCTCTGTAGCGAGCGATGGTGCTTTCGACATGTCATTCGGCCTCTACTACTTCAAAGAGCGTGAGTACTACTTCGGTGTTTCGACTACGCACATCACCCAATCTGAGTTGTCAGACCTGTCTATTCAAACCGCACGTCACTACTACTTGATGGGTGGATACAATTTCGGTTTGAATGATGACTTGGTGCTGCGCACAAACCTTTTGGCGAAGTCTGACTTAAACAAGTCAGCACTTGACATTAACGCCAACGTGCTTTGGAATGACATGCTTTACGGCGGTATTTCATACCGTCCGGGCGATGCCATCGCACCGGTTCTTGGCTTTGAGTACTGCTCTTCAAAAGAAGACAAGACCTCACGGAGCATGATTTGCTACCGACTTGGCTACAGCTACGACGTTACCACGTCTGAAATTCGTAACTTTAGTTCAGGTTCGCATGAGATTTTTGCAGGGGTTTGCTTCTCGTACAAGAGCATTCCGCTCATTCGTCGTCATGCCAATCCTCGCTTCTTGTAAAATAAAAGTGAAACAAACGGAGTTAATCCTACGTAACCTGACGGTAGAAACCTGCTACTCTGCAACGGCTCGGGAAATCTGTTGCAGTTAAATAAGGAAATCATGAAGAAGTCGTTTTATCCGTTCATCCTCGCCCTTGTAGTCCTAGCGGGCTGCTATCAGGGCCCCCGCGGCGAACTCGTTGGAGTTTACCCCCGCGACGAGTGGGTTCAAATTAACCCCTACGGCATGAACTACATCCACTATGGCTCGTTCACAATGGGCCCCAGTGATCAAGATGTGCCGTACGCGCTGAACACGAAAGCAAAGACGGTAACCATTCCGGCCTTCTACATTGACGTGCACGAAATTTCGAACAACGAATACCGTCAATTCGTCAATTACGTGCGTGACTCACTGTGGCGCGATGCATTGGCTCAAAATGACTTTGAGCTCTACTTCCGCGCTGAAGACGAACTCGGCCGTGAATTGGATCGTTTCATCGACAAAGGCTACACCCTGATTTGGGACGAACCCATCGATTGGGAGGACGAAGAAATCTTCGACCTCTTGTACGATGAGTACTACCTACAAGGAAGTGACCGTTTCTACAACCGGAAAGAGCTCGATACCCGTAAATTGTTGTTCCGCTACTGGTGGATTGACCTCCAAGGCGCAGCACGTAAAGCAGGGAAAGACGAAGAGTACGGTGAAGTAAACTCACTCAACCAACTGCACTCTGTTCGCGGCCACAGCGACCGTTCACAGTTCATTATCGAGGAAGTAATCAATGTGTATCCGGATACGCTCGTATGGGTACACGATTTCACCTACGGCTACAATGAACCGTTGACCGAACAGTACTTCTGGCACCCTGCGTACGATGAGTACCCGGTTGTTGGTGTGACTTGGGGACAAGCGCGCGCCTTCAACGCATGGAGAACACAGTACCTCAACGAATGGAAACAAATGCAAGGGGAAACCATGGTGCAGAAGTTCCGTTTGCCGTCAGAAGCTGAATGGGAATTCGCTGCGCGCGGTGGTCTTGAACTTAGTCCGTACCCATGGGGTGGCCCTTACGTACGTAACATCCAAGGTTGTCCGCTGGCAAACTTTAAGCCAATGCGTGGTGACTACGTGGAAGATGCCGGTTGCTACACTGTGCCTATCGAATCGTACAGCCCGAACGACTACGGTTTGTTCAACATGGCGGGTAACGTTTCAGAATGGACAAACACGGCGTACGACGAGTCGGTGTACGACTTCACGCACGATATGAGTGCTGAGTACGAATACCACGCCAAAGTTGATGATCCACCGTCATTGAAGCGCAAGGTCATTCGCGGTGGCTCATGGAAAGACATCGGTTACTACATCCAAACAGGTACACGTTCGTACGAGTACTCTGACACGGCGAAATCGTACATCGGCTTCCGCAGTGTGATGTCATTCCTCGGACGCGGTAAAAACGTGGCTCCAGAAGACTTCAACTAATCTTTTACACGCATTGGAAGTACGACAGTACTAGGTCTCTGCTACCGATGCAAATCGCTAAGCTCTTTTTTTATATTTCGTAAACCAATAAGCAAGAAACCATGAAACCAGGAAGCAAGAAGTGGAAACAGTTTATGGCCAAACTGTATGGTATTGGCGCCGCAGTCGTAATCATCGGCGCGATGTTTAAAATCCAACACTGGCCATTCGCCTCACTCCTTCTCGTTGTCGGTCTCTCTACCGAAGCCGTAATTTTCTTTTTCTCGGCCTTTGAAAAGCCACACGAAGACCCAGATTGGTCACTCGTATACCCCGAGCTCGCTACAGGCGAACACGGTGAAGGACACGGTGAAGCAAAGCGCCAAAAACCTGCTGGCTCGTTGACTGAACAACTCGACAACATGCTTGCAGAAGCCAAAATCGAGCCTGAATTGATCGCCAGCCTTGGTGACGGTATGCGCACCTTGAGCAATCAAGCTCATCAATTGACAGATATCACTGACGCTGCAGTTGCCACCCAAGAATACACCTCTAGCCTTCGCGGTGCAGGTGAGAAAGTGAACGAACTTGCCACCACCTACGAAGAGGCATCTCGCTCACTCACCGGTTTGTCAGCTGGTCAAGAGTACGGTGATGCTGCCGGTGCTGCGCTTCAGCGCATGTCAGGTAACCTGTCATCGCTCAACAACATGTACGAACTCCAACTCCAAGAATTGGAGAAGAGCCGTCAAATGTACAGCGGCATGTCTTCACTCATCGAGAACCTGCACGAATCGGTTGAAGATACCCGCAAGTACAAAGAAAACATCGCTGAACTGGCTAAAAACCTTGAGTCACTCAACACTGTATACAGCAACATGCTGAATGCAATGGGCTCAGGTACCCGTTCTTAATCCATCCTTTCATCCACCCCTAACAGCAAGGAAAAATGGCAGGAGGTAAAGAAACGCCAAGGCAGAAAATGATCGGGATGATGTATCTCGTATTGACTGCCCTCTTGGCGATGAACGTATCCAAAGACATCCTAGACGCGTTTGCCTTGGTCGACATTAGTTTGGCCAAAACCGAAAACACCCTCGTTGCAAAAAACAGCGCTACGATGGGCGAGTTCCAAGGCAAATTAGCGGCAAACCGTGATAAGACTCAGCCGTTCTACACACAGGCTGAAGAAGTTGCTAAACGCGCCGACGAGCTCACTGCATACATCAATGAACTCAAAGCACGTACCATCACCGTATCGCACAAATCAAATGCGCTTTCCTACGGTGACGGCTTCGAAGAGTACCAAATCGATGGTCGTACAGTGAACATGACTGACGTCGACGAAGACGGTAAAAAACTCATCAAGAAGCCAGACGAAAACCAAGAGAACACGACCCTCTTGATTGGTAGTGACCCTGCAAGTCCTAAAGACGACAAATGGACTGCCCGCGAACTGCGCACCAAACTTGAAGAGTACCGCGACTTCCTTAAGGGAATTAAAGTACGCGAAGTGACCGGCAAAGAGTGGGTTGTTCCTGAAACCATTTTGTCAAGCATTGACAACCTGTTCAGCTTCCCAAACACCGTTGAAGGAGAAAAAGAAGTGACTTGGGAAACCAAGAATTTCTACCACAATCCGCTTGCGGCTATTCTTCCGATGTTGACCAAACTTCAAGTCGACGTGCAAAACGCGAAGGCTGACGTATTGGCTGCTATGCTGAGCGGTATCGAAGGTAAATCGTATAAGTTTACCAACCTCGCGCCGTTTGTGATTCCTGAATCGAACTACATCCTTCGTGGAGACACTTTCCGCGCACGCATCCTTTTGGCCGCGTACGATGGAACCAATCCGCCAGACATCTTCATCGATCGTAAGGTGTGGGACATGAGAGACTCAGCCCGCATTCAAGCCAATGACGACATGAAGCTGAAGATTTCAAAGGAAGGTTTAGGTGTTCTGAAAATCCCAACCAACGGTATGGCCCTTGGTGATGCCGCGTACAAAGGAATGATTCGCTACGCAGGTCCGCTCGGTACTGAAGAGTACAGTGTATACGTGCCACCGTTCACCGTTGCAGAGCCAGCATTGGTAATCTCACCTTCGAAAATGAACGTGTTCTACCGTGGTCTTCCTAACCCAGTTGAGATTTCAGTTCCAGGTGTACCGCAAGACAAAATCACTCCGTCAATCAGCGGTGGTCACACCATCACCAAGAGCGGCGGCGAATGGATCGTTCAACCCGGTTCTGGAAATGAGGCCACCATCAGCGTAATGGCTGAAATCAACGGCGTGAAACAGCGCATGGGCGAGAAGAAGTTCCGCGTGAAAGCCATTCCAGACCCTGTGCCGGTTTTTGCAGGAAAGAAACCAACCGATTCAACTGTTCCTCTGAACGATATGAAGGTTGCGGCAGGTGTGCGCGCCGAGATGGAAAACTTCGACTTTGAAGTTGACGTGCGTGTGAAGAGCTTCTCAATGATCTTCATCCGCGACGGAAACGTTATTCAGAAAGACGCTAACGACAACAAGGTAAGCAACGACATGAAGGTGAACATGGACCGTGTGAAGCGCGGCGACAAGTTCTACTTGGAGAACATCATCGTTACAATGCCTGACCGCAGCGAACGTAAAGTGGCCAACCTCAGTCTGAAAGCCGTTTAATAATTTTGACAGCATGAAACAGGTTATTTCAATCATCGCCCTTCTGCTGCTCCTCGTACCTTTCAAAGGGAACACGCAGGTGCAAACGGTTCTTGACGGTGCCTACGTCAAAGAACACAACCCCACCAAACGTGTGATTCCCTACCCGCACCTGCGTGAAGCCGATGTGATGTACCAAAAGCGCATTTGGGAAGAAATCGACCTCAAACAAAAAATGAATCACCCGCTCTACTTCCCTGAGCGCCCGATTCAAGACCGAAAGTCGCTGTTTGAAGTCGTCAAAGACGCATTGCTCGTTGACCAATCAATCACCGCCTACGGACTTGGTCCGGCCGATGAAGACGATGAATTCCTCTACCCGCTTTCTCGTGAAGATGTAGAGCAAATTCTCGAACCCATCGTAACCAACTACACCGAAGACCCCGACACCGGCGAACGCATCGCGGTAGAGGCAAAGCAGCCGGTAAAATCAACCGACATTGCCCGCTACCAGATCAAAGAAGACTGGATTTTCGACAAGCAACGCTCCGAACGCTACGTGCGCATCATCGGCATCTGCCCGATGAAGGAAGATTTCGACGACGACGGTGCAGTGCGCGGTTACAAAAAACTGTTTTGGCTGTACTTCCCGGAGTGCCGCTACGTGTTTGCCAATGCCGATGCGTACAACTTTGCCAACGATTCGCAGCGCCGTACATTTGAAGACATCTTCCAGAAGCGCTACTTCAGCAGCTTCATCGTGAAAGAGTCAAATGTGTATGACCGTTCAATCCGAAGCTATGCGCAAGGCATCGACCAACACCTCGAAGCAGAGCGCATTAAATACGATCAATTCATCCTCGAACATGACCTCTGGTCGTACTGAGATCGAATAAACCCGCTTGAAGCGCTCACCCTATGGTGGGCGCTTTCTATTTGCCCCATCCGCATGCTCAACATCAACAAGCTCTCGCTTCACTTTGGTTCGAACACCCTCTTCGAAGACCTCAACCTCTTCGTTGGTCCGCGTGAACGCGTTGGTTTAATCGGTAAAAATGGCGCCGGTAAATCAACCCTGCTGCGCATGATTGCCGGTCACATAACACCCTCAGGCGGCACCATATCAATGCCCAAAGAGAGCACCGTCGGCTTCCTCGAGCAAGACATGCCGCACAACGAGGCCATGACCATCATTGACGAAGCAGCCACGGCCTTCGCCGAAATCAGAAAGCTCGAAAACAGCATCGCCCAGCTCTCCCAAGAAATCACTGAACGCACTGATTACGAAAGCGAATCGTACCATAAACTTATTGAGCAACTCAGCGAAGCCAACGAACGCCACCGGCTCATCGGCGGAGCCAATGCCGAACAACAAGCACAGCGCATCTTGCAAGGACTCGGCTTCTCGTCCGACGACATGCACCGCAAAGTGGGGGAATTCTCCGGAGGATGGAAGATGCGTGTTGAATTGGCGAAGCTCCTCCTCATCAACCCCGATCTTTTGCTGCTCGACGAACCTACCAACCACCTCGACATCGAATCGATACAATGGCTGGAAGGATTTCTGCGCAACTATCCGGGAACGATCGTACTCATCTCGCACGACAAAGCCTTTCTTGACGCGCTCACAAACCGTACCGTCGAAGTTGGAGGGCAACGCATCTATGACTTCAAAGCACCCTACTCCAAATACATGGAATGGCGCATTGAAGAACTCGAACGCCAAACCTTGGCTGCCAAAAACCAGCAGAAGTACATCGAAGACACCCAGCGCAACATCGAAAAATTCAGGGCGAAAAAAAACAAGGCCGCATTTGCCCAGACCCTTATCCGAAAACTCGAAAAACTTGAACGCTTGGAGGTCGACGACTTCGACAACAGCGGCTTGCGCTTCTCCTTCCCTCCTGCCCCGCGATCGGGAAAAGTGGTGGTGGAAACCAAGCAACTCAGTAAATGCTACGGCAAACTCGAGGTATTCAAGGGTGTTGAGCTGCTTATGGCACGCCAGGAGAAAATTGCACTGGTAGGTAAAAACGGAGCCGGTAAAACCACGCTTACCCGCATTCTCATTGGCGACGAACAAGGCGAAGGCGAGTGCACAATCGGTCACAACGTATCCATCGGATACTACGCACAAAACCAAGCCGATGAACTCGACGGCGAACGCACCGTTTTTGAAACCATCGACAGTGCCGCCGAAGGCGACATCCGCACCCGCGTGCGATCAATGCTCGGCGCATTTCTGTTCTCAGGAGAAGACATCGATAAAAAAGTAAAGGTGCTATCGGGTGGTGAAAAAGCGCGGCTTGCATTGTGCAAACTCCTCCTCCAACCGTGCAACCTCCTCATCCTTGACGAACCTACAAACCACCTCGACATGCGCTCGAAAGAAGTGCTGAAACAGGCTCTCATCGACTACGACGGAACCATGATCGTGGTGTCACACGACCGCGACTTCCTTTCCGGACTCACCGAATTGGTATACGAAATCACGCCCAAAGGACTCAAGCAGTACATCGGCGACATCCAGGCCTTCTTGAACGAACGCAACGCTGAGAGCATCGCCGCCTTTGAGGCCGACACCGGGAAGATGAAAGCAGACGCATCCTCATCCATCCCCCAAAATAAAAACAACTACGCAGAGCGAAAAGAGGCTGAAAAGCAACGCCGAAAGCTTCAAAATGCGGTTGAACGCTTCGAAAAAAACATCGCTGAAGCCGAAGAAAAACTCAGCCAACTTGAAGCTCAACTCGCCGTGGTTGACTACAGCGATGCGAACGCTGCCGAGGCCCTTATTCGCACCCATGCCAACGCCAAAGCGCAACTCGACCAACTGTACGCCGACTGGGACAGCGCCGGCGAAGCCTTGATGGCATTCGACAAAGAAGAGCAGGGTTAACTATCTTTGCCGCGCCAACACTTACTTGTATGCACCTGATTGACGAATTGAGCTGGCGGGGCCTCCTGCACGACAACACGCCCGGCGTGCGTGAACAACTTGAAAAGGAAATAACCACCGGTTATGTTGGCTTTGACCCAACCGCCGATTCACTGCACATTGGCAATTTGGTGCCCATCATTCTGCTCATGCACCTGCAGCGCGCCGGTCACCGGCCGATTGCACTCGTGGGTGGAGCCACCGGCCGCGTTGGTGACCCCAGTGGCAAAACCGAAGAGCGCAAATTCCTTGATGTTGCCACCATTCAAAGCAACCTCGAAGCGCAGAAAGCGCAACTAAAACGGTTTCTTGACTTCGACTGCGGCGAACGCTCTGCGCAGGTCGTCAACAACTACGATTGGTTTGAGAACATTTCGTTTCTCGACTTCATTCGCGACGTGGGCAAGCACATCACCGTGAACTACATGCTGTCGAAAGACTCCGTGAAAAAGCGCTTGGAAACCGGTATGAGTTTTACTGAATTCACCTACCAGCTCATTCAGGGATACGATTTCTTCCACCTTTGGAAGTACATGGGCGTGAAACTTCAAATGGGTGGCTCTGACCAGTGGGGAAACATCGTCACCGGTACTGAGCTCATTCGGCGTTTGGCCGGCGGCGAGGCCCACGCCCTCACAGCGCCCCTCATCACCAAGGCCGACGGCAGCAAATTCGGCAAAAGCGAAGGTGGAAACGTGTGGCTCGACAAAGCCAAAACGTCGCCCTACACCTTCTACCAGTACTGGCTCAATACGAGCGATGACGACGCAGCACGCTACATCAAAATTTTCACCTTCTTGCCCAAAGAAGACATCGAAGCCGTGATTGCGTCGCATGCAGAAAATCCGGCGCTACGCGTTTTGCAAAAACGCTTGGCTGAAGAAATCACCCGCATGGTGCACAGCGAAGACGATTTGCAAACGGCACTTGCCGCAACCGATGTCTTGTTTGGTCGTGCCACGCGTGAGCAACTTCAGCGCCTATCGGCGGATGACTTGCTGAGCGTCTTCGAAGGCGTGCATCAGGCAACCGCACAGCGCACCGCGCTCGACGCAGGAATCGGCATTGTGGATGCCTTGTCAGGACAAACCGGATTCATGGCCTCAAACAGCGAAGCACGACGCGCCTTGAAAGAAAACAGCATCCAAGTGAACAAAGAAAAGGTAGGTGAAGACTACGTTTTGGGCGCAAGCGACCTCTTGTGCGACCGTTACGTACTGCTGCAGCGCGGAAAGAAAAATTACTACCTCTTGGTGGTCGAATAATCAGCCTTACGGCAGGACACAAAAAAAGCGAATCAGGAGACCTGCTTCGCTTTCTTTGTTTAGGAAATCATGAGTTGGCGGGAGACCGTTGGTCAAAACCACCAGCATTTTCGTGCGACCCCAGCTCGGGAAAGCAGTCGCATAGATAAGACGGGCAGACTCACCAAAGGGTTGCGTCAGTCGTCGTATTTTTTCACCTTTTTTCACGAATCAATCATCAGGCTGCAACCCCGCACCTCGGCGTGGTCAAAACGGCCCACGACTTCAAAACGGCCGTCGCTGAACATCCGTCCCATGTCACCCGTGGCCAAGAAAGCACAACTGTGTTGGTTGGCCAGGTCAATCACCTGAATTCGTCCGGTTTTGCCCGTTTCGGCAATGGCAAACGGGTCATCGCTTTCGCGGATGAGCACCCTCATCCAAGGTTGACACGTGAAGCGTTGCGAATCATCGGCATAGGCTTGACTGAGCAGTTCGGTCATGCCGTATTCACTGTGAATAGATGCCCCGTTGAAAGCCGTTTGCAAGCGCGCATGCACGGCATCGCGGGTCAGCTCTTCCCTACGGCCTTTCATGCCACCTGTTTCAAGCACGGTGAGCAAAGGATGGTTCAACGCATGGTCATCTGCAAAATCGAGCAAGGCATGGGTAACCCCAAACAGAAGCACCTTTCGGTTCTGCGGCAACGCATTGATGACCCCTGCGAGACGCGCGTGGTGATGCAAATAAAACCCCGACCGTTCATCGTTTGACTGCTTCACCAATTCATTGACCATGTACACCAACGACGCGTTTGAACGTTCCAAGTACCCCGGTAGCAGCGCCAAGAGGGTGTATTCGGAGGGTTCTCCATAAAAACGCTTGAAACCGCGCACGAACGACTCCACATACAGTGAGGCATCGGCCACGTGGTGCAGCGAAGGTGTTTGCCCGGTGGTACTGCTGCTGGCAAAAACAAGGTCGGCTTCGAAGTCGCCCGTCGCAACCGTGTGCGATTTAAATACCTCTACCGGAAGGAAGGGTATTTCTTCAGGCTGTTGTATCTTAGACACATCGCGTTTGAGGTGCGCAATAAATGCCTTGTAAACGGCATTGTGCTCACGTTGATGATGGAACAGCTCCATGGCCTTCACTCTGAAATCGTCATCGGAGCAAACGTCAAAAACACTGAAATCAGACGGAAAACAACGCTTCATTCAAGCACAAAGGTAACGACGATGCATAAAAAGTGGTGGTTGGTTCTGAGCTTTCCCATCTTAGCTTTGGGAGGATGTTTGGAAGACGTTGCATATCCCGTTGAACCTGAAATTTGGTTCATCGCACTCACGCCTTCTACAACCACGCCCGAAGATGCCATGCTCACACTGGGCTTTACCGACGGTGATGGCGACATCGGGTTAGACCAGGAAGACTTGGATGCGATGGACGAGAACGACAGTTTGTTCTTCAACAACGTCTTCATCGAATACTTTGAATTGGAAAACGGCGAGTGGATTGCCATGCCGCCTGAAGTGCCGTATTACTACCGCATTCCACGCATTTCGCCATCGGGTCAAAACAAGGCCTTGCGCGGAGAACTGTTGGTTGACATCCTCGCACACTTCAATCCGTTTACCGAAAACGACACGTTTCGCTATGAAGTACGGGTGGTTGATCGTGCAAGACGGTATTCGAATACGCTCACTACGCCTGAATTTGTAAAGCCCTAATCAGCGGCTCATCCCTTCCGAAACACCAAAAATGTGATCGGCAACTTCTTCAAGTGCGCTGAAGGTATCGCTGTAGAAGACTCCACTGCTTTGGCTGTACTTGTCTTTTACAACATCGCGCAGGTGGCGATCACGCAGCTCATCGCGCATGGCATTGACCTCGTTTTCTTTGTTTCGGGCGGCCGTAGCGTCAATGGCCTCAGCGTCTGAATTGAGGTTGGTCTCCATGATTTCGTAGGCCCCATCGAGCAGTTGGGTCATCTCTTTTAGACTCTGACGCTGCCGAGGTATGAAGTACACCTTTTGCCGGTGCTTCTCCTCGAGGCCCATGGCGATTTGATAGTAGAGGTCGCCAATGCGTTCAAGGTTATTGGCCGCGCTCATCAATCCGCTAAGACGAATCGAGGTGTCTTCAGCCACTTCCAAACGCGCAAGTTCGGTGAGGTAGGTACTGATGGCCTTCTTAAAGCGGTCGGTTTTCTCTTCGGTTCTGCGCAGGCCGGCAATCAGCTCAGCACGAGCTTCTTCATCGGTTTCATCGAGCAATCGGCGCAGGTCACGGTTCATGCCCACAACGCTTTTAGCAAATCGGCGCATCTCTTTCTGCACCTCAAGAACGGCCAATTCGGGCGTGGCCATAACCGCACCACCGATGTATTCAATGCGGTTTGTGTCTTGCCGTTCGTTTTTTCTGACCAGTTTCTCGCTTACGCGGATGAGCTGCGGTGTGAACAGTACAAGGATGAGGATGTTCACGATGTTGAAGCCCGTGTGAAAGATGGCAATCACGGTTGCATCGTGCGCATCGTTGTTGAGGGTTTCAAAGGGGGAAAGAAACCCCTCAATCATCGGGATGACAAAAGGGATGAGGAATACCATCCAGAGCGCACCGAACACGTTAATGAGCGTGTGCACCCTAGCGGCGCGCTGGGCTTCACGGTTGGCGACAAGCGCCGCAAGATTGGCAGTGACTGTGGTTCCGATGTTCTCACCTAAAACCAAGGCTGCAGCAACGTCAAGGGTGATGACTCCATTTGCCATTAATGCAACGGTTAGAGCAATCGCGGCTGTCGACGACTGTACAATGGATGCAAACAAGGTGCCTACAACAACATACACCAACGGTGAGGTGAATCCGCTGCCGACAGTGGTTGTAAAGGCATCAACAAATTGGGGGACATCGTTCAGTGCAGGCACGGAGCCTTGAAGCAGTTGCAACCCGATGAACATTACAGCGAAACCGATGATGGTTTCAGCCGTGTACCGCAAGCGGCTGCGGCGGGTAAAGAGCAAGGGCAATGCAACAGCGATCATGGGCAGCGCCAAGGCTCGAATATCTACGCGGCCGACTGCAAATGCGATAACCCAGGCCGTTACTGTGGTGCCAATGTTGGCACCCATGATGACACCAACTGCGTCGCGCAGTTTCAAAATACCTGCATTGACAAAGCTAACGGCCATAACTGTCACTGCCGATGACGACTGCAGCAGCGAGGTGGTGAAGAGCCCTGTCAAGATGCTGCGCAAACGGCTACGGGTAATGGCGCTCACAACCTTGCGCATCGCTGAACCGGCGGCGCGTTGCACGTTCTCACTCATCACCTTCATTCCGAAGATGAAGAGCCCAAGTGCTCCAATGATGCTAAGTATGTCGTGAAGGGTCTCCAAAGAATGTAGTGTTCAACGCATAGCGGCAATCTTACAAATTGACGAAGAAGGGGTGAAACACACGTTTATCGTATGTTAACGTAATGTTACGCGTAAGTCATTGCTCAACAGGCGCGACTCTGTGGCGCCAATGTTAAATTTCCCGATAAACTGAACTATTCCGCTCGATTTGCGTTAACTTTACATTGATTCTATGTTACCTTTTTGTTAATTCGATTATGAAAGCAGCCTTTTTCCTCCTCGCACTTCTCACTGCAATGACCTCAAACGCTCAGCAGTTGATTGAAGTAAATGGCATGTACTGCACTGCCAACGGCCAAGTGTTCACGGGTGAATACACCACCTACTATCCACACGGAGAGAAGGCGGCAACGTATTCAATTCAAGACGGACAACTGCACAAGAGCGTTACGTACTACCGTGAAAACGGCTCGATTGAAATGACTGGCAGCTTCCATAAGGGCGAGAAAGACGGTACTTGGCGCTCGCACGATGAGCAAGGCAAACTTGTTGCAGAAGCCCGCTTTAAAAAGGGTGAGCGCGTTGGCGAATGGATTATTAAAGATCCGTATACCAACAACGCGTTCATGCTGTACTACGCCAAAGACCGCTTGATCAATTCGCGGCAAGTCAACAAAGGAGAATTGCCGGTAGTCTCTTACCGGTAAAACCTCGGATAATCAAAAAAAGGGGGCTTTCGCCCCCTTTTTCGTATCAGAAAGATTCGTTGATCTTAGTTGCAGAGTGTCCCGAATTGTGAAAGGAACACTGACAAGTCGGTTGCGTTAATCAAACCGTCGTTGTTAAGGTCGGCCGGACAGTCGCTACCCAAAGTAAAGGTACAGTCACCGTTGTCGATGGTTGCAACTGGGTTAAAATTGTCAGCCTCTTCATAGGTACAACCGAAGCAGCTTAACAAATCACAAGAACCGTCATCAGTAATGGCTGCAGGATTGAAGTTGCAAGCAAACGGGTTGGTACAACCGGCAACATCTTGTGTGTTTGGTGCCCCTGGGGTACCAAAGATCGTGAACGATGCTTGCCAGCTTGAGCCTTGGCTGTTGTCAAGCGACGCATCGATCAATTCAAGCGTTACGCACGAACCGTTTGGCTCGAATGGCCAAGGAGCTGATGTCAAGTAACCTACAATGTCAACCTGGTTTCCAAACGCATCGTTCAATGTGATGTTACCACCACCGTTACCGAGGTTGCCTGAAGTCCATTCGAACACTTGGTATCCGTTACCGGCGTAAGTAGCAGCAACAATCGCAACAACAATGTACTCACCAGATGCAATGCTGCTTCCTTGTGGGAAAGTAAACTGAACAGAACCCGATACAACGTAGCCGCTCAAGTCAACCGTGAAGGCTTCTGCGTTGAAGAGCTCGAAGAACTCATAAGTAAAGTCAGAGTTCTGGTCGTTACCCTGGAAGGTACAAGGGTTGTAGTGAATCTCGCTGATCACAATGCTCGGCAAAGTGAAGTAGCATGAGCCATCGTCTTGACTAGCATTTGCATTAAAGTTGAGGGCGGCAGGATCAGTGCAGCCTTGAACAAAGCAAGAACCGTCGTCAACAACTGCCGCAGGATTGTAGTTATCGGCAGAAGGGTCCGTACAACCTGGAAGGCTAGAACATGAACCGTCGTTAATCACTGCAAGTGGGTCAAAGTTCGCGAAGCTGTTGTCAGTACATCCCCAACGAAGAACATCATTCGCATCGCGTGGCTCGAGTTTGAAGCTACCAAAACTGTAGTAGTTCGGGCCAATTACAGTGTACTGCACTCCCAAATCAACTGTAACGAATGCAATACCCAAATCATCGATGAACGCGTTTCCAGAACCATCGTTGATGGCCCATTCACCAAATTGGTCAACGTCAACCGTTACGTCACCTGTCATTTCAACAAGTACACCTTCCCACTGCTCTTGGCTAATATCGCCTGTGAACAATGACTCGGTTGCTGGCAATGGGTTGCCCTGTGTTTGAACACTCAGGTTGTTTACACCGGTAATCAAGGTTAGGCCGAAGCTTTCGGTAACAACGCCAGCAAGTTCTACTTCGTCACCAAGCTGAACACCTGTAGCGCTCACCCAGATACCGCTGAACGGACCTGTACCATCTTGCATACTGAACAAGCTGGCCGCAGGGTA
>DAITMF010000028.1:0-46174 GCA_036835325.1 Flavobacteriales bacterium
GTTGACATCAACCTCAAAGGCACTTTTCTCACCTGCCAAATTATGGGGAGCTGGATGGCTGAAAACGGCGGAGGCAGTATCGTCAACATGCCATCGACCTACAGCGTGGTGGCACCGAATCAGAACCTCTACAAAGGGACAAGCTTGGGCTGTCCTTCTGCTTACAGTGCATCAAAAGGCGCCATTGACGCCCTATCGCGCTACTTGGCCTCTTACTGGGCCGCGAAAAAAGTGCGCGTGAACATGATCACACCGCACGGCGTGTGGAACAACCACGAAGCGCAGTTCGAAGAGAATTTCGCCCGTTTTTCGCCCATGCAGCGCCTCAGCTACAACCACGAAGTCGCAGGCGCCCTTATTTACCTGCTCTCTGACGCCTCATCGTATGTGACCGGAGACAACCTTTTGGTTGAAGGAGGGTGGACCGTTTGGTGACCAAACAAACTAGAAGAACAATGGAAGAACTAAGTGAGGTACATCGTTACCACAATTGGAGACAAAAAATCCAATTGAAGAATGGGATGTTTACAATGGGGACGCGTGGTTGGGATGAACTGCCTTATTTGCATTTCCCGAATTCGTTTCAAGGCATGTCTTTTCTTGATGTGGGAGCCAATGATGGCCTGTACTCATTTTTGGCAGAACAACGTGGTGCAAAGCAGGTAACTGCGACCGACATCTACCGCGATTCGAGCGCAGATTGGCACATGACCGCGGGTTGGAGCCTTGAAGGTATTTCATTGCTTAGGAAGCATTTCGACTCGAAAATAGATATACGGAACATCTCGATTTACGACCTAGAAAAGCTTGACCGTAGTTATGACTATGTGTTTTGCTCGAATGTTCTGGCTTGGCTTGAAGACCCACTGAAGGGCTTGAAGTCACTCGCCAAAGTGAACAGTCAAACGCTCCACTTGAGAGAAGATATCATTCGTGACGGCAATCACATGAACTCCACTCCTGCCCTGTACTATGTGAAGAACAATGATTATGGGTGCTACTACAATCCGAATAGAGCCTTCATTTCCAAAGTACTGAAAGAACTCGGGTATCGTCAAATTGAGTTTCATGTGGTTGACGAGTTTCAGCTTGCAACCCAACAATATTTAAGCCTTCCGGATTACTTGTTTGAGCACCCGACTAACATCTACCTTGACCCGTTCACGAACGAAGTTATCGGCAAAACAAGCGCATCTACGCTGATCCGTCAGTCACCAATGATCCTGAATAACAAAGTGTACTACCCCGGGAAAGGTTGGGTTGACGAAAACCATGGAATCAAGCAACCGAAGATCAAGATTTGGAGCCATGCCTACCACCGCTACAAGTACATGCGATCAGTCAAAAAAACACCAATAGGCCAACTCAAGTCAAAGGTATCCAACTGTTGTATAATCGCTAGAAAATGACACTCACAAATTACCTCGAACGCTATTCGGGTAAGGTACTCGCCCGTCCGTACATCATTGCCGAAGCCGGCGTGAACCACGAAGGCTCCATGGAACTCGCCAAGCGCCTCATCGACGAAGCCGCCGAAGGAGGTGCCCACGCCATCAAGTTCCAAACCTACAAAGCCGAAACCATTGCTTCGAAAGACTCTCCGTACTATTGGGACATTACCAAGGAGCCCACGCGAAGCCAGTTTGAACTCTTTAAGAAATACGACAAATTCTGGAAAGGCGAATACGAAGAACTCGCCCGTTACTGCGAAACGGCCGGAATTGAATTCATGAGCACCCCCTTTGATGTTGAGTCGGCCAACTTTTTGAATGACCTCATGCCGGTGTTCAAGATTTCATCGAGCGACATCACCAATTTGCCGTTCATTGAGCACATGTGTGCCTTTGGCAAGCCCATTATTCTATCAACCGGCGCATCGTACCTATGGGAAGTACAAGAGGCCGTTGAAACCATTGAGCGCTTCGGCAACCGTTTGTGCCTGATGCACTGCGTGCTCAACTACCCCACCCCTGACCCCAATGCCAACCTCGGCATGATTAAAGACCTCGTACGAAGGTTCCCCGATCACGTGCCCGGCTACAGCGACCACACCCTTCCAAACGATATGGAAGTGCTGAAAATCGCCACCTTGCTCGGTGCAGCGGTGATTGAAAAGCACTTCAGCCACGACAAAAGCCTTCCCGGAAACGATCATTACCATGCCATGGACAAGGAAGACCTCAAGCGCTTCCACGCGATCATGGATCGCAGCTTCGAATTGCTCGGAAGCTTCACTTTAACGGCTTTGCCGGATGAGGAAAAGGCCCGCCAAAACGCGCGTCGTAGCTTGGTAGCCGCGAAAGACATCCCCGCAGGGAAAACAATTGAACGCAGCGATTTGACCTGGAAACGTCCTGCCCATGGCATTAGTCCTCGCAACATTGCCACCGTCGTCGGCAAAAAGGCCGTTCATGCCATTGCCGAAGACAGCATTCTGAAGTGGAATGATCTCGACTGAACGCGAACTTGAACAGTACTTTGATCGGTTGTGGCCGATTTGCCGCAGCCTGACGGGGCCCGGCGTGCGTGAAACGCTCGACATCCTTTCGGAGCTCGTCCCCATGGAACGCCACCGTGTTAGAAGCGGCACACGCGTTTTTGATTGGGAAGTTCCCGATGAGTGGACCATCCGCGCAGCGTACATCCTAACCCCGGATGGAAGACGCATCGCCGATTTCGCCACGAATAACCTGCATGTTTGGAGCTATTCGGTATCGGTGAATGCGCAAATGACCCTGGCGGAACTCAAACCTCACCTGCGTTCATTGCCGAACCAACCGAATGCAATACCTTATGTAACAAGCTATTACAAGCGGCAATGGGGCTTTTGCATCGACCACAACACCCTGCTAAGTTTGCCCGAAGAAGGTGAGTACACCGTTCTGATTGACAGCACATTGGAACCCGGTTTTTTGGATTATGGTGAGGCTGTACTGCCCGGAAGCAGCGGCCGTGAAGTGTTGTTCAGCACCTATATTTGCCACCCATCGATGGCCAACAACGAATTGAGCGGACCGCTTGCGCAAGCCTTCTTATACCGCGAAATAGCCACACTGGAGAAGCGAAAATACACCTATCGCTTTGTTTTTGCGCCCGAAACCATTGGCATCATTGCCTACCTCGACCGGGTCGGAAGTCATTTGATGGAAACCTTGGATGCCGGCTATGTGCTCACGTGTTGCGGCGATCGCGGAGCGTTGACATACAAAGCGTCAAAGCGCGGAAATTCGTTGGCCGATCGCGTCGCCCGGCACGTATTGAGGTACTCTGGGAAACCGCATGAATTGCTTCCATTCGCCGTTGGCGGAAGCGATGAACGGCAGTACTGTTCGCCCGGATTTAACTTGCCGGTGGGTTCATTGATGCGCACTCCTTACCAGCGCTACGCTCAATACCACACCTCGTTAGACAACAAAGATTTCATCTCGTTTGGTCACCTTCTTGATACGGTTGCCAGCTACCTTGACCTCGTGAAGGTGCTTGAACTGAATGACGTGTACGTGAACAAGGTCGCTTTTTGCGAGCCGCAATTGGGAAAACGGGGGTTGTATCCGGATTCTGCAAATCCAGACGATGACCGCGAGCAGACCCACAATCTTTTGCATCTTTTAGCCCATGCAGAAGGAACTCTTGATTTGATCGACATTGCAGAAAAACGTGACATTTCTTGCCTCGCATTCACTTCAATACTCAATAATCAGCGGTTGAAAGAGATTCTAACCACTAAAATGTAAGCAACCAAATGACGTTTTCAAGTGCAAAATTCATAGGCAATTTAAAGATTTACTACAAGTACCTAGGAATAAAGATGGTCATTGGAGTGGTCTTAAGTCTATTGGTTGGATTTTTAGATGGAATAGGTTTATCGCTCTTTCTTCCGCTATTGACGCACATCAGTACAGATAGCCCATCACAGAATGACGCCGACCTTGTAAGCAATTTTCTCACCGGATTGGGAATCGAAATTAATTTAACCAATATACTGGCTGTAATTTTATTAGTCTTCGTGACCAAAGGAATTGTTAAGTTCATAGAAAGTTATGTCACATTAAATTTACAGGTAAAATTCAGTATTTCATTAAGAACTTTAGCCATTAATTCATTGGCATCTTACAAATATGAATCGTTTGTTAAAGCCGACATAGGCCGGATTCAGAATAGTCTTACAGAAGAAATTGGTCGAGTTGTAAATGGATTTAATCATTACTACTCATCGTTGCAAAATGCAGCAATGATCATCGTTTATGTGAGTCTTGCATTGAGTTCAAACCTGCAATTCTCTATACTTGTTGGCGCAGGCGGATTGGCGAGCAATTTGCTTTTCCGTCGGATTTATATGTTATCAAAGAAATACTCAACCCTACTTTCAGACAGGAACAACACCTATCACAAACTGTTATCAGAAGCACTCAATCACTTCAAATACCTTTCAGCAACCTCACGAATCGACAGTTTTCGAGACAGGGTGAAGGCCAGCATAGATTCAGTTGAAAGCATGAACAGAAAATTGGGCTTAATCAAAGCGGTTTCTCTTTCAATTCGAGAGCCCATTATTTTTTCTGTAATATTGCTATCTATTTACATCCAATCAGCTGTATTTGACCAGCCGGTATCGATTGTCATTATTAGCTTAATGTTCTTCTACCGAGCATTGACTTTCTTTATGCTGTTTCAAGGAAGCTGGACCGGTTATTTATCGATGTCTGGAAGCTATAAGAATTTTTTCGACTTAATTTCTGATATCCAAATTAATTCTATAGAAAAGTCTGGTCGTAAAGTTACCAAATTCAACTCTGAAATTGAATTTAAGAACATCACATTTAGTTACAATAAAAGCAAAGCAGCGATTGACGGAATATGCTTGAAAATTCCTAAGAACAAGACGATTTCCATCGTTGGCGAATCGGGCTCCGGAAAAACCACATTGATAAATCTCTTGTGTGGTCTTATTCAACCAACCGGAGGAGATCTTCTATTTGACGGGATTAAATACAGTGAACTATCAATCAGAGAATTACAGAGCAGAATTGGTTACATCACCCAAGAACCTGTGGTTTTCGATGAAAGTGTATTCAATAACATCACCTTTTGGTCTGTTGACAATGAACACAATTCGAAACGCTTTAAAGCGGCTATTCAGCGTGCTTCTCTGGAAAAGGTCATTGAAGCGTTACCCGAAAAAGAACAAACAATTTTGGGGAACAACGGAGTTACCGTAAGTGGGGGGCAACGGCAACGCTTGTCAATTGCACGCGAGTTGTTCAGGGAAATTGACATTCTGATTCTAGACGAAGCGACATCGGCCTTAGACTCAGAAACGGAGCGTCTTATTCAGCAGAGCATTAAAGAGCTTCACGGCAGTTGCACCATCATTATAGTTGCCCATCGGCTTTCTACGGTGCGTGACTCAGACACGATTTTGTTAATGGAGAACGGGCGTGTGAGTGCACAAGGGACATTCAACGACTTGCGTGAGACCAACCAAGTCTTCCGACGCATGGTTGAGCTTCAAGAACTTTAACCAACGAGCAGCCATGACATTCGAAGAACTCGCGACGAGATTTGAAGAAGACTTTCCAAATCTCGATCTTGCTCAAGGAGAGGTGTTCCATTACATTAAGTTGTTTCAGCATGCTTCAAGTTACCATGCCCTGAATGATTCGCGAAAGCTTATTCCGAAAACGATTGACAGCCAGGCGTATAGCTTGCACTTAATCTACGCGGTGAAGCAGCTTATTCGAAGACCTAAGCAACCTCGACTTAAAGCGATTGGAATGCTCGACGACAAACGCACAGTTGACACCACCGACGGCCGAAAGTCGTATTATTTTGACCGAATACTGCGCGAAATAGGTTATGATTATGTCTCAGTAATCAATGACTCTAAGAAACAGACGGCCTTACCCGTAAGTGTTGATCGGACGCAGCTCCAACAACTCGAAAACTTCGCTCTCGACGCCACTGACAAACGTGTACTGAACGACCTGTTGATGGTGCTTTCTCGAGCCAAAGGAGCACTCGTTGACCAACCGAATCTTTATGCGTATTTAGCCTCCGCGTTCACAGTCTTCTTCGCTGATTTTCATCGCTACCACCACTTATTCAGTGGGCAAAAAACACGTCGGCTTTTAGTAACAACCCATTACCACCACGAGGGACTAATTGCAGCTGCCAAGATAAACGGTATTGAGGTAATCGAATTTCAACATGGGCTCATCGCCGAGCAAGACCTTTACTATTGTTACCCGAAGGCAATAGCAAACTTCAGAGAATCAGCGCTATTCGCAGACCATATTTGTGTGTTTGGGAGGTATTGGAAAAATCTACTTCTCAAAGGGTCTGAATACACCGATTCCAACACCCATATTTTAGGAGATTACAGCCTACGTAGCATGGGTAGGCAGCAATACCTGCGCGTTGACAAGTCAAATGCACTTCTTGTTGCTGCTCAAAAGAACTGTGTCGATGAATACCTTGGATATGTAGAACGTTTAATCCAACTCTTTGAACGCAACTACCCAGACTGGGAGATCTGGGTGAAATTGCACCCACTTGAGCGCGACCCTGAAGCGTACGAAAAACTTAAAAACCATAAACAGTGCACGGTTTATGGTCGAGAAAGCGACCTTATGGAATTGCTTGCCAAATGCCGCATCCAAGTGAGCATATACAGCACAACCCTGTACGATGCTCTTGGTCTGAACGTCGTTAACTTATCGCTTCAAAATTATGGCCGCTCGAGTGACTATGCCAAAGCGATGGTGACTGAACACATTGCATTAGGGATACATGTAGAAGATGACCCTATAGAGGTAGCCGAACGCACCAACCCAAACCACCTCCTTCGGGAGTCAGATGTTTACGCAACATTTGACCCAACGCAACTTCGTAATTTAATCGCTTAAGAACCTAACTTTAAGATTTGGTTGTCAATGGTTTTGTGTATCTTCGAAGGGGAAAGAATAGAACAAATCAATGAAACTTGTTAGCCTACTTACAGCCGTTTTATGCTCTTTGGTGGTCGCAGCTCAGGAAGGCCCTGCCTCAGCATTAAGCCTAACATTAACCGACTACCTAGCTAACACAGCATCAGGAGCAGGTTGCACCACAACAGCCGGCAATCTCGGCGCTTCGGGGTCAGGGGTACCGACGTGTTCAGGTCTTGATAACAACGACGTGTGGTACCAGTTCACTGCTACCACTCAGGCAGCGCGATTCACCGTGACAACAGCTTCTTTCGATGCCGTTGTAGAGGTGCTAGAATCCGGAACACTTAATTCAGTAGCTTGTGCAAACGCCAATGGTGCCAACAGCGGGGAAATTCTTCGGGTAAGTACCTTGACCATCGGCGCGAATTACCTTTTGCGCATCCATTCCTCAAACGGAGGCGGTGGAAGTTTTACAGTCTGCGGGCAATTCTACCCGTTTGCTGAAGTCAGGCCCACACATACCCCCAACCCTCCAACTGACACCGGTCTGCCGGGCTACAAAGTCGTTGATCAAACACGCCGAACACAATGGGGAGCAGCCCAAAACGCCCTCATTCAAGGTACCCGATGGTATTTCACTGACATTGACTCCGGCGAAGAATTCTTTCGCCAAGAAAACGGCAACAATGGTATCTTAATCTTAAACAGCCTCGGAGGCGTTTGCTACGGCCGTCAGTACATGGTAGTTGTTGAAGTGCAAACAGATGGTTTCTGGTGCGGCACGTCGTTTGAACGACTAATTGATATGGAAGACTTACCTGTTGCAGAGATTGCACCATCAGTAATTGGCCAAACCTACACTGCCGCTGGGCAAATCAACGCGCTCTTTTTGGGCTCAGGCGGGATTTTCGAATGGCGGTTTACCACTGACAATGGTCAAACTCAGTTCACGAGCCAGACGAATTTGGGCATATCAAGCTTGCTACTTAGTACCATACCTTGTTTGCGCTACAACCGCATTTACACCATCGAAGTAAGGTCACTTTACTGCGGCGTTTGGGGACCTTGGAGCGAACCGGGATTCATCTTCACAAGCTTGGTGCCTTATGTGAATTTGCAGTCCCAATTTTGCAACACCGTTCAAACCCAAGGCAGTTACCTTTTCTGTGACTTCACACCAAACGTGTCGCAGTATGCATGGCAATTTGCACCTGTTGACCCAAATGACCCAAGCATGACACCGATTGGTCCGGCTGTTGTAGTAACCTCCCCAATTTCAATTCTGTATCTTCTCCCAATTGGCCTCACACCAGGTACCACCTATCGAGTTGCCGTAAAAGCCATCTTCGGCTTGGCCGATGGATGCGGTACACCACAAGAAGGTGATTATGGAAACTTCTGTAACATCACAATGGCCGGGGGAAGCCTTGTCTCCCCATCAAGTCCAAATCTGGATACCGAAACGGCGTGGATTCCGAGCACCCAATCTCTTGATGGCTCGATGTCAAAGATGACTGCATATCCGAATCCGTATGCATATGGAATGCTGAATTTAACATTGCCTGAAGTACTCGATTACTCCTCCCCAATCAACATCGAATACTACACGTCGATTGGCACATTCATGGGAATGGAAGTTCAGGCATTGCAGCATGGTCAACATGCAATTCGCACCGGTTTTTTGGAAGCATTTAATGGCGGACATTACATCATTCGAATTAGCCAAAAAGGCCGCGTATTCACAACGCGCGTGGTTAAGATACCGTAACCAAAGAGGTGAACCCTTTCGGTTCTGTTTTGGCATTGCCCCTGGGAAAACAGGCAAGCAAGGTCTACCTACCTTAAAAGTCTATGGTAGATAAGCCACCTCAGCGTGGTACTTAATTGCTACCTTTACCGCTCTGCGGAAACTGTGCGGGGGAGCATGTTAACTTCCGGGTTCCTCATGCTGTCATGTGATCGCATATTTTGACCTATTGATATGTATGGAATAATCGTGAAGGTAGCACTCAAGTACTACCTCCTTCCCTTTAGCGCTCAAGGTAGTCATGAAAAACTTGCTTGGGAATGCTTACTAAAGAACACGACTTACAGACTTGATAAAGCTGCCGATCAACAACCAAGCATCGGATTACGCGTTCTGTACAGAACCTTGAGGCGAATTAGATCAGGTACTCCTGCTGAACTTGAATTGGCGGGTATAAAGACCCACGTGATCTACGATGCCAACCACAATCACGCCGAACAAAAAAAAGAATACGTTTCTGCACACAGGGGTCTTTCACCGGGCACATACCTCAGCAAAGAGAACATCGTAACCCTCATAAATAAACCCCTTGCGATTGTATTAATTATTCTTGTAAGCTTGCCCTTAGTGCTTCTGTGTTTCTTGCGTAAGCGCCACCGCACGAATCGAGCATTGCACATCTCACACTTGGCTGAAGCAAGCGCGTTGGTGCACTTCCTCCAGAAACAACCAAACTCCATTCTCTATGACTTTGCCCCGTACCACATTGACAGCAATTGGCTGTACACCTTGGCTTCAAAGTTCACACAGGAATATGTCAAATTACCGTCTCCTGGCCCATTAACTACACACCACAACAAGCTACTGAGCGAAGTACTGATCGTCACTTCGGCTTATCAAGAGTATGAAATTGACCACCTAGCCAATGTTCGCTGTAATCGCGTAGAGAAATGGCTCGTTGAACGGGCATTGGGGTACATTGACTTGTACGCATCGGGCAACTACCAAGCCCCTCCTAGCTGCTCTTTAGGCTACTATTCGCATGCTTCATGGCTCAGGGCTCGCGAAAAGCACCGCGAAATAGGGTTTGACATTCAAACCTCAGAAGAAACTTTGCTGCGCGCACTTTCTGAGTTTCTGGCCACCCACCACGATTATAAGCTCACAGTGTTTCTTCATCCACGTGAAAGAAAACCGGAAGTGATCAATGATACACTAAGCTATTATCGGCAGTTTATAGCCGCTGATTCATTTGAAGTATCAGATGCATCACTGCCATCCGCAAAGGCCTTCAACGCTGTTGACGTGTCTGTGTCAGCTCTGAGCACCATTCTCTTTGAACGATTGTTCTGCGGGTTCAAAACGCTCATTTGGAACTTTGGCATGACCGACTTCCCATTGCGCGGTTCAACTCTAGAAACCATTTCTGTGAACACTACCGCTGAATTAACCAAGCTGATAGAGCAGTCTGCACGCTCAAGTCAATCGGAATTCTTCAAAGTTCATGGTTTGGAGGCGTACCGATTCAATGTTTACCCCTACTTCTCTGACCCTGACTTGTACAAACTCAAGGGCTAAGTACCTTAAGCGTGGCGTTTCAGAAAAAGTGACATCGCATGATCGAAGACATCTAGCGAGGTAAGCAAATTCTCCACGGCCTCCCGAAACGCCCCTTCTCCACCGTGCTTTTCAGTTACATAATGCACCTCACGTTTAATGTATTCTGGAGCTTGGCGAGGGCATGCTGCATACCCCACATTTCGAAGCAAAACCAAATCGTTCAAATCGTCACCGATGTGCGCGCATTCAGAGAGTTCAACACCAAATCTTGCACATACCATTGAGGCGCATTCGAGTTTATTCAACACACCTTGATGCACTTCGGTAATCCCCAATTTTGTTGCTCTATCAGCGACCATTCGAGTAGACTCACCTGTGATTATGACAGTTTCAATACCGAGCAAGCGTAAGAAGCTCACTCCCGCGCTGTCTGACGTATTGAATTTTTTCATCTCCTCGCCTGACGAGGAATAGTACATCCCGCCATCTGTCCAAACGCCGTCTATATCTGTAAAAAACAGCTTTGGTAGTGCATTCATTCCACAACGAAGTAACTTTGCATACCACTGAACGGGTTGCGCTCAATTCTCACGTTTGAGGTGCCAAAAACTTCTCTAAGTGCCACTGTTTCTCCTGGGAAACCAGGGTCGTTCAACTCATCAAACCCGATGACGCTTCCTTTTGTCAGAAATGGTTTAATCAGTTCGAGGCACACTTTGGTGGGCTCATAAATATCAAAATCGAACCAAGCGAACGCAATGATCGTTTGCGGGTTAGCCGATAAGTACTCAGCCAGGGTTTCGGTAGAGTCACCTTTGACCAGAAAGTTCTTTTTGATGTGGGCCAACGGACATTCGGCTTCGTGGAAACCGAGCAATCGGTCGAGATAGCTCTCATAATTCTCCGAAACAGAAAGCGCTCCTTTCACAATCGAAGCATGATTCCCGTCTTCTTTTGAAATGCTGGGAAACCCTTCAAATGTATCAAAACCAATAAGTTTACGATTGTGATTGTAGGGCTCATAGATGCCACGAAGATTGTTCAACGTTACCATATTCTGGCCCCACCGAACTCCGAACTCCATTAGTACACCATGAACCTTAACGATGTGGTTTGCATAGATGTGATTAAAAAAGAGCTGTTTGGTCAGTTCCTGCCTCTTTTCAAAAATCCCTGCATTTGCAATGACTTCATTGTTGGGGATGGGGCAGTCTCTGAACAATTGAGCCGCTTGGGTTCGGCCTGATATTTCGTTCGCAGACGCTAAGGTTTTCAAAACAATATCACTCATTGCGCAAGATGATGGGGGTAGATAATTTCATTGGCAGCAATTGACTCTCGAACCGCTTTGCCTATCACACTAGATCGATCAGCCCATTTGACACCATCGCCAGGAGAGAGAAGTTGCAAATCAGACTCTTGAATCACATGACCCGCTGGCAAGAACGCTTTTGAAGCGATTGACCGTTCCAATTTTGTTCGAGCTGCATTGACGTCTTCGCAGATGAAAATGTCTTCAACCCCCAATGATTCATTCAGGATTCTGATATCACGTACCATCCGATACACACCGTCAGGCCCCAATGAACCGGCTTGATCTGTACCTTTCATTCTCCTGTCGATGGTGATGTGCTTCTCGATTATTTCAGCCCCCATGGCAACAGCTGCCAAAGGAGTTGAGATACCAACTGTATGGTCTGAATAGCCGATTGTATAGTCAGGATAATTCTCCTTTAAAAACTTGATGGTGAGAAGGTTTACATTCTTTGGCTGAGTAGGGTATTCTGATACACAATGAAGAATCGACACCTTGTCATGGTGCTTCGTAATGGTATCAAGCGCCATATCAAGCTCACGCTTTCCTGCCATGCCTGTTGATACAATAATCGGCACTTGCGTTTCGGCAAGCGCGTTGAGAAGCGGTAGGTTCGTTAGGTCTCTGCTTGCTACTTTTAAACGATCTGGAGTGAAGTAGCGAAAAATAGACAAGCAACCAATGGCGCAGAGCGTCTCGACAAACTCAAGTCGGTTTGATTTGGCATGCTGATAAACCTCATAATGTTCTTCATCATTCAACTCTAAGAACTCCCTATGCGCTCCGTAAGTGTCACCAAAGCTATGCGGACTGTTGTAGGGTTTGCTCATTTGCGATGCAGACAGTTCAGTTTGCAAATCGCGTTTGGTCAACTTAACCGCGTTCATGCCCGGGTAGGTAACGCCCCATTCAGGTAAAGTTATATCCCGAGCGACCAAGTCGATTATCAATTTGGCAATGTCAACGGAACCGTTGTGATTCTGCCCGATCTCGCCAATCAAGTAGGTTGATTTCATTTCACGTTCTTCTGAATGGTTTCGAGCATTAACGCTCTGGCGGTTGGATGCGCATTGACCGCAGCAATCACCTCTGCTATCTTTGGGTCTGAGTAAGCCTCTTCGCGAGTAGCCAGCTTCAATGATTGGGCCAGCTCACGCATCAGTTCAAAGTCAGTCTCGGTATCAACGGTCAAGCGCAAGCCTTTATCTTGTGCCAAAGGCTCAGGCATCACAATGTACCTCAGTGCATACTTCTCCGGTTGGGAGTATATACCATTCGTAACGTGCTCTTTGAAGAATGCATCATTGGTTGAATGGAAAAAGTCACTTAAGGCACTGGAACGAATCAACTCAGCGTACATGCCGACATGCCCTCGCATAACCGGTAGTTCATCGGCGTAGCAGAAGGTTAAGTAATCGTCTTGCCAATCATTCTGAGCAGCCAATCGAATGAGCGCTTCGATTCCATCCAATCGAATGAACGGATTGTCAGCGCAAATACGCACAACATGCGACAGACCATAGCGCTCAGAGGCGAGAACGAATCGGCTAAGCACATCATTCTCATCGCCACGAACAACCTCTACGCCTTTGGCAGTGGCCATATCTGCAAGCGGGTCATCAGACACTGCGGTCGATGTAGCCAAAATCACCTGCTGAGCATCGAATGCCGTCAACAAACGGTCGATGATAAGTTCAGGAATTGTTCGCCCACTGAGAAAAGACCTCAACATCTTTTCTGGCAAACGTGTGGAGCCTACTCTAGCTTGGATTACAATCGCCAACTTCATCTCTTCAAAGATAAGATTTCCTGATGCATTGAGCCGATGGGCCGCAAAATAATGAGCCATTTAAGCTGCGATTGGAATGACGTTGGCCACCCCAGAAAACAGCTCACTTTTCGGCCGTTCCTATGATCCATCGTAAGAGATTGAAGGTTTCGGCATACTTGCCTCCTACCTGAACGCCGCGTGTTAGCGCCAATCCCTTGATGTACTCAACATTGGCATACTTTCGGCCAATTTGTGACCGGTAGCATTTGAGCGACTCCAATTTGGCCAATACGTGCCGTTCTTCAAGGTGGATGAAACAAGTTGTTTCGAAGCTGTAATTGTTCCACGGGAGCTCATAGCCCAATATCGAGGTGAACTTGAACGCGCGCAACGCTTCTTGCGTCACGGTTTGGTGGTCTTGGTGCACATCGTACTTCGAAGGTGTAAACACCAAATCGGGCTGAACTTCTCGGTTGATGCGCACCATATCTTCAAGAATCTCCTGCCTGAAGTAGTTGAGTTTACGCACCGGATAGCGCAGAATAATGAGATTCTCTTCAGGGATTCCCAAAATTTTGGTCGCCTTTTTCACTTCAACCTCCAAAATATTCTTCGGAAGGTGGTCAGGCACGCTTTCTTCAGCACAGGAAAACGCCACGTACCAAACCTCAGCGCCCTCTTCCAGGAACTTTGCTATGGAGGCTCCACAGCCAAATTCACCATCGTCTGTGTGTGGTGCAAGCACCAAGATTCTACGTTTCTGAAAATCAGCCATTATTCAATTGCTTTGGCTAAGGTCGAAGCCAGCGTTTTGTAATCAGGAAACACCGTCACCGCTCCGTTAGGTCGGTTAAGGCGGTCAAAGATACCGTCAATGTGGGCAAAACAAAATTCATCAGGCGTGAAATGCTTCCCGATTGCATTTTGCTCGAGAAACTCAGCCAGCTCACCGCGCTCACTCACATTGATGATCGGTGTTCCACATGCCAAAATCTCGTACACCTTGCTCGAAATCTTCGTTGGAACACCTGCCAAAAAAATGAAGGCCTTTGCCCCAGACACGCGTGTATAGAACGCTTTGGGTGACACCTGTTTGTGCCGCTTGAAATACGGGTGCCAGCGTTCATCAACTAAAGCAAGGTAGTGGTCAAGTTTGTGCGGATTGCTTAAATAAAGATCAAGGGTGACCGTTTTCGGATGGATGGCCGCAAAACTGCGGTTGAGTGCTTCGAAAACGGGCTCAAGGCCATCGTACAATGTTCCGCCGTAAATGTAATGATCGCCTTTCGGAAGGCGTTCGGCAAGTGACGGAAGGTCATCATGATCAAACGCATGCGGAGTGACCTCCATCTTCGATGCGGCCTCAGGGTACAACCGCCGGAGTTGTTCAAAATGAAACTCCGATGGGGTTAGTATTCGGTCAGCGTAGGTCACAACATGTTTCTCCTTTCTAGCCTCTTCAACTTTCCGCGATGCCGATATAATGCCCATGCCGTAGCGGGCATCCCACGTCCACCCATCCCTAAAATCAACCCATAACTTAAAGTCGTTGCGCGTTTGACGCAGCTGCGCTGTGTAATACACCAAATTAAACGAGGGGCCAGAAACCACCACAGTGGCTATGCTATGCGCATCAACCAATTCAGAGAGCCTTGCCGTAAAGTCTTTCTCAATGAACACTGCCCGATCGTACGGATTGCCCTTGGTTCTCCGCATAACCCTTGACAATGCTGCTTTGTACCGAAACCGATTAACGAGTGAGAGCTTCGTTTTGCGCAGCACATCCGGATAGCCGTCAACGTAAGTATAGATTCGGTCTTTGGGCAATTGAATAACGTCGACCGACCAGAGTGACTGTTCTTCGCCGCTGTAAGCACGGGTCAAAACGTAGACTTCCACCCCCAATTCATGGAGGTACTTCGCGAATTTGGCCCACCTCCTACCTCCTATACCCGGCATGGGCGGGAAGGTCTCAGCTACAATCAGCAACTTTTTTGATGGGGTGGTCACAGGAGCAATGTCTTGAATGCTCCAAAGGTCGAAAAATCTTTCAGAACCCTCTACCTTGCGCAAGGTTTGATGGAAGCCCTAAGCCGTGAAAATCATTTACTTCTCGCCACATCCGAATCTGTATTTGAGCATCCCTAGCGGGCCCGGTGTTCATATGCGCGAAATGATGCATGCCATGACCGAACTCGGACATACCATAGTGCCCCTAATCATGGGCGGCTTGGAACAACCGACGGGTTTGGAAGACGAGGCCATCTCATCCATCCATCCAAGAAAAAAAAAGCTCCGCAACCAATTAAAGCGACTCGTACCGGCCAAACTTTGGCAAACGGCCAAAGACGTCAATTTGCTGCGGTTTGATCGGTATGCTCAGCGCCAACTTGAAGCGGTGGTTAAGCGTGAACAGCCCGACCTCATTTATGAACGCGGCTTCTATTTGTCAACTGCCGGAGTTCACGTTGCTGACAAATTTGGAGTTCAGCACATTCTCGAGTTGAACGCTCCATACCCGGAAGAACGTGCATCGATGGAAGGCCCAAGTTTTCTTGACTTTTTGGGCAAGATGCACGAGAAAACCCAACTGCGCATGACGCACCGGGTGGTGGTCGTATCAACTGCGCTCCGCGACTATGTGGAAACACGTGTTGTAGGCACTGCCCATAAAACCGTTGTTACGCCCAACGCCATACGAAGTGATTTCGCACCTCCGGCAGATGTGGCCGTCGATGCACAGCGAAAAAAGCTCAACCTTGAAGGAAAACAGGTGATCGGTTTTATTGGGTCAATCTTCCCCTACCACGGTGTTGATAGGCTTATCGAAGCATTTGGCAGGCTTTGCAACGACCATGCGAACCTCGCTTTGCTCATTGTTGGTGACGGTGCTGTGTTGCCCGAGCTAAAGAAGCAGGCCGAAGTCTTGGAATGCGCTGCCGACATCGTATTCACCGGACGCGTTCCGCACCACGACGCTGCCATGTACGTCTCTCTCATGCACATTTGCGTGATGCCGCATTCAAATTGGTACGGTTCGCCGGTAAAAGTTTTCGAATACGGCGCTTTGGGCAAAACCATTGTAGCGCCTGACCTGTCGCCAATTCGCGACGTAATTACTTCAGGCCTACATGGAGTCATCGTTGAGAACAATGACCTGTATCGATCTCTTCATCAGTGCATTGAATCACCTGAGCTCACTGCCAGTATGGCCCGGGCCTTCAACGAGAAAGTCTACAAAGAGCACACTTGGATACGGATGGCCGAACGCGCACTGCGTTGATTTGTCGTCAAATGCCTTTAGCCGGTTGTTTCGGTATTCGAAATTGCGACCTTTGCACCTGAGGACGTAAACCTAATGAGAATTGCACTGGTCACCGATGGTGTGTACCCCTTTGTGGTAGGTGGTATGCAGAGGCACTCCGCTTACTTGACAAGGTACCTTACCCGTCAAGGGGCTCAGGTAATACTGGTCCACTGTGCCACGCACGGTCAGCTGCCTTCGAAAGAAGAGGTCATTGACGCCCTGGGAATTGACCATCCTGAAAACCTCGAGATCATTACCCTTAGGTTTCCTTCATTTGGCAAACTCCCCGGGCATTACCTGCGCGAATCGCTTGTATATTCTGAAATGGCATTGAAGGCATTGAATGAACATCTCGCGTCGCTCGACTTGATCTATGCAAAAGGTTTAAGTGGATGGATGATGGCCGAGAAACGACGTAAGCGACTCCTCAATGTTCCGTTGGCCGTTAAATTTCACGGTTATGAGATGTACCAAACGATTCCGGGCTGGCGCAATCGTTTTGCACGGATGCTGCTCCGCGGCCCCGTTAAGTTCATCAATCAAAATGCTGATTGGGTGTTCTCATACGGTGGAAAAATCACTGAAATCATCACCAATCAGCTAGGTGTACTACCGGATAAGGTGCTGGAAATCCCCACCGGCATAGCCGAAGAATGGATTGCCGACAACGTGCCTTTGGCAAGCGGATTGCGTCGCCTTGTTTTTGTTGGTCGCTACGAACGTCGAAAGGGGGTTGAAGAGCTCAGCGCCGCCATTCAGGATTTATTGCGAAGCCATGAATTTGCCTTTGACTTCATCGGACCGGTGCCCTTCAATGAGCGCATCAAACACCCCAATGTTCACTACCACGGCCAACTTACTGACACCAACGAAATAAAGGCAATTCTCGACACGGCACAGGTGCTTGTCACCCCTTCACATGCCGAGGGCATGCCCAACGTAATTTTAGAAGGTATGTCGCGCGGCTTGGCTGTGATTGCCACCGATGTGGGCGCAATTTCGGCGATGGTCGACTCATCCAATGGCTGGCTCATCGAAGCAAACAACGCCACCGACTTAAAGACCGCAATTCGAGAATCACTTACAATTCAACCTGAACGATTAGAAGCGATGCAGCAACGTTCCATCCAACGCGCAATGGAACAATTCACTTGGAGCGCAGTAGCTCACCAAACCCTGAACGTTCTGCGACAAATTTCGCACCAAGATGCAGCACAACACTAGGGGCGTGTTTTTCCCGAGTCTCAATGGACTCAGATTTATGGCTGCATCTGCCGTCATGATTACGCACATAGAACTTGTGAAATTCTATCTGCGCAACCAGTACAATTTGAAGTCTTACTGGTTCGACTTGTGGGGAAAATGGCACAATGGAGACCAAATGGGACACAGAATCGTTGAATCTACACCCATTGAAACCATCTTAACACATCCCATCGTAAAGTGGTATCACCCCATTGTTTCCGAAGCCGGCCCGCTTGGAGTGGTCTTCTTCTTTGTACTCAGCGGCTTCCTTATCACGTATTTATTGTTCACAGAGCAAGACCTAACCGGCACTGTGGCCGTGCGCAAGTTTTACATCCGAAGGCTGCTGCGAATTTGGCCGCTGTATTACTTGATCGTGATTCTCGGATTCTTGGTATTGCCTCAGTTTGGCATCTTTGATGTGCCTAACCAAAGGGCTATTTTAGACGGTAAACCTGAGCATTTCTGGTTGAATTTTGGCCTGTTCATGGTCATTTTCCCAAATCTCGCAATGTCGATTTTTGGCCCGTTCCCGAACATCGGTCAACTTTGGTCAATTGGCGTTGAAGAGCAATTCTACATCGTTTGGCCCGTATTAATTAAAAAAACAATCAGGCCGCTACGGATTATCTTGATCGTGATTCTGTCGTTAATTTTGGTCAAAGCACTGGTCTTAGCTTTGGATGGAATAGTACCTGAAAAATACTGGGATTTGGTTATCCGATTTTTTGCAATGACCAAGCTCGAATCAATGGCTATTGGTGGCCTTGGCGCTTGGATTCTTTACCACAACAAGCATGGCTTTTTACGTTTGGCCTACAAGCCTGCCGTTCAAACACTCGCTTATGCCGGCATCCCCTTGCTGCTTTATTTCACACCGGCATTCATACAAAATGGCGCGCATCTCATCTACAGCATACTTTTCCTGGTCATCATTCTTAACGTCAGCACCAATCCGAACAGCATCCTTAAACTGGAGAATCGAATTTTCCACTCATTGGGGAAAATTAGTTACGGACTCTACATGTACCACTTGCTTGTGATTACCGCTGTCATCCACCTAGTGGCACCTCTTTTTTCGGAAGCAAGCCGGAATGGATTGGCTGCCAATTTGGTGTTTTACGGTTTATCTTTCGCGATCTCTATCGCTATTTCATACCTTTCGTATCATTTCTTTGAATCGCGGTTTATCCGCATGAAAAGCCGTTTCACTAAAGTCACCAGCGGTGACGATGCACGTAAGCAATGACCGGAAGGTTCGCAAAACTAGCTATAGCGTTCTCCATTTTCATTAGCTCTTATGTATTCTTCAAATCGCCGTTTGAAGGGTATGCGAGCTACTTGGTCATGCTGCTGTTCTTCCCTGCTTACCTTGCGCGTTTATCCTTTCCCAAAGAGGTAATTCTTGTGTTTAGCCCACCTCTCTTAGCAGGTGTCTTGAGCATCCAGTCCGGTGATAACGAATGGGGCTTGTTCATTAAAATTTTCTTGGGCTTCTTTAGTTCGGTGCTGTTCTACCGCTATGTTTTCGAAGCCTTCGACAAGGATGTCAATAAACTGTTCGGTATCTTCATGACGGGCGCGGTCACAGTCTCCTTAATTGGCCTCATTCAGATTCTTAGTTACTTCGTAGGGTTCGAACCCGGATACAACTACCGTTGGATTTTCAATAAGTGGAGTCTGTCACTTGGTGGAACGGGCGTACGAATGAATTCTGTATTCTCAGAACCGGCTTATTTCGCCGGTGTAATTGGACCCGCGTTCTTTGTGGCTATCAATAACGTGATTACCCGTGAATACCAGTTTGTTTCACGCAGGGCTTCTTGGATTATTGTTCTCGCCTATCCGCTTACCTTCTCAACCCTTGGCTTCATGTCAATGGCCATTACAGCCGTTCTACTCCTCGTGAACTACGGCTTTATTCGGTATGCCATTCTCGTAGGCCCGTTGGTTTACTTCGGATACACATACGCTTACGAGAACATCCCAGAATTTAGGCAGCGCATCGATGGAACCCAAATGGCCTTTGGAGAAAATGAAGATATTAAAAACCTCAACGACGTGCACGGCTCAAGCTTCGTGCTCTACAACAACTACGTGATCACGATGGAAAACTTCAAACGCAACCCGGTATTCGGTACCGGCCTCGGCTCGCACCCGGTTGCTTTTGACCGCTATTCACTCACCAATATGGCTGGCATCTTGAAAATCGACTTCAACAAAGCCGATGCCAACTCAATGTTACTAAGGCTTCTATCAGAAACCGGGCTCTACGGTGTCAGCGTAATGCTGATTCTTATATTCAGAAACTTCCTCACCCGAAAACGATCAGCAAACGATACCAATTGGCTGATTTCCAACTCAGTACTAGTAGTAATCGTCGTCTACCTTGCCCGGCAAGGCCACTACTTCATCAATGGATTCCCCTTCTTCATCTGGATGTATTACTTCGTTAGAAAGCAAAACACAGCGCAAGTCAACGCCATCAGAGAAGCGGAGACTACCGAACACATCGCAGAGCAAAAACGGCTTGCAGCAGCACCCTAATGCTCGCATCCATCCAAAAATGTACCTTTGAGCATGACCCGAATACTCATCACCGGAGGCGCAGGATTCATCGCAGGTGCGCTTGCTGAACGCCTCGCAGCGCATCCCGAACGGCAAATTGTCATCGTTGACAACTTTGAAACCGGATCCCCGGCCAACATCCCTTCGTCTCCCCATGGGAACATTCGGTTCATCAAATGCGATGTCAACGACTACCGCGACATTTCAGCCGTGTTCTTCAGCCACAACTTCGATTTTGTGTTCCACTACGCAGCCCTCGTCGGCGTGCAACGAACCCTCGCAAATCCCGTGAAGGTACTTCGCGACCTCGATGGTATTCGCCACATCCTCGACTTGGCCAAAAACACCGATGTAAAACGGGTGTTTTTCAGCTCGTCAAGCGAGGTCTACGGCGAACCTTTCGAAATCCCACAAAACGAAAGCACTACCCCACTCAACTCCCGCCTTCCCTATGCCATCGTCAAAAACGCCGGCGAATCATGGCTGCGGGCATACCACACCGAGTACGGCCTCGAGTACACCATCTTTCGTTTCTTCAACACATACGGCCCTCGCCAAAGCGAAGACTTCGTTGTCACTCGGTTCATTCGCGCTGCCCTTGCCGGAAAGCCCATCACAATCTACGGTGATGGACTCCAAACCCGCACCTTCTGCTACATCCATGACAACATCGAAGCCTGCATGCGCATTTTCGAAAACAGCGACTTCGTTAACGATGTCGTCAACATTGGCTCCGACCATGAAATTACCGTCCTCGAACTGGCTCAAGCAATAATCGCACTCACCAATAGCGAATCCAACATCGAACACCTTCCTGCACTCAAAGAAGGCGATATGAGCCGAAGAAAGCCCGACATCGGTAAAATGAGGCGTGTACTCGAACGCCAACTCACCCCGCTCGACGAAGGGCTCATCAAGGTCATCAACCACATCAACAAAGGCGTACATGTGCGGCATTAACGGCATCATCGGCACCGAAACGCTTCAAAACCCGGCGAGCATAATCGCCAACATGAACGCGGCTTTGGCCCACCGCGGCCCCGATGCCGATGGCGTATTCACCGACCATGGCATCGCACTCGGGCACCGCAGGCTCTCCATCATCGATCTGAGCAATGACGGCAACCAACCGTTCTACAGCTACGACGGCAACCAAGTGCTCGTGTTCAACGGTGAAATCTACAACTACCCCGAACTGCGTGAAGAAATCGGCGACTACCCCTGGAAATCAGGCGGCGATACCGAAGTCATTATCGCGGCCTACCGCAAATGGGGAATCGAATTCACGCAACGCTTAAACGGCATGTTCGCCTTCGCGTTGTGGGATGCTGACACTCGCTCCCTTCTCGTTGTTCGTGACCGCCTCGGCATAAAACCCCTCTACTACGCCCGTGCCGGAAACGGCGGCATAGCCTTCTCATCTGAGCTCCGCGCACTTTTGGCAAGTGGTCTCATCGACCGCAAGGTCAACCGCGATGCCCTCGCCGATTACCTCCGCTACCAAACGGTACACGCACCCGCTACGATTGCCGCCGGTGTTGAGATGCTCTTGCCCGGACACCGCATCGTGGCCACCGATAGCGAAATGCACATTGAACCGTGGTACGACCTACCGGCGGAGGTAACACCGATCATTCACGACCGGCCTCGGGTGCTGTCCCGAATTCGTGAACTACTGACCGACTCGGTGGCCCTGCGCATGCGCGCCGATGTCGACTTCGGAGCCTTCCTCTCAGGGGGGATTGACAGCAGCGCAGTCGTCGGACTCATGGCATCGGTGTCTGACCGGCCAATCAACACCTTCAATGTCGCATTCAGCGAAGATGAATTCTCGGAGGCCGAACACGCGCGCACCATCGCCAAACGCTTCAACACGCGGCACACCGAAATCGAACTCACGGCCGATCGCTTCCTCGAACTCATCCCCGATGCGCTCAATGCCCTCGATCACCCAAGCGGCGACGGCCCAAACACCTTCGTTGTAAGCAAAGTCACCCGCCAAGAAGGGATTAAAATGGCCCTCTCCGGCCTCGGTGGTGACGAACTCTTCGCCGGCTATGGCATCTTCAAACAATCGGTTGAGATGCTCGACAAACGCTGGGTCATGAGCTTCCCAAAATTCGCTCGGCAAATGGCCGGAAGCGCCCTGCAAATGGCAAAACCCGGCATCGCGTCGTGGAAAACCACTGAAGTCATCCTCCAAGATTACCTCGATCTCGAACACGCCTACCCCATTTCGCGGCTCACACTGCCCAATCCGCTCATCAAATCACTGCTCAACAACGCCAAACTCCCGCCCAACGCGGTGCGCAAATACCTCGAACGTGAATTGTCAACGCGCCGTCCGGGATTCAACTTGCCCTACCTCAGCCAAGTTTCGCTTGCCGAAATCGGAAGCTACATGCAAAACGTACTCCTGCGCGACACCGATCAAATGAGCATGGCCCACGCGCTCGAAGTGCGTGTACCTTTTCTCGACCACCGTTTGGTCAGCTACGTGATGGGCGTGCCTGACCCCTTCAAATACCCGCATACACCGAAAAAACTGCTCACCGATGCGCTCGACGACCTCCTGCCTTCGTCAATCATCGACCGTAAAAAAATGGGCTTCACCCTGCCATGGGAGCACTGGATGCGCAACCAACTCAGAGGGTTCTGCGAAACCGCATTGAACAGCCTTAAAAAACGCGACGAATTCAACGCGGCTGAAATTGACCGTCTTTGGCTCAGGTTCATCAACCGCGACCGCATGATTTCGTGGTCGCGCGTTTGGCACCTCGTAGTGCTGGGGTACTGGCTCGAAAAAAACAGGTTTTGACAGCGCTGCCTGAAGTCATCATCTTTGTCGATTGGTACCTGCCCGGCTACCGCGCCGGCGGTCCGATTCAATCGGTGGCTTCGCTTGTGGCGCACCTTCCCTGCCGATTCTCCATCGTGACGTCGTGCTTTGATCACGCCACCTCAACGCCTTACCCGGGCATCGCCACCGACCAGTGGATTGACCGTGCACCCAACGAACGCGTCATCTACTTGAGCAAGCGGCCGAGCGCCAAACAACTGGCGTCAATACTTTCTGAGCGCGCCTACCACCGCATCCTCATCAACAGTTTGTTCAGTGTTTCCTTTGCGGTGCTTCCCTTGTTCGCCTGCCGGCGGATGGGCATGCAAACCAAGGTCATCCTCGCCCCGAGGGGGATGTTGAAACACGGCGCGTTGTCGCTTAAGGCCGGAAAGAAAAAAACATTCATCGCGCTGGCCAAAACATTCGGATGGTTCCGCGGCATCACATGGTTGGCAAGCTCATCCGACGAACGCAATGAAATCGTCACCCACTTCGGTCAAGCGAGCACGGTGGTGGTAGCTCCAAACCTGCCCCGCAAAGTCACCATCCGGCGAAGCCGACCCAAAAAAGAGGCAGGTGAACTTCACCTGTACACCGTTGCACGGGTCAGCCAAGAAAAAAACCTGCTGCAAGGCATTGAATGGCTTGCGCAAACCGGCGGATGCATTCGCTACGACATTTTCGGAACCCTCCAAAACACCGATTACCTCGCAAAATGCCAAACAGCCGCTGAGCGCGCCCCGCAACTCGATGTGCGCTTTCACGGCGACATTGCGCCGCACGAAATTCCCGATAAAACGTCGCAGCACCACTTCATGTTCTTGCCCACGCTTGGCGAGAATTACGGCCATTCAATCGCTGAGGCCATTGGATCAGGTATTCCGGTGATTGTTTCTGATCAAACCCCTTGGCGCAACTTGCACAGTGACCAACTCGGCTGGGATTTGCCACTCGCAGCTGACCGTATGCTGCCCGTTTTGCTTCATTGTTTGGAAATGGATGACGACCTTTACACCGAACTTTGCCAAGGCACCGAAACCAACGGCCCCAAGCGAACCCACAACGAAGCTGCACTCCGGGCAAACCTAAAACTGTTCTGCGAAACGCCATGACCACCACCACCGACCTCAGCACCTTTCACAATCCGGACTACAAGCCGGGGCCACTCCTGAAGCGCGTGCTGTGGTTTGTTGTCAACGCAATCGTCTTCCAAAATCCGCTTGTACCGTTCTCCGGCCTAAAATGCGCCATTCTGCGTCTCTTCGGCGCGCGGGTCGGTCGTGGCGTGGTTATCAAACCGTCGGTGAACATCAAATACCCTTGGAAATTAAGCATCGGCGAATACGCTTGGATCGGTGAACAGGTGTGGATTGACAACCTCACTTGCACCCGCATTGGCAGCCACGTTTGCCTTTCGCAAGGCGCCATGCTTCTGTGCGGCAACCATGACTACACCAAAAGCAGCTTTGATTTGATTACCGGCGAAATCACCCTCGAAAACGGCGCCTGGATTGGCGCCCGAGCGTTGGTGGGCCCGGGCGTTACCGTTGGCAACCATGCCGTACTTGCTGTGGCATCGGTCGCCACCAAAAACCTCGACCCCTACACCATTTACCGCGGAAATCCGGCAGTCGCCGTAAGGCAACGAAGCATCGCACCATGAAAATCAGCATTGTAACGATTGCCTACAACAGCGCACAAACCATTGAAGCTACGCTGCAATCGGTCATCCAACAAGATTACCCTGACGTCGAGTACATTGTGATTGACGGTGGGTCAAGCGACGGTACACAAGCCATCGTACAGAAATACCTTCACCGCATCGCTCATTTCAGCTCTGAACCCGATAAAGGCATTTACGATGCCATGAACAAAGGGGTTCGAGCGGCCACCGGCGATGTCATTGGCGTTCTCAACAGCGATGACTTTTATGCCGATGCATCGGTCATTCGCGATGTGGTCAACACCCTTAAAGCACATCCTGAATGCGAAGCCCTGTACGCCGATTTGGTGTACGTTGATCGCGCGCACACCGATAAGGTCACGCGTTACTGGAAGGCCGGCCAATTTAACCGTTCGCGCTTTCGCCAAGGCTGGATGCCTCCACACCCCACCTTCTTTGTGTCACGCAGCGCTTACGACCGCTTTGGTCTCTACTCGCTCGATTTGAAATCGGCCGCCGATTATGAACTCATGCTCCGTTTCCTTTATAAGCACCAAATCCGGTGCTGTTACCTCCCGCGGGTCATCACACGTATGCGCGTTGGGGGCGAAAGCAACGTAAGCCTCAAAAACCGACTGCGCGCCAACAAAGAAGACCGAAAAGCTTGGACCATGAACGGTCTCCGTCCGGCGTGGTACACTTTAACACTAAAGCCCATCTCAAAAATCGGACAGTTCATTCGCAAAGCGTAAACCGTAAACCGAGCTCGCATCAACCAAAAAAGGCCACCTCTTCGGGTGGCCTTTTGAATGCCGTTGTGTGTGCGCTGTTAGAACTTGGCGCGTGATTTCCGTGCTCCTGCACGGCTGCGCAGCCAGCTGTATTTGCGCTTGTAGAAGTTGCTTCGTCCTTTAATCGCTCGCCCTACGGTGAGCTGCGTGGTCAAGAAGCTGTCGTTGTTTGACGGGTCACCGCGTTTGGTTGAGAAGCCCTCAACGTACTGGTGGTCAAATACGGTACCAGAGTTGGGGTCGTTTATGCGTGCAATGATACCGGCGTTTGACTGACTTGCAATCTCTCGCGCCAAATTGCTTGGGAGGTCTGCCGGGTTGCCGTAAGTGCCACTGATATCGTCGAGGTAATCGGTGAAGGTGGTGCGCCAAGAGAGCTCCCAACCAACACGCCATTTCTTATCAAAGGTGAAAAACAGGCCGATACCTGCGGGAATAGCCATCCCGAACATGCTGTACTCTTCTGCTTGACCTTCGGTGCGGAGCGGACGAAGATTGTGCCAGACTGGGCTGAACATATCGCTGCTTGCGTCAAGAACACGTCCTTCAGGGTTGTGACGGAAAACCGACAAACCACCGAACACGTAGAAACGGAAATCAGGGTTGTAGTACCCGCGACCGCTTACGTCATTGTCGTAAAACAGCGTAAGCTCGGCCCGAGCGCCCAGCTCCAACATACGGTTACGAAAGTTCAAATTTCGTGCCACACGCGCCGGATTTGTCGATACCCAGTCGGCAGTGCCAATTTGAAGGTAGGTCAAATTCGCCACGACCGCCAAGCGCTTCGAGAACTTGTAACGGCCGTAACCGCCGAGTGCGACGTTGGTTTTGTTCAGGTGCATGTCCCAAACAAAATCACGACGGGTGAGCGCCTGACCACCGATATCTCCGAGGTAATTCGCACCACCAAACATGATACCATACTCCAAGTTGTACTGGGCAGTAGCGGTAAAGGTGGAAATTACAGCGAAAACGATAATTAGCAGTCGGCTCATTTTCAGAAGTTTGGTCTGAATACAGCGACAAAAATACATTTTTCCTTCGATAAACAAAGTTGAATCTGCGTTTATTCCGCCGATTTGTGCGGCGGCACCACAACATTAAACGCATTCGCGCAATTCAGGTTACTTTCGCAGCGCACAAGCCGCTTACACCATGGAAAACCGCCTCTTAAACTTACTAGGAACGCGCTATCCGATCATTCAAGCCGGCATGGTGTGGTGTTCGGGCTGGCGCTTGGCCGCGGCGGCGAGCAATGCCGGTGCCTTGGGTGTTATCGGTTCGGGCTCCATGTACCCTGACGTGCTCAATCTCCACCTCAAACGCATTCGCGAGGCCACAACAAAGCCGTTCGCCGTAAATCTGCCGCTGCTCTACCCTGACATTGCTGCGCACCTCGATGCCATCGAGCAACACCGTGTACCGGTAGTGATCACCAGTGCGGGAAACCCATCCATCCATACAAAAAGACTCAAAGACGCCGGCTGCATCGTGGGCCACGTGGTCAGCAGCACAAAATTCGCGCTCAAGGCACAATCGGCAGGCGTTGACTTCGTCATTGCCGAAGGCTTCGAAGCCGGAGGACATAACGGACGCGACGAAACCACCACCATGGTACTCATTCCGTCGGTAGCCGATGCCATCGAACTTCCGCTGGTTGCGGCCGGAGGCATCGGCGATGCCCGCTCGATGCTCGCCGCTATGGTCTTGGGCGCCGATGGCGTTCAAATCGGCTCGCGCTTCGTTCTTGCCGAAGAATCATCGGCCCATGAGACCTTCAAAAACGCGGTTCAACGGGCAAATGAGGGCGACACCCTTTTGACGCTCAAAGAATTAACACCCGTTCGGCTGCTGAAAGGCGGTTTCCTTTCGTCGGTGCTCGAAGCCTACAACCGCGGCGCCTCAGCAGACGAATTGAAGGCACTCCTCGGCAAAGGCCGAGCGAAAAAAGGCATGTTCGAAGGTGACCTCGAAAATGGCGAGCTTGAGATTGGCCAAATCGCGGGTCGCTTCAACACTGTGCAGGCCGCTGCCGACATCATCGCTGAAATCTTGCACGACTACCGCGTACTCGGCGCACCTCAACTTGGCAAACGCTTCAATTTCTAGGCGATGTGTGCAACCTGAACCATGGTTTTGGGGTATTGATAGTGTGACTTTCTTTTCGCCTCCGGCGGATGATGGCCTTTGTCTGTAAAATCTAAAGGCATTTTCCGCGTTATCAGTTGCAAAGACCTAATTTTGTCATGAATTCGGCATGACCAGAACCGCGAAATACATTCTTCAAGCTTTGCTTACCGTTGCTGCCTTGGCAATCGGGTGGATGAGTCGTGCCCAAGCTCCCGCTTCACCTGCCATCAACTGCATGACAGTGGTTGACAATGGGAATATCTTCTTGAGCTGGTCAACCCCTAGTGACCCGTCTGGATGGGGCACAGGCTTCCGAATCGTCCGATTGATCAACGGAGGCCCGTTGGAAGAAGAAGTCACCGTACTGAACAACTTCGGCCTCACCAACTACACCGTCACAGCCTACGATGGAACTCTCGACTCGGAGTGTTTCTACATTCAAACGATTTACAACAATGGCACTCCCCAAGCCGCACCGCCGGGCCCCTCTTTTTGCAGTGTTCACTTGGGCTTGAATGCCAGCGTTGTGCCCGGAATCGTTCAGCTTCTATGGAATCACCCATGGGACGGGCCGCCAACACCCGGAGGCACCATCGATATCTACCTCGAATTTCCGGCTGGTGTAGTGAATTTCATTCATTCCATTCCTACTGACACAGGTCTGAACGCATACAGCTATGAGGTATCGGTGTGCTCTGCACAACTCGATTTCTTTGTAGTATACAACGGTATCAGTCCGTGCGCCTCTGTTTCGAACAGCGCCGGCGGAGTGTTTCAAGACCAAATTGACCCCAGCGCACCCCTCTTTACCTCCGTTTCGGTCGACAGTTTGAGCAACCAAGCCCTCCTAACTTGGGAACCACCGCCCCAAGCCGACGTTGATGGCTACATCATCTACGAATGCCAACCGGGCTTCAACCCCGTTCCGCTTGATACCATTTTTGGAGCCAACATTCTTTCTTGGACGAACCCCGACTCGCAGGCCAATCTCGGCGTTGAGTTTTACAACATCGCTGCCTTCGACAGCTGTCTGCTCGCCTCTGGTGCTCCTGATCCGGGTGCCGCAAACCTTAGTTGCGCGTCAACCATCTACCTAACCCACCTCTGGCAGCCCTGCTCTGACGATGTACAACTAATTTGGACACCCTACACCGATTGGGCTGATGGCGTTGCGCTTTACGAAATCTACGCCGCTGAAGAACCTATTCCCGGTTCAGGCATTTTCAACCCGTCGTTCACACTCGCTGTAGTTGACGAAAACACCACGTCGTACACTCACGAAAACGTAAACCTCGGCAGCTCGTACCGCTACCGTGTAAAGGCAGTCGCCAACAACACCGCTTGGGAAGCATCGTCAAACCGTCGAACAGCAACGGTTTTTTACCCGGCCGCACCTGCATTCACCTACATTCGAGAAGTCAACCCGATTGACCGAAACCTCGTCGAAATCGTTGTCGAAATTGGTCCGGGAAGTGCCACCGAACACATCTATTCACTCGAACGCAAACGCGCAGGAAGCGAAGCCTTTGATTTCCGCGTTGCACTCACCGCCAATGGCGCTGGAGAACTTACCTTCCTCGATGAAGTCGCCGGCACCGACGAAAACATCTACACGTACCGCGTGAACGTTAGCAATTCGTGCGGTGACGAAATCGACCAATCCAACATTGGCACGTCCATATTGCTCAGCGGCTTTGTAAACCGCGCTGACCTCTCCAATATCATCGATTGGTCTGACTACCTTGATTGGGACAATGGTGTTGAGCGCTACGAAATATACCGCTGGGTTGGAAACCAAGAATTCCCCAATTTGCTCGTCACCCTCGCCGGTGGCATAACCAGTTACGTTGACCAAGTAGGCGATTTGCTCAACACACCCGGTGAATTCTGCTACCGCATCACCGCCGTAGAAAACGGCAACGGGTACACCTTGCCGGGGCTGCCTGAAAGCAACCGCCTGTGCCTGACCCAAGAACCGGTAATTTGGGTACCCAATGCCTTCACACCCAATGGCGACGGTGAAAATGACGTTTTCGCGCCGATCATCAGTTTCGCCAACGCCGATAATTACCGCCTGCAAATCTACAGCCGTTGGGGCAACATGATCTTTGAGACCAATGACCTCGAAGTAGGTTGGGACGGCAAGTACCGCGGCGAATTGGCGCCGGAAAGCATGTACGCTTGGTATTTATCCGTTTCTGATGGCGCAGGGCGCATCTACGAAAAACGGGGCACAGTAATGATCATTGTAGGCGCCGGAGAATGAAATTCAACACACGAATTTTCATACCTTTGCACCACTTTTTTCGCTACCCCTAAGTCTCACTCAGCATGGCATTCAATGTAAACGATAAGGTCGTAGGTGAAGGACTCACTTACGACGACGTGCTCCTCATACCCGCTTTTTCGCAGGTACTACCCCGAGAAGTGTCGATTGAATCGAAGCTCACGCGAAATATCGCCCTCCGTACACCTGTGATTTCAGCCGCTATGGACACCGTGACGGGGTACGAAATGGCCATTGCCATGGCACGCGCAGGGGGCATTGGTGTGATTCACAAAAACATGAGCATCAAAGAACAAGCCAACGAAGTGCGCAAAGTAAAGCGCTCTGAAAGCGGCATGATTCAAGACCCCGTGACACTCAGCGAAAATGCCTTGGTCGGTGATGCACTTCAGCTCATGGCAGAGCATAAAATTGGCGGCATTCCCGTAGTTAACGAAACGGGTATACTGGTAGGCATTGTCACCAACCGAGACCTCCGATTCGAAAAAGTCAATCAACGTCCAATTCGCGAGGTCATGACCTCCGCAAACATCGTAAAGGCTGTTGAAGGCACCGACCTCAAACAAGCCGAAAGCATTCTCCAAAGCCATAAAATTGAAAAGCTTCCTGTCGTTGACGCCGACAACCGTTTGGTCGGATTGATCACCTACCGCGACATCCTCAAGCTGCAAGAATTCCCCAATGCTTGCAAAGACCGCTACGGTCGTTTGCGCGTTGCAGCTGCCATTGGCGTTACAGCCGACACCATTGACCGTGCCGATGCGCTCGTCAACGCCGGTGTTGACGCCTTGGTTGTTGATACCGCACATGGCCACAGCCGCGGAGTTCTTGACACGCTCCGAAAAATCAAAGACCGCTTTCCGAAGGTTGAAATCATTTGCGGAAACATCGCCACAGGCGCTGCGGCCAAAGCCCTCGTTGACCATGGCGCTGACGCTGTGAAAGTAGGCATCGGACCGGGCTCCATCTGCACTACCCGCATCATCGCCGGTGTAGGCGTGCCACAGCTCTACGCCGTAATGGAAGTCGCCAAAGCCCTCGAAGGAACGGGTGTCCCGTTGATTGCTGACGGTGGAATACGCTTCACCGGTGACATCGTTAAAGCCATCGCCGCCGGCGCCCACACCGTTATGGTGGGTTCAATGCTCGCCGGTGTTGAAGAGTCGCCCGGTGAGACCATCATTTATGAAGGACGACGTTTCAAGAGCTACCGCGGCATGGGCTCGATTGAAGCCATGCAAAAAGGATCAAGCGACCGTTACTTCCAAGACGCTGAAGACGACATCAAAAAACTGGTGCCCGAGGGCATCAGCGGCCGCGTTCCCTATAAAGGAACCGCCCGCGAAGTAATGTACCAAATTGTTGGTGGCTTGCGCGCCGGAATGGGCTACTGCGGCGCCCCTGACATCGCAGCCCTACAAAAGGCACAATTCGTGCGAATCACCAGTGCAGGTATGCGCGAAAGCCATCCGCACGATGTGTTCATTACACGTGAAGCACCAAACTACAGCCTCCGTTAAGGTCTTGGCATCAAACTTGTACTTTTGCGCATAGCGTCAACCAAAGCTTACCGAATTATGATGAAGAACCTGTTGATTTTTGCATGTGTGACCCTAGCGGTCGCCTCTGGAAGCATCACCGCATCCGCCCAAAACAAAAATGCCGTCGTACTTACTGTTGAAGACGAGCAGGTGACATTGGCCGACTTCGAAGCTGTTTTCCGCAAAAACAACCGCGATACCGTTGTTACGGCTGAAGCCCTTGATGAATACATGGAGTTGTTTGTCAACTTCAAACTCAAGGTGCGCGAAGCACGCGAGCAAGGGCTCGATACGGCATCAACCTTCAAGCGAGAGCTCGACGGTTACCGCAAACAACTTGCTCGTCCGTACCTCATCGACAATGAACTGCTCGATGCACTGGTACAAGAAGCTTACGACCGCCGTTTGGAAGAAGTGCGCGCGAGCCACATCCTCATCAACCTCGAACCCACGGCCTCACCTGAAGACACCCTCAAAGCGTGGAACCGCATCATCAAACTCCGCGACCGCATTCTGGCAGGTGAAGACTTTGCAGCCGTATGCACAGGAAAAGGCGGTAGCGAAGACCCCTCGGCACGCGAAAACAAAGGCGACTTGGGCTACTTCACGTCATTCCAAATGGTGTACCCTTTTGAAACAGCAGCCTTTACTACCCCCATTGGCAAAATCAGTATGCCCGTGCGCTCACGCTTCGGATACCACATTGTTAAAACCGTTGACCGCAGGCCGGCACGCGGCGAAGTACGCGTTGCGCACATTATGCTCCGCCATCCCGAAGGGAATAAAGAAAATCCTGAACTCGAGAAAGAAAGCGAAGCCAAAGCCCGCGAAATTTACGAGCTCCTCCAAGACGGCGCTGACTTCGCCGACATGGCTATGAAGCATTCGCAAGACAACAGCACCGCTCGCAACGGCGGTGAACTGCCTTGGTTCGGGACCGGCAAAATGGTCGACACCTTCGAAGAGGCCAGTTTTAACCTGAAAAACGACGGCGATATCAGCGAACCCGTGCGCACCGATTACGGATGGCACATCATCAAACGTCTTGAATCAAAGCCGGTACCCAGCTTTGAAGAAATGGAAGCCGACATTCGCCGAAAAGTAAGCCGTGACACGCGCGCCGACATGACCCGCAACAGCTTCCTTCGCAAACTTGAAAAAAGCTACGGCGTAGCTCCCAACCGCAAAAACCTCAAGCCGCTTCTCGATTTGGCTGCCAAAGACGACAGCACCTTTGTTGACAACTACGGCATCCGCCTCAAATCTGAAAAAGGACTTGACAAGGAGCTCTTCAGCATCGAAGGGAAACCGGTGCTCGTCAATGATTTTTACGCATTCCTCCAAGAAGGAAGCATCAAACGCCGCGGGTTCAAAGCCGTTGATGTCATCAACAGCAAATTCGACGAGTTTGTTGACGCACAACTTATGGCATACGAAGACAGTAAACTCGAAAGCAAGCACAACGAGTTCAGACTGTTGATGAGCGAATACCACGATGGCATTCTCCTTTTCGAATTGACTGACCGAAAAGTGTGGTCAAAGGCCGTTCGCGACAGCAGCGGAATCGAAGAATTCTACCAAGCCAACAAAAGCCTCTTCATGTGGAAGCAACGAGCTGCCGCGAATGTGTACACCTGTGCCAACAAGAAAATCGCCGGCGAAGTTGAGAAAATGATCCGCAAAGGAAAAACCCCGGTTGAAATCAAAGACAAGATCAACGCCGATTCGAAGCTCAACGTCACCATCGAAGAAAACACATGGGAGCGGGGCGAAAACAACCTCCTTGACAAAAGCACCTGGTCAAACGCCGCAGTCACCACCCACGAGGCCAATGGCCAGTTCATCATTATCGAAATCATCGAAGTGATTGACGCAATGCCCAAAGGCCTCGACGAGGCACGGGGAATGATTACAGCAGAGTACCAAAACCACCTTGAACGGCAGTGGATCAACAGCCTGCGTGAGAAGTACCGCTACAACGTGAATTACGACGTGCTCTACGGGTTGAAATGAGGTTTGTCACAATTGCGATTTCGATTCTCCTCTTTGCATGCGCCCCAAAGGCACCTGAGAACGCTGCACCGAACGATGTAGCCGCCCGTGCATTCGATAAATTCTTGTCGTGGGACGAGGTGAGGGCCATCGTGCCCGATGCTGCAAGTCCTGAAGACAGCGCGCTCCTAGCCGAACGCTACATCAATGACTGGATGAAAGAACAGGTGTTGCTTAATACAGCCGAACGTCGCTTGCCCGAAAACCAAAAACAGTTCGAAGAAGAGCTCGAAGCCCACCGAAAGGCACTCCTCACCTACGCCTACGAAAACCTTTTCGTGCAGCAGCGCCTCGATACGTTAATCAGCGAAGAAGAAATCACGCGCTTTTATCAAGATAACCAGAACATCTTTGCGTTGAACGATTACATCGTGAAGGTGAAATTCGTTGTGCTGCCCGAGTCAACCCCAAAAATCAAGCAGTTCAAAAAACTCTTCGACAGCGACGACCAAGAAGACCTCATCAAACTCGAGCAGTTCTGCGTTGACAATGGCGCCGTGTACTACATCGACACCGAATCGTGGATGTACTTCGAAGAGCTGCTCACCAAAATCCCAATCGATGTGTACAACATCGAGGCCTTCCTGCGCCAAAATAAACGGGCCGAATTTAGCGAAGAAGGAAAGTTATACTTCGTTAAGTTTATCGAGTTCAAACTGAAAGACACCGTATCTCCGTTACCTTTGGTGGAAAGCAGTATCAAAAGCATGATCCTTAACAGGAGAAAGAAAGAACTCTTGGCGAAAATGCGCGATGAAATCTTCCTCGATGCCTACGGACGCAAAGACGTTGAAAAGCTGTACTGACACATGAAGTCGATTCATATCCTTTTCGTTCTCTTTTTTCTCGGCTCCGCCGGATGGCTTCGTGCACAACCTGAAATCAATGCACAAGCACAAGGCGATGTCATTGACCGCATCGTTGGGGTGGTTGGTAACGAAATCATCTTGCTGAGCGACATCGAGAGCTCCCTCGTGCAGCAGCGTATGCAAGGAAGCGACCCCGATGGCAACTCGCGCTGCGAAATCGTTGATAACCTGTTGTTCGAGAAACTCCTACTCAACCAAGCCAAAATCGACTCCTTGGTGGTTACTGAAGGCGAAATTCAATCGATGATTGAAGACCGTTTGAACTACTTTCTCTCGTTGTTCGGGTCAATCGAAGCCATGGAAAAAGAGTACGGCAAAACCATCGCCGAATGGAAAGCCGAATTCCATGACCCCATAAAAGACCAGCTGTTGATTCAGCAAATGCAAGGCAAATTGAACCTCCAAGCAGAAGCCACACCGCGCGATGTTCAGCGTTTTGTAGAAGGCCTCCACCCTGATAGCTTGCCTCTGGTGAGTGAAGAAGTGCGCTACAGCCAAATCATCTTTCAACCCGAACCAAGCACCGTAGAGAAAGAAGCCTTGCGCCAAAAAGCCGACTCGGTTCGAAAATCGGTCGAAAGCGGAAAACTCACACTGGCCATTGCTGCCCTGCGCCATTCTGACGACCCAGGCTCAAAATACAAAGGCGGATGCTATGAAAACATCCCAAAGGGCGCGTTTGTCCCTGAATTCGAAAGCGCCGTTTACAACACACCAATCGGTGACCTTACGCCGGTGTTCGAATCAGACTTCGGCTACCATTTTGTGAAGGTGACTGATAAAAAAGCCGGCGGATTCAGCGCGTGCCACGTGCTCTTTAGCCCAAAAGTTAACGATGAAGACCTCATCCGAAGTGAACGCTTTCTAGATAGCTTGGCTCAAGTCATCCGCGATGATAGCTTAAGCTTTGAGCGCGCCGCCGTGATGCACTCTACCGACAAACAATCGCGTATGCAAGAGGGCAAAGTAGCCAACATGTACACAGGCGGCATGAAGCACGCTGTTGACCAACTTGAACGCGACATTTTCCTGGTCTTAAATAAACTTGAAGTCGGCGAAGTGTCGGCTCCGGTTATGCGCGAAGACCCAGGGAAGGGCCCGTACTTTGTTGTTTTTCGCGTGGACGGACGAAGCGCGGCACACAAAGCCAACCTTCGCGATGATTACCTCATGTTCAAGAGCATGGCCGAAGGCGAAATGCAACAGGCCTCGCTTGAAAAATGGATCACCAAGAAACTTAAAGACACCTACGTCCGTTTATCGGATGATTACTCAAACTGCACATTCACATTTCCATGGACGGGCGAAGACCTTTAGCCTTTCATGAAAACCACGATACGACGCTGACATGGCACAACCAAATTTCTCTTCTGACGCTGAAGCCCTCGACCACCTCAAAGTAAAATACGCCGATCTTACCCGCGAAATCGGGAAAGTCATTGTAGGGCAAGACGAGGTGATTCGCCAAGTCATCATTAGCATACTCGGCAACGGCCACTGCCTTCTCGTGGGTGTTCCCGGACTCGCCAAAACCTTGCTTGTGAACACCATTTCAGAGGCGCTCGGCTTGAGTTTTAACCGCATCCAGTTCACCCCTGACTTGATGCCGTCAGATATTGTAGGCTCTGAAATTCTCGATGAGAACCGCAGTTTTCGGTTTGTGAAAGGCCCCCTTTTCAGCAACATCATCCTTGCTGACGAGATCAACCGTACACCGCCCAAAACGCAAGCGGCGCTGCTCGAAGCGATGCAAGAGCGCGCCGTTACCGCAGCAGGAAAGCGCTACCCGCTTCCAACCCCGTTCTTTGTTTTGGCAACCCAAAACCCCATTGAACAAGAAGGTACTTACCCACTTCCTGAAGCCCAGCTCGACCGCTTCATGTTCAACATTTGGGTTGATTACCCAAGTTTCGAAGAAGAACTGAACGTGGTGAAAAACACCACAGGCAACATCAAAAACCAAGTAAACTCGGTGGTGTCGTCAGAAGAAATTGTCTTCTTTCAAGAACTGATTCGCAAAATGCCGGTTGCCGACAACGTGATTGAATACGCTGTGCGCTTGGCGTCAAAAACCCGTCCGGGACGTGAATTGGCTCCCGACTTGGTAAACAACTTCCTTTCATGGGGAGCAGGTCCGCGTGCAAGCCAATTCTTAATCGTAGCCGCCAAGTGCAACGCGGCCGTGAACGGGAAATACAGCCCTGATATCGAAGATGTGCAAGCAGTAGCACTCCCGATTCTTCGCCACCGTGTGGTACGCAACTACAAGGCCGAAGCCGAAGGGTACACCGTTGAGCGTATCGTTGGCGAACTGTTCTAAACGCGTTTGCTGTACATACGGTTTGGCAGGTTCAGTATCCACTCAGCATTGCTGTTGGGCAGAAACACCGTGTAAGCAAAAATCATTGCGATTCCGAAATCGGGAAGATTGAGCACCACCGCAATGCATCCGTGAAAGCTCACTGCCGCAATCAGCAGCGGAATTCTGCAACGCTTAATCCAAATCAGCACAGGGAAGGCCGTTTGGTAGGCCAATCCCATGTAGGACAAGACGGTGAATATGAACCACTTTCCTGAAAGCATCCCTCCCACGCCAAGCGCATCGTAGCGATCGAGCATAAGCGCGTAATATACGGCTGAACCATCCAACCACATGGCACCCGACCATTTGTATCCTGCTGCAACCGCGTACACCAGCACAAGCTGAAGGCGCGCGGCTGCAAACGCCACATTCGAGACCAAACGCCGAGCCGGCGTGCGGGCATCCTCATCCATCCCCAAAGAAAAAAAGACAAAAAGGTGGAAGAGCAGCAACGACGCGTTGAACACGGGCATCGCGGCATAGTAAAGCATCAGTGAAACCCCAAACACAGCGAGTCGCAACGCCCGGTTCCACCGTAAACCCAGGGCACACCACAGCGACGCCGCCAACATGAAGTAGTAGGCCGGCAGGGCAAATGCGCGCTCATGGTCAAGAATGGCTGTAGCATTTACGAGCAGTGAATCGGGCTGTTGCACCGGCTTCAGGAGCGAAGCCTCGCCCCAGATGAAACCACGAATCGGCCACAAATACAGGTAGTCAACAAAGAGAAAAACGAAGATGCTGCGCACGAAGAGCCGCTGCGTGGCTGCGCTGTGGAGGCTTGAACTCCACCGTTCGGTGTACCGATCAATCGCGTTCATGCGGCAACGGCATTGCGGGCAGTTCAACAGTGGTATTCTCAGGTGCGGCTCCTCCTCCAAAAGGCGGAATGTGGGTGAGCACCAACCGAATCTGAATGCTATCACCAGGCGATGCTCCGGAGAGCGCATGCACATTCATCGCGTACTGCACACAGCGTGAAAAAGTACCCGATTGCAGTGCCCGTTCGTTCATGGCTGCCAAATCAGGTCGATCACCGCACTCGACGCGGAGCGCATTCATTAAATAGGCCGCCAACTTATTGGTCATGTAATTGAGCTTTGGATGCCTTGGCAGCTGCTCGTGATTCAGCAGGTCGGTATAAGCGTCCCACTGGCCATTGCGCGCCATTCGGTAGTGCACCACAGGGTTGCAGGTAGGCACATCGGGGGCGAAGAGTTTCCAGCCTTGATGAAACAGTGGTTTCATGTAATTCGACACCCGGTGCTTGATGCGTGCATCAACAGGAATGTCGTCGACCGTATAAATCACCGTGGCCGCAAAGTGCAGCACAAACAGCACTGCCAGAATCAGAGCTAACCACCTAAGTTTGGCAGAAGGCGTTGTGGAAGGATTGGAAGCGTGTGGCATCGTCGACCAAGATAAGCTTCCTACAGTAAGGGCTACACAGTGCCATTTATTAACTTTGCAAGAGAACCCTATTCGCAGATGATCGCAGCCAACGACCCCAAGTTAACGTCATGGATTGACGTAGCCCCCAACAGTGACTTCCCCATCCAGAACTTGCCGTTTGGCGTATTTTCGATTGGGAAGGAACAGCCGCGGATTGGCGTCGCCATCGGCGACTACATCGTTGACCTCAACACCTTGCATGTTTTGGGGTACCTTGAGAACTTGCCCTTTGAGGCGGCCGATTTTGCCGCACCGAGTTTGAATCGCATCCTTCAAAAAGGAAAGAAAGGCACACGTGATCTGCGCAACCGACTGAGCAAACTGCTGCGTTCTGACGTTCCCGATTTGCGCAACAAAGAGCACCATGTGAAGCAGGTTCTAGTGCCCATGCAGGAGGCGACCTTGTACCTCCCCGTTGAGGTGGGTGATTACACCGATTTTTATTCGAGCATTGAGCACGCCACCAATGTGGGGAAAATGTTCCGCGACCCGGCCAACGCGCTTTTGCCCAACTGGAAGCACCTGCCGGTGGGCTACCATGGCCGAGCATCATCGATTGTGGTGTCGGGTACGCCTGTGCATCGGCCAAAAGGCCAGATGGTTCTTACTGAAGGCGAAGCGCCTGTGTTTGGTCCGTCACGCCTCCTCGACTTTGAGCTTGAAATGGCGTTCATTACCTATCCCGGTAAACCGTTGGGCGAGTCAATCAGCACCGACGAGGCTGAAGACTTCATTTTCGGCATGGTGCTGTTCAACGATTGGAGCGCACGCGACATACAAAAGTGGGAGTATGTACCCTTGGGCCCGTTTCTGGCCAAAAATTTCGCCAGCAGCATGTCGCCTTGGGTGGTGACCTTAGACGCTTTGGAAACCTTTAAAGTCGCCGGTCCGACGCAAGACCCTGCTGTTTTGCCGTACCTCACATACACCGGAGAGCGCAATTACGACATCGCGCTCGACGTTTTCATCAAACCCGCTGAAGGTCATGAAGAGGCACGGGTATGCCGGTCAAACTTCAAGTACATGTACTGGAACATGTGCCAGCAGCTTGCCCACCACACCATTGGCGGGTGCAATATTCGCGGTGGTGACGTGCTCGCAAGCGGTACGATTTCGGGGATGGATGAGCAGAGCTATGGCTCGATGCTCGAACTTTCGTGGAAAGGAACCCGACCGGTGCAACTTGGAAACGGAATTGAACGTAAATTCATCCAAGATGGCGATGAAGTCATCTTCCGCGGACACGCCGAGCGCAACGGCGTGCGCGTAGGATTTGGAGAAGTGCGCTCGACCCTATTACCTGCCCGCTAATGAACGCCACCCTAGCGATCGACGAAGAAGAAGAAAAACGGGAAATTCTGCGGCGCTACCGCGGGTTGCTCCGTGCTGCTGAACGGTCAAAGACATCGGCTGACCGCAAGCGCATCCGCAAAGCGTTTGACCTCGCATTGGAGGCCCACAAGCACATGCGGCGCAAATCGGGCGAGCCGTACATCTACCATCCGATTGCGGTGGCGCGCATTTGTGCCGAAGAGCTCGGACTTGACACCACTTCGGTGGTGTGTGCTCTCTTGCACGACACGGTTGAAGACACTGAAATTTCGCTTGATGACATCGGCACGCTGTTCGGTGAGAAGGAGCGCATGATCATCGATGGGCTGACCAAAATTTCGGGTGTTTTCGATCACGCCACATCCGCGCAAGCGGAGAATTTTAGAAAAATGTTGCTCACCCTGAGTGACGACATTCGGGTAATCCTGATCAAGCTCGCCGACCGTTTGCACAACATGCGAACGCTTGACCACATGAAGCATGAGAAGCAGCAGAAAATTGCTTCAGAAACAATGTTCATGTACGCGCCGCTCGCGCATCGCCTCGGCCTGTATAACATCAAAACCGAGCTCGAAGACCTCGCACTGAAGTACAAAGAGCCTGAACAGTACGAAGAAATCACCTCAAAGCTCACCAAAACCAAGGCTGTACGTACGCGCTTCATCAACAAGTTTATCTTCCCTATCGGCAAAGCCCTTGAGAACGAAGGCTTCAACTTCGAAATCAAAGGCCGCACCAAGAGTGTGTACTCGATTTGGAACAAGATGCACAAGAAGCGGGTGAAGTTTGAAGACATTTACGATGTTTTCGCCATCCGAATCATCATTGATGTGCCCATTGAACAAGAGAAAGCCGAAGCATGGCGGGTTTACTCGGTGGTGACTGATTTTTACCAGCCCAACCCTGACCGACTGCGTGACTGGATATCGATTCCAAAAGCCAACGGCTACGAATCGTTGCACACGACCGTAATGAGTCCGACCGGCAAATGGGTCGAAGTGCAGATTCGCACCCGTCGGATGGACAATGTTGCCGAGAAAGGTTTTGCCGCGCATTGGCGGTACAAAGGCGGTTCATCGAACGGTGAAAACAACCTTGACCGCTGGCTGGCGCAAATACGCGAAGTACTCGAGAGCACCGATGACGATGCACTATCGTTCATTGACGACTTCAAGCTCAACCTGTTCAGTGAAGAAATTTACATCTTCACGCCAAACGGAGACCTCCGCACCTTACCGAAAGGTGCAACTGCGTTGGATTTTGCCTTCAGTATTCACTCGCAGGTAGGAGCGCAATGCATTGGCGCTAAAGTGAACCAACGCCTTGTGCCGCTAAGCCATGTTTTGCGAAGTGGCGATCAGGTTGAGATTATTCTCTCAAAGAAACAGCGACCGAAAGAAGACTGGCTCAATTATGTCATCACGGCGCGAGCACGTCAGAAAATCAAGCAGGTGCTCAAAGAAGAGCGCAAGAAAATCGCCGCAGAAGGGAAGGAAATCCTCCGAAGGAAATTCAAGAGTCTTGGCGTCAGTTTCTTGAGCGTGAACATCACCGAGCTTGAGAAGCATTACGACGTTGAATCGGCCACTGAGTTGTACTACCAGATTGCCCGCGGCAAGATTGACATTAAAAAGCTGAGAGGCTACACCATTGACAACGGGCGCATTTCATTTGCGCGTGTTGGGTCAGTGCTGCATGAGCAAGCAGCGCCTATCATTGCTCCGGTTCCGGGCAAGCGCGATGCACTGCTTATTGGCGACGAACAGCAACAGCTTGACTACGCCCTTGCGCCCTGCTGCAACCCGATACCGGGCGACGACGTGTTTGGTTTTGTTACCTCGCAAGGCGAGATCAAGATTCACCGAGAGAACTGTCCGAACGCGACCCAATTGCTCGGCAACTATGCCTACCGGGTGATCAAGGCGCGGTGGGCCAGCCGTGAGTTGGTGCAGTTTGAAGTGACCGTTTTGTTCTCGGGCATTGACGACGTGGGCTTGGTGAACCAAATCACGAGCATCATTTCGGCCGACATGAACGTGAACATGCGTGCGATTAGTTTTGAGTCGAACGACGGCATTTTCGAAGGTCAGGTGAGGGTTCAGGTGCACGACACAGAACACCTCAACACCTTGATTCAGAAGCTGCGCAACGTTGAGGGGGTGCTCACTGTTGAGCGCGCCGGAAACAGTTTGCTTTAGGCGATTTACACGCCTGCAATCCAACGAAAAGCGTACCTTTGCTCTTTCGTGCAAAGCGATGGCAAAGAACGAAGAGGTTCAAGATAAAGTACGTGCGCTTTTCGCGGAGTTTCTCGAGGCCAATGGCCACCGAAAAACCCCCGAGCGCTTCGCCATACTCCGCGAGATTTACGCATTCGAAGGTCATTTCGACATCGAATCGCTGTACGTGCACATGAAAAACGAGAACTACCGGGTGTCACGTGCCACCTTGTACAACACCATTGAATTGCTCTTGCAGTGCAATTTGGTGCGCAAGCACCAATTCGGCAAGAACCTCGCTCAGTTCGAGAAGGCGCATCAAAACCACCAGCACGATCACATCATATTGTCTGAAACGGGCGAAGTGCTTGAGTTCTGTGACCCCCGCATTCAGCAAATCAAAAGCACCTTGGAAGAGATTTTCGGCATCGAAATTCTGCATCATTCGCTCAACTTCTATGCACGCCGAAACACCGAAGCGCATGAGTCTGACCGTTGATACCTCTACCGAAACCGGGTGCTGCATTTTTCGTCTGGCTGGCCGGTTCATTGAAACCAACAACGACAGTTCACTCATTGACGCAGCCGAGAGCGCATGCACCGATGGATGCCGCAAATTTGTGGTCGACCTCAGCGCACTCACGCACATGAACAGCAGCGGAATAAACCTGCTGGTAAAAACCATCAAGCGTATCAACCATGACGAAGGCCGTGTTATTTTCGCGGCTGTGCCGCCTAACATCAACGAATTGTTGGGCGTTATAAAGTTGAACGCTGTACTTGAAATCAAACCGTCGGTTGAAGACGGTATCAATGCCCTCCAGAATCATGAAAGTTGACATCCTGCTCGGGCTCCAATGGGGCGATGAAGGCAAAGGTAAAATCGTTGACGTTATTACGCCGCACTACAGCATCATTGCGCGTTTTCAAGGTGGCCCAAATGCCGGCCATACACTTGAGTTTGACGGCAAGAAGTACGTTTTGCACACCATTCCTTCGGGTATTTTCCACACCGACAAACAAAACGTAGTCGGAAACGGCGTGGTGATTGACCCGGTGATTTTCCGCCGCGAGGTAAGCGCACTCATCGAACAAGGCGTTGATGTTCATCGCCATCTGTTGATTTCGCGCAAGGCGCACCTCATCCTTCCATCCCATCGCCTCCTCGATGCGGCTTCAGAGCAAGAAAAAGGCAAAAACAAAATTGGCTCAACCCTGAAAGGTATTGGGCCTACTTACATGGACAAAACCGGTCGCAACGGTCTTCGCGTAGGCGATGCACTCGGCGATCACTTTGACGATAAGTACCAAGCGCTGCGCCAGAAGCACATCAAATTGCTCAATCATTTCCCCGATTTCAGCTACGACCTCGAATCGATGGAAGCTGAATGGATGGATAGCATCGCCTTCCTCCGCACCTTGCGCTTCATTGACAGCGAGCACTACCTGAACACTGCACTGGTTAAAGGTGAACGCATACTCGCCGAAGGTGCGCAAGGCTCATTGCTCGACATTGACTTTGGTTCGTACCCGTTTGTTACTTCGTCAAATACCGTTGCAGCCGGAGCTTGCACAGGACTTGGCATTGCGCCCAACCGCATTGGCGATGTATTTGGCATCTTCAAAGCCTACTGCACCCGGGTTGGTTCAGGCCCCTTCCCCACCGAACTCGACAATGAGATTGGCGAAGAACTGCGCCGCATCGGTCATGAATTTGGAGCCACCACCGGACGGCCACGCCGCTGCGGATGGCTTGACCTGCCGGCCCTCAAGTACGCCATCATGATCAACGGTGTCACAAAATTGATCATGACCAAAGCCGATGTGCTCAGTGCGTTCAGCGAAATCAAAGTGTGCACCCACTACCGCTACAAAGGCGAAACCATTGATTACATGCCCTACTCGGTTGATGATGGTGAAGTTGAACCGGTCTACATCACCCTGCCCGGCTGGGGCCATGACCTTACAGGCATGCGTTCGATGGACGAGCTGCCTTCTGCATTGCACGACTACATCGCCTACATCGAACGTGAGCTCGGCGTACCCATTGCCGTTGTATCGGTAGGCCCTGACCGCACACAAACCATTGTCCGCTCGCGCGTTACGGCCTGATTCTTGCAAGCACACCGCTATGGCAAGGTCATTGATTTGTTTTTTTGGATGGATGTGCATGCTGCTCGTTGCTACGTCCGCATGGTCGCAAGAGAAACGTCCGGTCGAAATCCTCAACGTCGATGACCACCTGTTCGATGACCGCATCAGCGATGCTGAACGTCTCATCGGGAATGTTCGCCTGCGGTACGAAAACTCCATTCTCACATGCGACAGCGCGTACAAATTTCCGAATGGAAACTTTGACGCCTACAGCAGTGTGCATGTGACCAAAGGCGACACGCTTCAACTGTTTGGCGACTTCTTAAGCATCGTGAAAGGAGAAAATGAAGTGGTTCTGCGCGACAACATCCGTTTGATCGACAAAGACATGACCCTCACGACCAATGACCTTGTGTACGACCTCACAACCGGAAAAGCACGCTACGTGAACGGGGGCACCATCCTCTCCAAGCAAAACAACAATGTTCTCACCAGCAAGGTGGGCGTATACGATAAGCAAACAGAGTTCTTCAGTTTCAGAAAAAACGTGGTGCTGAAAAACCCCGAGTATACCATTGCGTCAGATACGCTTCGCTACCACAACCTGACTGAAATTGCCTACGTTGAAGGCCCCACGCTCATCACTACAAAAGAAAGCACCATCACGTGCAAGCAAGGCTGGTTCAACACCCGCACCGAAGAAAGCCGCTTTTCGCGCGGTGCTGAAGTGCTTTCGGGAACCAACATCTTGCGTGGTGATAGCTTGGTGTTTGACAACCGTCGCAACTACGGCGAGGTGTTTCGCAACGTGTTCATGCGCGATACGACCAGCAATTATTACATCACAGGCCACTACGGCTGGCACGATGAAGCGCAGTTGCGGTCATTGGTCACCGACTCTGCGATGATGGTGCAAGTGATGGACGATGATAGCCTGTTCTTACACGGCGATACCCTCAGAGCAGTACCTGACTCACTGCAACGCCGAAAAGTTCTCGCTTACCACCATGTGAAATTCTTCAAATCAGACTTGCAAGGCAAATGCGACTCTTTGGTATTTGCTGAGCAAGACTCAACCATCCGGATGTTTTTTGACCCAATACTGTGGTCAGATGAAAACCAGATTTCGGGAAAGATGATTGAACTCTTGCTGTACGACAGTGAAATTCATCGCCTTGACATCGAGAGCGAAGCCTTGGTTGTGTCAGAAGAAGGGCCTGAGCGCTACAACCAAATCGCAGGCCGCGAATTGGTGGGTTTTTTCCGCAACAGTAAACTGCACCGCATCGACGTTGACGGCAACAGCCAAGTCGTGTACTACCCTGAAGGTAGCACACCGGGGTCATCGGTAGGAGTAAATCGCGCCGATTGCTCAGGCCTGACCATTTTTGTTGACGACAACCGCATTACCAAAGTGGTAATGCGCGGGTCACCAACGGGCGGCTTGCACCCTTTGAGCAAAGCCGCGCCGGGCGACCGCACATTGGAACGTTTTTTCTGGGACGACACCAATCGGCCGGCCAACCGACAGGAAATCTTTTACAAAGCCTCACCACCAACAGCCACCGACTGATCGGCATCGGCGAAGAGCGGGTAGGCCGACATCTTGGCCTTCACTTCGGCGGCAATGCGCGCAAGTTCAGTCTCGTTGGAGCGTGAAACAATGGCGCGGTCAATCCAGTCGGCAACCACCGCCATGTCATCGATGCCCATTCCTCGTGTCGTGATTGCTGCAGTGCCCACACGAATCCCGGAGGTCACAAACGGTGATCGTTCATCAAACGGCACCATGTTCTTGTTAACGGTAATGTGTGCTTTGCCAAGGGCGAGGTCGGCATCTTTGCCGGTGACCTCTTTGTTGCGCAGGTCGATGAGCATCAAGTGGTTGTCAGTACCCCCTGAAATAAGCTGATAGCCGCGATCATTCAATGCTTCGGCCAGTGCTTGTGCATTTTCAATTATGCGACGCGTGTAGGCTTTGAATTCAGGTTGGAGCGCTTCACCAAAGGCCACCGCTTTCGCTGCGATGACATGTTCCAACGGACCGCCTTGCATGCCCGGAAACACCGCCGAATCAAGCAAAGATGAAAACGATTTG
>DAITMF010000029.1:0-43890 GCA_036835325.1 Flavobacteriales bacterium
GCAAGGTTGGGGAGGATGAATTCTTGGTACACCGGTCGCAAAGCAGCGTTGGGAGAAAACCGCTCCGGCTGCGCTTGCAAAAGTTCAAGGATGCCCGCTTCGTCGGTGTCAAGTGCATTACCTGCCATGTATCGACCTGAAACCTTCATGATTCCATCGCGGCTTGCTTCACCTAGGTAGAAAAGGTTGATTTCTCGCGCATTCAGCTGAAGCGGATAACCGGCTGCAACCAACGCTGCATTGGTCGATGAAATGGCCTTCGATGCAACGCCGTTCACGAGTTCCTGAGCCATTATTGGGGCAAACTCAGCTTTCAAACGCGCGTCATTGGCGTCAATGACCACAACACCGTACTTTCCGAAAAGCCGATCAACCAATGCTCGAGTTGCATCAGAGAGGGTTCTATGCTCGCCCAATGAGTGTAAGAAATCTGCCCATTTGCTATCAAGGCCATGGCATGATTCAACAAAGCCTTTGGCCAAGTCGGTTAACCCCGCCGCGCACATCGGACCAACAGCTCCGCCGCCGGCTTGATTCAAATCCAAGGTTTCACGAAAATTGCTCACAGCGGCGATTTCAGCGAAATCATGGTCTTCAGACGCCATCCAAAACATGGGCACCACGCGCAAACCTGGTTGCCTCTGTTCCAAGGCACGTGCCAATGCAACCGTGTGCGCAATCTTGTATATGAAATAGGCAGGTCCGCCGAGAACGTTCAACTGATGTCCGGTGGTGACTGTCACCGTTTCGGATTTACCGAGGTCAGTGAGTGACTTCTGAACTTCGGCAAAGGCACTTGTAGCGTTTTGCTCAGCGAGTACGCGTACAAGAAGTTCACGACGGCCTTGGTTCATGTTCTTGATCGCTGCCGAATGAAGCAGCGCCTCGAGGGTTGGAGGTGCTGCAATAAACGGCAACACCCTTTCTGCGCCTGCAATTATGTCGGCCACTTGCGAAGGAAGCTGCTTAAGAAATGGTTCAGAATGGCGTCGGAGTTTCATCGTGCAAAGGTAGCAACTCCGAAACCGCTGCTTAGCGAATAAGATTCACCATGCCTCGGCGAGCGAAATCTTGCGCCTCGCCGGTTTCCGTGATTTGGGTGTATTGAAGTTCCCAAACGTAAACGCCAACACCTACGTCGGTTCCGTTTGGGGTGCGACCGTCCCAACCTTCACCGGGCTCCGATGAAGAGAAAATCAATTCTCCCCAACGCGAGAAAATTTGGAAGGTGTAATTCGTTATGTCATTGATGACCGGAGCAAAATGATCGTTGTCTCCATCGCCATTTGGCGTAAACGCGTTGGGGACATAAAACGGATCAAGCTGGGGTTCATCTACCGGATCGGGATCAGGCTCAGCGTCGTTCGGAGTGCCGCCGCGATCTGCAGTTTCAGCATCTTGAATGCCGTCAGGTTTTTCAGTGAGTCTAAAGTCGTCAACAAAATAGTACGCAATGCTCGGCGAGTTGGCCTCCATTACGTTAATGGTGATTTCATTGTCTGGCCTGAAAACTCCAATGGTCATAAACGCGTACGCATCGTCGGCAGTAAAGCTGAAAGCCATGCGGTTCCATTCCCTGTCGTAAATGACGTTGGTAATCTCAACTTGTGGCGTAAGGAAGAGTTGAGCGTTGAGGTTTTGAACCGGTGCAGTGGTGGTGAACGCGATTCCGATGTGGCTGGTTGCCAAGCCCGACATGGATGCCGGCGTAACACCTCCATTGGTAATGCTGAAGCTAATGATGTACTTCTCACCGGGAATCAATTCATCAGCCAATGCAGCGCACAGGTATGACCGTTTAACACTTCCGGGGAGCCCGGTAGCAATAAAGCCCATGACGGCTCGTCCATGGTATGGGGCTACTTCACCAACAGGCGTTTCAGGAAGGTCACCACCTAAGCTACCGTCAAGGTGGTAGTAGTCAGGGTGGGAGCTAATGCTTCCCGCGTTAGACCAACCGGGAACCAGTTCCCACATTCCTACGTTGTTTGGGAGCCCGGTATACGACTCAAAGCTGCCGTTGACCAACAATTGCGCTTCGGTCACGGTAGTGAACAACAGTGCAAAAGCACAAGCAAGTATGTTGGGTATTGGTCGCATCTCTGTTGTAAAGGTAGCGAATGAAGCTCACACTTCCTTGCCGCTGTTGGAAAGATGCGCGACCTTGCTGAAAAGTTGCTTCAGTGTAAAACTAAAATGGGGGCTCCGTTGAGCCCCCATTTGAACCTTAACCAAAACAACTTTAGAATCTTTTCTGAACCTTGCAGGGTTTCAAAAAGATGAACTAACTGTTCATATGAGTAATGCAAAGATGAGGGGTTTTGTTGTGTTGGAAAACAAAAAAAACGCAAAACCCTGCTAACAGATGCCAATTACCGGCGGTGATAGGCTACAAAATAGTAGTTCCGCGAGGCGTAAAACTCTGCTCGAAAGTCATCGCGCGAAAGGGGAGGTGCGTCAACAACAAAACGGTCAAGCAACGATACCGTTAACCCGCATTCATCAACGAGAAGATCGTAAACCATCTCAGGTGTGGTGCCGTAATGGTCGCTCGCACCCAGCCCGTGTTCAAACACAATAACAGGTTTGGTGCGCTTAAGCGTTTCTTGCGCGCCTTTCAAAACCTGGTATTCGGCGCCTTCGACGTCGATTTTTATAAAGGCAACGGGGAAATCATTGGGGATAAGGGTGTCTAATGCACGTTGTTCAACACGTATTTCGGTGATTTTTTCGTCGTGCTTGTACGTGCGCCGACGCAGCCCGCTGTAGGCCGGGTTGGTGGTTACGTGCTGAAAGGTGGTTTGACCGCATTGATCAGCGAGGGCAATCTGATGCACTTCAACCCGAGGGTCGTTTTTGTACTTCTCAACCAATGCGCTGTACATTTCTGGAATGGGCTCAAAGGCGTGGTGCTGCCCGTTTGGCGCAAAGCACAACATTTCATCGAGCACTTCACCTTCGTGCGCGCCAATGTCGATGCAATTGTCGTTATCGCTGATAACGCGCTGCATGACTTTCAACGATAGTGCATCGTAACGCTGATTGCGGGTGAGGTTAATCCCAAGGCCTGACAAAAGTCGTTTGGCGTATTTTTTGATGCGTTGGTTCATCGGCGGGCGCAAAAATAGGCGTATTTCGGTCAACCTCCTTGCTTCGTGGCGATAACGGTCAAATCAAGGCATTTTGTACATTCACGGCAATGAAGTTATCAACCGTTCTCCCATTTGCTTTCGCTGCTTTTCTTTTGTTTTCCTGCGGGATGAGAAAGTCTTCTGGAGTGCAACAAGCGTTCAACCCATTGAGCTGTGAGGTTGAATCGTTCACGGTGCGAACCGAGTTTCCGGGTGTAGAATCTGACCTGGTATCAGTAAGCACCTATTCGATGAGTGTGGTTTGGAAAACGTCGGCAGAGCCCCGCATTGTCGGATTGGCTTTTGATAGTCTGATGCTCGAGCCCAATTTATCTCAGAGCAATCGTGCAGTTGAGAACGGAAAGCTAAGATTGAATTTCTCACGAGCAAACTACCGTTCGGGGAGCGATGTTGAGCGCGAAAACGCCTTGCCGGTTTCCCCCTTGGGTGACTTGCAAAAAGATGCGTACGTGCTTCTTTTGGAGATTGACGGACGAATGAATACAGTCGCGCTACCAACCCCGGAAGTGCTTCCTTCAGTGTACCATCCCTGAACCAATGACATACCCTACCGCGAGTTCAAGCCGAAAGAGGGTGGTGGCGTTATCGTAGCTTACCGCTCGGCTGCGCAATTCTTCGAAATTGGTTGGCGTACGCCACCGTGCATGTGCACGTCCGTACCCTATCAATGCTTCAAAGTAGAACGGAATTTCGCCACAGGCGGTGCGGTATCCGGCTGAGAATCCTCCGCCAATTGAAGCACCGCGGCGCACTTCTGCCTGATTCCCGAGTTCAGGAGCAGAGTATTCGCTCATCCCACGCAAGTGGCCAAAAGCAGCAATGAACAGTCCCCTTGGATGCGATTCTTCGGTGTCTCGGAAAAAATAGTGCCGTACCTCCGGCAGCAAGGCCACGCCTCCGAAGCTGTACGAAGTGCGCACGGTGTTGAGCTGGTCGCTCGCACGATGGGCGTATCGGCCCGCTTCTACGGTAAGACCAAACTGCCACACGGCGTTGGTTTCATGCTGGTAACCGATGCCAAATAAGGGCTGGCCGGTAAGGAAGTAGCTATTTTGAAAACGTAGGCTACGCTGCGCCTCGGCCGAATGAACAACGGCACACGTGAAGAGTATTGCAATGACGAAGCGGAGCATGTTATCGCGTTTAACGGCAAATATAAGCTATTCGACGAACATTTTGATGTCTTTAGCGAAAATCATACTGTGCGATGCTGTGTGAACAACAACCCCGTTCTTCACCACAATGAGTTGCGGAGACTCGTGTTCAACACCGAGCTCAGTGGCCATGCGGTTCGACAATGAACGGTACGCAATCAGGTCAAGAAAATAAGCGGTGGCATTGCTGCTTTCAACGCTGTAGTCGCGTTCAAACATGCGAAGGGCCATGCCGCTGACAGGGCAGCGCGTGCTGTGCTTAAAGAACAGCACCAAAGCATCATTGCCTTTGATCAATGCCGCATTGAGGTCGGCATCGCTGCGCAGATGATTCCATTCAATGAAGGCCATAGTCGTGAGCGTTGAATTGCGTAAGTTTGCAGCCCCAAAATTACGCAAAATGGATACGCGCATTATCAAAGCACTTGTTGCTCTCGCCACTCTGGCGTACACTGTTTACCTTTTCGCGACCGGTCATTGGGGCGCCGGCATAGGCATGGTTTTCGTGAGTGCGGTTGCCGTGTTGGCTGTGCTGCGCAGTGTGCGTATGATTTTTGTGTTCTTCAACCTCCAGCAGCAGAAGCTCGATAAGGCGAAGAAGTGGATTGACCGCATCAATCCCAACCACCTGTGGAAGAACCAGCGGGCGTACTACTATTTTCTGAAGGGGAGCACCCAAATGGAGACCAACCTCAACGATGCTGAACGCGACTTGCGCAAAGCCCTTTCATTGGGCTTGAAGAAAGACCACGATAAAGCCGCCGTGAAGCTTAACCTTGCAGCGATTGCGGGTGCTAAGCGCAAACCCAAAGAGGCTCAGGCCCTCTTGATCGAGGCTAAAAAGCTCGATACCAAGGGAATGCTGAAAAACGACATCAAAATGATTGAAAAGGCGATGAAGAACCCGCAGGTCGTTCACCGTCGTCGCTAACTGTTTTTTCCCGCTGTATGCGCTGAAGCCTTGAGAGCATCTCAAGGCTTTTTTTGTGCGTGTCGCGTGAAATTACGGCATAATGATCGTCGAGATCTTTGCTTCCCGGACGTAATGCATGCGCGTCGATTTTCAGACTTTGGTAATTGATTTCATCGGATGCTTCACGAATGATGCGGTTGATGGCATCGGCATGTTGAGGGTGATGAATGAGGTGGTGAAAACACTGTTCAACAACGTCATTCAAGATGGAGTGCACTGCACGGCGGAGTTCAAAGCGATCGGTAGGCATAGGTGTGGCGTTCTGGTCGGTTCGGTTGAAGTTACAAAAGATTTTTCAGAGTTCCAAATTGGGACAGGTTCAAATGGCCTGATGCCGAGTTTGATGGACGTGCGTTGAACTGATGAATGTCAGTTTTGAGTGGAACTCAGGTCACACACATTGGCCGATAATCGTTCTAGCTTCGGTTTCATAACCCTCAAACGCTGAACAATGAAGAAGCATCATCAGGTTGTAGTCATTGGCGGTGGTACTGCCGGTGTAATGACAGCAGCCCAACTTCGCAACACCGACCCCTCGGTTGATATTGCCATTATCGAACCGGCAGAAACCCATTGGTACCAAGCTGCATGGACGCTTGTCGGCGGTGGAACTTTCGACATGAACGATACCAAACGTCCGATGTCGGAGATCATCCCCACAGGTGTGGTATGGATTAAAGACCGCGTGAGCGCCTTCGACCCTGAAAACAACGCTGTCAAGACAGAGATCAACGGCCAGGTCACCTACGACTACTTGGTGGTCGCCCCCGGCTTGGTTATGGATTTAGACGGCATTGAAGGCCTCCGCGAAGCGCTCAACCATCCTGAAGTATGCAGCAACTACACTGACCCTGAAAAAACATGGCGGGTCATTCAAGACTTTAAGGGCGGAAATGCGGTATTTATGCAGCCTGCAACGCCGATCAAATGTGGCGGAGCTCCGCAGAAAATCATGTACCTGGCAGAAGAGCACTTTCAAAAAGCCGGTGTGCGCCAAAACACGCAGGTTGTTTTCGCTACTCCGGGGTCAGTCATTTTCGGAGTAAAACCGTTCAAAGAAACCCTTGAAGCTGTCGTGCGCAAAAAAGGTATTCACCTTAAGACCTATTACAACCCGATTAAGATTGACGCAGAAAAGAAAGAAATCCACTTTCGGTACATGCTTCAACAACCGGGAGGATGTGTGCTGAATGAAGACAACAACGTTATCAAAGAAAAGCTCGAGGGCGACATGACCTTTGTGGTGCCCTATGATATGCTGCACCTTGCGCCGCCCCAGAAAGCGCCTGACTTTGTGGGCCATTCGCCATTGGCATACGCCGACGGACCAAACAAAGGGTGGCTTGAGGTTGACATCCATTCACTGCGGCACAAGCGCTACGCCAACATTTTTGGGTTGGGCGATGTAGCTGCTTTGCCAACCGCCAAGACGGGCGCCGCTGTGCGCAAGCAGGCACCTGTTGTTGTGCAGTCAATCTTGGCAGCCATTTCTGGAAAACCAGCGCCTGTGAAGGGCTACGAAGGCTACAGCAGCTGTCCGCTTGTAACCGGTTACGGTAAAATGGTACTGGCTGAATTCAAGTACGACAATGTGCGCGACAGCGACCCATTGATCAGCAAGTTTGTAGATACTGCGAAAGAGAATTGGAGCATGTGGATACTCAAAAAGTACGGTTTGCCCTGGCTCTATTGGAACCGCATGTTGAAGGGCAAAATGTGATTTCATCGATTTCTTGAAAACGAAAAGGGCTGCCATTTGGCAGCCCTTTTAAATTTCAATGAACGTGCAATCGATTAGCTCTCGGGCGTAACGTTTGCTTTGATGGTCAGAACGGTTTCCATCGGCTCAGTATTCGCGGTGATGGTCACGCGTTTGGTTTGCATGTTTTTCTTCCCTTTCGAGTTGAACACCACTTTGATTTCACCTGATGCTCCGGGAGGAATTGGGTTTTTCGGACATTGTGGCACGGTGCAACCGCATGAGCCTTTGCAATTTTCGAGAATCAGCGGCTCGGTACCGGTGTTGGTGAATTTAAAAATGTGCTCAACGTCATCACCTTCATTGATTACACCGAAATCGTGCTCAGCTTTATCGAACGCAATGGCGGTTTTCGGCAGTGTGGCCGACTGAGAATTGGCTTTCGCCTCTGCTTCCTTGGTGAGAATTTCTTCGCGCGCTTTGCGTGCCTCATCAAGGTCACTTCCTTCTGCACCGGCTTTCACTGATTCAGTGATGTCAGCTGCCGAAGCATCGCTGTTAATGGGCTTTGATATTGAATCTTCGTTCTGACAAGCCGCTAGGGCAATCGCTGCAAACGATAATAGAAACAGTTGCTTTGTGAACACTTTCTTCATGACTACAATTTTTGGGTTGTGCAAAAATAGGAAATTCAGAAAGGGTGCGTCGTGTTCGCATCCCGCAAAAAGCTTAACGAGTTGTTAAAAGTCGCGGTGAGCAAGGTCAGCCCGTTCGAATGTCCCGTCTTTCAAGGTTTTAACCGCCTTCACATAGGCCGGGTTGAGCACATTGATCACTTGGTAGAAGACATCGTAGTCGAACAAGTTTCGACCAATCAAGGCCTTTAAGCGCGTGTCAATCGCAAACTCAGACGTTTTCCAGTCATCGGCCTTGTATACCACGCCTTCTTTGGTCGCGTAGTCGATAAAGGCTTTTTCAAGGTCTTTCGATACACTAAAGTTGGCAATGAATGCATCAGCCGACGTGTACTGGCCGTTTAAAGCAGCGCGGTTTTTATCGACGTATTCGAGCACAAATTGGTTCGCGATGCCTTTTCTGAGCAAGTCATTGAAGTACTCACTCGCGTACGACGTGTCAATGGCTACGAAAATATCAGGCGTGATGCCGCCTCCGCCATACACGGTGCGCTTTCGAACGTTGGTGGTATACTTCAGCGAATCTGGAAATTCTTCGTGATCGCCTGTCAACAGCTCGCCCGTTTCAAAACGCTTGTACTTTTCACTTTGGTAGGCTTCGAATCCTTCATCGTACGGTTTCTGAATGCAGCGTCCTGAAGGAGTGTAGTACTTCTGAACGGTTAGTCGCACAGCCGACCCGTCGGGCAGTTGAACAGGCCGTTGAACGAGTCCTTTCCCAAACGATCGTCGTCCGATGATCAATCCACGGTCCCAGTCTTGTACTGCGCCTGCTACAATCTCGCTGGCGCTGGCAGAGCCTTCATCGATCAAAACCACCAGTTTTCCTTTTTCAAAAAGGCCCGGACGACGGCTGTAGGTTTCGTCTTTGGGGAATGAACGCCCCTCAGTGTAGACCAATAACTTGTTGTCGGAGATCAACTCATCGGCCATCTCAATGGCCGTGTTCAACAAACCGCCGCCATTGCCCTGAAGGTCGAGCACGAGGGCATCCATCCCTGCCATTTTCAATTCAACGATGGCATCACGCAGTTCCTTCATGGTGGTTTTGGCAAAACGGTTCACCTTGATGTATCCGGTTTTGTTGTCGATCATGTACGAGGCGTCGACTGAGTAAATCGGAATTTTGTCGCGACGGATTTCAAATTCAATCGGCTTACGCGCGCCACGGCGCTTGATGCCCACTTTGACCATGGTACCCTTCGGACCTTTGAGCAACTTCATTACGTCGTTGTTCTTGATACCGATGCCGGCCACGTTTTCGCCATCTACGGTGACGATTTTGTCACCGGCTATGATGCCCAGTTTCTCTGACGGACCACCGGGTATGGGGTTCACGACAAAAATCGTGTCTTTCATGATGTTGAACTGAATGCCGATGCCTTCAAAATTGCCTTGCAAAGGTTCGTTGGCAGCGGCCAGGTCTTCTTTGCTGATGTACACCGAGTGAGGGTCAAGCTCTTGGAGCATGCTCACAATGGCATGTTCGACCAAACGCTCGCTGTCAACGCTGTCAACGTACATTTGCTCAATGTAGTAGAGCAAAGTGTTGAACTTGTCATTCGTTCCCGGTGTGCCGGGTGTTTGTGATGAGGCCGTGTAGGCCTGAAGAAGAAAGGCAGCACCCAAAGTGAGGTGGAGGTACCTGAAAAAGCGCATCATGAATAAGATTTACCGGTGCAATTAACAAAGATCAGGCCATTTCGGTCTTAGATCAACGGGCAATATGTGTTAAAACGGTGCATCGTCACGAATGTTTCTTTTTAACCGTGAAACTAACTTGGTGGGTGTTTCCGTTTTCATCAACGACGCTCAAGGTATGCAGCCCATTGGTTTCCGGAGCCAAGGCCATTTGATGTACCTCTCTCGTAGTTCCCAAGTAGGTGCCGTTGAGGTGCCAATGCACGATGGCCTTGCGGTTGTTGCTCACAATTTCGGCAACGATGGGCATGGTTGCACCGCCAAAGTCACGCGTAGGGGTTAAAGAGCTGCCTTCAAGCGGATACACAATCGCGAGGCCGGTGTTTTCAAGAGGGGCATCGCAGCCCGGGGCATACGGTGGCAATGGCCTGTAAGCCGGTTGGTGCTGTCGGTAGTACCAGGCCTCAACCGGAGGCAGCACCAACCAATTCTGTTCAACCTGCACATCTGAGCAAAGTGGGGTCACCCGCAAATTTGTGCGTTTGTCGAGCAGTACCGGCCGGTGGTAACGGCACACATCGGTGTTTTTGCAGCGCTGGGGCACACGTCGTTTATCAACCGACGTACAGTGCCGCCCGGCCTTGCATCCTGTTGCGCTGCACACATCGATCTCAACCAAGTCGTCGTAAGGTGGGGTGAAACGGCTTCTCGCGGGCAAAATGTCAAAGAGTTGAAACATCAGCGGCGCTGAGCTGCGGGTGCCAATCACACCGGGCCTGCCCGTTCCATCGGCGTTGCCCGTCCAAACCCCAACGATGTAGTCGGGCGTCGCGCCCACGGCCCAGGCATCGCGGTAGCCGTAACTGGTGCCGGTTTTCCATGCGATGGCGCGGGAGCTGCTCATTTGTTCCCATCCGGCGGCGTCATCGGGCCGGCGCACTTGCTCAAGGGCCTTGAAGGTGGCGTATATGCTGCCAGCACTTGCCGGAGGGTTTTCAAGTTTGCCGTGTTTTTTGTTTTCGCCTTCGGCGGATGAGCGAGTTGCGGTTAACGGCTCAATTTCAGTCGGATAGTGGCCATCGTTTTCTTGAAAATGGGAGAGTGTGCGGGTGTACCTGCTCCAGGCATCAACCAATTCCCAGAGGGTGGTTTCGCCTCCGCCAAGGATGAGCGATAGTCCATAATGATCGGCCGATTTGTTGAGTTGCTTGAATCCCAATTCGCGAAGTTTTTCCATGAATGGACCGATGCCGTAGCGTTTCAGTCCGATCACCGCCGGAATGTTCAACGACCGTGCAAGCGCCTCGGAAGCCGGCACAACACCGCTGTGGGTTTCGCTGAAATTCTTTGGCGAGAACCCATTGAAATTGACCGGTACATCGCGGATCCACTCATCGGGTGTTTGGCTTCCATCATCCAAAAGAGCAGCATAGAGAAAGGGTTTAAGGGAACTGCCCGGACTTCTCGGCGCGTGAACGACGTCAACATCGTGGCCGTTTCCATCCCCAAAAGAATTCCCCACATAGGCAAGAACCTCGCCCGTTTTGGCATCGGCAATCAAAGCGGCCGCATTGTGCACCAAATTTGTTTGGAGCAGTTCGCTGTGAAGCTTGACCCGTTCTTCGGCAACCCGTTGGAGGTCAACATCGAGTGTGCTGGTAAAGCGGTGCGTATAGGGTGTGTTTTTTTTCAAGTGGTGGAGGAGGTGCAGCGCATGTTGGGGCAAGGCTTGTGGCGCTTCAGGGAGCGGTTCTTCTAGGCTGATTTCGAGGGTAATGGCATCAAAGTGCTCGTGTTCGTGGAGGTAACGAAGCAGGCGATTTCGCTTTTCGCGGAGGGCATCTCGGTTTCTGCCCGGATGCATCAGTCCGGGCGCATTCGGAAGCACAGCCAGCGTAGCTGCTTCTGACCAACTCAATTGGTGCGGACTACGACTGAAGTAGCGCCATGCAGCAGCTTCAACCCCGACTACGTTTCCGCCCATCGGAGCGTGGGTGCAATAGAAGCCGAGTATATCGGTTTTTGTGTAGCGCATTTCAAGCCGAAGTGCGCGGAACACTTCACCGATTTTTTCCCACACCGAACGGGTAGGGTTGTTTCGTGCAAGCCGAATGACTTGCATTGAAAGGGTGCTTCCGCCGCTGACCACACGTTGTGCAGCCATGTTTTGCTTGGTTGCCCTTGCGATGGCCTTCAATGAAACACCCGGATGATCGTAAAATCGACGGTCTTCAAAGGCGATCAAAGCGGTGACAAAGCGCTCGGGCAGACTGTCGCTCTGGGGGAAACGCCATTGCTCATCGGTGGCGATTCGCGCAGCCAAAAGCGAGCCGTTTCGGTCGAGTAGAACCACCGATTCAGGTCGGTCGAACAAAGGTTCAGGCAAACACAGCGCAAACCATATCAAAAAGGCCGTGAAACCTACAATAAGTACCTTTAATCGCTGCTTTTTTAGCCACTTGAACATGCAACGAAGGTACTGCGACGGCGATCAATCGTAAAGCATTCCGAGTATTCGGTAGGTGATTTCGATTGATGGATTGGGAATCCTTTTTAACGGCAGTTCTTACCGAAAGTAGCTAAACTTAAATGTTATCTTTGCGGGGTAAGCCTGAATAATCATGAAGAAATTGCTGTTGTTGGCCGGTGCGGCCTTACCTATTTTGAGCGCTTTGGCGCAGTCTCCTGCAAGCTTTGAGTTGAACACTGTGGCACCTCCTCATGTGCGTGAGGTGCCAGGTTTTTCTTCTGATTACCTCAATGATTTGGCCTACTTCTACATGAGTGAAGAAGGACGGGATTTAACAGGCTTGGTGCGCGAAGACGCGTTTGACTTCTTCACCTGCGCAACTTACACTGAGACGCACAACGGTACCGGCATTTGGAGATTGCAGTTTCACAGCGACAATGCGCAGGCTTTGATGGTGTATTTCAACGATTTTCACCTACCGGAAGGGGCTTCTATGTACATCTACAACGAAGATGGAAGCTACTTTGAAGGGCCGATTGACCATTCTGAGAACAATGCGCACAAGCAATTTGTGACCAATGATATTTTCGGTGAAGACATAGTGCTTGAGTACGTGCAGCCTGCAGGTGTAGTGGGCTCGCCCTCGCTTATGGTGCGCGGCATTGGGTACATTTTTCGCTACGCAGAACGTCAGGAAGCCAACAACCGTGGCAATTCAGACCCGTGTCAGGTTGATGTTGCTTGTCCGGAAGCACAACCATGGGATTGCCAAATCGACTCGGTCGTTCGTCTCCGCATTACCGATTCGGGACAGATTTTTGTGTGTTCAGGTGTTATGGTGAATACGACCGCACGCGATTGCCGTCAGTACCTTTTGAGTGCACTGCACTGCACTGAAGGAGTGAGTACCAGCGACCTCGGACTCTTGCAAGTGCGCTTTGATTACAACCGACAGAATTGCGGTACAGGAGGTGGTTTGGGCTCTCGCAACCGCACCGGTGTGCTTTTCTTGGCCGATAGCAACGATGGTGGTGGAAACTCAGGTTCAGACTTTGTTTTGTACGAGGTTGAAGACGAGATTCCACTTGAGTGGGATCCGTACTATGCCGGATGGGATGCCACAGGCGTTGGTAGCGTTTGGGGTGCGGGCATTCACCACCCATCAGGCGATGTGAAAAAGATTTCATTCTACACAACCGCTTTAACCAGCCAATGGTGGGGAGCGCCCGGCTCGCATTGGGGTGTGCGTTGGAGCGCTACCGAATCAGGCTGGGGCGTTACCGAAGGAGGCTCTTCAGGTTCACCGATTTACAACAGCAACGGGTTAATTGTGGGCACCTTGACCGGAGGATTATCGGCTTGCGAGGCCGGAGGAGCCGGCCCTGGAACCGGACCTACTCAGCTTGATTATTATGGCAAGATGAGCCACCATTGGGAGCTCAATCCGAACGTTGCAGCAGAGAAACTCAGGGTGTGGCTTGACCCGCTCGGTAGTGGTCCGAATGCGACAGAGACCCCAACGAAAGTGATGCACGGTGCCTACCGCAGTGAGGGGGCATTACCGTGTGGAGTTGCCGGGCAATGCGATGCTGTGAGCATTGACGAGCAGCTTGAACTGAGCCAGCGATTTACGGTTTCTCCGAACCCCACATCGGGCGATGTATTCATTCGCACTGACGCCTCTGTTTCTCTGTCGCTGATTCGCTTGTACGACAGCCAAGGCCGAATAATTGAAGAGATGCTCAACCCAAGCGCGGTATCGCACTTTGATGTAAGTCGGTACGAAGGTGGTGTATATTATGTATACATTGAAACCGTTGATGGGAAAGGGCAAACTCAGCGTGTTGTTAAGCTGAAGTAAAGGGTTCGGTCGTCGTGCAACCTTTCGACGAAGCTCGTCGACTAGGGTAGGAGGGAAGTTTTACCTTTGCGACCGAAAACTATTCAATGAAGCTCCTGCGACTGTTCTTCATGCACGCCATCGCCGTTTTGGCGCTGGTTTCGATTCGTCATACCGCATTGGCACAATGCCAAGTTGATGCAGGCCAAAACCTTACCATTTGCGCAGGACAGAGCGTTCAAATTGGGGGCTCGCCGACCATCGTACAAGGCGGAAACGGAGCTGCCATCACGTGGAGTAACGGTTTAGGCACTTCAGCCAATCCGACGGTTTCGCCGGCGGTAACCACCACGTACACCGTAACGCTTACGAATGCAGATGGCTGTTCTGAAAGCGACCAAGTGACCGTTGTCGTAAATCCCTTGCCTGTAGCGGCGTTTTCCGTTTCAAACACAGGTTGCAGCTCGTCGCCTGTGCAATTTACCAACACCAGCACAGGCCAAGGTTTGGAGTTTTCGTGGAATTTTGGCAACCCTGCTTCCGGCGCACAGAATACATCCACCCAAAACAATCCCAGCCATCTTTTTGTCGCTCCGGGTAACGGAGCGCAAAACTTCAATGTTAGCCTAACCGTTACCGGTGCTAACGGTTGCATCAACACCGTGACCCAACAGGTAACCGTGAACCAATCGCCCGATGCGACGCTGACCGATGCCAACATTTTCACGCCGTTTGAAATGTGCGGAACGTCGGGGCAAACCACCTTTAACATCACGCTCAACAACGCATCAACAACTCAGGCTACCAACACCAACTACACGCTCGATTGGGGCGATGGTTCGGCGCCTTTTTCGGGAAGTACGATGCCACCGCAGCCGCACACATATAGCGGCACCGGTTTCTTTGATGTCACTTTCACCGTGCAAGGTGCCAACGGATGCACCACCACCGAAGTTTACGAGGTGTTTGCAGGCAGCAACCCATCGGTCGGTTTGGCGTCTCCGGGAAGCACAATCAACCTTTGCGCACCCAACGAATTGGTGTTCCCAATCACGAACTGGCAGAACAATTCTGACGGAACCACCTACACAGTGACCTTTTCCGATGGAAGTGCACCGGTGAGTTTTGTGCATCCTCCACCGACAAGCATAAGCCACGTTTTCAACACTTCAAGCTGCGGCAGCACAAGCATCGGCGGTTTCTCGAACTCGTTTCACGTGCGCATCATTGCCGAGAACCCGTGTGGTTTTTCTGCAGCAACCATTGAACCGATTCAAACGTCGAGTGCACCCACCGCTGATGTTTCAGTGTTTCCGGGGACGGAAGGATGCGCAAACGCCCCGTTCACCTTCACCAACGTCTCAACCAACGCAAATTTCAACAATGGTGGAAACTGCGTAAGCTTAATGACAGCCGATTGGTCAATCAGTCCTGCGACCGGGTGGACGGTCACCTCAGGCAGTTTAACCAACCCAAACAGTTTCAGCGCGCAGTTCCAACCCGGAGAGTACACCATCACGATGGTGGGAGCCAACCCTTGCGGGTCAGATGTTGTATCGATTGACATTTGTGTAACGACTCCTCCGGTGGCTGATTTTACGGCAGATCCGGTGCAAGGCTGCGCTCCGTTGGTGGTGCCAACGACCAACATGAGCAGTTCGTTGAACAACTGTGACAATGAAAGCTATTTGTGGCAGGTTTTCCCGGCGACTGGATGGAGTTACGTGTCGGGCAATGCCGGCTCACAAAACCCTGTATTCAGCTTTAACCAAGAGGGAACCTACACCCTGCAGTTGACGGTCACCAACCTTTGTGGCACGTCAGTTGTAACTGAAACGGTAACGGTGTTTGAGCCGCCAACGGTTGTGCTCAACCCTATACCGAGCGGTTGTGAAGGAGTGACCTTCGTTCCATCGGCGCTGTATGACAATGGCGGAACGCCCATACTGTCGTACGAATGGAGTTTTCCGGGAGGCTCACCGGCCTCGTCAACTGCAGCGAATCCGGGTTCCATTAGTTACAATGCCCCGGGCAGTTACACGGTTAGCATCGAAGTGGAGAACATTTGTGGCACCGACATTGCCGCTCAGAGCTTTTTGATTGAAACGGCTCCAATTGTGAACGTTGTACCGGCTGACCCTGCGATTTGCCAAGGTTCTTCGGTTTTGCTTTCGGCGTCAGGCGCATCGAGCTACAGCTGGTCAGGGCAACCCGGACTTAATACCTACGGTAGCGCGTCGCCGACTGCCTCACCAACGTCTACGACTACCTACACTGTCACCGGTACGAGTTTGGCCGGTTGCACCGGAACTGCCCAGGTCACGGTTGATGTATTGCCTTTGCCATCTCTCGCACCCGGAGGGCCCTACACACTTTGTGCAGGTGACTGTGTTGACCTTGCAGTGACTGCTTTGGCTGGCACGGCTCCCTACACAAGCTACACATGGACGCCGTCTACAGGTCTGTCAAGCACCACCGGTGCTGCGACCACGGCCTGTTTGAGCACTTCGCAAACCTACACTGCAAGCGTAACCGATGTCAATGGATGTCAAGGGCAAACTACCGTTCCTGTAACGGTGAACCCCCTACCGGTAGTGAATGCCGGGATAAATCTCACGCTCTGTGACCAGCCCGTTCCTGAGCAGTTGTCAGGTTTTTCACCGCTCGGAGGCACTTGGACCGGACCAAACGTGTCACCCACAGGGATGTTTACGCCTTCGGGTACAGGCAGCTTTAACCTCACCTACACCTTTATTAATGCCAACGGCTGCGAAAACAGCGATCAAATGACCATTGACGTTATTCAACCTGTGGTGGTGGATGCCGGGATGGATGAGAACTTTTGTGCCGGAATCGGTGTGCAGCAACTCACCGCAACAACTCCCGGCGGGACGTGGTCAGGCGCGAATGTGACTCCAGCAGGAGGTTTTACGCCACAAGCACCCGGCATTTACACCTTGACGTACTCAGTGGGAGGCGGTTCGTGCCTCACGCAAGACGTAATTGAGGTTGAAGTGTATGAAGTCCCGACGCCAAATGCCGGGTTAGACGAAGTTATTTGCCAAGGCGATGCAGTGCAACTGTCTGGATCGGTCAGCGGAGGTGAGCTCCCCTATGCTCAAGTTGCTTGGATTGCCGCTCCGGGATTGACCGATACAGGCGTACTCGATCCATTGGTGACCCCAATGAACGACCAAACCTACACCTTAACAGTGACTGATGCGAACGGCTGTCAGGGCCAAGATGCAGTGTTTGTTGATGTTTTGGCAGCGCCCGTTGTGAATGCAGGCAACGACTTAACGTTGTGCGATCAGCCCATTCCGGAGGTTTTGGTTGGATTTTCGCCTGCCGGCGGGACGTGGAGCGGAGTGAATGTAACCCCTGGCGGCACATTTACACCTGCGGGTGAAGGCGTGTTCACCTTGACCTATAGCTTCACCAATGCGGGCGGATGCAGTTCCGAAGACAGCATTGACATTACCGTGACCAATCCCGAAACGGCCTCTGCCGGCGATGACTTTACCCTTTGCTTGAACGCAGCTGCGGTTCCTTTGACCGCCGGAGGCACGTGGACCGGAACCAATGTGACGCCCGCAGGCGTATTTACACCGGCTACCGCAGGGGTTTTTGATTTGGTGTTCTCCATCGGTTCCGGAACCTGCGAAACCAGCGATGACCTGCAAATTACCGTTTACGAACTCCCAACGGTGGATGCCGGAGCTGATGCCGCTACCTGCGATGGCGGGTCGGTTGATTTGCTCGCTACCGCAGCATCGGTCAACGGCGCCATTGCCAACTACAGTTGGACGAACCTCACCGGAGTTTTGGGGACGGATGCCGATTTGACTGTTGTGCCTGCTGTTTTTTCAACCTATACAGTGACCGTTACGGATGCCGTTGGATGTTCGGCTTCTGACAACGTAAACGTGGATGTTGTGCCCCTGCCTGTGGTCAATGCCGGAGGCGACCTCACCCTTTGCGATCAGCCCATTGAAGAAGTACTGTCAGGTTTTTCGCCCACTTCGGGTACTGCAGGTCAAGGCACGTGGTCAGGCACCGGAATTACCGACCCGTCAGGAAGTTTCCTCTCGCCGGGCACAGGAGTATACACCTTGACCTACACCTTCACCGACAATGGAGGTTGCACCGATACCGACAACATTACCGTAACCGTCATCGAGCCTGTAGTGGCCGATGCCGGTATTGATCAAAGCATTTGCCTAAACAATGGAGCTTACGCCTTGCAAGGATTTACACCACTGAATGGCGTTACCTGGAGCGGCACAGGTGTGGTAAACGCAAGCGGCACGTTTGATCCATTGGTGAGTGGAGAGGGGAGTTTTGACCTCACCCTTGCGTTTGGTTCAGGCACCTGTTTTTCAACCGATCAAGTGACAGTAACTGTGCTTCCTCTGCCTGTGATAGACGTAGCCACCGACCCTGTATTTTGTGGCAACGACGGCATTTCAGATTTGGGCGACTTTTCACCCGTCGGCGGTCAGTGGGAGGGAACCGGCATCGTTGATGCTGCTACAGGAAGCTTTGACCCGTCATTGGGAGCCGGAAACTACCCCGTCTTTTACTGGTATACCGATCTGTTAACAGGGTGTGCTGACACGGCAAACGTTGTGGTCAGTGTGAGTCCGGTTCCAAATGCAAACTTTACAGTTGATGCGCAGGGCTGCACAAATGCGCCAGCCAACCTGCAGAACACCTCAACCGGCGCCACAGCCTACGTTTGGGATTTCGGCAATGGTGGAGCATCCATCCTCCAAAATCCGGATTATACCTATCCTGATGAAGGGATTTTTGACATCTCACTAACAGCGACCAATGCTTTTGGGTGTGTCGACGTGCACATTGAGTCAAATGAGATCGTTCATCCGCCGCAGGCGCAACTCGAACTCCAAAATGCCGAAGGCTGTGCCCCGCTTGAAGTGGGCTTTGTGAACACCAGTGTTGGCCAATATGTGACCTACCAATGGGACCTTGACGGGGCCGTTTCTAACGATGCCGAGCCGCAGCCAGTGACCTACCAGCAAGGCGATGACATTGTGGTGTATGATATCCTATTGATTGCGACCAACTATTGCGGATCAGACCAAACCACTGCACCGGTGACGGTGTTTCCGCAGCCGATTGCATCGTTTGGGACGGATTACGACGCGTTTTGCTCGCCATGGCCGATGCAGATCAACAACACTTCTGTAGGCTTGCCGGACACATTTTTCTGGGACTTTGGGAACGGCAATACCTCGACCCTTGAACAGCCAATTAGCAACACCTATTTTACCGGAGAAGAACCCACCGATTATACCATTGTACTCAACATTGAAAACGAGTGCGGCGCTGATGAATTCTCCTATACCGTAACGGTTTTGCCGAACACGGTCACGGCCTTCTTCAACACGAACCTAACGTCAGGGTGCGAACCTCTAACCGTTGAGTTTACCGATTTTTCAACCGGAGGTACAGTGGTGAGCTACGATTTCGGCGATGGTAACCTTTCGAATTTGGATGACCCCACCCATGTTTTCACCGAGCCGGGTGCTTATACGATTGCTCAGTTCGTAAACAACGGGTGCAGCTTCGATACCACCTTTGCTGAGATTGTGGTCTTCAACAATCCCAATCCGGCCTTTACCACCGAAGAGCAGGGCGTTTGTGCGGGTGATCCCATTCAATTTATCAACTTAAGCGATGAGGTGAATAACGTGAGTTGGGATTTTGGCGATGGCAACAGCTCCAATGTGACCAACCCCTCGCACACCTACAGCTCAGGCGGCACTTACCAGGTTACGATTCAGATTTCGAGTGAATCGTTCGAATGTCCGGGGACATTGACACAGAACGTTACGGTGTTTAACAACCCGAATGTTGGCTTTACGGTACCTGATCAGGTCGGGTGCAGTCCGTTCACGGTGAATTTCTCCAACACGACTTCGGGAGGCAATTTCTACACATGGGATTTCGGCAACGGCGAGTCATCTGTGAATGCCAATCCGGTTCAAACCTTCCTGAATGATACAGGCGAGCCGGTGCTCTACACGGTGACGCTTACAGCTGAGAACTTGCAGTTGTGTTCATCGGAGACAAATTTTGACATCATCGTTTCTCCGACTCCCGTGGCGCAGTTTAGCATGAGTTCGGAGGAGAGCTGTTTCTTCCCGGTCACTTTGCAGCTTCAGAACCAATCGGTGTTTGCAGAGGGTTACGACTGGGATTTTGGGGTGTTGGGCAGTTCAACCACTCAGAACCCCTTGGTGGAGATACCGGCAGTTGGCAGTTACCCGATTGCCTTGACGGCGTCTAATGCGTATGGCTGCTCGAACACTGCCGTCCAAGAATTCACGATTAACCCATTGCCGGCCATTGACTTTGCGGCCGATGTAACCAATGGCTGCCAGCCGTTGATTGTGAATTTTCAAAACCTTACCCAAGGTGGAGCCACTTACCAATGGTCAATCGGGCCCTTAATTACAAGTTCTGAAGAAGACCCAACAGTTGTATTGAACACCCCAGGCGTGTATGATGTCACATTGGAAGTGACCACTGCCCAAGGCTGCACATCACTATTGGAGGTTGACGCGGCCTTGGTAGTTTTCCCGCTCCCCACTGCATCGTTCACCCACGACCCGTCAGAAAGCACCTCTATTTTTGAATCGACGATCGAATTCACCAACGAATCTAGCGGAGCATTCACCTATTTCTGGACGTTTGGCGACGGAGGTAGCTCGTTCATGGAAAGCCCCACCTACACCTACGAACAACCGGGCACCTACACCATTGTTTTGGAGGTTGAAAGCGGGTTTAGTTGCAAAGCTTTGGCTACGAGTACCATTGTGATTCGCGACCAATTCAACGTGTATGTTCCGAATGCCTTTACGCCCGATAACGACCGTGTCAACGACGTGTTTAAGCCGGTGATTGTGGGGGAGAGTCTTCTCGATTCGTACCAGCTCACCATTTTCGATCGCTGGGGCGATGTAGTCTTCCAAACCGAAGACCTCAATGCAGCGTGGATGGGTGATTACAAAGGCGGAGACTACTATGTTCAGAACGACGCCTACACCTGGCAAATCAAGTATAAACTCACCGGAAATGACACCGGTGATGTAATGGTAGGACACGTTATGGTGGTACGGTAATCAGCGTCGGGCGCTTTTCTTACATTTGCCCGATACCAAAACGTGTACCATGTCTCACAACTTGCTTAAAGGAAAGAAAGGCATCATCTTCGGTGCCCTTAACGATATGTCGATCGCATGGAAGGTTGCCGAAAAAGCGCATGCTGAAGGAGCCACCTTTGTATTGACCAACGCTCCCATTGCCATGCGCATGGGTGAAATCAACAAACTTGCAGAAGCATGTGGCAACGCATTGGTCATTCCGGCCGATGCTACCAAGAATGAAGACCTTGAAAACCTCTTCAGCCAAGCCATGGAACACCTCGGTGGTCCGGTTGACTTCGTCCTGCACTCCATTGGGATGTCGCCCAACGTGCGCAAAAACCGCCATTACACCGATCCGAATTACGATTGGTACCACCAAACACTCGATGTGAGCGCAATGTCGTTGCACCGCACGCTCAGCGTCGCGATGAAGCTCGACGCGATCAACGATTGGGGTTCGGTAGTGGCGTTGACCTACATCGCTGCTCAACGTGTTTTCCCCGATTACAATGACATGGCCGATGCGAAATCATTGCTTGAAAGCATCACCCGCAGCTTCGGATACCACTACGGCGAACGTAAAAAAGTGCGCGTGAACACCATTTCGCAATCGCCAACTGTTACTACCGCAGGTTCAGGTGTGAAGGGCTTCAATGAGTTCATCAACTTCTCTGAGCAGATGAGTCCGCTCGGAAATGCCGATGCAGGTTCATGCGCCGATTACTGCGTGGCCATGTTCTCTGATTTGACCCGCTACGTGACCATGCAGAACCTCTTCCACGATGGAGGGTTTAGCAACACCGGTGTGACGCAAAGCGTTATTTCGAAGTTCGGCGAGCAATAAACTGCCGCTGAAACGATTCGGCCAGTAAAGCAATCGACGCCCTGCGCTCTGCCTTCGGTAAACCCGCCGGCGGACCGTAGGGCGTTGTGTTTACATCAATAAGGTAGATGCGGCCTTCGGTGCGGTCACGCAATACATCAACCTCGCAAAAGTCGATGTTCATGCGTTTGACCAAGGCTATAATGTGCGCCTGTTCTTCAGTTGAAAACACGGCGTCAACCGCGATGCGTTGGGCAGAAACGGTATCGTTGGTGAAGCGTTTGTCCCAAGCTTTGAACTTCATGTAGGCAACGGGCAGCTCATCGCCCATTGCAGCAACGCGGTAATCAAGGGCAAGGCCATCGTCGGTACGGTTATTGATAACACGCTGGTAGACCGCGTCGGTGATGATTTCGGTGGTCGGACACTCAACGTACCGTCCGTCGTGCAGTGCGTTGCCATTGCTTTTGCACACTGCGGTGCCGCGATGGGAGGTGGGGTCAATAAAGGTGCCGTACCCAAAAACCGCCAAGTGGTGCGCTTCAACGGTCGTTTTTTGAATGTCGAGGCAATCAGCGTTAAGTACTCTTCGGGCTTTTTTTTGGATGGATGGATGGAGTTGCCCTTTTACCGTTTGATCGTCGAAAAACAGAACGACATCGCAACTGCGCGGCTTGTTGGTGAGAACGGCGCCGAGGTGTGCGGCGATGCTGCTCACTGTGGCGCGTTTGGATGGGAAATCGGGCCATGTGACAATCACTGGCGCGGCGATGCCATGCCGCAGCATTGAAGCCATGCGCGCCAGTGCTGCTTTGGCATCTTTGGCTATGCGTTCGGCGAAGGGCATTCCTTCGCGGTAGTGATTGAGCCACCCGCGTTTAGCCATTCGACGCCGACTTGAGGTACTTTGTGATTTCTGATTTGCGTCCGATCGTGGCTGTGATAAAGTCTTTTTCAAGCTTCATGCCTCTGGCCGGTGAGTATTCTCGTCCGTAAAAAATGATTTGAAGGTGAAGCTTGTTCCACAGCGCTTCGGGGAAGAGTTTCTTAGCATCGCGTTCTGTTTGCTCGACCGATTTGCCTGTGCTCAATCCCCAGCGGAACATCAACCGGTGGATGTGCGTGTCAACCGGAAAGGCCGGCACACCGAAGGCTTGTGCCATCACAACACTCGCTGTTTTGTGGCCAACTCCCGGTAGGGCTTCAAGCGCCTCAAAGCTCTCGGGCACCTCACCTCCGTGGTGTTCAATGAGCAACTCTGACAAGCGGTGAATGGCCTTTGATTTGGCAGGTGATAACCCGCACGGACGTATAATTTCACGGATTTCTTCGACCGTGAGTTTGATCATATCGAACGGATTGTTGGCCCGTGCAAACAGGTACGGTGTGATTTGATTGACGCGCTCATCGGTGCATTGGGCTGAAAGCAGCACCGCTATGAGCAGCGTGTACGAATCGGTATGGTTGAGCGGAACGGGAGTTTCGGAATACAACTTCTCAAGCTCTACAACCACGTAGGCCGCCTTTTCTTTTCGGGTCATTAGAAGGTAATCAGCTGTGCAGGTTGTTCATAGGTTAGCAGCAAACGCTTACGGATGCCGTTCAATCTGACATCAATTTCGTTGACTTGCTCGTAAAACAGCTCCATGAGCGCGGTGTTTTGCACTTCAAAGCTGTTTACATCACGCGGGAGGCTGCATTCAAGGTAGCAGTAGGTGAGGTCGAAATCGACCTCCTTGCCGTAGAACCGGTAATCAACGTATTGGTCGTTCAGGTAAAAGCCGAAATGGTTGCGGATGTAATCTTCGATTTTAAAGTTGGCATGGTTCGACTCGCGGTCGGTTCCAAGGAAGACGCCATCGTCTTCGGTGGCAATGGCGTTTTCAAGGTCATCGGTAAAAAAGCGCATTTCTATTTCAAGGGTATGTCCCATCCGACTGGGCTGCATGGAGGTGCGGCTGTAGTAGAACTTGTGCACACGCAAGCCATCTGCAGAGAGCGGAAGAAAAACGAGACATCCTAAAACGATAAATACAAAGCGCATTGAAAAAGCTGTTGTGTAAAGGTACTACACTTCAATCAGTCGCGCGAAGAACTTCTATCTTTGACGCAAACGAACGTTTTGGACGCACATTTACTTCAGCGAGCAGATTCGCTCATCCGCGCAGCGAAAAACATTATCATCACCTCGCATAAATCGCCCGATGGCGATGCCGTGGGCTCGTCGCTCGCTTTGCAGCATTACTTGACAGGGCAGGGGAAACACGCGACGGTTTTGCTGCCCGACGGTTTTGCGGCGTACTTGGATTGGATGCCCGGCACCGCTCAAATCGTATATTTCGACAAGCAGCGCGATGCTGCCGTGAAGGCGCTCGAGTCGGCTGACCTGATTTTTTGCCTTGATTACAACGTGTTGTCGCGAACTGGAAGCGAGATGGCGGCTGCCATGCAGGCACGCGTGGGCAGCGCCAAGTACATTCTGATTGACCATCACCAGCATCCTGACCATTTTCCGGATGTGTTGATTTCAGATACATCGGCCTGCAGTACCGCGCAATTGGTGTATGCATTTGTTGTTGGACTTTCAGGCAAGTCGGCCGTAACAGCCCCAATGGGAAGCTGCATGTACTGTGGCATCATGACCGATTCAGGCAGTTTCAGGTTTCCTTCGGTGACCGCTGAGACCCACGAAATTGCGGCGCATTTGCTAGCGCTGGGGGTTGACCATGCCGAGATTCACCGCCGCGTGTACGACACCAATTTGCTCGACCGCTTGCGCTTGGTTGGCTACGCACTGAGTGAAAAGTTGGTTGTTTTGCCTGATTACCATGCAGCGTATATTGTGCTCTCGCACGAAGAACAGCAGCGCTTCAATTACCGACCGGGCGACACCGAAGGGTTGGTCAATCAAGCGCTTTCAATCGAAGGGGTGAACATGGCGGCCTTCATTCGCGAAGGCAACAATGAAGTGAAGCTTTCGCTGCGCTCGCAGGGGCCGTTCAAGGTCAACGAGTTTGCCGCCAAGTATTTCAATGGCGGCGGCCACATCAACGCTGCGGGTGGCGCTGTGCAAGAGCCGCTTGACAGCGTGGTCAATCGCTTTGTTGAGGCACTTCCCGAGTACAAAGATGCGTTGAACTACCAATTATGAAAGCCATGGGTTTGTGCGCTAAATTGTTGATATTGATTACTTTACTCAATATTTTTTTTCTTTTGGGTGGATGCGGTGATGGCAATCAACACCGGCAACTCAGTGAGGAGCAAGTGAAAGAGCAGCTGTTGCAGTACAACAAATCGCGCGTAACGCAGGAGGATTCGCTGATTGATCGCTACGTGCGCAAGCACCGGCTCAACTTTATCACCTCCAAAACCGGCATGCGCTATGCCTTGGAGCCCAATGACCGCTTTGTGCCGCTGAACACCGAAGACCTTGTATCGGTGCGTTACCGCATGCACTTGATGGACAGCACTTTGTGCTACGACAATTTCGACGGTGAGCCCTTGCGTTTTGTTGTAAATGGAAGCGATGTTGCCTCGGGCTTTCACGAGCTGGTGCAATTGACCGGCAGAGGAGGAGCGGCACGCTCCATTTGGCCTGCCCGACTGGGTTATGGCGTGGCCGGTGACCTCGATTGTGTGCCGCTTGAGGCCGTTCTGCTTGTTGATGTTGAAGTGGAATAATGAAGCCGGCGATACGCACCGTACTTGCTTTGCTGACTTCGTTTCTGGCTGTTTTATCGGCGTGCGACAACGGATGGGACGACCTCGGCAACGGGGTTGAACGCCGTTTGCTTGGTTTCGGTGACCCGGGAAGCCGCCTGGGTGACGCCCACTACGCCGATTTGGCTGTGCACATTACTTCAGAAGATGACCCAAGCATTCGCTGCGGTGCAGCGTTTGAGTACCGCGTGGGCACCGAAACCTCATGTGCGTTTGGCACGACGCATTGGCAAGCTTTGGTGGAGGGCGACAGCGTGCAGTTTCGTATGTTTCCCGCTGGTTTACACTGTGCCTTTCTTGATGAGGCGCTGCGCGGATGTCCACTCGATAGCACCAAAAAACTTTTGTTGACAGTAACAGTGCGGGCCGTTTACGACAGCAGCAATTACACTGACAGCCCGCGCTACCAGAGGTTCGTCAGACACGCCATGGAGGCTGAGCTTATTCAAGACGCCATTGAGCGCGATGGGTACAAAGGCGTTGCTTTTGAATGGATGAACGTTTGGCACGCAGTGCAAGATTCGGGCCAAGGGGTACCGCCACGGCAAGGTGAAGAAGTTGCTATCGCGTATACCGGTCGGTTTCTCGACGGACGAATTTTTGACGATGCCAGCGACTCGCTTACTTGGCTTTATTACCCGTACGGAAAACCCGATCAGGTGGTGCGCGGTTTTGAGCTTGCCATCTCACGTATGGCTCCAGGAGAGCGCAGAACCATTTGGTTGTCGAGCGATCTCGCCTTTGGCGAACGCGGAAGTGAAGGCATTGTACCGCCTAACACACCTGTGGTATACGACCTGCAGCTCATGAAGGTATTCAGGAGCGACTCAAGCACTGTGCATAACCCCTCATAATGGGTATTGTGCCTTGTTTGTATGGCGAGTACCTTTGAGGCTCTGAACTCCTAGCCTATCATGAATCGTTTAGTCGTTGTCGTTCTTTTGCTTACCCTCATTGTTGGTGCATTGTCGATTTGGTCGTTGGCCTTGACGCGCAAGCAAGCCGATCGCATTGCTGAGCTCGAAGCACGGTTGAATCCTGCAACCGATGACGACCATTCTACAGAGCACGGACATGAGTCGATTTTGGTTGTGGGCATGGGCCGCATGCAGGTGTACGCTGACAAGCTGTATTTCGCGGGTAAGGCCGGAAACTCAGCTCTGGTTGAGTTCTACTTGCACGAGATTGAAGAGGTGATGGAAGAGATTGCTGAAGCCGAAATCACCGATGAAGGCCACGACATCAGCAATTACATGAAGCAAATGGGACTTTCAACGCATGAGGGTCTTGAAACGTCGAAGGTGCTTCTTGATGTGGCGGGTTTTGATCAAGCTTACCTCACGCTTGTGAATGCCTGCAACGGTTGCCATGCGGTGACCGACCATGCGATGATCAAAATTCAGGTGCCTGAGCGGCCCGCCTTGACCAACCAGAATTACCTTCCCTGAGCTAGTGGGATGAGGCCATGCATGGCTTGCGCTGTTGCAGCATCGAGCAGATCGTACACGGCGTAAAAATCTTCTTGTGTGCCGTAGTATGGGTCAGGCACGTCAAGCGGCGATTCACTTCCGGAGAATTCCAAGAACAGGTGCACTTTCGACCGTTCTTCAGCGGAGCGAGCGAGGGCGATGATGTCGCTGTAGTTGGTGCGGTCCATTGCGAAAATGAGGTCAAAACCTTCAAAGTCGTGTTGAATGAATTGCCTTGCGCGAAGGTGATCGATGTCAATGTTGTTTTCTTTCGCTGCGCGGATGGCGCGCTTGTCGGGGGCTTGGCCAACATGCCAATTGCCTGTGCCGGCTGAATCAACCATTGCTTGAATTCCGGCGCGTTCAAGGTGATCACGTACGATGGCTTCGGCCAAGGGTGACCTGCAGATATTGCCCAAACACACAGTGAGGATGCGGAACGTTTTGCTCATGGATGCAAATGTCAGATTTGCCTTACGTGCGGCTCAGGATGTGACCGACAAACGCGCGGCGGTTGTGGCAGTAAAAGTACCAAACTCACAATCAGGTAAACATGAAACGCTTTGGTATTCTTCTCGTGACGCTGTTATTGATTACTGCCGGCATGGGCAGCACCGGTTGCAAGGTGCATAAAAACGATTTTCACAAGAAGAAGTGGGCGATAAAGAAAGGTCATCCGCCGATTCAGCGCTACTACAACAAGTGGTCGCCATTGAATACGCACCGAAAATAATGCTGTTTTCGCAGCGGCTAATATCTACCGAAACAAAAAGGCGGCCTTCGGGCCGCCTTTCTTGTTATTGCAAACTGAGCTTTTTCTCAAGGTCGTCGAGGTAACGGCGGAAGAGCTTATCGGTCTCCTGCAAGTTATTCACCGTGCGGCAAGCATGCAATACGGTAGCGTGGTCTTTGCCACCGCAGTGCAGGCCGATGTTGGCGAGCGACGATTTGGTCATTTTCTTGGCGAAGTACATCGCGATTTGGCGTGCTTGAACGATTTCGCGCTTGCGCGTTTTCGACTTCAGCAGTTCAATCGGAAGGTCGAAGTAATCGCACACCACCTTTTGGATGTAATCGATGCTCACTTCGCGGGCTGTGTTTTTCACGAACTTGTCGATCATCTGCTTGGCGAGGTCAAGCGTGATGGCCTTTTTGTTGAGTGAAGCCTGAGCGATGAGTGAGATTAGGGCGCCTTCCAGTTCACGAATGTTCGTTGTGATGCTGTAGGCTAGGTATTCAACCACTTCTTTTGGAAGTTCGATACCATCGGCGTACATTTTCTTCTCGAGGATCGCAATGCGGGTTTCGAGAGAAGGCACTTGGAGGTCAGCGCTGAGGCCCCACTTGAAGCGTGACAACAGGCGTTGTTCCATTCCCTGCATTTCAACCGGTGGCTTATCGCTGGTGAGTACGATTTGCTTGCCGGTTTGGTGCAAGTGGTTGAAGATGTGAAAGAAGATGTCTTGTGTCTTTTCTTTTCCGCTGAAGAATTGAACGTCGTCAACGATGAGCACATCAATCATTTGATAGAAGTGACTGAAGTCGTTGACGCTGTTGTTGCGCACCGCGTCGATGAACTGGTGTGTGAATTTTTCAGAGGAAACGTAAAGCACGGTTTTCTCGGGGTAGAGGTTTTTAATCTCGATGCCGATGGCATGAGCGAGGTGGGTTTTACCGATGCCGACTCCACCATAAATCAGCAGCGGGTTGAACGACGTTCCTCCTGGTTTTTTTGCAACGGCATAGCCCGCTGAGCGTGCTAGGCGGTTGCAGTCGCCCTCGATAAAGTTTTCAAAAGAATAGTTAGGATTCAGGTTAGAATCGATGTTCAGCTTCCGCAAACCGGGGATAATGAACGGATTCTTGATTGGCGAATCGCTCATGTCGAGCGGAATCGCCACCGCAGGGTTCTTGATGGCCTTTTTGTTGGTCGTTGGAACCTTTACAGTGTAAGGGTTGGCATTATCAAAGTTGTTTTCCATGATAATGCTGTACTCCAAGCGACCATCAGGACCAAGTTCCTTGCGGATAATTTTTTTGAGGAGTGGTACATAATGCTCTTCTAGCCACTCGTAGAAGAATTGGGAGGGAACCTGAATCGTTAACACATTCTTCTCTAACTTTACCGGTTTAATAGGCTCAAACCAGGTCTTGAATGCCTGCGAACTGACATTGTCTTTGATGATGTCAATACAGTTCTTCCAAACCTGATTGCAATCCTTGTTCATTGAATTCCGGGAATTAAAGGTGTTAACAATAGCTTAGTGAAAGCACCGGTCGAGAGGGTCGGGTGGTCCGGTGAAATCGCGAACAAATATTTGACGAATAATCTTAAAAAAAAAACCGGATAGCACTTGACTTTATGGTTTTTTTACCACCTAGATGAATTGCTGAAATGCTCGTAAAATAAGGCATTGCGGGCATTTTCAGTGAGTTGGTGGTGTGCTGGTGTGCTTTGGTCGTGCTATTCCGGTTGATTTATCACTCCGGTTGCGTAAACACCCTGAGGCCCGACCGTAATAATCCGTTGTTAACAACCTGAAAATCTCAAAGCGACCTTCCGGTCGGGTTCTCATCATCTCTTATTAACATATACTTTATGTACACCGCTGAACATACCGTGCGCGTGCGCTATGCCGAGACTGATCAAATGGGGATTGCTTACTACGGTAGCTATGCGGCTTGGCTTGAAGTGGCCCGTGTTGAAACCCTTCGTAGCCTTGGCTTAACCTACCGTACCCTTGAAGAGCAAGGTGTCATGCTTCCGGTGGCTGACTTGCAAATTAGCTACCTAAAGCCGGTGCGCTACGATGATGAACTGCGCATTGTAACCACCATCGGCGAAATGCCCTCAGTGCGAATTCGCTTTGAGTATAGGTGCTTTGTTGGAGATGAAGAAGTCACGCGCGCATCAACCACGCTTTTCTTCATGGATGCAGCAACGCGTCGTCCACGTCGATGCCCTGAATCGCTCAGTAGCGCCCTTCGTCGGTTTTTTGAGTAGGCAATTGGGGCCTTACGAACACTTGATCGCGTCCTGAATATTCCGGTGCCTGAATGGAAAGCACGCGCATGGGCTCATCTGATGTAACCACCACGCTGTGCAGGGTGGCTTGCGGGATGTAGATCAAATTACCGGCTTCGATGCGGTAAGTTTCATTGTCGAGTGTGAGCAAACCGGCGCCCGACAGCACGTACACATGCTCAGAGTGCTGCTTATGGAAATGCATTGCGACTTCTTTCTCGATTTCAATCAGAAACGATGAAACGAGCGGGTCGCTCGCCAGTTTTTCGACGTATACGGGCTTGTCGTTTTTCACTGAAATGGTGTCAAGACTTGTTACAAACTGCGCATTCGCAGTACAGTACCCTGCCGTTAAGCACACAATCAAGACTAAGTTTTTCATGGCAGTGCGTTTTGACGTGCAATATCGCACAACTCATTTACATGGCTCAACAGGTTCTCCAAAGTCGGCGTCGTAGATAGGCGCTGTCGACATCCAATCGCAGCAATTCGGCAATGGGTGTTCGACAGCTGACATCCATCCATCCCCCAAAAAATAAAGAGCTGTGATGGCTATGTTCAAGTTTTCTGCTGTGTAGAATACACGCGGGGCTCTAAAGTGATCTCCTTACACCGAGATTCTCGTAAGCGAGGTAAGCATTCAGCAAGCAGCAGATGCATTTCGCAACCCACATGCATGGCATTTGCTTTTACACTTTGAAGTGGTCAAAATAAAATTAGGCCAGACGGGGTTTTTTGAAATGCGTACGGCGAGGGAATTACCCCCGCCGTGCATGTACCACTTTCAGTGGCACCCTTCTAGCGTATATATAGAAACTTGGTTAGCGCAATGTTCTGCCAAATCTTCGCAATTGGGCGTAGTATATGGCATAGTCGGATTTCAATGTGGGCGATTCGCACGCCCCGCTATCCTTACGGTTCTTGTTTAGCCAAGCCGTCTTCGCCCTTGAGCGTGGGCAAAATCACTTCGAACACTCTGCGCGCATGGTCGCGGTCCCATTCCAAACGTTGGTTTTGCGAAGCGTACTCTGCTTTCGCCATGTTGAGGCCTGTGAAGTATTCGTCAGTAAGGTGAGCCGGTGTAGACATTAAGGTAATGTCACCGTAGATTTTGAAGACCTTGAGTTCGTTTGCTTCGGGAATCATTGACGTATCAACCGATACGCTACGGGTCAAATACCCGTCTTGACGAACATGAATGATGTAGTGCTTTCCTGGTTCGAGGATGGTTGCAAACGCTCCGTTCGAACTACTGAACTGTTCATGTATGATCTGTCCTTCGCTGGTTATGGTAATGTGTGCATCGGCCATTCTAAAACTGGCCGGACGGTTTCCTGAAATCAATGCTTCTGAGTCAGAGGCAAAAACGTTTCCGTGGAACATGATTCTTACGTGCTCACTGCCCCAAGAACTGAGACCGATTAACAATCCGGTTAGAAATACGAGTGCTTTCATGTGTGCTTGTAGGTGAAATCTGACACATATACTTCGTTCAGCCCTACAAGGTTACGTTTGCACTTAGTTTTCGTGCTGCCTCGTATTGATGTTGGGGTCAGCCACCACTTCGTTCTCTTGCTTCACGGTTTCTTTCAGCAACTGCACATCAATGGGCTTGATGTTTTCGAGGTCAGGTTGACCGGCATCAACCCAAGCGGTGTACCAGAAACTGCCAATCGTGCGAATGCTCTCGCGCATGCGCCGCTCTACTTGTCCGTCAAGCATTTCATGGTATGCGCGCGAATACGGTTCGCTGTACACACGCGTTGTTACTCTGCCACGGTCTTCGAAGCTGTACTTTTGATCGGCGGCAAAACGGTCGTTTAAGATTTTCTCAAAGGTGAGCACACTGTCAAGCGCCCAATGGCTTTGCTCAACAACGCTCCATGCGGTTTCGAGTGGCCCGGCAATGTAGTAGGCTTGGCCAACAAACAAGTCATAGTCGGTGCTGTACAGCTCAGGGATGCGGCTTTCCCAAAAACCATGAATACCCACCTGATCGGTGAATTGGCCATTGTAGTTTTCGGTTGTGTGCAAAGGCACGTGTGCATCACCTATGTAATGCCCCATTTCGGTTGATATGCGAAGAATGCGTTCAAGGTCACGTTCCTCAAAAGCTTTCACCAACCGAAAGTGCATCTTCTCGATGTGCCATGGCACAATGCCGTAACTCCGCAAGGTGTCTTCGCTGAGTTGCTCAACGGCATCGTTCCAGCGGCGCGGCAAGTAGAGAAACGGATTGCAGCGCGGTATGCCCTTGCAGTAGTGGTCAGCATCGATGAAGTGACGTTCGGCTTCACCTTTTACGCCATACCGGCGCTTGTCGGGGTCTACGGCGTGCTCTTTAATAAAGTCAATGTGCTTCTTGTAAAAACCAAAAAGCTCAGGCGGCAGCGTGTATACCGCCAGTTCATTGATGCGGCGATGGGCAAAGAACCCCCATGTCATCGCCGAAACAGGGATGAGCAATAGTACGCATGCAAGTACACTTACTTTAATAAGCTGGCTCATAGCTGTAATTCAATTTGCGAATAGCTCCGTTCTGGAGAATCGGGATTGAATTTACGGTATTCGGGTTCAAACAGTACTTTACGTCTTCATTAAGATTGAGCTTTCTCAACCTGCGTCGGTGCGATGATGCACGCAAGAAGCTGAACATGTTTTCACGGGCCGATCGGTAAATAAACTTCGCGGCAACGGTTGAATCTTCATCGGCTTTGAACAAACGCGACTCAATCAACTGATCGGCAATTGCGCCGGCGCATATCGTGTCTTCGAGGTTGAACTTGTTCTTCCAGCCAGAGCCCAACAGCAGAACGTCTTTGTGCTGCTCAATCAACCAGTGGCACAAAATATCGAGGTTCACCAATGCTCCAATCACAACCACCGGCATCTCAGCGGCTTTGCTAATGGCGTAGGTACCGTTGGTGGTGGTCAAAACCACGGTTTTGCCTTTCAACGCAGGGTCCATGTAGGCCAAAGGCGAGTTGCCAAATGCAAAGCCCTCAACAATTTTGCCTTCGCGTTCGGCGGCGGCGATGTACCCTTTGTCGCGGTATTCAATGGCCTCTTCAACCGTTGACACAGGAATGATTGATTCAATGCCGTTGTCAATGGCGGTGCAAATGGCCGTAGTGGCTCTGAGCACGTCAATGACTACGCAGATTTCAAAATCAGACTTGTACAGTTCAAACTGGCGCGGTGAGAAGCACACTTCTACACGCTTGCGGTTTTCCAAACTCATGCCTGCTGAATAAACGGTAGTTTCACAACGCTGGCTTCGAGCATTTTTCCGCGAATGTTCACGTAAATCGTGCTCCCAACGGGTGAGTTGGCGGTTGATACGTAGCCCAAACCAATGGCTTTGCCGGTTGACGGACTCATAGTTCCCGATGTTACCACGCCAATTTCGTTCCGGTCGCCATCGCACAGGCTGTACCCGTGACGGGGAATGCCGCGCTCGTTTAACACAAAAGCCACAAGTTTACGGCGGGTGCCGCCCGTTTTTTGCTGCTCGAGGCGCTCGCGGTCAATGAAGTCTTTGCTAAACTTCGTAATCCATCCCAAACCGGCCTCGATGGGAGAGGTGGTATCGTCAATGTCGTTTCCGTAAAGGCAAAAGCCCATTTCCAAACGAAGGGTATCACGGGCCGCCAAACCTGCCGGCTGCATGCCCACGACTTTGCCGGCTTCCATAACGTGATCCCACACCTCCTCTGCTTTGCCGGCGGGGACGTACAACTCAAAGCCACCGGCTCCGGTGTAGCCGGTCGCCGATACGATCACGTTGTCGATGCCCGCAAAACGACCAATTTCGAAGGTGTAATAGGTCATCGCGCCAAGGTCAATCGACGTCAACGACTTCAGTGCTTCAGCCGTTTTCGGACCCTGCACGGCCAACAAAGCGTAGCGATCGCTGTGGTTTTCTACCGTAGCTTCAAAGCGGTTGTGGCTGGTAATCCAAGCGAAATCTTTGTCAATGTTCGAGGCATTCACCACCAAGAGGTAATGTTCGGCATTGATGCGGTACACCAAGAGGTCATCCACAATTCCGCCGTCGCCATTTGGCAAACATGAATACTGCACTTTGCCGTCGCTGAGCTTGCTTACGTCATTCGAGGTTACGTGCTGCAAGAGATCGAGCGCCTGAGGCCCTTTCACCATGAACTCGCCCATGTGCGACACGTCAAATAGGCCACTTCGTTCGCGCACGCACAGGTGCTCATCGGTAACGCCGGTGTACTGAACCGGCATCTCGTAGCCTGCAAACGGAACCATCTTGGCTCCTAAGGCTACATGCTTGGTGTAAAGCGGTGTGCGCAAGATTTGGGTAGTGCTGTTTTCCATGTCAGGGGTGTAATTCAGTGAACAAATGTAGGAATTTGTGGCGTTGAGACTCGACCGAATATCGGTTCATCACGGCGCTCCGGCAATTGCTCGCAAGTGCCTGTCGATGTTTGTGTTCGGTCAACAAGCGCAGCAGCGCGGTTTTCCATTCTTCCGGTGTGTGGCACAAATAGCCGTTGCTGCCTTGGGAAACAATTTCCGGATTTACGCCTACGGCGGATGCCACCGGTACTATGCCCATCGCCATGTACTGAATAAGTTTGAGACCACATTTTCCTCGGGCCCAATCGGCATCGGGCAGGGGCATCAAGCCAATGTGCATGCCCAACAAATCATCGCCTTCGCTGGCGGCTGACCACTGAACGTAATCGAGTTCAGGAAATTCAAACGTCGGTTTGCGGTCGCTAATGACCCTAAGCTTGAACCGTTGGATGCGGTAAACCTCTTCAAGCAGCGGTACGAGCGCCTCAATGTAGTCTAACGTGGAATGCGACCCCGTCCACCCGATAACCGGATCATCAATCGCTTGATTTTGCAAACGGTTGTGCACATTTTCGGTATCCACAACGGTCGGAATGCACACTGTGCTCGGATTCAGCTGCCGCGCAAATTCGGCCAACCAGGCGTTCCCTGCGACGTTGCAATGGGCACTTCGCATCATGAAACGGGCATTTCGGTAGGGCTTAATCACCGCAAACAAGCGGTTGCTGTGCGACACGTTGGGCATCCAAATGGCATCGTCGAACTCAAAAAACACCTTGCGCTTAAACGCTTTGGTCAAGAGCCATCCGTACAAGGGCCAACCCAGTGGTGCAGTTTCGCGGTGTACCCAAATGGCATCGTACCGGCGAACCGATGCGAGAAGGGCGTAGCGCCTTACAAAACCACGGGCAATTGAATAGACTTTAGCCAAATAGTGCCTCGGTTTGTACAAAATCGCCCATCCATCCTCATCCAAAAAAGAATCAATATCAACCTGCGCGATGCTGCGCAAATCACCGAGAAAATGTTCAATGCGAAAGCGCTGGCTCGGTGCATGGCCAACAGGGTAGGGCAACAAAACGAGAACGCGGAGCTGCGCCATCGATCAAATGTGCTCAAAAATGTAGTCGAATACTTTTTTTATGAGGTGCACTCGGTCTTTGCCGCGCACGTTGTGCGCATGACCGGGGTACACAAAGAAGTCGACCAACTTGCCTTGCTCAATGCAGGCCGTTAAAAAACGCATGTTGTGCTGCATCACCACTACATCGTCGTCGGTGCCGTGAATCATGAGCAGCTTTCCTTGCAAGCGGTCAACGTAGCGGGTGAGCTGGGCATCTTCATACCCTGTAGGGTTGTCTTGGGGTGAGTCCATGTACCGTTCGGTGTACATCACTTCGTAGAGGTTCCAGTCAATGACCGGCCCGCCGGCGATACCTGCTTTGAACACTCCCGGTTGCTTTAGCATGAGCGAGGTGGTCATAAAACCGCCGTAACTCCAACCGTGCACGGCCATGCGGCTGTCGTCGATGAAGCGTTGACTGCGCAGCCAATTTACGCCGGCCATTTGGTCATCCACTTCAACCGTTCCGAGTCGCCGATGGATGGCCTGCTCGAAGTCTTTTCCACGGTTGGCTGAACCGCGGCCGTCGATGCTGAACACCACATAGCCTTCGCCTGCCAAGCTGTGCATCCAAAGAGGAGCTCCACCTTGCCAGCTGTTGGTCACAAGCTGCACGTGCGGACCGTTGTACACATACACCACAGCCGGGTGCCTGCGGCTGTTGTCAAAATTCGGCGGATACACCACGCGGTAGTGCAGATCGGTGCCGTCATTGGCCTTGAGGGTGCCGAGTTCAACTTTGCCAATGCGGTAATCAGCAAGCGGATTGTCACTGACGAGCAGCACACGCTCAATTTTTCCGGTGACTTGAACCATTTCAGCGCGGTGAGGAACTTCAAGCGACGACCATTCGTCAAGCAAACGCTCTCCGTCAGGCGCGAGCTTGGCACTGTGCGTCCCGGCCTGACGGGTAATCTTGGTCATCGCCATGTCAGGAAAGCTTACCTTATATATATGCCGCTCAACCGGTGAGGGGCCATACCCTGCAACAACGCAGTACGCAGCCTTTGGTCCAAACCCCAAAAACTCGTCGATGGCAAAATCAGCTTTGGTATGTGCTTTCAAACTGCCATCGGCCGTATGCCAATACAGGTTGTTGAATCCTGATTTCTCGCTAAACCATAAAAACTCACCGGTTTCGTTAGGGAAAAAAATCGCCGGTTTCTCAGGTTCAACATACTTCGAATCGGTTTCGGTAAGCAATGTCGCTACAACCTCACCGGTAGATGCATCGAAACGGGTGAGTTTTAGGGTGTTCTGGTCGCGGCTAACAATGGCAGCAAGAAGGCTTTGGCCATCGGGCGCCCATGCAACGTTGGTGATGTAGTAACTGTCGTCTTTCACGCCATTGTTGGCATCGATGTACACCGTTTTGCGCAGCTTGATGTGGTAAACACCCAGCGAGGCGTACTCTGAATGGCCGCCTGCCATCGGGTACACAATGGGCGTGTGCTCAGCCGGAGTCTTTGAATAATCAGCGAGCGGATAGGTCGTCACATGGCGTTCATCTTTCTCGTAAAACGCAACAGCCATGCCATCGGGCGACCAAAAAAGCCCTTCGCCAATGCCAAATTCGTAGCGTGCAATGGCCTGACCGGCAACTACGCCTTCCGGATGATCGGTAACTTGCACGAAGCTGCCTCCGGCACTGAGGTAAACGTTGTTGTCTTGCGTCCAGGCAACACGCTGTCCGTCGTCTGAAAAATGAATGTTCTCAGCGTTTTCCGGTAGTTCAAACAGCGTTTCTACAGCCTTGCGCTTAAAGTCGAAACGGTACCAATTGTTGCCTTGATTGAAGCGAAAACTTCCGGGGGCAAGCCAAGTATGCGCAGGAAATCGCTTGAGTTCTTTCCCCATCACTTCGCCGAGCGTTTGGGCCGAAAGTTCGAGTGTAGGCTTGCCATTGCGGGCATTGACCTTGAGGGTGTTGTCTTCAACATGCGACCAACCGCCGTTGGGTACCCAATGCCATTGCCCAATGCGGTCGGGGTAAAGCTCGCCTCCACGACCGAGCACGGCGTCTTCAACACTCAGTTTTTGGGTTTGGCCTGCGGCCGGATGTGAAACGGAGGCCGCTACTACAAAGGCGGTCGAAAAAAGAAAAAGGCCGATTAAACGCATTTTCATTGGTTTGGATGGTGGCTGCTCTGCGGCAGGATGCCAAATTTAAAGTTTCTAGTTGCCGAACGGATGACTTTCAGGTTTTTGGCCGACAGCGGCCCAGCAAAGGCCCATCAGTGGTAGCACCGGAAGCCTGAACCGAGCGTCGGTTTGGGTAATGGCGCTGCTCAAACAGAAGTAAGCAAAGAGGGCCGCAATAAGGAGTGATAAACGGCGGTTTACACTCCATAACGACTTCATTCCCAGTGCGAAAAGAACGGTTTGCGCAAGCTGAAGTACAAATTGGTAGCCGCTCAATGCCAAGCTAACTTTAGACGTGTTGTCAATCAGCCGTTGAGCAAGGTTAAGATCTTTATTGGCCTGAAATCCGGTTACGGGGTCGTAGCCTTTTTTCAAACCCAAGGCGTCGTCAAAGTACCCACGGGGAGGTTTCGCGATGAAGGCTACAAGGTTGCTAGCAGTGACCTGTGCCGCTGCTTTAGGGTATTGCGCGTAGATGCTGATAGAGGTGCGTTTGCAGTGCGCCAAAAAATCGGAGATGGCCTGCGGGTCGTTTGCCCAATCGAACCGCGCGTTGAGGTCTTCAATGAATTCCGATTGCACGGCGTTGAAACTGCGGTCTTCGCCTTTGGCCTTCACCGCTGCTGCGTGAAAGAGGTAGAGGGTGTTTGGTCCAATGGTGCTGAGGGCAAAGGTGTTTTGCACGGTGTAATTGCGAAGCATCCATCCAAACGGAAGCAGCAGCGCCACAATCCCAACGCCCAAACTGAAGGGCTTCCATCCGATGCGCACACCGCACCAAACGAAAGTGGCGAGAGGTATGATAAGCCCAGACGGACGAATCAGCACCAAAACGCCGGCCAGCAATGCAGCGGTCATCCATCCAAACCCTGAACGCGCAGTGACCATTTGGTAAAACCACACGGCGAAAAGCAGGGTGAACAGTCCGTCGGTCAGCACAAGCGGTGTGAACACCACAAGCGCAGCATCAACAGCGAGAAGAAGCCCCGCCCATCCTGCAAACCGCAATTTCAATGCCAAAGCGGTTTTGGCGACCACCACCGGAACCAACGATCCAATAACCGACTGAACCAGCGCAATAAAACCGGTAGGACTGCTCATCCATCCAAACAAAACCAACCACAGCGGATAACCCGGTGTGCGCACTACATCAGGGTAGAAGGGCGCCGAAACCGATTGGCTGAATTCTCCATGGTGTAACACATTGTGTGCCAATTGTAGGTACTGTGATGAATCATAGGTCGTGAAGGTGTAAGCACCGTAGAAGTGCGCTACGCCCCACCAAATGAGTCGTATAATAAGCGCAATCGCGAAAATGGCAGCAAAGCTGAGCCTGGTATTGACGTGTTCGAATGTGCTTTTGATCTTTGACCCGTTCATGGTCGACGAAGGTACTTATCTTCGCCGGTAGATTCGATGCATGCCACCTGTTGAAAACGCCGAAGCTGAATTGGTGTATTTTTTACACTAAGTAAGTATCTTGCTATCAAATTCATAGACTACATACCTATGCGCCTCTGTTTTATTGCCCTAACAGCACTTGCGACCGCTTGCGGATCTCCGTCTGCTGAAAACGTAACCACAGACGTCCGCCAAATCGGTGAAACCCACGAAACCGATGTGCTGCAACACCCCGAATGGTCAATCAATGCCACCATTTACGAAGTAAACATTCGTCAGCACACGCCCGAAGGCACGCTCACCGCTTTTGAGAGCGACATACCGCGGTTGAAAGAGATGGGCGTAAAGATTTTATGGTTCATGCCGGTACATCCGATTGGCGTTGAGAACCGAAAAGGCGGCTTGGGCAGCTACTACGCAGCGCGTGATTACAAAGCCGTGAACCCTGAGTTCGGAACCCTTGAAGACCTCAAACGTGTGGTCAATACGGCCCACAGCTATGGTATGAAGGTAATACTTGATTGGGTGGCCAACCACACGGCGTTTGACCATGTTTGGACCAAGACCAACCTCGATTTTTACCTGCTCGATAGTTTGGGCAAGCAACAACCACCGCTCGGCACCGACTGGTGGGATGTCGCGCAATTGAACTATGAGAACGATTCACTTCGCACAGCGATGATTGACGCGATGGCTTTTTGGTTGGTTGAAGCCGATGTTGATGGCTTCCGTTGCGATGTGGCTGATTTTGTCCCCATCGATTTCTGGGAGCGTGCCCGTGCTGAGCTCGCTGTGATTGAGCCTGAAATTTTCATGCTGGCCGAAGCCGAAAACCCCAAACACCACTACAAAGCCTTCGACATGAGCTACAGCTGGGAGCTCATGCACATCATGAACGGCATCGCCAAAGGCGAGAAAAACTTGGCCGACCTTGACGCCTACATGCAACGTGAAGACACCACCTTCATTGGGAGCGCCTACCGCATGACCTTCACAACCAACCACGATGAAAACTCATGGAACGGAACCGTGTTTGAACGCTACGGCGATGGTCACCTTGCATTCGCAGCCCTCGCCTTTACCATTCATGGTATGCCGTTGGTATACAGTGGCCAAGAAGCCGGTTTGAACAAAGCCCTGCGCTTTTTTGAGAAAGACACCATCGAATGGGGCAACTACGCCTACCAAGATTTCTACTCGCGTTTGCTTAAAGCGAACCGCGATGAAGAAGCCCTTTGGAACGGACACCACGGCGGCAAGTTTGAGAAACTCTCAACCACCGAAGACAGCCACCTCTACGCATTCCGCCGCACGCGGAACGCGAGCAGCATCGTGACCGTAGTCAATTTGTCAGACGCACCGCGTACCTTGACCTTGAATACGCCGCTCGAAGGCCAGTACACCAGCATTTTCAACAACCAAATTCTCTCAAACGTGACCAGTGGCGAAATTACGCTTGAACCTTGGGGGTATCAGGTGTATCGCCGCACAAAACAGTAAACCCTATGCGCATTGCTATCATCGCCCACGACGGAAAAAAACCCGAAATGGTGCGTTTCTTAATGGATAACCGGGGAATCTTGAGCGGACGAAACGTCGAACTCGTAGCCACCGGTACAACAGGCCAGTACGCAATCGATGCAGGCCTTGAAGTTGAACGGGTAGCCTCAGGGCCGCTCGGAGGCGATGCGCAAATTGCAGCGCAGGTCACCGAAGACCGCGTTGACATGGTATTCTTCTTCCGCGACCCACTTGGCAAGCACCCGCACGAACCCGATATCATCATGCTCATGCGCATTTGCGATGTCAAGAACATTCCACTGGCAACCAATCCTGCTACGGCCGAGCGCTTGCTCAAGAGCCTCATGTAAGTACCTTTGCCGGCATGGAATGGCCTGCCGATAACTCGTACCGCGCTGTTCGCGATTGGCTCGTCGGATTTACGACCGAGGACAATCGCGAGTCAGAAGCCATTGTGCGCACCTTGCTCGAATGGCAAACCGGAAAACCACGCGCAACGTTGCTCTCGGGCGATCACCGATTTACTGAATCGGCCCTCAATCGGCTGAAAGAGGCTGCATTGCGTTTGCAGAAAGGCACCCCCGTGCAGCACATTACCGGTGAAGCATGGTTTTACGGCCGCCGATTTATGGTGGGGCCTCAGGTGCTTATCCCGCGTCCTGAAACCGAAGAACTCATTGCGCTGCTTTTGCCCAAGCTAAATGGTCGCAAACGCCTGCTCGATGTAGGCACCGGTTCCGGGTGCATCGCCATTACCTTCGCTTTGGAGGCTCCTTTTCTTTTGGTGGATGGATGGGATGTTTCAGTCGATGCATTGGCCTTGGCTCAATCAAACGCTTCATCGTTGGGCGCTTCGGTGCATTTCAAACACCAAGATGTATTCACAGCGGAGGTAGATCTTCCTTTTGACGTTTTGGTGAGCAATCCTCCTTACATCGAGCGCGAAGAGGCCGATTCGCTTGAAACGAAGGTGCGCGAACATGAACCTGCACTTGCCCTTTTTGTGAACGAGCATCCGCTTGAGTTTTACCGGTTCATGGTGGCGAAATTCCCGGCATGGCTAAGCCCCGATGGTATTTTTGGGTTCGAATGCCATTCACGGTACGCTGACGACGTGGTACAATTGTGCCGCGCGGCCGGCTGCCAAGAGGTAGAACTTCATACCGATGCTCAAGGTTTGGCGAGAATGGTCATTGGCCGCCGACAGCCCTAAGCAGAAATGTGGCATTTGGTGTACTTTCGTGCCGAAATTGCGACACTATGGAAACGACCCCTATCATCCCTGACGATTTCAATCCCGATGGCGTTGGCGCCAAAGGCAGCCTCTTCGGCTTGCCTTTCACCCCTGATAATGCGCGTTTGGTGCTCATTCCTGTGCCTTGGGAAGTAACCGTTTCTTACACAGCCGGAACCGCGCGCGGTCCGCAAGCAATCTTAAATGCTTCATCGCAGGTTGATCTCTTCGTCAACGACGTTTCCGATGCTTGGAAGTACGGGGTGGCCATGCTGCCAATTCCCGAAGACATTGCAGCACTTGGCGCTGCGCTTCGCTTGGAGTCTGATGCCTACATCCGCGCTCTGGAAGACGGCACGTTGAACGAGTCGTCGCCTGAATCAGAGCGCATTTTGGCGAGAATCGATGAAGGGTGCGCCCGCATGGTGGCTTGGGTAAAAAATACCGCCTCCGATTGGCGCGAAAAAGGCAAGCAAATTGCGCTTGTCGGCGGCGACCACAGCACGCCGCTTGGCTTGATCACTGACCTCGCCACCGAACACGATGCGTTCGGAATTCTCCAAATCGATGCACATGCTGACCTCCGTCAGGCCTATGAAGGATTCACCTTCAGCCACGCCAGCATTATGTACAATGCCCTCAAACTTGAGCAAGTTGAGAAGCTTGTACAGGTTGGCATTCGTGACTACTGCGAACAAGAAGCCCGGTTGGCCCACGACAATCACCGGGTAACAACGCATTACTATTCTGCCCTTGCAAACCGCCGCTTTCAAGGCGAAACGTGGCATTCGATATGCGAATCAATCGTTGCTGACTGTCCGCAAAAGGTGTACATCAGCTTCGATATTGACGGACTGGACCCGAAGCTTTGTCCGAACACGGGTACCCCTGTGCCCGGCGGATTTGAGTTCGAAGAGGTGAATTACCTACTTACCCGTTTGGTGGCTTCAGGCCGCACCATCGTTGGGTTTGACCTCAACGAAGTCAGTCCGGGCAGTGAACCCGATGCACTTGAAACGAACGATTGGGACGGTAACGTGGGGGCGCGCATGCTCTACCGCATGTGCACCCTGATGGCCGTTAGCCAAGGCGCATTGAAGTTCAAGTAGCACCAATCCCGAGCGAAAGGCCGGCCAGTTGTTGTCCGACGGCTGTGCCGATTGCAACGCCCATTCCACCCATTCGAACCCCGTAACTCACGCGTTCAGAGTGTCTTGAAACGAGCGGTTCGCGCGTTTGACCTACTCCTAGGAATCCCATCCATTCGTGGGTGTAGCGAATGTTTTCAGACGGAAAAAGGTGCGCATTGACCAAATCGGTCAGCGCGGTTCTTACACGATCCGGAACCAGTTCGCTGCGGTGCCATTCGTGATCAAGGTGCCGTGCACCGCCGATTAGGAGCCGGTTCCCAATATTCCGAAAGTAAATGTAGCCCTCGTTCATGTGAAAACTCGCGTTCCAGTTGAGTTGAGGCAGTGGTTCGCTCACCAGTACCAGGTTTCGGGCAGGGGTTACATCCATCTCAGGCAGCAGTTGCGCGGCAAATCCGTTCGTACAGAGCAGCAGTCGTTGGCAATGAAGTGCGAAACCGGCGCCCCGAACCGTGACGTGGCGCGGTGATTCTTCCCATCCATCCACATCCATCCCCCCAAAAATTTCAACGCCCATTTGCGCAGCCAGGAGCCGCAAATTGCGCATCATCAGTCCTGAATCGATTGTGCCTTCAAGCGGATTTGCAATCGCTTCGCGGATGGCCGTGAAGTTGAAATTGCGTGCGATGTCTTCGCCGGATATGTGCCGATAGGTGGGTGTGTTTGTGATGGGATGAAGGAGTGCATTGAGTCGGTCGATGGCTGCTGATGCGCGGTTGAAGGCCTCCAGGTCAGCATCGGTAAACAGCTCGAAGCTTCCGGTGGGCGAATAGCCAATGGCAGCATCTCCGAGCAGCTGCCGCAGCGTGTGCAATCCATCGTAGCGCTTTTTAACGAGGTTCACCACCGCCGATTCGGGCATGCGCGAAAGGTCGTCAAGGATTTCGGTAGGGCTCCCAAAGCAGGCGAACCCTGCATTTCGGGTGCTGCCTCCGGCCCCGAGCGGACTGCGATCGAGCACGACCACACGGTCATTGGGCGCATGTTTTTTCAATGCGATTGCGGCGTTCAAACCCACGATTCCGGCGCCGATAACAACCGAGTGAGGCGAACCAAGCAAAGACTCCTGTTCCCAGTAGCTGAACGACAATTTCATAGCTGTGCAAACTCTTAGGCCCCGAAGATATCTTTTTCCTTATTTTTACGTTGAATTTAGAAA
>DAITMF010000030.1:0-42179 GCA_036835325.1 Flavobacteriales bacterium
GTGCGCTCGTTGAGGTAACTGCGCTCCATCACAAACAGTGAGTCGTTGGCCGTTGTGATAGACGTGCTTCCGTAGAGCAGACTCATGCGTTGGTTGCGCAGCTTGGCCAGTTCACTGAACGCAGCGCGCACCTTGAGTTCATCGCTTGTGAGGTTTTCGAAGCGCATCATGCGGCGGTTGTCGGGATCGTTGGCACCGGGAAGCGCAATTTCATCGCCATAGTACACACACGGCACACCGGGCAGTGTGAGGTTGAGGGCGTGGAGTTGAATCAAGCGGTCGTAGCTGTCACCGCCTTGGTGGGCGATCTCACGCGTCCAACCGGCGAGCTTGGGGTCTTCATCAAAGCGAACCGAGCCATCGGCGTAGCTGATGAAACGGGCGCGGTCTTGGTTGCCTGAAATGTTGCCCATCAAGTGGTGATTTCCGTAACCTACCAAGCTCTCGCGAATGACGCGAGCGAGGTTCTGAAAGCCGGTTTCGGGCTTGGCAAGCGCATCAATCGCCGCATCGTAGAGGTTGAAATCAAACTGCGCATCGAGCATGCCGCTGTTGATGTAGCTGCCGATGAGCTCGGGATTTCCGTAGGTCTCACCGATTTGAAAGAGCATGCGGTCAGGATTGCTCGCGCGGAGGTGGGCGCGTGCTTTGTTCGTGAGCGTACGCCAGAATTGGGTTGGAATGTGCTTGGTGGCATCGTGGCGGAAGCCGTCAATGGCGTACTCGGTCACCCAGTACATGGCGGTGTCGGTCATGGACTCCATAACCTCCTGACGTTCAAGATCAAGGGTTGGCAGGAAGGTGTCAAACCAGGTGGTCAGACGGTATTCATCCCAGCGCTCGGTGTTCATGCTGCCGTCGGGCAGGTAAAGCGGGGTGGCCCAATCTGGATTCGCCTGGATGACGGGGTGATCTTGGTGGACGTGGTTGGCCACGTAATCGACCAAGAGGTACATGTCGCGTGCGTGTAGGCGGTCAATCAGTTCGGTAAAGCTGGTGTGGTTGCCAAAGTTGCGGTCGATCTCGCGCGAGCGCACGGGCCAATATCCGTGGTAGCCGCTGAACTTGCTGGCGACGCCTTTGTCCCACAATCCCCAGGCACCTGCTGCATTGGTCGTAATGGGAGAGAGCCACAGCGTATTCACGCCCAGTTCATCGAAGTACCCATCTTGCAGTTTTTGGAGGATGCCATCAAAATCGCCACCGTGGTGGTTGGCTTTTGGATGGATGGACGGGTCGTCAACCGGGAAATTGTTGTTTGGGTTACCATCCGCGAAGCGATCGGTAAGAATGAAGTACATGTTGAGCTTGTGGGCGTCGTTCTTGGCCAATTGCTGCGGTGTGTTTGCAAGCGCTCCGAAGTGGAGGGGGATGAGCACGTCACCGCCGCGTTGCTTTTGGGTGCCTGAGTAAATCCGCACATGGCTGTGCTCACTGAGCTTGGCATCGCTGGGCAGGTAGAGTTTCGTGGTGCCTGTTTCGTCGACCGCAACGCCGTTCATGATCAAACGGTTTTGCCAAAAGGCATACAGCACGGCATTGGGTGTGGCTTCGAGGGCAATTTCGCTCTGGTTCGACGAAACAGCGCGCACAACGGGCCGAACGGCCGTTGGGTCGCCCACCACCAGTACAGAGTTCATACCGCCTTGTCCGTTGCTGCGCTGCAGCGCATTGTTGGGATCGAGCATCCAATCGCCATCGACCACAAGTTGGTATTCCCATTCACCCGGCGACAACACGAGCTCGGTTTCCCAGCGTCCGTTGGTGAATGACAAGGGCGTTGCTTTGGGGTTCCATCCATTCAAGCTTCCGGCCAGCGCAACCTCGTTGTAGGTTTTCTCAGGGGTGTATGCAAATACCACACGTTCTTTCTCATTTTTGAACACCGGGATGTGGTGCACGGCATCCTTGTACAGCACTTCGAGTACACCCACGGCGTTGAGCGGTTGCTCAGTGAGTTGCACCGTCATCCGTTGCTCATCCACGCGAAGCGTGTCACCCAAAAAAACGACGACCGGAACCGTATCGAGCGCTGTGAAAAAGTCGTTCAAGAAGACCTCGGTCGTGTCGGTTTCAAGCCGGATGGGCGAGGCAAGTCCGAAAATGTAATCAGCGCGAACTGCATTTTGCGGCTCAAATTCATTGGAGCATGCTGCGAAAAACAACGCAGCCAAGGCAAGGAGGTGGATGGCTTTCATGGCGTGAAGGTAAAAAAGAAGGGGCCTGAGCCCCTTTCATTATTCACATTGAAGAATGGAAATGATTTCTTGCGGGGGAACGCCCGGATAGCTGAATCCCGGCCGCAAAATGCGGAAGACCAAATCTTTGATTTTTTGATCGGGAGGGATTAGGCTGAACAAATCGCGGGGAATAATCGTCGTTCTGAACATGCCGGGTTGGCCTGGAATAGGCTCAAGTTTGAGCTCTGGGGTGTTTGTTACCTGTGCTGATGGCACAAATTCGTAGAAAACGAAGTTGGTGATGCGCGCCACGAGGTAGACGTAACAGTCGTCATCGCCCATGTTTTGCAAACCGGCGATTTCTTCTTGGTTGTTGTCGTAGGTAATGGTGAGGTAATCGTCTTCTTGACGCACTTCAGGGAAGATGCAGATGCGGCGGTCGCACAGACGAGGGACGATATCGATGGAGATGTCTTCGGTTTTTGCTTCACCGTCGTATTCACCACCGAAAGCGTTTCCATCTTTCAGCTTCGCCAAGCAGCTGATGCCGTTTGAGAACAGCTGGGCACCGTCGATTCCGTAGAATTCGGTTGGGACGAAGGTAATGCTGTAGAGCAGGTCGCTGATTTTGGTGAGCTTGAGATCTTCGTTGGAGTCGTTCCAACTGCCGTTGCCAACAACAGGCTCGGCAGGTTGCCACGACCAGAGGTAAACGTCTTCATCGGGGTTGTCGGTGAGGATGGCCTTCAGGGCATTGTTCGAGGTGCCGTCGGTTGATTGGTTGACGTCGATGTAGAGCGTAATTTCCTCATTCGCATCTGTGGGGGATGGGAGGACGTAAGCCACCTGAGCCGAAAGCGTTGCGCCAACAAGCAGCGCTGAAAGTGTGAGGCAAGTCGTTTTCATGGTCATTCGGTGATTCGGGTGAATTCAAAACGGTAAATCACGGTTGGGATTTCGTCGGCTGTGCCGAGGTTGCAGCCGCGACCAAGCTCAATGAGCAAGGTATTGTCAAAGCTGCGCACCATGCTGCCGAGTTCGAATTCGAGCACGGTTTCAACACCATCGATGGTGGTGGTGAGGAAAATAAAACTGGGGTAGTCGTTATCGTCAAATGCCCAAGTACCGCCTTCACCGAAGTAGTTTCTACCGGTCTCGATGGCAATTGAGTAGGTGCGGTCACCGCCATCAAAGGTCAATCGGAGGGGTGTAATGTTCTCTTTGATGTAGAACTGACTAAGATCGCGTTCTTCTTTGATGGGGTTATTGAGGTCTTTTTGGATGAAGCGCGCGAGCTCCCAAGTCCCGCTAATGCCCTCAATTTTGCTAAACGGTTCGCCGAGTTCTCCTTCGGTTCGAGGCTTACAGGCAACGAACAATGCGATGCCTACGATGGCCAGCATGAGGCCTTTGATGGTTTGAAGCGTTTTCATTACAAGCATCCTCCTTCAGGGTTAAGAATGAATCCGGCGGCCGAGGTTTCGCCGTTGGGGAATTGAAGTGCCATGCCCGGGCAATCCCAAGAAGCACCGCGCACGGTCATGGGTTCGCCGAGGGTGCCGAGACGTTTCACGTGATCAATCCATGTGCCTTCGCACAGGGTTTCTTTGCGCAACTCCAAGCGCGCAGCTTCAATAACAACTGCAGCGGTTGCATCGGAGGGTAGCAGGTTGATTCCTGTTCCGAAGGAGCGCTCACGAATTGCGTTAATGTTGGCGATGGCAGCATCGATGGATTGACCATCACGTGCCAAGGCCTCAGCACGAATGAGCATCAAGCCGGTAAGGTGAAGCACGGGAATGTTGAAAAACTCTTTTTCATTGAACCGCGCAACCAGGGCATTCCCTCCAGACTGTGTGTACCAATCGTTTCGGCTATCGCTGGGGTTTTGTCCGAGGAGACTCGCCACATCAGCAGAGAAGATAAGGGTCGGCGAGGGGTTGTTGTCAGAGCGGTACAAATCACGGAAAGCTGTGCTACGGTTGTCAATTAGACTTGATACAACCCCGAAAATGGTTTCAGGGTTGACCGTCCCGCTGGGGTAGCGGTCGATGGTAGCTTCAAGTTGGAAAGCGCCCGAGTTGATCACTTCGTTGGCAAAGGTGATGGTACTTCCCAAGTCGTTCATGACAAAGGCTACATGGGCCGACAGTGCAAAGGCTGCATAGCGGTTGGCGTAGTTGCCGTTATCGGTGGGCAGGTTGTTGCGCGCGAACTCAAGGTCGGCCAAAATGGCGTCGTACACCTCTGCAACGGTTGCGCGTGGTAGCGGCGTTTGCGAGGCTTCTTCCCTCACGGGGATGCCCAAATGGCTGTTATCGGCTGTGTATCCGTAGGGCTGTGCCCACAGCTTCACAACCTGCCAGTGGCATAATGCGCGAATAAAGCGGACTTCCGCTTCGATACGGGTGCGTTCTGCTTGGCCGAGCCCTTCAATGAGGTCGAAATTCTCGAGCAGAACATTGCCACGGTAAATGGCGCGATAGAAATCGCTGTAAACACCATTGGTGTAGCCTGTGAAGAAGTTGGTTTCACGGTTGTACACTGATGTGAGGTCGTTGTTGTTGTTGGGTATTGACAGGTTGTCGGTCATCAACTCGGCAACGGCTTGTACGCGTCCGTTGTACAGGTTCGCGAGTACGTCGTAGTTTGAATTCAAGAGGCGTTGGGCATCATCGGGGGTGCGCAAGGCATCTTCAGCGATGATGACATCACCCGGATCGTATTCAAGCATCTTGTCGCATGAGGTCAGCATGACCATCGACGCGGCAAACCCAAGGGTGTAGTGTATGAGGCGTTGCATGGTGATCAGAAATTGAGGTTAATGCTGAGGTTGTACGAGCGTTCCTGAGGAGGGGTGAGGTAGGTAACGTTCGGACTCAAGTTACGGTCTTGTGCGTTTTCAAAGTCGCGCACCACCTCAGGGTCAAGACCGGGGAAATCGGTCAAAGTGAAGAGGTTGGTGACGTTGAACGCTATGCGCATGCCGTACACTTCACGTTTCCCGATTTTTACACTGGGGAAATTATACCCCAAGGCCAAGTTACGCATACGTAAGTATGAGGCATCGTACACAAACAAACTGGTGTTCCACCATGGGAAGCCTGAAGGAAGTCCGTAGGTGGTTTCATCTAAGGTTAAGCGCGGGAACATGGCAGCATCACCCGGTTGACGCCAGCGATCAAACAGTTCGGTGCGCATGTTCCAGTCCGATACAACACCCAATTGGCGTTTGCCCGATGAGTCGAAGATTTTGGCACCTACGCTGAAGGTCATCAAGGCCATCAAGTCCCAGTTGCCATAAGTAAAGGTGTTGGTAATACCGCCAACGAAGTCAGGGAGCCCGTCGCCAACGTACTTGCGAATGGCATTGTCGTAGTCAAATGTTTCGTTGCCATCGAGGTCAATGTACACCGGCAAACCTGAGTCTGCATCGACATGTGAAAACTCTACAAGGAAGAACGAGCCTACGGGCTCTCCGACGATTACACGTGAGTCATTGGTACCGCCAGACACGGCGTCAGGGGTGTAGGGGCCAATGTCAACCAGTTCGTTGTAGTTGCGGGCGATGTTGAAGTCAGTGGTCCACGTAAACTTGTTGCCTACGATGTTGCGCGACTTGATCGAGAATTCGATACCGCGGTTGAGGATTTGTGCAACGTTGTCCCAGTAGTTGGTGAAACCGGTGCTTGGAGGCACGTTTACATTCAGGAGGACATCGCGGCTGAACTTGCGGTAAACGCCAAGCTCCATGGTGATGCGGTCATCAAACAAACCGACTTCCAAAGCTGCGTCAATGGTTGACGAAGTTTCCCAACGCAGGTTCGGGTTTGCCAATTGCAATGGGAAGATGATGGGCTGACCGTTGTAAAGGAGTCCGTTATCGGGGTTCGAGAAGGTTCCGAAACGTGCGTAATCAGGAATGGCTGCGTTACCGGTAATTCCCCAGCTTGAGCGGAGTTTCAAGAACGAAATGGCTTCAACATTTTGCATCCATGGCTCCTCAGAAATGATCCATCCTGCAGAAAGCGAAGGGAAGAAGCCATAGCGGTTGTTCCGTCCGAAGCGTGAAGATCCATCCACCCGAGCAGTACCCTGGAAGGTGTAGCGGTCTTTGAAGGTGTAGTTTACGCGTGCGAAGTACGAAAGGAACGACCACTGCGATGGGTTATTTTCAGTACGGTTCACATTGGCAGCATCCTCGCGCAGCGAGTCCACATCAAAAACAGGTCCTTCTACACCGAAGTAATCAATGCCATACCCGTAGCTATCAGAGCGCTGGTATTCGCTACCCACCATGAAGTTGAAGCTGTGGTCTTCGCCCAAGTCGTAGAGGTAGTTGGCGGTGGCGCTGTAGTTCCAGTTGAGGATGAAGTTGGCAAAGCGGTTGGCATTGCCAAGGTCGCTGCTGAGGGTCAGCGCACCAGGATTAAAAATGTCTTCACGCAGGTGCATGTAGTCAAAACCTCCGCTTGCTTTGATGGTGAGGTCTTCAATCGGCGTCATCAACAGCGTCAAGTTGTTGATGCTGCGGTCTTCGGTGTTGCGCCACCTTTTCAGGTTTTGATAAGCGACAGGGTTTTGGCTGCCTGACCAGATGAAGTAATCGCCTTCGGCATTCTGTACCTCTCCGTTCTCGTCGAGAACATCTTCTTCATAGGTCACAGGGTAGAAGGGAAGGGCGGTTGACATCGCGTTGCCCAAACCGCCTGACCAAGCAACATCAATGCGGTTGTTGATGCCTCGGCTAACCGAACCGCTGAACATTACTTTGAGCCATTTGGTGGCTGTGTAATCAAAATTTACGCGGCCGCTCATGCGTTCGAAGTTGTTTCCAAGAAGAAACGATTCGTTGTCATCGTATGTAACACCAGCGAACAAGCCATACTTCTGGCCGCCTTTGCGGACACCGAAGTTGTACATGTGTTTGAAACCGAGACCGATGGTTTGATCGACCCAGTCAACATCGCGTCCCATCGCTTCGCGGAAGGCTGCTTCGCGGGTAGCCGCATCGTCATTGGCAGTGGTGTAATTGGGGAGCCAAACATAGCCGGTTCCGCCGTCGTTTTCCCACGCTTCTTGGCGCATGCCAAGGTACTGCTCGGTGTTCATCATGTTGGGCAACGTGGCGGCCTCGCCGATACCGAAACGGGTGCTAAATTCGTATTGAGTGCCTTTCTTGGTGCCGCGTTTGGTTGTGATCAAGATAACGCCGTTGGCTCCGCGTGAACCGTAGATGCCGGTTGCGGCTGCGTCTTTCAGAATCTCAACCGATTCAATATCGTTCGGATTGAGCGTTGAAAGCGGGTTGTTGTTGAACGCTCCGCTATTGCCACGCAAGAAGTAATCTTGGGTGATCGGAATACCATCGACCACATACAACGGGTCGCCACCTGCCGATACAGAGGCAATGCCACGTACCCTAACAAGCGACCCCGAACCTGCAACACCTGAACTTTGCGATACCTGCACACCGGCGGCCTGCCCTTGAAGTGCTGCTTCGAATGAAGGGGTAGGCATAGATGTAAGAATCTTGCCATCAACTTTCTCAATTGAACCGGTCACTTCGCGCTTTCGCTGAACACCATAGCCTACCACTACCACGTCATCGATGAAAACGGCATCTTCCTTCATTGAAAAATTGGCCGTTACCGATTGACCGGCTGCCACAGTAATTGACTTGGATTGCTTTTCGAACCCAACAAAGGAGATTTCAAGGGTGTACGTACCGGGAGTCACATTGAGGGTGTACTTGCCATCAATGTCGGTAAACACGCCTTTTGCAGTCTCCTTAATGTAGGCAGTTGCACCGGGCAGGGGTTGACTGTTCGCGTCAGTAACACGCCCGGTGATGGATTGGGCATGCAGCAGAAAGCTACTGAAAATCAGAGTACAACAGAGAAGAAGTCTGTTGACAAGCAAGCGATGGTTCATCAGTTTTGGTAATTTGAGGCTTAGCGAAGGTATTAAAAGTGTACTAACTACACACTACCTGTTCATCAATTGCTTTTCACGATGCGTTGAACGTCGCGGCGGGTGTTGCTAACCACTTCCAGCATGTACAATCCTTGCTGAAGCGCTGACAAGCCATCGTGGTTCATCAATGATTTCCCGAAAGGAACAGTGCCGTTGTGAAGTTCCATCACCAAGCGTCCGTTCAAGTCCAAAACGTTCACACGCACCTGCTCACCGGCAAAGTCGCTCAAATCAACATTCAGGTTGCTTGTAAACGGATTGGGCCATGCAGGCACGTTGTAGCTCTCAGCAATTTCATTGATGGTGGTTTCGAGCACCGGAGTTTCCAAAGGCTGCGTGGTGTAGATGTGGTACTGACCGGGGGCAAGGAAGTACCCTTGGTTCACGTTGGTGACCTCAAGCGGGTTGCCGGTGAAGTAATCGTACCAGGTTCCGGTTTGCTGGAAACCCGGAATGATCTCAAATCCTGTCACATCGAAATTGCCGAAGATGCACACGTTCATTTCAGGATGGTTCAAGTGCATACGCTTACCTGTACCACCGAAGTCGATGTCGTAATCGGTGGTCGAGAATGCGTTCTCGGTGCGCTTCAAGTAGTTCAGTGCGGCAGTTACACGGTACAAACGCTGACGGGCGTCTTGCTCAGGATAATCCCAACGAACAGGCTTGGGTGTCAATCGGCAGTTCGGGTTGATGCTGCCGTCAAGGCACCAGTTGATCGAGTAATCGTAGCCCACTTCGCCGAACTGCCAGAGCATCTTCGGTCCTGGAAGCGGAATCAAAAAGCTGTGTACCAATTCAATGCGCGCAAGTGCGGTGTTCAACGCTGTGATGTTGTAACCACCCGACGAGTTTCCGAAATTCAGGTTCTTGTACATCACGCGTTCTTCATCGTGGCTTTCGGCATAGGTCACCAAGTTCGGTTGGCTCCAACCGCGTTGCTGGTATGATCCCCATGAAAAGTCGCCACTGTAGCCCATTGAAGCCTCGCTGTACGCGTGATTGAGGTTCCCCCAGAACATGAAGCCGTTGTTTGAAAGGGCCTGTTCTTCGGGGTTGTCGGCGAAGTGTTCAAGAATGATGAAGGCTTCGGGGTCAACTGACCAAATGTGGTTTCCGTAATCGTTCCAAATGTTCACACGGCTTTGGTCGTAGGCGTTCCAGGCACCAATGTTTCCAAGGGTGTTGTTTTGGGTGAAGCCTTTTGAAAGGTCCATGCGGTAACCGTCGATGTGGTATTCTTCAATCCAGTACTCAAATACGCGTTTCGTAAAGGCGCGCACAACGGGCGCTTCGTGGTTGTAGTCGTAGCCCACATTGAAGTCGTGCGTTGGGACTTGGTTGAAGTAGGGGTTGTCTGCGGTGGGTTGTCCCCATTGCCCGGCTGATGCATCAAACCACATGCGCACTTGCGGGTTTTGGCCGAAGCTGTGGTTAATGGCAATGTCCATGATCACAGCGATACCGCGGTTGTGGCACTCGTTGATGAAGGTCTTGTACATCTCTCTAGTGCCGTAATACTTGTCAGGGGCGAAGAAGAAGGCCGGATTGTAACCCCAGCTGTCGTTGCCTTCAAATTCGTTGAACGGCATCAATTGAATGGCATTCACGTTCAGGCGCTCGAGGTAATCAAGTGTATCGGTGAGGTCAGCAATGCTTCGGCTCTCGAGGAAGTCACGAATCAACAATTCATAAATGATGAGGCGCTCTTTTGGAGGACGCTGATAGTCTTGATCGGTCCACTCAAAAGGCTCTTGTGCGGTCTGTAGCACTGAAACAGCTTCATTTCCGGTGAATTCAGCCGGGAAATCAATCAGGTTGGGGTAGGTGGTTTCCGGAATCCAAGGGTCATTCCAGTAATCCAATATTTTCTCAGCGTAGATGTCGGCAATGCGAATATTGTCAGGGTATACATGGTATTGGAAACGGTATTCCTGACCGGGGGTTAATCCGGTAATTTCAATCCAGTAGGTTGCTCCGTCAGCAGCACGGTTCATCAGTCCGTCGAGGCTAAACTGCCAACCGTTGAAATCGCCCACGACAAAGACAAAATCTTTACCTGGCGCCCACATGCGCAGCACCACTGTGTTATCGTCGAGGTAATTGATGCCGTCAACAGTTCCTGCCGGGGGGTTCAACGTTTGTGGCTGATTCGGCAGCACAATCACAGTGCGTTCGGCTTGGGTCACAACGACTCCATTGTCGGCAATGAGTTGAACAGTGTACTCGCCGCTCGGAAACCCTTGAAAGGTGTAGTTCAGTACCGTTGTATTCTGAGCCGAGCTCACCAAATCACCGTTAACCAAGATGCTCATATCGGCAGGTTCCGATGCTTGGGCATTGAACACCTGAGATGCGCCCGAAGCGAGGGCGATTGAAGTTTCTGTTGGAGACAAGAAATTCGCTGTGAAGCTGCCGTCGCTCAGGGCATAAAAAATGTCGCTACCATCAGCGGCGCGACCTACAGCACTGCCATTCCCGTTGCGGAATACCATGGCGAGCGAGTTAATTGTGACTCCCGCACCTACGCTGTAAAACTGTGCGAGCGTTTGTCCGCCAAAGTTAAAGCTGTGCAGGTTGTTTCCGAGGGGTGTCATCAAAACCTGGCCATCGGCCGTTCCCCAGTTTCCAACAACGTTTTGCCAGTCATTGGGGCCGTTTGACTCACTGGTGATTACACCTGTGTGAATGTAAATCGGTATTACTCCCTGCAATTCTCCGTTGCCTTCGGTAGCATCGTAGTAAAGGATGACCTGATCGTCTTGCGTTGGGAAGGCAGGTTCAGTCCATACAACTTGAGCAGTAACCCATTGAAAAACACAGAGAAAAGAGAAAAAAGAGGCGAATTTTTTCATCGAAACGGGATTAGTGTTGCCTCAAATATAGTGAAAGTGTTAATTGAACACTAAGCTTATTTTATACCATCCCTGCATCCCTGCCGTCTTCATTCTCCCTTTCAAACTTGAAAAGCTGAGCGGGTTTGTGCAGTACGCCGGTTTGTTTTTCGTCCAACGCAACAATCTGATCGAGCTTCTTAATGTTCTTCCTGAAGTTGCGCTTGTCGAGCTTCTTGTCGAGAATCACTTCGTACAACTGCTGCAACTGACTCAAGGTAAACTTTTCCGGCAAGAGTTCAAAGCCAATGTGGCGTGAAATAAGCTCTTCTCTAAGCACTTCGAGGGCTTTGTCAACGATATCGTTGTGGTCAAATGCGAGTTCGGGAATATCAGCCACATTCACCCACGAGGTGTTCCCGGCAAACGAGGAGGGTTGCGGTTGGTACTCATCCATCTTCACCAAAGAGTAATAGGCTACCGTGATCACTCTACGGTCAGGATTCACACGAAAACTGCGCAACCAATCTTGGTCTTTCAAACCGCGAACACGCTGGGGGTCACCAAAGGTGTGAAACTGCTTGAGGTATATGCCTTCGAGCGAAGTGAGCTCTTTCAGCACGCGTGCAGCACTGTCGTTTAGGCTTTCATCTTCCAAAACCATATCGCCAGGCAAGGCAATTTGCGTTTTCTCAGCAGTAAGCACTCCTGACTCCGGCAAACCTTGCTCGATTAATAAGACGTTAAGGCTTTCTCCGTCAAACCCGAACACCACGCAATCGACAGATACATCGATGGTGGCTGTTGCGCTTCTTTCCATAGCAATCGAAATGATGCCTGCAAAAGTATGATTTATGCCGATGCGAACTAAAAAACGGAAAGGGCTCCCCGTTGGCAGCCCTTTCCTGAAACCTTAACCAAAATAACTACTCAAAATCGCTGTAGCCTTGTCATGTTGTAACTGACACTTCAAAACTACATGAAGTGCATCCCAACCAAAAGGCTGCTTTTGGCAACGGTAGTGTTGGTTGTATAAACGGTTCGGTAACGCAGTCTTTAACCTTTGTTTACACCTTGGCAACGCCGTACGCGATGTACTTCCAACGCGAGGGTGCTGCCCGATTGAGTAGTGATTGGTCGACTTTCCCGAGTGCATTGCGTTGCTTTTCCGTCCGGCCAAAGCAGGCAAGAACGCCGGTGGCTGCGCTCTGACTTTCAAATCCGGCGGCGTTCAACATTTCGCCCAATGCCGGGTACGATGGGTAGTTCCAGTCTTTGCCCCAACGCGTAAATCGGTGCCTGAAAAAACGGTGCAAACGCGCTCCTTCCAAATTCTCTGCATAGCACAAAACACCTCCCGGTTTGAGCAGTGTACGCATGTTGCGCAGCGTTTTTAGCTGCAAATCGGCGCGGTCGTTTCGTCCAATTCCGCCGAGTATGCTCTTGAATAAAACAACGTCGTAAGCTCCACTGTGTGGCTCAATGACTGCCGCATCGGTAATGTCAAGGGCGGCGTACGCTACGCGGTGATCAACCTTGTGTTTTCTATGGAGGGGATGTGCGCTCTCGCGCGGATGAGTGAGGTCAGTACACAGTACATCAAACCCCTCCACAGCGGCCAAGAGCGATAAACCGCCGTTTCGGCCGCCAATGTCGATGGCTTTAGGATGCGCGTTCTTCAATGCACATTCGCGAAGCGCGGGAAGCCAAAGTTCAAGTGCTTTGCTCCAGTTTCTGACGTCCCATTCAAAAACATCGTCGATTATGGCCTTGCCGGCAAGTGCATCAGTGTTGCGGAGGTAGAGCATTGAAGGCGTCTAGGATGAGTGAGCAGGCGCAATCTACCTCTTCTTCGGTGATGTTCAAAGGCGGTGCGATCCGAAATGCGTCAGGATGACTCAAAAACCAAAAGCCAATAAACCCGTTGGCAATGCCGTAGTCAACCACGTGCTGAACAGCAGACACACTCCCGAGCTCAATGGCAAAAAACAATCCTTTGTGCCGAATGGCCTTCACAAGTGGATGCGCACCCAGTCGTTCTGCAATGCGATCGCCCATTCGGTTGACGTGCTCAAGGTCAATTTCTTTTTTCAGCACCTCCAATCCGGCGCAAGCCGCAGCACACACCAATGGGTGTCCGCCAAAGGTGGTGATGTGCCCAAGCATGGGTGAGTAGGTAAATTGCTCCATCAACGAACGCGGTGCAACCAAGGCCCCAATGGGCATCCCTCCGCCCAAGGCTTTACCCAAGGTTAAGAGGTCGGGCACAATACCAAAGTGCTCAAATGCAAAATAGCGTCCTGTTCGTCCCAATCCTGCCTGAATTTCGTCAAGGATGAGCAAGCTGCCTGTCGCGGTGCAACGCTCTCGCAGGGCGACCATCCATCCCAGATCCGGAATACGAACCCCGGCATCACCTTGAATGGTTTCAACAATCACACAGGCGGTTTCAGGAGTAATCAACGCAAGGTCTTCCATGCTGTTGAAGCGCATGAAGTGGATGTCAGGCAACAGCGGCCGAAAAGCGCGTTTCTTCATCTCGTTGCCACTGACGCTCAGTGATCCGTGGGTGCTGCCGTGGTAGGCGCCGCGGCAGGCAACAATGCGGGTTCGACCGGTCACGCGTTTGGCCAGCTTGAGCGCTGCTTCATTGGCTTCAGTGCCTGAATTGACGAAGTACACGCAGTTCAGCGGCTCAGGTAAGAGGTCAATCAAGGCTTTCGCGGCGTCGGTTTGCGGCTGCTGCACGTACTCGCCATACACCATCACATGGAGATGCTTATCGGCCTGTGCTTTAATGGCTTCCACTACACGTGGATGGCCATGTCCGATGGATGACACGCCAACGCCTGAAATCAAATCCATCCAGAGTTTCCCTTCCGTACCGTACAACCAAACCCCTTTGGCACGAGAAATCTCCAATCCAAACGGATAGGGGGTAGTTTGCGCAAGGTGGCGGTCAAAAAAATCGCTGCGTCCTTCCATCAGTAGGCCTCAATCTCAATTTCGTCCAAGAAAATCCACCGCGGATTTCCGGCGCCAAGGTGCCATTCAGGGATACTACCGGCATTCACCGCTGTGATTTTTACAAAGCGGTACATGCCTCCGTTTCGGCTCTTGAAGCGGTGCACAGCGGGTGTATAGTCGTCAACGGCTAGCGGATTCGACAACACTTCTTCACTGCTGTAGTTGACGCCATCTTTGCTGTACGCGATGCGCACTTCTGCCGGAGCCCATATCCACGGACGAATGTCTTGCACCGCGCCAACCTTGACCGATTTGATTGATTTGACGGCCCCAAGGTCAACAATGGCCACTACGTCTTCGCCATAGTACCCTTGCCATTCGCCGGTTTTGAAATTCGCACCGCCTTTAATGCCGTCAATGAGGGCTTGATCGCCCCCGGCTGCGTACTGGTTTGAAAACGCCGGCGATACGGTCACCTTCCAATCGTGCGCAATCTTGCGCATTTCGCTCCTTACGGTAGCCGATTGACGGCCGTTCTTTTCAGCATAAGCTTCAATGACGCAATTGGATTTCACGTCAAACGGACCGCTGTAGAGGCTGAATTCCGGCGTTTTTCTGACATCTTCAATTACACGGTAAACGAGTGACGCCGAAGAGTCGGATGAATACAAACGAACGGTCGAAGCGTCACGAAAACTGCGCGCAGCCTCAATGATCGGGGTTGAAACAAAGTTGCGGTCATTTACACGCACTTGCGGACGCTGCGTTTCGCCTGTGGCCCAGTCACGGTTGGGTTCGGGGCCCAATTCAACTACCAATTCTCCGCCTTTGACGATGTCAAAATGGGTCAAATACGATCGTGTGTAGGGGGTTCCGTTCAGTGCGACCGACTGAATGTAGATTGATTCAGGGGTTTTGCGCTTCGCGCGGATGTGGAACTGTTTGCCGTTCTCCAAATTCAATGTAGCGTTGAAGCGTGGGGTGCCCAACACGTAGTAGTCGCTTCCCGGTGTAACGGGGTAGAAGCCCAAGGCCGATAAAACGTACCAAGCTGACATCTGTCCGCAGTCTTCATTGCCTGAGTACCCGTCAGGCTCAGGCGAGTAAAGCTCATTTAGAATTCGGGTGACAAGCTCTTGGGTTTTCCAACCTTGGCCAACAAAGTTGTAGAGATAAGCCATGTGGTGGCTGGGCTCATTGCCATGGGCATACTGACCTATCAAACCGGTGATGTCGGCTTGCTCACGGCCGCTAACGGGTGCAGAGGTGGTGAACATTTCATCGAGCAGCGCGGCATAGGCGCTGTCGCCTCCGATGAGTTCAATGTGTCCGTTGATGTCGTGCGGAGCAAAGAAGTTGTACTGCCAGCCATTGGCTTCGGTGTAGTTGAAGTTGACTTCGGTGGGGTCAAACCCGTCGATGAAACTGCCTCCACGCCGTGGCTGGATGAACTTGCTTTCGGGATTGTACAGGTTACGGTACCCAAGCGATCGATTCTCGTACCGATTCGCAACACTGTCGTGCTTGCCAATGGCTTTGGCAAACTGAGCAATGCACCAATCGTCGTAGGCGTATTCGAGGGTTTTTGACACGCTTTCATGGTCTTCTTCAGATGGAATGTAGCCCAATTTCCAAAAGGGTTTTCGACCTAATTTATCGTTGTAAGCAGTGTGCTCCATGGCGTTGAAAGCCAGTTCATTATCAAAGTCCGAAATCCCTTTGATATAGGCATCGGCTATGACCGATACCGAGTGGTAGCCAATCATGCAATCGGTTTCATTTGCGGCGAGTTCCCATACGGGCAATTCACCCATTTGCGCATGCATGCGCAGCATGGTGCGAATGAACTCTCCGGTGCGCTTCTGTTGAATCAAGGTGTACAGGGGGTGGGCAGCCCTAAAGGTATCCCACAGTGAGAAAACCGTGTACTGGGTTTCGCCTTCGCGCTCAGCGGCGTAATTAACACCGTCAGTGCCGCGGTAGTCGCCATTCACATCGCTCCAGGTGTTCGGAACGGTGAGGGTATGGTAGAGGGCGCTGTAGAAAGTGGTCATCTCTTCGGCCGACGGCGTTTCAATGGCAATGGCCCCCAGTTCATCGTCCCACGATTTCTCGGCATCTTCGCGGTAGCGCGCGAAATCCCAATGTGGTGCCTCGGCTGCCAGGTTCATGAGCGCGCCTTCAATGGAAGTCGACGAGAGGGCAACCTTGGCAATGAGCGTGTCGGTCAACCCAAACTTCAGCGGAAACACAGGCACATCGGCATACACAGTCCCGGTATCGCCGGTTTCCGGATCAACTTCGTAGTAAACCTCATAGGTTTGGTCGAGGTACTCAAACGGTTTCGAAAAGCTGGCAGCGAAGTACACAATTTGGTTCGTCGCCCACGCCGTCGATTGCCTAAAACCTACAATTAAAGTGTCTCCTCGCGGTTCAAACTGGTATGAAAGTAGTTCGTCACGGTGCGCCATGTCGATGAAAAGCACGCAGCTATCAGGCTTGTCAAAGCTATACCGATGAATACCAACGCGCGTTGTCGCGGTCAATTCGGTCGTAAGGGCATGGTCGTCAAGATGAACACTGTAGTAACCTGCGTTGGCCTTTTCGGTTTCTTTTCGGAAGGATGAGCGGTAGCGCTCGCCCCAATTGCTTCCGTCGTGAACCGAATTGTTCGTCGGCATAAAAAGAATGTCGCCGTAGTCAGAAACACCGGTGCCCTGAAGATGTGTATGCGAAAATCCGTAAATCAAGCTGTCAGAGTAGTGGTAACCGCTGCATCCGTCCCAACCGGTTAAACGGGTGTCAGGACTCAGCTGAACCATCCCGAAAGGCATCGTCGCGCCGGGATAGGTATGTCCGTGTCCGCCTGTTCCAATGAACGGATTTACCCAATGCGACAAGCGGCGGCTTTCAAGGGTGTCAGCGGTTTGGTGTTCTCGGCATCCCATCCATCCCAGAACAAAAAGAAGAAAGAAAAAGCGGTACATGACTGTGTGCATTTGGGCGCAAGATAGTCAGCTTTGACGGCACATGAAGCGCTTTCGTTTTCAACTTAAAGACTGCGTGAAGTTTTGAACAAGTTCGTCGCGTGGGCTTTTTTGATCGGTGAAAACGCATAAATTGTAGCTGATTAACCTCAACCAAATGAAGCGCCTTTTCTCATTGTGGGCACTCTTGATGCTGTGCATCGGGGCCTACGCACAAAACGATTGCAACATCGTTTATGCGAGTCCGCTCGGCAACGGCCTACAAGGAACCCAAGCACAACCCACAAGCATTGCAGGGGCGCTAAGCATCAACGCGAGCGATCCCGACCGTGATGTGGTTTACCTTCTAAATGGCAACTACAATCTCGTTCAAACCCTCGTGCTGCCCTCCGGCATCACGCTTGAAGGTGGCTTTTTGGATATGGGCGGCACTTGGCGAAAAAGCAGCGCGTTGTCAACAGTATTCAATATAAACCCCCAGGTTGAGAGCGTCAATGGCACCGGACACCTTACGGGCATTGTACTCAACAATGCCGACAACGTCATCGTTCGAGATCTAGATATTCGCGTGAACCTTGGCATCCCTGCCGGAAACACCGGTCTCAATGGAAACAGCGTATACGGTGTGCGCGTGCAAAACTCCACCAACTATGTCTTCGAGCGTGTTGAAATAACAACCGGAAATGGTGGAATCGCTTTAAATGGCAGTCCGGGTGCCCCAGGAAATGACGGAAACAACGGCACAGTCGGACAAGTTGGATGCGACGGTTGCAGCGAAAATGGTTTCGGCGGTGCCGGAGGAACAGGAGGGAGCCCCGGAGGCAGTGGCGGACGAGGCGGATACGGTAACAATGCCGGACAAGGAGGTTCGAGCGGTTCTGGAGGCCTTTCTGCCTCAGGCGGCTCGGGTGGCAACGGAACAGGAGGGTTTTGCGCATTTGGCTGCTCTGACGGCGGTGCAGGCGGCAACGGCCAAAGCGGCGCTGTAGGTCAGCCCGGAACAGCGGGAACACAAGCTCCCGAAGGGCAATTTTCAGCAGCGGTTTACATTCCCGGTATTGCCGGAAACGGCTCTCCGGGTGCACCCGGCGGTGGCGGCGGCGGCGGCGGCGGCGGTGGCGGAACCGACTGCTGCCTTGACGACCGCGGCGGCGGCGGCGGCGGCGGTGGCGCCGGTGGCTTTGGAGGAAGCGGCGGAACAGGTGCCGGAAGCGGTGGCTCTGCGATTGCTTTTCTCACTTGGAACAACGCCACAGGTGGAGAGTTGCGAAACACCATTCTGAACCCAGGTATTCCCGGAAATGAAGGCATTGGAGGTCAAGGCGGTAACGGTGGCCCAGGCGGCAACGGTGCCGGTGGCGGTTTTGGCCCCGACAACGGTGGTGACGGCGGCAATGGCGGCAATGGTGGCACCGGAGGCGAAGGAGGCAACGGTGGCAATGGCGTTGCCGGCCTTAGTTTGCAACTCTACGAATCAGGAAACCTGTTGGCACTCACCAACGACGGCTGGCCCTACGCTGAAACCTACACCGTAAACAGCGGATACGGGTGCACAAATAGCGTTGTCGGCCTCACAAAAAGCGCGGGCAACTGGAACTTTGCTGCTATGAACACAGCACCCATCAATGATGTGCTGCCCGGCACATCATCGTTTTCAGCTCCCGACAACAGCGTTCAAGTCGCTTACCAGCTGCAAGGCCCCAAAGACCTTGTCACAGAATTGAGTACCATCAATGATTTCTTCAATATCCGTGATAACCGAGCGCTCCCCGTCATTGGAGCACTGCCAGATTCACTCTGTGCAGAGTCGGGCTTGAACCTCACAACCGGCACGCCAGGGGCTGAGCACGTTTGGACGGTGATTCGGCCGAATGGCACCCAAGTCACCACCGCCTCAGGGAGTAACCCCGATGCCATTGACCTGCTTCCCGGCAAGTACTTCGTGAAGCTACAGGTGCGTGACGAATGCTGCGGCTGGTCAGTACCCGTTTACGATTCGACGGTAGTTCGAGAACCGAGCAGTTTGGTGGCATTGTTCAACATCTGTCCAGGAGATTCGGTCTTCATCGCAGGTGAATTTCAATCGACTTCGGGGGTCTACCCACAAACCATTACCAACGATCAAGGGTGTTTGACCAACTTAATCAATGTACTGATCATTGATCCATGCGTTGATTTTGGCTGCACTGATCCGTTGGCTACGAACTACAATCCACTCGCATTGGAAGACGATGGCTCTTGCACCTTCGTCACGTGTGAAGACGCATGTGGCCCCGGTTTGGTATGGTCAGAAGAACTTCAAGAATGCATCGTGTGGTGCCCGGGTGATTTGAACATTGATGGATTGATCAACGCAACTGACCTCTCTCTGTTCTTAAGCGTGTTTGGGACGACATGCAACTAGCAAGTCGATAAAATTCAGCGTTTTTGCCGCATTTTGATGACTTCCTGGCGTGCGTGTTCTGCCAATGCTTCTATGCTGGCTCCCGGCAAGTCTGACGGTTTGAATGGCGCTCCTATATCAATGTAAATCGTTCCTCGGTTCACCTTGAACCCTCCCGGAGGAAGGCATTCGTACGCGCCTGTCACGGCCACCGGAATCAAGGGAATGTTGCCCTCTTGCGCAATGCTAAATGCTCCACGACGAAAAACCTTGATGCTCCCGTCTTTCGAACGCGTGCCTTCAGCGTAGCTGAGGACGTGTTTACCATCGCGGATGCGTTGTGCAGCAACTTCCAAGCTGCGTTTGGCTTTCTGTTTATCGCTGCGATCAATAAAAATCTGCTTGGTGGCTGAGATGTACCACCCGACAACCGGCATGTGCTTTAGCTCTTTCTTCGCAATGAAATTTAGGTTCACCGGAATGCTCATGACACAGGCGGGGATGTCTAAAAAACTGGCGTGATTGGCAACGAAGATCGACGGACGGTTCCCATCCACGTGTTCGAGACCACTCACTTTGACTTTCACTCCGAGCAACCATAAGATCACAGGAGCCCACATTTTTCCCGGCACAAATGACAGGGTCAACTCCGGCGAACGGGCCACAACCGAAAGAAACATCCCGGTTAAACCCGAAATGAACGTCCACACAAAAACCAGTGGGTAAATGAAAATCAAAGCAAGAATTCGCATGGGGTCAAAGATACATGTATGGAGACTGCGTCATCCCATCCATCCAAAAAACGACGAACGGCTGTAACCATTCTTTGGCAGCCGGCGTAAAAATGGGCATAACCAACTTTAAACGTTATGCTGACGCAAAAACTCTTACTCCCGCTGCTCGTATTCGGCTGCCTTACAGCCAAGGCCCAAATGGAAGACCTTTCGTACGTCGTTCTTAACAATGGAGAACGCATCGAAGGAACCATCAAATACGAACGTCCGATCATGAAAGCTCCCCAAATCAAGGTCAACGAATTTTCCGTTGCACCCAATGAGGTCGGTTTGCTTCGAAACTCCCACGGCATTTTTGCCAACGTATCGCAATTCAACAAAGGCATTGAAGCTTTTGCACTCCGTGTGAAAGTCGGAAGCATCTCGGTTTTCGAGAATGTGAACATGGATGTTTACGGAAAGGAAACACTCCCGACAGACCTGTCGCAGCGTGAAGAAAAATCAATGATGGCTCAGGGTCGGATGGATTACCTGATGGATGAAGAAGGCAACATGTTTGACGCGCATTCCTACCAAGGTCTTCAGGATGCCTTTGCCTTCAATGAAGCGGCATTGAAACATGTACGCCGCGCGCAGCGCTACCGTTGGATGCGAGGCATTCTAGCAGGTGCCGGCGGTTTGCTCACCGGTGTGGGTGTGGTTCAAGCCGGCTACGGTGCAGGTGTGACTCCGGCGCTTGTCATGGGTATGGTTGGATTTGGAACAAACTTCCTCTTCGTCCCCGCAATTGAAGATGCCAGCTGGCAAGCCCTCGATGCCTACAACAAAAACGAAGGTTTCTAAACGAACAACACTACTTGGTTTTAAAGGCTTGGATCGCGCTGCGAGTGAAGTCGGAAAGCACAAGCTGACCACTTACCGCAGCGCGTTCTGTTAATAAAGTGTCCCAATGTTCAGTGCCTTCCCAGAACACTTTCTTGAGCATGCGCATGGCTTCCGGGTTGCTCGTTGATAAGCGCCCAGCCAAGGCAGAAATGGCCTCGTCCATAGCTTCATTGCTGTCATACACTTGGGTGTAAAGCCCTTTTGATTCAGCCCATTCGGCAGAACGCCATTCGGTGGCATTGATGGCGAGTTCGCTCATCGCAGACAGACCAATTTTACGTTCAACGGCCGGCCCAACAACAAACGGACCAATTCCCACGGCCAATTCGCTCAATTTAACCGCCGCTTGGCGTGTAGCAAAGCAATAATCAACGGCACTGGCCATGCCAACGCCGCCACCAACGGCTTTCCCCTGAACACGTCCTATGATGAACTTGGGGCACATCCGCGCAGCGTTGATCACCTTGGCGAAGCCACTGAAAAACGCTTTTCCTTGCGCTTCGGTTTCGATGGCAATAAGTTCATCGAAGCTGGCTCCGGCGCAGAAGGCGCGGTCGCCTGCACTTTTCAGTACAACGACAGTTACCGATTGGTTCGTGCCGGCCTGCTCGATGGCTTCGGCAAGCTCATCCAAGAGTTTGCCGGGCAGTGAATTGCTTTGCGGATGGAAGAATTCAATGTGTGCAATGCCTTTATCAACGGTTGTTGTGACGTATCCTGTTTCCATGGCGAATAAAAAAGCCCCCCTGAAAACAGGAGGGCTCAGGTATTATGGGTGATTATGAGCGGTCTTTCAATTCAACGAAGTTGCGTTCGGTTGAGCCGGTGTAGATTTGTCGTGGTCGGCCAATGGGTTCACCGGTTTCGATCATTTCTTTCCACTGAGCGATCCATCCGGGCAAACGGCCAATGGCAAACATCACGGTAAACATATCGGTCGGGATGCCGAGCGCACGGTAAATGATGCCGCTGTAGAAGTCAACGTTCGGGTACAAGCCACGCTCTACGAAGTATTCGTCTTTCAAGGCCACTTCTTCAAGTTGCTTGGCGATGTCGAGCACAGGGTCGTTCACACCGAGTTTGTTCAATACATCGTCGGCAGCCTTCTTAATAATGCGAGCGCGTGGGTCGAAGTTTTTGTAGACGCGGTGACCGAAGCCCATGAGGCGGAACGAATCGGTCTTGTCTTTGGCCTTGTTGACCCACTTTTGAAGATCTCCACCATCGTTTTTGATGGTTTCGAGCATTTCGATTACTTCCTGGTTTGCACCACCGTGAAGCGGACCCCAAAGTGCAGCGATACCGGCAGAAACCGAAGAGTAGAGGTTGGCCTGTGAAGAACCTACAATGCGCACTGTCGAAGCAGAACAGTTCTGTTCGTGATCAGCGTGGAGGATGAGTAGTTTGTTCAACGCATCTTCAACAACCGGGTCAACTTCGTACTCGTCGGTAGGCAACGCGAACATCATGTGAAGGAAGTTCTCAGTGTACGAGAACTTGTTCTTCGGGTAGTTCAACGGATGCCCCAATGAATTTTTGTACGCCTGCGCAGCGAGGGTTGGCATTTTTGCAATGAGGCGGTGAATGGTGCGTTCAATGTCTTTGAACGGACGGTTCGGGTTTTGCGACTCAGGGTAGAAGGTTGAGAGGCTTGCAATCATTGACGACAAGATGCCCATTGGGTGGGCACCTGTTGGGAAGGCCTCAAAGAAGCGACGCATGTCTTCATGCACTAGCGTGTGCATGGTGATGCTGTTGGTGAACCACTCGAGTTGCTCGGTATTTGGCAGTTCACCGTAAATCAAGAGGTACGATACCTCCAAGAATGAAGCGCGTTCTGCCAATTGTTCAATAGGGTACCCACGGTAGCGGAGAATGCCAAGCTCACCGTCGAGGAAGGTGATCGCACTTTTGGTTGAACCGGTATTCTTGTACCCTGAATCCAGGGTGATGTAACCGGTCATGGCGCGGAGTTTCGAGATGTCGATGGCTTTCTCGCCTTCAGAACCTTCGAAAACCGGGAGTTCGTACTCTTTTCCGTCGAGGATGATGCGCGCGGTTTCGCTCATGGGTATTGAATATTACTGAGTTATATTTTTCGGTCGCGAATATACGAACAAACAGGGCAAAAAAATAGGCACCTGGCTAAGCCCAAGTGCCGATTTTACGCTAATTAACAAGCTTGCTTATTTGAAGGTCGGTGTGAAGTTTTGCTGGTACGCTTCCCACTGATCTTGTGTCGTTACTTGCTTGTAGGTATTCGAGCTGAAGAACTTCAAGTAAAGTTCAATTTGTGGAGGAGTTTGGTAGCCCTTGATGGGGGCAATCATGTTCAGTTCTTCATCGAGGTACACGACGGTAGGGTAGGCGCTTACACGCAACGCGCGTGAAAACTCATGTACACCGTTTCGTCCGCGTGCTTCCGGGTTGTACGTCGGATTGGTATAGGTTTGGCCTTTGAAGGTAACCGGGTCGCCTGACTCGGCATTGAACTTCACGGCGTAGTAGTTCTTGTTGATGTACTCCACCACTTGACGGTTGGAGAAGGTATTGGCGTCCATCATTTTGCACGGACCGCACCACGTGGTGTAAACGTCGATCAGCACTTTTCTGGGTTGCTTTTTTTGAGCCGCGACCATTTGATCTACAGTCATCCAATTGATGCTTGCTGTTTGGGCAAAGGCCCCGATTGAGAAGAGCAGAAAAGCTGCTGTAAGTAAATTGCGCATGACAACGAGTTTGGTCAAAAGGGTAGCAAGAAGCGTACCACATGACACAAATATCGAAAAAAAAGGGGTGCCACATCGGCACCCCTTGTCAGATTAACGTTTCTTGAGGCTTACTTCACCCCGTGCATTAGCTTGTTGAGCGGCTTCGACAAGAGTGCGATGAGGATGGCGAAGGCCACCAAAACCACTCCAATCGTCGAGAACGTATCAATGTACTTGTCGAGTCCTTCAGAAATTGATAAGGCTTCGCCACCTTCTTCGGCACCGGTAAGCGCTGCAATGGCTCCCGCGAGGTAGTTGGCCATGGCAAACGACAAGAACCAGCCGCCCATTGCGGTACCTGAAATGTTGCCCGGAGCGAGCTTGGTTACCATCGATAAACCAATGGGTGAGAGGAATAGCTCGCCGGTGGTGTGCAAGAGGTAGAGGAAAACAAGGGTGAGCAAAGGCACCATAAACTCGGTCTCGAACTGAAGTCCAACCAAGGTCACCAAGAAGCCTAGGCCCAACTGAAGGATGCCTAGGGAGAATTTCATCGGGATGGATGGATTCTTCCCGATCGCAGAAAGCTTCACCCACATCACAGAGAAAATCGAACCAAAAATGATGATAAACGCAGGGTTGAAGAACTGGGTCATCGATGCGGGCATCATCCAGCCGAAGATTTCGCGATCAACGTTGCGGTCAGCAAAAAGGGTCAACGAAGTGCCTGCTTGTTCAAAGCACGCCCAGAAAACGACGTTGATGACCATCATGATCACAAGTGCAATCATGCGGTCGCGCCAAACTTTACCGGCCTTTGCGCCTGCCGAAATGAGCTGATAGGCCACCGCTACGAAAATCGCAATAAGCATGTACATCATCAACGCACTTTGCGAAATGAGGAAGTAGCACATCGGGATTACAAGCAACGACAAGATGGTAATCAACTGCACGTAGTTGAGACCGGCAAAGGCAATCTTCCTGCCTGCTTCAGTGATTTCCAATCCTTCTGCTGCTGCATAGGTTTTTTGTCCCCTCCAGAAAATAAGAAATCCGAGAAGCATACCGATACCGGCCAAAGCAAAACCTTTGTCAAAGCCATAGGTTTCACCAACATACGCAACGATTGTTGTGGCCATAAGTGCCCCAACGTTGATACCTATATAAAAGATCGTAAAGCCAGAATCTCTTCGAGGGTCTCCTTCACTGTAGAGCTTGCCTACAATGGTCGATATGTTGGCCTTAAAGTATCCGTTTCCAACAATGATAGCGCCCATACCAAAAAGCAACCAGTCTTCCGTCCCGCCGAGAATCATGAACTCACCAATGGCCATGAGCACGGCTCCCAACAAAATGGCGTATTTATAGCCCAAATAACGGTCAGCCAATCGACCACCCAACACCGGAGCTGCATAAACGAGCGCGGTATACGCCCCGTAAATCAAGCTGGCTTCAGAGTCGCCTTTCATCAATGACTTCACAAGGTACAAGGTCAACAATGTACGCATCCCGTAGTAGCAGAAACGCTCCCACATCTCCGAGAAAAACAAGGTCATCAGTCCGTCCGGATGCCCTTTTACAAGCTTTGCCATAATCGTGGTTTAGAGGTTTTTTGGTGTAATGGCGGTAAATCTATGAAAAAACCCTTCGCTTCGGGTGTCGTCTGTATTGCGTGCCAACAGTTGTTCATCCATCCGCAAAAAAAAAGCACCCCGGTATGAGGTGCCTCTACAATCGATTCACAGATTACAGGTTTGCATCAATGAAGTCAGTGATCTTCGTGAACAAATGCAAGCGTGTATTTCCTCCGTAGATTCCGTGATTGCGGTCAGGATAAATAAACAGGTCAAACTGCTTATTGGCCTTCACCATGGCACTGATCATTTCCATGGTGTTTTGGTAGTGTACGTTGTCGTCGGCACTTCCGTGTACAAGCAGGTACTTGCCTTTGAGCTTCTCGACATGGTTGATGGGTGAGTTGTCGTCGTAACCACTCGGATTCTCTTGCGGGGTGCGCATGAAGCGCTCGGTGTAAATGCTGTCGTAGTACCGCCAATTGGTCACCGGAGCAACCGCGATGCCCATTTTGTAGTACTCAGCGCCTTTGGTCATGCAGAGTGAAGCCATGTAGCCGCCGTAGCTCCATCCCATAATGCCCAAGCGATCGCCATCAACATAGCTCTGTGCCTGAAGGTGCTTCGCAAGGTCAATGAAGTCTTCGGTTTCGAGTTTGCCAAGTTGCAAATACGTAGCGTGTTTGAAGTCACGGCCACGGTTCATCGTGCCTCGCGGATCGCAACTCACAACAATGTATCCTTTCTCAGCGAGCATTTGGTGGTACAGGTAGTTTGCGCCTCCCCATGAATCGGTCACCATGTTGCTGCCCGGACCACCATAGATGTTCACAAAAACGGGGTACTTTTTTGCAGGGTCGAAATTGGTGGGTTTCATCATCCAGCAGTTCAATTCAATGCCTCCACTGTTGGTGAAGGTGAAAAACTCCTTCTTTGCCAAGGGATATTTGGCCAATGTATCGCGAAGCTTTTGGTTGTCTTTCAGCACGCGAATCTCCTTTCCACGGGCGTTGTGCAGGGTGATGTAGTAGGGGGTATTGGCGTCTGAATGGTAGTTGATGTAGTACTTGAAGCTTGTGCTGAAGTCGGCGTTGTTCGTCCCTTTGCGCTGGCTCAAACGCATGGGCGCGCCTTTCTTCAAGCTGGCTGCGTACACATGGGTTTCAAGGGCGCTGACCTCAGCTGCGCTGAAGAAAACCTGTGCGGTACGCTCGTCGTAGCCAAAGAATTCGATGACATCCCAATTGCCTTTGGTAATCTGTCGAATCAGCTTGCCGTCCATCCCATAATGGTAGATGTGGTTGTAGCCATCGCGTTCGGAGTTCCAAAGAAATCCATTGCCACCTGACAAAAAAATCAGGTTGTCGTTGATGTCGATGTACGTTTTTGATGTTTCATCGTAGATGGAGGTGGTCGCTATACCAAAGGGACTCGCCTTTGCAGCATCGGCGAGCAAGAATTCGAGTCGATTTTGGTGACGGTTCATACGCATGACGCACAGCTGGGTGGCGCTGGTCGTCCATTTGATTCGCGGAATGTAGATGTCGCTCTCTGTGCCCAAATCAACCGGGGTAGCAAACGCCTCTTCAAGGTCATACACCATAATGTTTACGGTGCTGTTTCGTTCGCCCGCCTTGGGGTATTTAAAGGTATACTGGTCGGGGTAGAGATCACCGTACATGGCCATTTGGAACTCCTTCACCTTCGACTCATCAAAGCGGTAGAAGGCGAGCCGATTGCCATCGGGCGCCCAGTAAAGTCCGTTGTCAAATCCGAATTCTTCTTCGTAAACCCAGTCGGTGGCTCCGTTGATGATTTCATTGCTCTTGCCGTCGGTGGTGACCTGCGTTTCTTCGCGGGTGGCCAGATCAACAATAAAAATGTTGTTGTCGCGCACAAAGGCTACGCGGTTTGCAGCCGGAGAGAACTGAGCCAACCGTTGTTTGCCTTTTTTAAAGTCGGTTAGCGGGTAACCGCGCTGTTTGGTGAGGTCGTATACGTAGTAATTGGAAGCACTTGAATGCCTATAAATCGCCTCTTGCTCTGTAGCAATCAGTAGTTTGGTTTCGTCGGCGCTAAATGTGTAGTCGTCGAAGGCTTTTTTCGGGTCGTTGAAAATCTGCGCTGAGCTAGCAATTACAGCAACTTCTTGGCCGGTCGCATAGGCATATTTCACGATTTTACTTCCTGCGCTTTCGTCGTATTCCAAACTGGTATAGTGCTCACCGTCGTTCATGGAACGGAGGCCGCCCACGTACTCCATCCTGAATTCACTTGAGTACCAAATTTTTTCGTTCGACAGTTCTTGTGCCCCTACTGAGGTGGCAACAAGCAGAACGAGCAACAATGCAATGCGGTTGATCAACATACGTTGTGTGTTTTATCTTTGAGGTCGGGCCGAAGATAAAGAATCCCGACGTGTGATATGGCGAAAGAGGCGTACAAACAACCCGATGCTGCTGACCTGAATCGCTTCATCGATCTTGTTGGGATGGATGGAGTTCATGCAGATAACGAACACCGCGAGCGCTACAGCCATGACGAAACCGAAGATTTGCGCTTTCCGCCGTCGGTTGTATTAACCCCTTCACGGGCAGAAGATGTAGCGCAAATATTGGCCCACTGTTCGCGAGAACGTATACCGGTAACACCCATTGGTGCACGTACTGGTTTGAGCGGTGGTGCGTTGTGTGTTTACGGTGGAGTAGGTTTATCGCTGGAGCGGATGAATGCCATCACCCTCGTTGACGAGTTGAATTTGCAAGTTGTCACGCAACCGGCCGTCATCACGCAGGAACTTCAGGAAGCGGTGGCCGCAAAAGGCTTGTATTACGCGCCCGATCCGGCCAGCCGAGGAACCTGTTTCATTGGCGGTAATTTGGCCGAGAATTCAGGTGGCCCAAGAGCCGTCAAATACGGTGTCACCAAAGATTGGGTGCTCAACTTGCAGGTGGCATTGCCTTCCGGTGAGCTCATCCACACGGGGGTGAACACCTTGAAAAACAGCACTGGATACAACCTTACCCAACTTTTCGTGGGAAGTGAAGGTACTTTGGGTGTGATTACATCCGCAACCTTGAAACTCATTCCACATCCGACGCAGTCGTTATTGATGTTGGTCCCATTCCGATCGGCTACCGATGCCTGTGCAGCTGTTTCGGCCATCTTCAGAGCAGGAGTTACACCGTCGGCGCTTGAATTTATGGAACGTGATGCCATAGAATTGGCCATGGAGTTCACCGGAAAGCGTCCGGTCGACGTTGCCGATGATACCATGGCGCATTTGTTAATCGAGGTCGATGGGCATCACCAAGCGGTACTGCTCGACGATTGTGAGCGCATAGCCAAGGTCGTTGAAGAACACGGGGCAGGTGAGGTACTTTTTGCCGATTCTGACGCTCAGAAAGAAGCCTTGTGGTTTTTGCGCAGAAGGGTGGGTGAAGCGGTGAAAGCCTCAAGCGTGTACAAAGAAGAAGATACCGTGGTGCCGCGTTACCGTTTGCCTGAATTGCTTTCAGGCGTGAAGGAAATTGGAAACAATTTTGGCTTTAAATCGGTATGCTACGGCCACGCCGGCGACGGGAACTTGCACGTGAACATTCTTAAAGGTGAGTTAACGGATACACAGTGGAATGAGGGATTGGACGAGGCGATTCGCGCTATTTTCAAACTTGTTGTTGAGCTAGGTGGAACCTTAAGCGGAGAACACGGAATAGGTCTCGTACAAAAGGAGTATATGCCTTTAGCATTTAGTGACTTAGAGCTACAAAGGATGTGGGGAATCAAACGGGTCTTTGACCCAAATCTCATCATGAATCCGGGAAAAGTGTTTCCGGAACACTATTGGAAGCTTACCTGAAAATTATCATTCGACTCGAACTTGTTTATATTGATTCTGTTTTTATATTTGGGCGCTCGGGAAGGAGAGAGCCCGAGTGAGTTAGTTGAGAAGAGTGGGGTAGCCCCCACTCGCATGAGTAATTATAGTTTTTAGTTTTTCAGTTTAAGCCATAAAGTCCCGCTAACGAGCGGGACTTTTTTGGTTTCGGACAAATCGAACGCAATGGGACAAAAAAAGGGCCGACACACTGGCCGACCCTTAATAAATGAGTTGAGTGTCAACGATCAGTTGGCGCTTTCGGTCGCATCGGCTGATGCTTCTTCGGTGCCGTGGTCATGGCCTTCGTGATCGTGATCATGATCGTGGCCGTCGTGATTGTGACCATCAGAATCTTCTGACCCTTCGTAACCCAGAATTACAACGCCTGTGGCATTGAATTGCAGTTCATATTTGTCTTCGGTGATGGCGTCAATGGCTTCTTGTGTAGCATTGGCATCTTCGAGCAAGTGCTTTTGCAAATCAACCGAGGTTGTATCCCAGTAAGCTGAACCGTTGATGTATGCGGTGAGGCCGCTTACGCCTGTTTTTGGGACAAAAAAAGCATGGTCGTTCATAAACACCATGACCTCGCCCTGCCCAGGGTGTTCAACTTTCATCCAGCAGCCCATTTTCTGGCAGCTTTCAACGATGGTTGCGCGGAATGTACCGTCAGTGGTGCCTTCAGCAAAATTGGCAGTGTGAAACAACGAAGCGCCTGTGGTGTCAAACTGGGCTCCGTATGCGTTGACGGCAACGGCGGCAGTTTCATGATCGTGACCTGAATGGTCAGCGCCTCCGCAGGCAAACAAGCCGGCAGCGGCAGCGAAGAAGAACAGTTTTTTCATGGTGTGAATGAAATTTACTGCGAAGGTATGATTTTATCGAATGAATCAATCATCCAGCAAACGGAACTCGACTGCGAAGAGTACAAGTCCGACCTTGCTTTTTATCTCGAATTTATCAAACAGCTCTTGGCGGTAGTAATCGACGGTTCGTCGGCTAATTCCCATCGCATCAGCGATGTTGTCGTAGGTGGGTTCGTCGCGGCGGCACACCAGTCTTAAGAACTCAAGTTCGCGCGGCGTGATTTTTTGAATAACCTCCTGACGTCTGCGCTCTTCGCGTGTGCGCATCTCAGGGTTTTTGATGTAGGTATTGTGGATGTCTTCGTTGTGAAAGTAACCCGTGTGAACGATGGAGTCAATCGCTGCTTTGAAAAGAACAGGCCGAGCATTCTTTCGGATGAAGCCACGGGCACCTGAACGAATGGCCTTGATCAAGGAGTCTTCACTGGCGTCAACCGTCAGCGCCAATGAACGAATGTCAGGGTGGTGCTTGCTCAGGTATTCCAAGGTTTGAAATCCATCCATGATGGGCATGTGCAAATCAATGATGACCAAGTCAGGGTTTTCAGAGACGCGCAAATAGTCGATGAGTTCTTCACCGTTTGAAGCTTCAAACACCACCTTGTACTTATCGAGTGCGTTCACAATAGCCGTTAACCCGCTGCGAACAATGTGGTGATCGTCAACAATGGCTACTTTGTATTCGTTCTTTTCCTGGTAATTGTCCATGTTGTACCTTTTTCGGGCTGCGATGTGAGAACCGCAGTCATATTGACCAAATCGCAGCGTTTTTTGACGTTCAGGATTCCTGAGCCCAGCGAGTGGACTTCCGTATTGAAGCCTTTTCCGTCATCTGCGATATAAATAAGTAGGGGAGAGCTTTGCAGTTTGATGGATAGCGTGCGCGCTCGGCTGTATTTGATTGCGTTTTGAACGATTTCTTGAAACGCCCTAAAGAGCATCACGCGTTCTTCGTTGGAGAGGCCATCTTTCTCGCCATCACTTTCTACGGGGATCATAAAGGTTCCGAGGTGTTCCAGTCGCGCAGCTTCGTCAACGATGGCGTCAAACAAATCACGTCGTTGCCAGAATTCATTGTTGAGTGCTCTACCCAGTCGGCCCACCTCATCGATGCATGCTTCAAGGGTTGACAGTACCCGTTGAAGGTCTTCAGATTCCTCGAGTTCATCGCCAAAGTGGTGTGTCATGCCCAAATGAGTAGCGGTGAGCAGTTGCCCCACATTGTCATGAAGTTCACGGCCAATCAGGCTCAACGTGTTTTGCGTAGCCTCTTTCTCTGCATTGGCGACCTCAATCAACATGGCTTGATGCAAGCTTTTCCGCTCCGCATCAAATCGAATCTTTCGGTTCTGGGCAGCAACAATCAAGGCAATATAGAAGGCCACCAACACCAGAACGATAAGCGAGAGCACTACCGCTGTAATCACCAATTCACTGTCTACTTGCATGCTTTAATTGTGGGGTTTTGTAGCTTGTAAAGAGAAAAAGAGATGCGAGCGCTAATTCATGGAAGCAAAACAAGTAGATGTACAGGTCATAAATGGCACTGGCTGTTTGCTGATCGAACTTGCTCATTAAGCCGAATATGGGCGCTTGACATAAGTAATAGAGCAGAACTACGTTGTACAACCAAAATACAGGTTGGCCTTTTAACGGCTCATCAGAAGTATAAGCCAATCCGTAGAGACCAATCATTGCCAATACGGCCAAGAAGAGGCCGGCCACAATAATGGCCGAGGTGGATGGCCAATTGAAAAACGCACCGGTAAATAGGTCTCGGAGGAGGAACCCGAGAACAAGCACTCCTCCAACGAGAACCACGAGGGTCACCACTTTCTTGAAGTCTGATATAGTGACAAGGGCAGTGCCTACAAGGAAGTATTCGATGGCGACAAATGCATTTATTATGTGCGCATTGAACTGCCCCGAATTCCGTAGTTCTATGGCTACAATGTTCACAACCAAACTGATCAGGAGTGACAAGCCAAGCAAATGCACCCATTTCAGCTTGCTTCGAAAACAAAACAGCCAACTTCCGGCAGAAATCATGAGCAAGGCGATTGATGTTTGATCATTCATTCGGCCAAGTTAACCAATCAAGGATGACCTTATTGCGACTTCGTTTTCGGACAATGTGGCGGGCAGTAGACCGCTCGGTCCAACGCTTGGTTAACGAAGCTTCCGTAGGGTGTATCGTTGTTGATTTGGTCGGTCCACGCCGTGCCATTGTTGAATTCAACGTGGAAAACCACAGAGTGGCGGTAGCCATCAGGACCCAGGAAGAAGTCTTGGTTTACGTCATGGGCACGGAGCCACTGCATGCTGTAACCGCGCATGCAAATGCGCAACCGGGCATCCGGAGCCCCAAGTGCACGTTTGTTGTCGTTGTAAAGCACTTCGAGATTGGTTGACCATTTGAAGTGAAAAGCTTTGGGGTCGTTGTTGTTGTAGTCGATTCCAATTTCAGAACCGGGAGTACCCGTGCGCCGAACGCGCATCTGTGAGGCATATTCGTTCATTTCAGCGCTCCAGTCACCGGTGATTGGTACGATTTTTGTGCCATTGAATTCATGGGTTGGTGCTGCTCCAGCGCTGCCGTTGCTCAAAGCGGGCACCAAGTGGTAAACGTTCGAGCCGATTGTGTCAGCTACAGCACCAAGCGCAACAATGCGCAAACCATAGGCTTCTTGCAAACCGGTGCTGGTGCGTTTTAGCCCCGGGTAAATCACAATTACGGCACGGTCGTTTTCAATACCAGTCTCCTTCACAAGCCCTTGAATGTCATTAAAGTTGAAGGTAAATCGTTTTCCAAGGGTGTTGGGCCCTATTCCTGAAGGGTAGAAGTTTTGTTTAAAGGCATCAACTCCAGCGTTGACCTCAGTGAGGTTCATTTGCCCCGGGTAGAATTTAAAACTTGACATGCTAATTTTGGTGTTGGTTATTTATTTTTCAAAGAAACCAACGGAAGCCATGGCAAACACCTGTCTATTTTCACAGGTTGGTATTGGTTGAATTGACAGTGCTTTCGGTAGTAAGTCTAGGTACCTTTGCTGTCAATTAGGTTTTTGGTTAAACTGAATGCTTGAGCAATGTCGTTGCCAACTCTCACTCTCTCTGTGAACTTGGCGATGGGGGCATGCCGGTCCTATTCTCTCCCTTAGAACGCATGTCACCCAACGACAAAAAAGGCACACGACGGTGTGCCTTTTTTGTCGTGTAATTTTGCTAGAAACTTTCTTAGAAGAGCTTGTTTCGATAGGCGAACAAGACCAACCCTATACGTGAGCGTACATTGAGCTTTTCACAGAGTGTCTTACTCCAACCCTCTGAGGTTCGGGGAGAAACACACATTTTATCAGCGATCTCTTTATTGGTTAACTCGCTACAGAGGTAGCGTAAGTGCTCGATTTCGCGCTCGGTAAGCGACAAGGCCAAGCCTGTCTCAGGCTCATCGAATTTGTTGGTCAGGCTTTGAATAAGCTTTCCTGAAACGATCTCAGAGAATTGGTAACCATTTTTGTACACCTCTTCAATGGCCTGTACGAGCTGCTTACTGGTTGAAGACTTTAATAGGTAGGCCCGCGCACCTGCTTTGAGCATACGTATGGTATTCGTCTCGTCGTCTAAGGCGGTTAATGCAATCACCCGCACGTGCGGGTAGATCTCACTTAATCGCGAAGTTGTCATTATGCCATCCATCTCCGGCATGTGAATGTCCATCAGAACAATATCAGGTAAATTGTTCTCGAGGGCCAAAATAAGCTCCCTGCCGTTGCTGCATTCTGCTACAACATCAAACCTGGAGTCAGAAAGCAGGCGAACGATGCCTTGCCTAACAAGTTCATGGTCTTCTGCTATCGCAATTTTCAACGTCATTCGTTGGAGTTTCAAGTGATTTAACGAGTTCAATTCAAACTATCGTACGCCAATCGAAAAAGTAAGTCCACAGGTTCAATTCAAGAAGGATTCTCACTGGAGCGTTAAGGATAAAAAAGCAGTCGGATGGGATGAATGCAACACCCGAAAGTAAGAAAGTTTTCTAAACACAATCACCACAATGCGCGTTTTACTATCGATTTGAACGAGTTGTGCACGCATCGAGCATTTACCGTAAAAATACGGTCATTCTGCATGCGTTCACTTCCGACCTTTGCATAAGGTTAATTTGCTACTACGCTTGACCGGTTCTACTCGAATCACAATTGAGTTTATCTTAACGAAGTGACTCGATTGCCCCTATTCTCTCCCCACAGGGTCAGAGTGGTGCATACAACCCAAGCGCACTTCGGTGCGCTTTTTTTTTGAATAACAGCTTCTGTCTTGTACCTAAATACGTAACCTTCGCGCTGTTTACTTCATCGCCCACACAAGCAACGTAACTAGCGGTTGTACCCGGGGGAGTACGAATGATTCATGGCTTTTTCTCTCCACATTTGGTAATTTGCATGAATGGAGCTTCGGGAAGTATATTGCTTGACTTAAGAACAGACTTGCGTATCCTTGCCATATGGATTTTCAAATTCTGCTGTCGAACCTAACCAATCCCACACTGCTGTTCTTTGGCCTCGGAATTGTCGCAGCCATTGTCAAAAGTGATCTCGAAATACCGCGGTCCTCGAGCAGGTTCATCGCGTTGTACCTGCTTTTTGCGATTGGATTTAAAGGCGGACAAGAACTCGTACATGAAGAATTCTCCATGGAAATCGTTTGGTCGATCGTTTTCGGCCTCACGATTTCTGCAGTGGTTCCACTCTACACCTTTTTCTTACTCCGAAAACGGCTTGATGTAAGCAACGCAGGCGCAGTGGCCGCGTCGTATGGTTCAGTGAGCGCGGTTACTTTCGTCGCCGCGGTGACCTTTCTCGAGGCTCAGGGCCACCATTTTGACGGACACATGGTAGCGGTAATGGCGCTTATGGAGTCGCCGGCCATCATCGTTGGCGTGATGTTGCTTCGCTATTACTCAGACAACGAACCAAGCAGTGACCGCAAGAAACAAGGCATCGTGCGGCACAGTTTGACCAATGGTAGTGTACTCATGATCCTCGGGAGTTTACTCATCGGTGTGATCAGCGACGCCGAACAGGCCGAAGGCATAAAGCCGTTCACCAACGATATCTTCAAAGGCTTTTTGGCAATTTTCTTGCTCGAAATGGGCATGGTGACGGCAAAGCGCTACGGAGCGTTTCGCAAGTACGGAGCATTTCTCACCGTTTTCGGCCTGTTGATTCCTGCCATCAATGGCTGTCTCGCCGCTTGGTTCACCGGCTTCATTACCGAATCTGACGGCAACCGGTTGATTTTTGCCATCCTTGCAGCTTCGGCGTCGTACATCGCAGTTCCGGCAGCCATGCGCATTGCCGCTCCAAAGGCTGATCCGGGGCTTTACATCCCAATGGCGCTGGGCGTTACCTTCCCCTTCAACATCACCATTGGCATGCCGTTGTATTTCTTGGTGGTTCAAGCGACTTAAGGTGTTCAGCAACCCTCCATCCACATCCATCCACCCCAAAAAAACATAAAGAGAGACCTCGTAATTTTGCACCATGAGGGTTATTTCGCTTGTACCCAGCATTACTGAACTTCTTTTTGATTTGGGGATGGATGACAGCGTGGTTGGCCTGACCAAATTTTGTGTGCACCCTAGAGAGAAATGGACAAGTTTGCCACGAATTGGAGGGACCAAAACCGTCAACCACGAGCGCCTCGCGCTGTTGAAGCCCGACCTTATCATTGCCAACAAAGAAGAAAACACACGGGAAGATGTTGAACGGCTCAGAGAGAATTATAGCGTTCTCTTGACCGATATTCGCACTGTTGAGGATGCTTTTGCGCTCTTTTTCGAGCTTGGCGAAGCACTGGGACGAACACAACGCGCTCTGGAATTGCACGAACCCCTGCGTGCCGCATGGGAGAATGCGAAAGGAGTGGTCATGGGTGAACGCACAGCCTATGCGATATGGCGTGACCCTTTGATGTTTGCCGGAAGCGACACCTACATTTCTGCAGTACTTGAGTGGTTTGGTTGGCACAACGTTATTGCCGATGCGCGCTACCCTGAACGCTCAATTGACGCGCTTGCAGCGCTGAAACCGCAGCGTTTGATGCTCAGCAGTGAGCCGTATCCATTTTCTGATAAGCACATTGCTGACTACCAATCGTTACTCACCGGCTGTTCAGTTGAATGTGTCGATGGTGAACTTTTTTCATGGTACGGCACGCGGATGCAGTACACCCCTGAATACGTTAAATCGCTTGTGGCTTCGAGCGATTTCAAACGGCCGTAAAAAAGACATGCACAGCTGTAAAATGGCACCCCATCAACGTGTTGGAGCGGTGTGTTTCGTTTCTATTATCGTGCAAACGAACAACCATGAAGAAGAATTTGAAACGCATTGAAGCGCCAAAACGCTGCTGCATGCAATGCGGTAGCCGCTTGAACGGACGCGCAGATCAGAAATTTTGTGACTTGTGGTGCCGGAGTACCTACCACAACGCTGAGCGAAGATCGGTAGCAGCCGAACCGTTCAGACTGCAGCCCCCGTATGGCTTGCCATCATCTACGACGGGGCTTACGGGCCGCTGAAGCACTTGCCGGTTTTCGCTTTTTTTCGTGAAAGGCGCCCTTGTAGTCAGGGTCTTCACGGCGTTTTTGCCGGTCGATTTCGCGCGCCTGCTCTTGCTTCTCAGCTTTGGAGGTTTCTTCAACCGCAACCGCAGTTGGGAACTCGGCCATAGGCACCTCCATTTTGATGATTTTCTCGATGCGTTTGAGCGCGTACATTTCAGAGCGGTCAACAAAGGTGATGGCTGTTCCGGTATTGAAGGCACGTCCGGTTCGACCAATGCGGTGAATGTAGTCAAGGTGGTCGCGGGGCACCGAGAAATTGATCACGTGGCTCACCTCGGGAATGTCAATGCCGCGGGCCGACACATCGGTGGTCACCAAGATGCGTATGTCGCCTGATTTGAAGTCATCCATGGCGTTGATGCGCGAATGCTGGGCCTTGTTGGCGTGCATGACCCGAACCGAGCCCATTTCTTTGCGCTGCAAAAAACGCGAAATGTTTTCAGCGAGATCACGGGTACGCACGAAGATGATAACCCGCGAAAAAACCGCTTCATCGCCCAGTAAGTGCAGCAACAGGTTGAGTTTGGTGGGCACGTTGGGCACACTGTACCAAGCTTGTTCAACCGTGGCGACCGGTGTTGATTCAGGGGTGACTTCGATGCGGGTTGGCCAAAGCAAAAACTCTTCACTCAATTTTTGCACACGTTCAGGAAAGGTTGCCGAGAACAGTAAGTTCTGACGTTTCCGTGGAATCACCTCCAAAATGTTGCGCAATTGCGGCATGAAGCCCATGTCCATCATACGGTCGGCTTCATCCAGCACCAAATGCTTCAATTTCTTGGTCAAGATTGCCCCCTTTAGGTAGAGTTCAAGAAATCGGCCGGGGGTTGCAACCAGTACATCGCACCCCACTTCGAGGGCTGCAATTTGCGTTTTCGGACCAACACCTCCGTAGAGGGCCAAGGTGCGAAGGTCAGTGTTCTTCGCTAACCGGGTGAAGTAGTCGCTGATTTGAATCACGAGTTCTTTGGTGGGTGCCAGCACCAAGCAGCGGGGCTCAGTGCCTTGCGCATACTTCACCGCATCAAGCAAGGGTAGGGCAAAGGCCGCTGTTTTCCCAGTTCCGGTTTGGGCGATGCCCAAAACGTCTTGTCCGGCACGGATGGGAGGGATGGCCTTCATCTGGATTTCAGTGGGGGTTGTAATCCCCATTTCTTCCAGCACAGTGAGGTATTGCCGCTTAATGGATAGTTCTTCGAAATTCACGCCCAAAGGTAGCATTTTGGAATGTCGTATTTTTGTCGCTCATTCAATCCTATGGAGCAGCTGGCCATCGACGTTAATAATTTCGAAGACATTCGTCCGTACAAACCCGAAGAGATCCAACCGGTCATTCAACGGCTGCTCAAGCACCCGTCGTTTTTCGAGATGATGCGCTTCGTATACCCAAACCTGGGTGAAGACGACATCACCGAAATGATGGGCGAAATACGCAATGTCGACGATTTCCAAACCGAGATCAGTGCGCCGGCGTTCAAGGTGATTGCGCAAACCACAACAAGCGGATTGACCTTTAGCAACCTCGATGCCATCAAACCTGATGAAGCATATTTATTCTTGAGCAACCACCGCGACATTATTCTCGACAGTGCCTTGCTCAACGTAAGTTTGCTCGAAATGGGTTTTCCTACAACCCAAATTGCCATTGGTGACAACTTGCTTCACAATGATCTGATCAAAGACCTTGTGCGCATCAACAAAAGTTTCATCGTCAACCGCAACGTCAATCCGAAAGAAATGCTCGCCGTTTCGAAGCGGCTCAGCAACTACATTCACAAAACAATCTGCGAAGACAAGATCTCTATTTGGCTCGCGCATAAAGAAGGCCGTTCAAAAGACGGTGACGACCGCACTGCGAGCGGCCTGATGAAAATGCTTGTGAGCGGCGGCGACGATACCATCAACGAAGCCTTGAAGAAGCTGAACATTGTGCCAATGGTGGTATCGTACGAGTACGATCCGTGCGACATTTACAAGGCGCATGAACTGCTTCAAAAGCGCGACAACGGCCAGTACGAGAAAACCCCGGGCGAAGATTACCGGTCAGCGCTGAAAGGCATCACCGGCCACAAAGGTCGCGTCAACATCACCATAGGCAACAAACTCAGGAGTTCACTTGAGCGCTTGCCTGCTGATTTGCCCAAAAACGAGCAGTACAGAATGCTGTCGGCTGAGATTGACCGTCGTATGCACCTGCGTTACCGCCTTTGGCCAACCAATTACATTGCCTACGATTTACAGAACGGAACCCGGGAGTATGCCAATGAATACACACCCATTCAAAAGGTTACCTTCAGGAATTACCTGCGTGGCCGTGTATTGCAACTTGCATTGAATCACAAAGGCGGACTGCTCAAGCGTGAAAAGTACATGCGCGCTGCGCGTGAAGTTATGCTTCAGATGTACGCCAATCCGGTGATTAACCAGCGTGAGGCATCGCCTGACCCATTGTTCTGATAGATGAGGCTCAGGCTGCTCCTTCTTGTTGGGTGGCTCGCCATGCAACTCCCACTGGCGGGGCAAAGCGGTTACCGCTTCACGCCGTATGGAGTTGCCGAAGGCCTCAGTCAGAACACGGTCAACGCGGTATACACCGATCAAGACGGTTTTATTTGGTTTGGCACCCAAGACGGTCTCAATCGCTTCGATGGTGAACGCTTCGAAGTGTGGCCGTTTTCATCCGTTCAGAAACCCCTGGCCGATAACTTCGTTGTTTCGATCGACGAATCCGACGAGGGCTTTTTGTACATCGGCTGCCGAAATGGGTTGTCGCGCATCCATCCATCCCGAAATCAACAAGAAAGCATTGCACTCGAAGAGCTCTATCGCACATCGCACCACCGAACGGTCGTGCACATGGCAGCCTGCGATTCAGGAGCATTTTTCACACTGGCTTCTGAGCTTTATTTCATAAACGATGCAGCGCAAACTCCGAAGCGAATTGAGGGTTTTCAGGGCTGCTCAGGCTTGGCACGCGTGAGCCGACGTACCGTGGCGGTGATGAACAATCGCTTGGTGGATGTCGCTACCAACGAAGTGCTGTTGACCGCTGAAGCGTCAACGTCTATTTTGGCAGTGCGCACTCTCGCTACGGGGTGTGCAGTACTGTTTGCCGATGAAGTTCGGGTACTGAATGACGCGTTCGAAGAGCTCAATCGGTACGGTGTGCCTCACAAACCGGTTGACGCAATCGCCAACGACGACGCCCTGTGGCTCGCCACAGAGGCAGGTCTTTTAACGGCTAAAGACGGCCGTGCACAGCCGGTGCGCGTTGTAACCGGTGCCGGAGCTGAACTTGAGCGTGACTATGTTCGATGCTTCACCACCGACTATAACGGGGGCATTTGGCTTGGCACCAACCGTTTCGGCAGTTTTCGCCACGATACGCGCAGCCGCTTCATCACGTCCTTGCCTGGCACTTTGCTTGCTGACCCAATTGTTTGGGCGGCACTCAAGGTCAACAACCAGCTGCTGGTTGGGACCACGGCCGGTCTTGATGTTTTTTTATTGGGGGATGGATGGGATGCCCCGGGTTACGCACCTGAGCTTGCATTAAAGCACATGCAACGGATTGAAGGGTTTCACGTTTCTTCGATGGCCTTTGTTGATGATACCTTGTGGGTGGCCACACGCGGCAGTGACCTGAAGCGGTTTGTTGGCAACGGTGACCATTGGAAGTCGGTTGCAAGCAGCGATGCAGATCTGGATTTTGGGGTTTCGTTGTTTCATTTGGCCGTTGGCAAGGATGGGGAACTCATCGCATCGGGCGGAAATGGCGCCAGTGTGTTCAAGAACGGACGTTTCGCTCACCGTTTAGCATGGTCAGAACTTTCAAACGGCAGCATGTCTGACTACTGCCACTACGTTTTACCCGATACTGACGGGCTTTGGCTCAGCTCGATGACCGGCCTCCACCGCTTCACTTACCGCGACAGCAGTTTTTTGTCAAACGGCCCGGGATTTGCGATCAGCAGTATCCGATACCCTTACACATCGGCCTTGGTGAGGCAACGAAATGGCACGCTTTTGGTGGGTTCTTTGGGAGATGGATGGATGCGCCTATCGGCGGATGGTCAGAACCTCGAACGGCATGTTGATGCTTCGATGGGCTTGCCCAACTCGGTCATTTACGGATTGGTAGAGACCGAATACGGCGTATTGGCCAGTTCAAATGCAGGCGTGTCGTGCGATAGCAACGGCGAAATCATCCATTTGTCGCCACAGGTAGGACTTCCATTCGATGAACACAGCCTCAATTCATGTGGCACCATTGGTGGCCTGCCTTGGTTTGGCGGAATTGATGGCTTGTACTTTGTGCATCCGTTATCCATCCAACAAAAGAACGAAGCTCCGGCCCCAATAGTCACTGAAGTACTGGTGAATTATGCGCCCAGAGTGGGCCTGGCATCTGAGCGACGTGTTGAGCTCAACCCGGGCGATAACAGCTTGGTGTTGGGCGTTGCCGTTCCGGGGGTGTTTGCAGTGCGTCCGAAACTGCATTACCGCATGGAAGGCGTAACAAACGATTGGGTGACGCTGCGTTCAACCAATGACCGCATTTCGTTTACCACCCTTCGTGGAGGCGAATACACCCTTGAAATTGTGGCGGGAGATTACACCTCAGCCTCAGCAAAAAAGGCCGTGTACACGATTTTTGTGCGTCCACCATTTTATGAAACATGGTTTTTTTTGCTTGCAGTGGCACTTGCAGTAATGGCACTTACCTTTGTGATTGTGAGGGAGTTTGCGCGGCGAAAACTTAGGGTAGAGATTCTGAAACGGGAGTCGCTCGAACGCGTGCAGAAAGAGCGTGAGCGCATTTCGATGGACTTGCACGACAACATCGGTTCGCAGATAACCCACGTGATTACTTCGCTCGATAACCTCAGTTACCGCATGGAGCACGGCGGTGGCAAATCGTCGGTTGATCGCATCGAAGAGTTGAGCGATTTTGCCCGCGGAACCATGAACCAACTTAGGGATACCATTTGGACGCTTTCTCGGGAAGAAGTATCGCTCGATGATTTTACCAAACGCATCAACGATTTGGCAAGCCGCTTGCTTTCAGACCCTGACGCACCAAAATTTGCGCTTGAAACCCATATTGAGCACAACAGCATTTTGGCTCCTGAAACGGCCGTGCACCTATTTCGGGTTATTCAGGAGGCGCTGAATAACATTTTAAAGCATTCAAAAGCGAAGCATGTTCAGGTGGTGGTGAACGGCGTAATAGACGAATTGATGTTGCGGATTAGCGACGATGGCTGTGGTTTCGACCATGCAGAACGCGCGTCAGCGGGCAGCTACGGGCTTCGGAACATGGCAAAACGCGTTGCTGATTTAGGAGGAGTGTTTAGTATTGACAGCACACCGGGCTTTGGCACGGTGATTCACATCCAACTTCCATTGCGTTAAATCATTCCGTGGCGAAGGGCGAGTTGAACGGCTTCAACCTTGTTGTGTACTTGGAGCTTCCGGTAGATGTTTTCAATGTGCTTGCGCACGGTTCCTGGTGAAATGTCAAGTTTCTCGGCTATGGTTTGGTAGCTTTCACCGCGGCCAATGCCTTCC
>DAITMF010000031.1:0-40000 GCA_036835325.1 Flavobacteriales bacterium
TCGATGCCACTTTTAAAATCAAAAGCCCCACCGAAACGTGGGGCTTTTTTTGTGCTCCTAATTTGCATTGCCCCACCGTATTTTTACGGTATTTCGCAAATCAAGGTGTTAGAAGCTTACGGTTGATTTGAAATGGCGAATGATTGCATTAACTTACTTCCATTAAACCAAACGCCTTGCTAGTGTGTGCCGAAACCAATCCAATATAGCACCAAACCCCGATACCCGCTGCCGCCTCATGTTCGAAGAAAACATTACCAAGGGTTACGGTATTTTACCTTTGAACGCAAGCCGCATGAGCAACGGAACCTATGTGCTGCAACTTATCTTGAACGAGGAGGTCGTAGCAACAGAGAAATTTGTAATCCTGAAGTGATGGCCACGGAATTGATTCGATCCTCCTTCTGTTTATTATTGCTTGTGATTGCGACTGATGTCCACTCCCAAAATACATGGGTCCATCGGTACAGCTACAGTGACACACAGCAGAATGCAGTAAATTGCAGGTCGGTGACCGCCGTTGAAGACGGTGTCGTAATTATCGGCTCGGAAGAGTTTCAAGACGATCCTACGGGTTGGAAACTAGCGATCTACAAGATTAACTGGGAGGGTGAACTCGTGAATGCTACATGGCTGGGAGCCCCTTGGACATCAAATACACATGGCTGGGCGAATTCTGCTGATCGCAGCTTGAACGGCGGTCTGATAAACGGCGGAGGGTTTAGTGTTTGGGCAACTGACGGCGATCCTCTTGATAATCCGATTGTGTTTGGCCATTTGGTTAAGATCGACATTGAAGGGAATGTTGAATGGGAAAAAATGCTTGGAGATTCAATCAACTTCCATACGTTGCGCCAAGTCAAAGCCACCTCCGACGGTGGGTACATTGCTGTTGGGCAAGCAGGCATTGTGCAATACCATCCTCAAATTTGGGTTGTAAAAACCGATGCGCAAGGTGTGGTGGAATGGCAGAACTATTTCGGAAGTACAGGGCCGAATGCGTATCAAGATGGTATTTTCATTTCCGAAACGCCGAGCGGTCACTTCGTATTTGGAGGTCTGTACGATTGGCAACCTTTTGTGCCTTCGGGCGTTATTTATCGTATAAATAGTTCCGGTCAGCTTGTAAATACTGCGAACACGCAGTTAGGCGCAGTACCCAATGGCGGTTGTGAGGGTGGTTTAGTACTTGAAAACAATGATGTCATTATAAGTACGCTAATTAACTTTGTGGGTGAAGACGGCGGGGAGATGCGCATTACCCGGGTACACCGTTTAGACCCCACGCTGCAGAATATTTGGGTTTCTGAAGTCGGCGAGAACAGGCGCCGTACAAGCATCAACACCTTCATTCAGTCCGGTGAAAACAGCATCGTAGGTGCGGGAACAGCGCGCACCTATGACGAGTATCCGCTCTTTTACGGCCACCTCACCAAGATGAATCTCGATGATGGCTCAATTGAATGGCAGCGGCTTTTGAACGTGGTTGACAACGGCATGAACATGATGTTCGATGTTGATCATGCTCCTGACGGTGGCTTTGTCACAGCAGGTTGGTGCCTCGCCATCTGGGATGACGAGTTTACCGGACAGCAAGACGCTTGGGTTGCCAAAACCGACGAACACGGCTGCATTGTGCCCGGCTGCCACGTGGGGGTGCTTGAAAACGAAGCCACCGCAGCATTTAAACTCTACCCCAACCCTGCACGTGACATTGTGAACCTTTACCTTGAAACCGATCAAAGCAGGCCGCGCGGTACCATCACCATTCACGACCTGCAAGGGCGTGAGGTAAAAAACTTCCCTGCTCCGCAAGGTGAAACCACGTACATCGTTGATATCTCAACACTGCCTGCAGGCATGTATGTGGTGTCGTACACCGATGGGGTGGTGCTGGTCACAGAACGTTTGATTGTGGAGTAACCAAAAAATGAGCAGCGTGCTCCTCGTGCTCTATCCGCTTACTCAATACTGTTTCCCCCACTGAGCTTTTCATCGTACCTTCGCGGCTTAATTGCAGTATGAACAACCTCGTCGCCATCGTCGGCCGACCCAATGTCGGCAAATCAACCCTCTTCAATCGCCTCACTGAAACACGTGATGCCATTGTCGATCCTACCAGCGGCGTTACCCGCGACCGTAAATACGGTAAAGCCCTCTGGACCGAACACGAGTTCAGCGTTATCGATACCGGTGGGTACACCTCCGGATCTGACGACGTTTTCGAAGGGGAAATCCGCCAACAAGTCGCCATCTCCATCGAAGAGGCGGCCATCATCCTCTTCCTGCTCGACAACACCACCGGCATCACCGACCTCGATGAGGAAATCGCCAACATCCTTCGGCGTACCGATAAAACAATCCTAGTGGTTGCCAACAAGGTTGACACATCCGACAAAGAGCTCGCAGCCGCCGAATTCTACAGCCTAGGGTTAAGCGACAAAGTCTACTGCATCTCGGCCAACAATGGCTACGGCACCGGTGAATTGCTCGATGACCTCGTGGCCATCCTGCCCAAGCAGGAAGAAACAGAAGACAGCAACATCCCGAAAATTGCCGTAGTGGGCCGCCCAAACGTGGGCAAGTCAACCCTCGTCAACGCGATTTTGGGCGAGAAACGCAACATCGTTTCCGATGTCGCCGGTACCACGCGCGACAGTGTGCATACCCACTTCAAGGCCTTCGGCCTTGACCTCGAACTGGTTGATACTGCCGGATTGCGCAAAAAGGCACGCATCGATGACCAAATCGAGTACTACTCGACCGTGCGCACCATCAAGGCCATCGATGAAGCCGACGTTTGTCTGCTGCTCATTGAAGCACCTGAAGGGGTCAACAAACAAGACCTTTCGATTTTCTACCAAATCGTTGAGAGTTACCGCGGAGTGGTGGTGCTGGCCAACAAGTGGGACGTGGTTGACAAAGACCATTCAACTCACGACCAGTACAAGAAAAACATTTTGGAGCGGCTTGAACCGTTCACCGATGTGCCCTTGATTTTCACCAGCGGTACCACCCGTCAGCGGGTATTGCAAGCACTCGAAGCAGCCGTTGAAGTGTACCACAACCGCAGCCGCAAGGTGCCTACGTCGCAGCTCAACAACTTTATTCTGCCGATTGTGAACGAGAATCCGCCGCCGTCGGTCAAAGGCAAGTACGTGCAAATCAAGTACGTCACGCAAATTCCGTCGCAGGTGCCCACCTTCGCCTTTTTCTGCAATCAGCCGCAGTACATCAAAGATCCGTACAAGCGTTTCCTCGAGAACAAGCTCCGTTCTGAATTCAACTTCAGCGGTACACCGATTCGCTTGTTCTTCCGCGAGAAGTAATCAGCCTTTCGCTTCGCGAATGCCCAACACGGCAAACACCATGTCGGTGAAGAAAGTTGTCACATCGGGCGCGGGATTGTTGAAGTCGGTCAGTGAAGGAAGGTGCTCGGCAAAGAACTTTTGCTGATGAATGCCTTCAATCACGGTGGTCATGAGGGTGTGAGGATACCCGTAGTTTGGCGCCACGTCGCGCACCAAGCGCGAGAGGTAATCGACCAAGTGCTTGTACAGTGCATACATGCCACGCTGGTTTTCTTCATCAACGTTGTGGGTAAGGTACACCTTCGCTGATTCGTTGACCACGACGCGGTTTAACGAGACTTCGTCGATGTGTGCAAAACGTTCATCGCGCACAACATCGTAGGTCAGCACGCGAATGGCAACTTCGAGCTTCGAACGCGAATCGTCTTGTTCGCCAACGGCTTCAATCACGCATTCTTCAACCCATCCCCAATACCAACTCACGAGGTAAGTCAGCAACTTGTGCTTGTTTTCAAAGTACCTATAGATGCTCGCTTCAGGTGAGCCAATTTGAAGCCCCAATTTCTTGAAGGTGAAGGCCTCGAAGCCGAGTTCATCAATCAAGCGAATGCTGTCTTCCATGATGCGCATACCCAACTTGCTCGACTGGGGGTCGCGTAAGTAAGTATGTCGACTAATGCGTTGACCTGGGTTCATAATCTCATCTCGGAAGAGCGAAATTACGAATTCATTGCGCAGGGTCAGAAAACTTCACGTGCCACTGCGCACGTGGCCTCGCTTTTGCCCATGGTGTAGAAGTGCAAAACGGGTACTCCGGCGGCTTTGAGTTCTTTGCTTTGCTGAATGCACCAGTCAATGCCAATTTGCTCTACCTCGGCTTTTCCTTTGGCCTTCTCCACTTGCTCAACCAGTGCATCAGGCAGATTGACGTAAAAATTTTGGGGGATGGACGTGAGCTGCAGTTTCGAAGAAAGCGGTTTCAGTCCGGGAATGATGGGCACGTGAATACCGGCTGCTCGGCAACGCTCCACAAAATCGAAATAGGCCTGGTTGTCGAAAAACATCTGTGTGATGATGTATTCGGCTCCACTTTCAACCTTTTGCTTCAAGAAGCGGAGGTCAGATTGTGGATTGGGCGCTTCAAAGTGCTTTTCAGGGTATCCGGCAACGCCGATGCAAAAATCGGTGCGGGTCGAATTGCGAAGTTCAGGGTCAAGGTAGCGACCGCTGTTCAGTTCCACCACCTGCTCAACCAATTCATGGGCGTAGGCATGGCCACTCGGTTCGGGCTTGAAACGGCCCTCCGAGCGAATCGGGTCGCCGCGAAGCACAAGCACGTTGTCAACGCCTACGTAGTTCAAGTCGAGCAAAGCATCTTCAGTTTCGTCTCGGGTGAACCCGCCGCAAATGATGTGCGGAACCGGGTCAATCTCATAGCGGTGCTTCAGCGCGGCGCAAATGCCCACCGTTCCCGGACGTTTGCGCACGGTGCGCTTTTCAAGCAAACCGTCGCGCACATTGCGGTACACGTATTCTTCGCGGTGGTAGGTGACGTCAACGAAGGAGGGTTCGAACTCCATGAGCCGATCCATCGCATCGAAGATCGGCTGTATGTTTTGCCCCTTCAGTGGAGGGAGAATCTCAATCGAAAACAGGGTGCGGTTGCCCGCGTTGTTCAAATGCTCAATGACTTTCATGCAAAAATGGTCTATCGGAGGTCAAACGGTTTCGGTTTGGTAATTCAAAAGTGGCGAGAGCCAGCGTTCGGCTTCAGCCAGGGCAATGCCGCGGCGTGCGGCGTAGTCTTCAACCTGGTCGCGGGCAATCTTGCCCAGACCAAAGTACTGGGCATCGGGGTGCGCAAAGTAGTAGCCCGAGACGGAGGCCTGTGGGTACATGGCCAGTGATTCAGTCAGCGTGATTCCGGTTAGCATCTCCACATCGAGCAGCGACCAGATGGTGGTTTTTTCGAGGTGGTCAGGACATGCGGGGTAGCCGGGGGCCGGACGAATACCGCGGTACTTCTCGCCAATCAGGGCGTCGTTGCTCAACGCTTCATCGGCGGCATAGCCCCAAAGGTCTTTCCGCACGCGCTCGTGCAGGTACTCTGCAAAGGCCTCGGCAAAGCGGTCAGCCAATGCTTGCGCCATGATGGCGTGGTAATCGTCGAGATCAGCGCGGTACGCGGCAACGATGTCTTCCAGTTCATGGCCGCTGGTAACGGCAAATGCGCCGATGTAATCGGTGATGCCAGCGCTTTCGGGCGCAATAAAATCAGCCAACGAGCGGTTGTGCGCGTCTTTGTGTTTTGCTTGCTGCTGGCGCAGGAAGAGGAAGCGGGTGAGCTCTTCGTTCGGGTTATCCGGATGAAGGATGACGACTTCGTCGGATGGTCGGGCATACGCCGGAAAAATCCCCACAACCCCTTTCGGTCGCAGCGCATTGCGGTCAACGAACTGCCGCAGCAGGGCCTGCGTATCGTTCCAAACACGGGTGGCTTCTTCGCCCACGACTTCATCGCGCAGGATGTCGGGAAACTTGCCGTGCAGGCCCCAGGTTTTGAAGTAGGGTGTCCAGTCAATGTAGTGCTCGAGGTCAGCCAACGTAACGTCGGTGATGGCCATCGACCCTACAAAACGCGGTGTGCTGCAAGTGGATGCGTTGAAGTCAAGAACGGCCTTGCGATTGCGCGCTTCGTCTAAACTCAGGTAGCTTTTTTCATCGCCGCGTTTCAGATAGAGCTCACGAAGTGCAGTGTACTCGTCGCGTGTCTTGGCGGCCAAAAGCTCCGCATCCTTCCCCAAAAAACCACTCATTACAGGCACTGCACGGGAGGCATCGTTCACGTGTACAATCGGGCCATTGTACGCCGGTGCCAGTTTTACGGCCGTGTGCACGCGCGAAGTGGTGGCGCCGCCGATGAGCAAGGGCAGGCGCAGTTTGCGGTACTCCATCTCTTTGGCAACATGAATCATTTCATCGAGCGAAGGCGTGATCAACCCGCTCAAACCAATGGCGTCGGCATTCACTTCAATGGCGCGATCAAGGATGGTTCCGGCGGGCACCATAACGCCCAAGTCAATCACTTCGTAACCATTGCATGCCAGTACAACGCCCACAATGTTCTTGCCGATGTCGTGCACGTCGCCCTTCACCGTAGCCAATACGATTTTACCGGCGCTGCTGCTGTTTTGCTTCTGCGCTTCAAGGTAGGGCGTGAGCCACGCAACGCTCTTTTTCATCACGCGGGCGCTTTTCACCACTTGCGGCAAGAACATTTTCCCGGCACCAAACAGGTCACCTACAACGTTCATGCCCGCCATGAGCGGCCCTTCGATCACGCTGAGCGGATTTCCGATTACAGCCAAGGCCTCTTCGGTGTCGGCTTCAATAAAATCGGTGATGCCGTTGACAAGGGCGTGCTCCAAGCGTTTTTCAACGGATTGTTCGCGCCAAACCAGCAGTTTCTCTGTGCTTTTCGCAGTTGAGGTGACCTGGTCGGCGTAAGCGAGCAAGCGTTCAGTGGCATCGTCGCGGCGGTCAAGCAACACATCTTCAACCCGTTCAAGAAGCTCGGGTGCAATTTCATCGTACACCTCAAGTAGGGTGGGGTTCACGATGCCCATGTCCATCCCGGCTTGTATGCCGTGGTAAAGAAAGGCAGCGTGCATCGCTTCGCGAACGGCCTGATTTCCTCGGAAGGAGAACGACACGTTGCTTACGCCGCCACTCACGAGAGCTCCCGGGAGATTGGCTTTGATCCACCGCGTGGCAGCAAAAAAGTCGATGGCGTTTTTGCGGTGCTCATCCATCCCCGTGGCAACGGGAAAAATATTCGGGTCGAAAATGATATCAGATGGCGGAAAACCGGCCTGTTCGGTCAGCAGTTTGTAGGCACGCGCGCATATATCGATGCGCCGTTGGTAGGTATCGGCTTGGCCTTCTTCGTCAAAAGCCATGACGACCACAGCCGCGCCGTAGCGCCGAATGCGTTTGGCTTGACGAATGAACTCGGCCTCGCCTTCTTTCATGCTGATGGAGTTCACAATGCCTTTGCCTTGAAGGCAGCGCAAACCGGCTTCAATGATCTCCCAACGCGACGAATCAACCATCACAGGAATGCGCGCAATATCAGGCTCGGCAGCCATGAGGTTCAAGAAGGTCGTCATGGCTTTTACACCGTCAATCATGCCTTCGTCCATGTTGACGTCGATGATCTGCGCGCCGCCCTCTACCTGTTCGCGGGCAATGCTGAGCGCCTCTTCAAAGCGCTCTTCGCGGATGAGCTTCAGAAAGCGTTTGCTTCCGGTGACGTTGGTGCGTTCGCCCACGTTCACGAAGTTCGAATCGGCACCTATGAGCAACGGCTCAAGGCCGGAAAGTACAAGTTTGAAGTTTTTCATGCCTGTTCTGCGCTCGAGGGGGTTTCAATACGGGGTTGGTAGCGCTGGGCTAGCCGTGCAATGGCGGCGATGTGTTCGGGCGTGGTGCCACAGCATCCGCCGATGATGTTCACGTTGCCGCGCTCGAAAAACGAGCGAATTTCTTCGGCCATTTGGTCAGGCGTTTGGTCGTAAGCACCCATTTCATTGGGAAGCCCGGCGTTCGGGTGCGCGCTTACCATGCAGCCCGCTGTTTTGGCCAACACATCAACGTAAGGCTCCAGTTGCTTGGCGCCGAGCGCACAATTGAAGCCAATGCTCAGCAAAGGCGCATGCTGCAACGAAATGAAAAAGGCCTCGGCCGTTTGGCCCGAAAGGGTTCTGCCCGAAGCGTCGGTAATGGTACCACTGACCATTAAGGGGACTTCAACGCCGCGGGCATCCATTTCTTCCATTGCGGCAAATAAAGCGGCCTTGGCGTTGAGGGTGTCAAACACGGTTTCAATGAGCAGGGCGTCAACGCCGCCGTCTAACAAACCTTGTATTTGCTCGCGGTAGGCCGCTTGAAGTTGTTCAAAGTCAATGGCGCGGTAGCCGGGGTTGTTCACATCGGGAGAGAGCGAAGCGGTTCGGTTGGTCGGACCAATGCTGCCTGCTACGTATCTCGGCTTCGCCGGATGAGCAGCGGTAAACGCATCGGCGCTTTCGCGCGCAATGCGGGCCGATTCGTAGTTCAATTGGTACACGTACTTTTCCAATCCGTAATCGGCTTGCGCGATGCGGGTAGATGAGAAGGTATTCGTTTCGGCGATGTCGGCGCCCGCCTCAAAGTACGCATCGTGGATTTCGCGCAGCAGCTCAGGACGCGTAAGCGCCAGCAAGTCGTTGTTGCCTTTGAGCGGGAAGGGGTGGCTTTTCAGCTCTTCGTTGCGAAAATCCTCTTCTTCGAGGTGGTAGCGCTGAATCATGGTGCCCATGGCCCCATCAAGAATAAGTATGCGCTGCTGCGCAAGCGTTCGTATGTCCGGCTTCATCTGCGGTTCTCCTAATTTCCGGTACTGTACGAGGTGGGGCGGGTGCTTGCGCGACGCTCATCTGCCCTCAATCTGGTTGAGGTAGGATTTGGCACCCGGCCGACCGGGTTGCCAAGACTTCTTCGGGCCTATTCCCTCCGTCTTTCTCGATAAGTACGGTGCAAATGTAGGTGAATAGTTCTAAATTTGCCCGCTCTTAATGATAAAAACACCTCCGGTAATGGCATACCTTTTCACCTCTGAGTCTGTATCTGAAGGACACCCCGACAAGCTGGCTGATCAAATTTCAGATGCGCTCATCGATCACTTTTTGGCATTCGATCCTGAAGCAAAAGTCGCCTGTGAAACCCTTGTAACAACGGGCCAGGTCATTCTTGCCGGAGAGGTCAAGGCCGAGTGTTACCTCGACCTTCAGAAAATTACCCGCGAGGTGATTCAACGCGTTGGGTACACCAAAAGCGACTACATGTTCGAGGCCAACTCGTGCGGAATTCTCTCCGCCATCCACGAACAATCGCCCGACATCAACCAGGGCGTTGAACGCAGCCGAAAGGAAGACCAAGGTGCCGGTGACCAAGGCATTATGTTCGGCTACGCCTGCCGCGAAACCGACAACTACATGCCTTTGGCACTCGAAATCTCGCACCTCTTGCTGCGCGAACTCGCTGCCATTCGCCGCGAAGGCAAGGTGATGACCTACCTGCGTCCCGATTCGAAGTCACAGGTAACCATCGAGTACAGCGATGACAATGCTCCGCAGCGCATCGACACTATCGTGATTTCAACCCAGCACGATCCTTTCGTGCAAACCGGAAACGATGCCGCCGATGAGCAGGCCATGCTTGCGCAAATCAAGAACGACATCATTGCCATCCTCATCCCGCGGGTAAAAGCACTGCTGCCCGGTCGTGTGCAGGCACTCTTTAACGATGGCATTACCTACCACATCAACCCTACCGGAAAGTTCGTCATCGGTGGTCCACACGGTGATACCGGTCTTACCGGCCGCAAAATTATCGTTGATACCTACGGCGGCAAAGGCGCCCACGGTGGCGGAGCTTTCAGTGGCAAAGACCCCAGCAAGGTTGACCGCAGCGCGGCCTACGCTACACGTCACATCGCACGCAACCTCGTCGCCGCAGGTGTGTGCGACGAAGTGCTTGTACAAGTGGCCTACGCCATCGGTGTGGCTGAACCGGTCGGTCTCTTCGTAAACACCTACGGCACCTCAAAGGTCAACATGACCGATGGCGCCTTGGGTAAAAAAATCATGGAACTCGTAAAACTCCGTCCGTACGATATCGAAAAGCGTTTCCAACTCCGCACGCCGATTTACAGCGAAACCGCTGCCTACGGCCACATGGGCCGCGAGCCGCAAACGGTAACCAAAACCTTTACCGACGGCGCCGGTCGCACCATCGAGAAGCAGGTCACACTCTTCCCATGGGAAAAGAACGACCTCGTCGATACCTTCAAATCGGCATTCGGGGTCTAAAAAGCGCTTGCGCCCGCACTTCCTGCTTATCTTTGGGACATGCGTGCGCTTTTTCTCTTTTTTCTTTTTTGGGGATGGATGACCGCGTCGGTGTACGCACAATCATCTACACCCGAAAGTGTATTTGGGGTACCCGGAAACAAAGGGCCTTCCGTCGAATGGGTTTGGAACTGCATTGGTCCGAATGTGCAGCCCTTCGAACTCAACCCGGGTGGCCGGGCAATACCTGCATCCGCGGTGAACCGAGGCAATGGAACCGGCCGAATCAACTTCGTTTACCCAGACCCTGCCGTTGAGAACCGAGTGTTTGCGTGCTCTCCAACCGGTGGGCTCTTCCGCAGCGATGACAATGGCCTCTCGTGGTACTCTGCCGGTACCGACCGCTTGCCCATCACAGGGGTAAGCAGCATCGCAACCGCACCTGACAACCCCGACCGTTGGCTCGTTGCTACCGGCGATGGCGATGACCAATTCATGTTCTCCGATGGCATTTGGCGCACCGATGACGCCGGCGAAACATGGGTCAACGTCAACGGTCGAAAGCTGGGGAAAGCCATCGTGCCTGCCGAAGACCCGGCGCAGTACCTCTTCATCTCCGAAGTGCTCGTACACCCCTGCGGGCGCACCTTCGCGGCAACCAATCAAGGTCTGTACATTTCTGACAACGTGTGGGATGACCCTGCCAAAGTGCGCTGGAAACGCGTAGCCGAAGGTGCCGTGTTTGATGTCTTCATCCATCCCGATAATCCCAATACCCTTTTGGCCGGTGGGATGGGGTTCTACCGCAGCGACGACTGTGGCGAAAACTGGGTAAGGCAGCGTTTCCCTGAGTACCCTGAATCGGTGGCTTTTCCGTTCTCGCGAATGACGTTTCAGCCGGCGCACGAAACCGGCGGTTGCTACGTCGCCGTTAGCTGCTCTGAGAAAGCGACGCAATCGAAACATGGCGAGGGTACCCTGTGGTTCTATGATCTTACCCAACGCAGTTTTACGCAAATTCGCTCGTTGCGAAAGGGTATGGACAACCTCATTACCACCCGCGCACGGGCCTTTGCCGTCCATCCATCCAATCCCCAAAAAATGGCCGTAGCGAATGTGCAACCCGTTTATGTCAGCACCGATGGAGGTTTGAACTTCGCTCCGGTCGAGAAAAACCAGATGCACGACGATACCCACCATTTGGTGTACACTACCGATGCAACAGCCCTTTGGGCAGGCCACGATGGCGGCGTATCAGTGAGTTTCGACGACGGCCTCACCTGGCTTACCCGCGATACCGGCATCGGAGCCGCCAACGTGTTTGGCATGAGTGTTGCACAAACCGAAGAACACCAAGTGCTCTTCGGTGCTTACGACACCGGAGGCAACCTTCTCATTGACAGTGTGTGGTACCATGTTACATGGGGCGACGGCTTTGAAACCATCATCGACCCGCGCAACTCCGAAATCATGTTCTCCACCAAGCAAAACGGACACATCAACCGCAGCACCAACGGAGGCCTTGATTTCGAAACCTCGGTGACCACCAACAAAACGCGCACCGAATGGCACACGTGGATTCGGGCGCACACCAAATACACAGAGGTCATTTACTGCAGTGGCGACAAGCTCATGCGTTCGCAAAACCGGGGCGATGATTGGGAGGTCATTCTCGATGCCGCCAACCTCGAGGGCGAGTACACCAACATTTACCGCTTCTTCCTCAGCGAGCACCATCCCGAAGTGATCTACGCCTACGTGCTCGATAAAACAGCCGTACAACCTGCCATCTACCGCACGTTTAACGCTTCAATCATGGATCCCGCCCGCGTGCGTTGGGAAAAGGTTCAGCCGCTTCCCAAAGCCGGCTGGCTCACCGGTATCGTTGTCGATGCCGACAACCCGAGGCAATTTTGGGTGGCCTACAAAAGCGAATCGCCCGGAGGCAAAGTCTACCGCTACACCGACGAAAGCTACATCGACGTCTCGGCCAACCTTGGCACGGCCATCGTCAATGCCATCATTATCGATCCGCAAAGCGACGAACGGCTCTACGTGGGTACCAACCACGGCGTGTTTACCCGCAATCGTCGTGAACGCGCATGGACACGCATGACGGGGTTGCCGGGCACCTACATCCGTTCCCTTGACATCAATAAAGTCACCGGTCAGTTGTACATCGGTACCTACGGACGAGGCGTTTGGCACGGTAAGCTTTTTGGGCCGTAATTACTTGTTCAGCAGTACTGCCGTGGCCACCGCATTCGAGGTGGGGTAGCTCGCTGTCACCGCGCCGTTCGAACGGTTGATGCGGAACACCGTGTTTTCAGTTGTCGCGTAAACGGCATTCCCAACCGGGTCATAGGCCAAGTGCATGGCGTTTACGCCGTTGGCGGATGCGGGAATGAACTGACCCGTTCCAAATCGGTACATGGCTACTCCGGCAGCCGAAGCAAGCGCATAATCTCCGTTGTCAAGTTCAATGGCATGGCGGATGCCGGCGTCGCCCGCCAACCAAGGGAGTTCACTTAAGCTCAAGGTGGATGGATTGGCCAAGTACACCACGCCTTCGCCGGTGGGTTTGGTCCCAATCAGCAACACAGTACCGTCGTACGGCACGATGGAGAAATGCGTGCCTGCCACTGCGGTAGTCGTGTTTACGGCTCCGGAGTTTCTGAAGTAGCGCGCAAACAAACCGATGTCGGAAGAATTTACGGCTTGCAAGCTTGCGTAAACGTAGGTGTTATCGGCCCAGAGGTCTTTGGGGATCAGGTTGGGCCCTGTGGCAATCGTGCTGCGCAGGGCACCTCCTTTTCCAAACTCGCGGATGAGTCCATCGAAGCAGCTCACAAAGTAGCTTCGCGAACCGGATTCAAACACCACATCGTGAAAGTATTGGGCATTCAACGGATTTTGAAAGCTAGTGCTGCCCGCTGTTGCAAATGCTTCAGGGTCTAAGTAAAGAAGGTTGGCTGAACCGGCTGACCACGCCAGCCACTCCCCGTGGAACGAACCCGCCAATAGGCCACTGTAGTCGCCCGGCAGCGATGCTGCGGTTGAAAACGTGCCGGAAGCACTGAGCGTATCAATCACTGATGACGCGCCTGAAATCGCCCTCAATACCGCAATGCCCTTGCGCTCAAGCGGCGCTTCAAAGTAGCGGATGGTTTGAAATGCCGCCCCTTCGTTGCCTGTTGCATCGGCAGCGAAGACCGCCAAAGTGTAATCGCCCGATGGCCAGTGAACATCGTCGCACACCACCGTGATTTGCTGTTCAGTGCTCGCAGGAGTACCCGCAACCGTGAAGTAGTCGGTTGAAAAACGGCGCATACCGCTTTCATCCGAAAGTCGCACCTGCCAACGCTCAACCCCTTCGTTGTCGGTAGCGGTGAAGCGAACGGCGAATGCATCGTTGTAGCTGTAGGTGGGCAAGTTTCCCGACGGAGAAGTGATGACGATTCTCGGCGGACTCCCGTCGTCATCGCCTTTGCAGGCGAAGAGGACAGCAACAGAAAATAAAATCAAGTTTCGCGCGGTAAACGTCATCGATGGTCGTTGAAAGAAAGAATATTGCAATCTGAAAGGTACGCAATTGCGTGGAACGTGCGTGAAACGGTGCGCATTTGAAACTGTTGAAAACAGTATGAATAAAGCGTGAATAGTTAATTGCCCAAAACCTCTCGTCAATGCCGATGTCGCACCTATTTTTGCCCCCCTATGAATCAACCGAATGACAAGTCATCGCGCCAAACGCGCACTCCGCTAGGGGTGAATACACGCGGCAACGCGCTGATGCCCGAGGCGCTTGGTAAAATTCCGCCTCAGGCAACCGACCTTGAGGAGGCCGTTATTGGAGCCATGCTCCTTGAAAGTGCTGCAGTGAACGCAGCCATTGACATCCTACGGCCGGAGAGTTTTTACAAAGAAGCCCACAAGCGCATCTATTCAGTCATCGTTGATTTGTTTCAGCGTTCTGAACCCATTGACATCCTCACCGTAACCCACGGCTTGCGCAAATCAGGTGATCTTGATCTTGTCGGGGGGCCGCACTACGTGGCGCAATTGACCACGCGCATTGCGTCAACGGCCAATGTGGAGCAGCACGCACGTATTGTAGCGCAGAAGTACATCCAACGCGAACTTATACGGGTGTCAAACGCCATCATGAAAGAAGCGTTTGAAGACACCACCGATGTCTTTGACCTGCTCGACACGGCAGAGTCGCAGTTGTTCGAGGTGGCTGAAGGCAACATCCGCAAGAGCTACGATACCATGGGAAGCCTCGTGCACGAGGCCGTACGCGGCATTGATGCTGCCCGCAACAACAAAGACGGTGTGAGCGGCGTGCCCAGTGGTTTCACCGACCTTGACCGCATCACCGGAGGGTGGCAGCGAAGTGACATGGTCGTGCTCGCTGCTCGTCCGGGTATGGGGAAAACCGCCTTCGTGCTCTCCATGGCGCGCAACATGGCTGTTGACCACAAAGTGCCGGTAGCGGTATTCTCCCTCGAAATGGCCGGTGTGCAGTTGGTCAACCGTTTGATTGCCAGTGAAACCGCCATCTCTTCCGAGAAACTTCGCAAAGGAACCCTCTCGGATGCCGAGTACCAAATGCTCCACCAACGCATTGGCAAACTGGCTGAAGCACCTCTATTCATTGACGATACGCCTGCCATCTCCATCTTCGAACTCCGCGCAAAATGCCGCCGTCTCAAGGCCCAACACGGCATCGACATGGTCATCATTGATTACCTTCAGTTGATGACGGCCGGTGGCGATACCAAAGGCGGCAACCGCGAACAAGAAATTTCGCAGATTTCGCGATCGATCAAGAGCATCGCCAAAGAACTCAACATCCCCATCATTGCGCTGTCGCAGCTCTCGCGAAGCGTTGAAACACGAGGTGGCGACAAGCGGCCCATCCTTTCTGACCTTCGCGAATCGGGTGCGATTGAGCAAGATGCCGACATCGTATGCTTCATCTACCGTGCAGAGTACTACGGTTTTACCGATCCCAAAGACCATCCTCAACAAAAAGATCCGCGCGGATTGGGCGAACTTATCATTGCCAAACACCGTAACGGTGCCCTTGACACGGTTAACCTGCGCTTTCAAGGCGAATTGGCGAAATTCTCCAACTACGATAGCTTTGGCGACGATCAACCCGCCATCGGAATGTTGCAGCCAAACGCTTCATTTATGGCCGCAGGTCAGCAAACCGTTACCATGCCGTCGCGCATGAACAGCATGGACGATGAAGACGACGATGTTGATCACCGCCTCGCCGACCCCGGAGAAACACCTCCTTTTTAACGAATTAACAGTTGCAGTAAAACATCGCCCCTCGGTCTTTCGTATTTTTACAGTATGAATCGATTGATATTGCGGTTTTCAGCCCTTCTTGTTTTGATGGTTATCGCCCTGCGGGCGGATGCGTCGAAAATCCTCATCCCGATGGATAAGTCGCAGGCAAACCACCTTAAGGCCTACGGCATTGCCTTTTGGGTGCTGGAGAACAAAATCAGTGTCGAATGGCTGCTGAATTACCGTGGTGGCAGCTTCTTGATCGACAATTACGCCGACGTATCAACCGAGTGCACCATCCGGGGCGTGAGCTTTCAGATCATCGCCGATGTGCAAGCCAATCAGATTTACAACGAAATCGCCAACCCTGAAGTCAACCAAGAACGTGTAAAACTTGAAGTGGCTCCCCGCGTTGCAGTGTACTCACCGAAAAGCAAACTGCCGTGGGACGATGCCGTAACCCTCGTGCTCACCTACGCTGAAATCCCCTACACTGTGATTTACGACGAAGAGGTGATTCGCGGTGAAATGCCCAAGTACGACTGGCTGCACCTTCACCACGAAGACTTCACAGGTCAATACGGCAAGTTTTACCGCAGCTTTCGCAATGCTGCATGGTACCAAGATGAAGTGCGCTACCAAGAAGGTTTGGCCTCGTCGCTCGGGTTCTCGAAGGTGAGCGACATGAAACGCGAAGTGGCGATTGAAATCAAAAATTTCGTGCTCGGCGGGGGCTTTCTTTTTACGATGTGTTCAGGCACTGACTCGTACGACATTGCCCTGGCTGCTGCTGAAACCGACATCTGTGAATCCATGTTCGATGGTGACCCTGCTGACCCACGGGCGCAAGAACGTTTGAAGTTCGAGAACGGCTTGGCATTTCGCGACTACAAGCTTGAACGCGATCCCATGGTGTACGAGTTCAGTTCCATTGATGCCACCGATGACCATGCCAAACTCAAGCAAATCAACGACTTCTTTACCCTCTTTGATTTCAGTGCGAAGTGGGACGTCATTCCGACCATGCTCACACAGAACCACGAGCAGATTATTGCCGGCTTTATGGGGCAAACCACTGCGTTCCGCGCGCAATACATCCGTCCGGAAGTTACCATCATGGGGGAAACCAAGTCGATTCGTTCAGCCAAGTACATTCATGGAACCTTGGGGCAGGGGCAATGGACGTATTACGGCGGTCACGACCCTGAAGATTACAGGCACTTGGTGAATGACCCGCCAACCGATTTGAACTTGCACCCGAACAGTCCGGGATACCGCTTGATTTTGAACAACATTTTGTTCCCCGCCGCGAAGAAGAAAGAGCAGAAAACCTGATTAGGAGTCGCTCATTTGGGCGAGGTGTGCCTTTAGGGCATCCAAATTGCGTGCTTTTTTGTTGCCGTAGCGTTCTTCTGCATAGGGCGAATGAAAGCGGTGGGCCTCCATAAAGCGCACGTTTTGTGCCATCCAAGCCTTCTCTGAATAGGTCAGGTTTTTGGTCAGTTCCCATTCCCGACGCAAGCGCTCCGCATTGTCGAGGAAGCCATCCATCCCCAAATAATGAAGGTCAGCATCGCGGAGGAGTCGTTGCAGAGGCGTAACAGGGCGTGTGTGAATGGCCGTTGATTGAATGAGGTGAACCACTCTTCCGATGGCTTTCACCGGGGCGTTGTGCGCAATCAGGTATTCGGCGGCGTAGGTGGCTCCGAGATTCTCGTGGTTGTTGGCATCGTCGTAGTACCCTGAATCGTGAAAGGCAGCTGCGATGATGAGCAATGCACGTTCGTCATCGGGCAATTGTGCATCTGCGGCCAGAACATCTGCGGCGTGAATTACCGAGGCGGTGTGTGCGAGATCGTGGTACACGAAGTTCTTGCTCCATCCTGATTCAAGCCTAGCGCCTGCAACAGCGATGGCTTCTCTCACGAGAGATGCCCAAGAAGGGGTAGAGAACGCGGAGTATTCCGCAACAAGCTTCATGCGCGTAGAGATTCGAATCGCGGCAAATAAACGAAATTCAGGGAAATTACGCTTCCTCTCCGTTTACTGTGACCTCGTTAACGAAGAAACCGTAGGTTTCATCGAGCTGAGCGACTTTGTAAGCGATTGGCGAACTTGATTTTTTCGCAACCGTGAGCAGGCCGAGTCCGGCGCCGCCTTTGTAGCTGTAGTTTTGGTTGCAGAGCGTTTCAATGTAGAGTTTACGCAGCTCAGCGCTGTTGAGCGCATTGAGTTGGTCAATGCGGTATGCCAGGAGGTTTGCATCTTGCATCAAAACCAGGTTTCCGGTGATGAGGCGGAAACGGTCATTGGTACCTAGCAGAACCAAAAAAGCGCTTCCTCTTCCTTTTGCGTCTTTCGCGCCGTGAATGGAGATGTTTTGAAAGCTCTCAATGAAAATGCTGCACACCCGTTTCATCACTTTTCGCTTCGCGCCTGAGTCGAGTACGGCGGTTTCGGTGAGCTTGAGTAGGTTGTCGATGCGGTGCTGGGTGATGTCGCCGTGGTAGGCAAAGAGGACTTTCTCGCCCGCGGCTTTTTCCGATGACCAGCCCAAGTAAGCGTGGTAGAGCTCACTTAGCGTTTCCAGCGACGATGCAGAAAGGTCGGTCATTCCGAAGTCCTCTTAGTTTTAATTGGGTGCAAATTTCGACAAATAAACGAATATTTTAGATGAATACAGAAAAATAATCGTTAAAATCGTCGAACGCTCGGTTCTTCCGAGACATGTCAAAAGTAATCGGTGAAGTTGACAAGCCTCAGGGCGATCGCTTGAGTTTTGAACATCAGCGGTTGAAAAACGGCGGGCGCCGGGGTAAGAGGACGTAGGGGAGAGTGGCGCCCGCCGCAGGAGAGCATCGCGTTCGTTGCTCAGTTTAAGTTGTAGCGTCGAAAGCTTTTTTCGGGTACTATATACTCGCCGTTGGGCTTGCGAATCATTTGGTAAAACTCGCTGCAGAAGTAATTGATGGGCTTGCGGAAAGGGCGCTGGCTTAGGTAGCAATCCCAAGCTTCATAGGCCATTTTTCGAGCAACTTCCCAAGCGTAGGTGTTGTATCCGTTTGGGCGGGCAAAGGAATCGATGTAGCGGCGTACTTCTGAAAGTGAGTTCATGGCTGTTACCTGTTTGTTGTTTGACACTACAAACCTCAGCCGGCAGAACGTAAAGGATTTACGGACTGAAAAAAAATCTCACAAATACCGATCCAACGCGCTTTTGTGTGCTTCAAAGACGCGGGTTTTCAATTCTTGCGGTGCACGAACGGTGACCGATGCGCCGTAGCTCAAAATTTCACTTACCAACTCGAAGCTGATAATGACCCGAATACGGAGTTCAGCGCTGCCATCGTCATTGAAGTGCATGCGCTGCGATTTGTGCAAAGGCCTTGATTGAAAGTACTTTGCCTGCAGGGCTTCGCAATGCAGCACCACATCAACCGGTGCTGTATCGAGTTGAGTGATGCCCATGCTGTACTTGAAAAATTGATCGGGGTCGAAGTTGGCTTGCGTTTCAAAGCGATCGTTGAGGCGCTTTAGTGTGTGTATGCGGTCAAGCGCATAGGTTTTGAACATGGCTTTTTCAGGATGGAAGCCAATGAGGTACCAGCGGTTGCGGTATTCTTTCAAAAGGTAGGGGTGAAGGGCATGGGGTTCAACGCTGTCATCGGTGTATTTGCCGTACTCAAGGGTCACGACTTCATTGCTTTTGATGGCTTCAACAAGCGGTTCGAGGTGCTCGAGGCCCACCACTTCGGGGGCGTCTTCGAATTGGATGAAGGCATCGGTGGTGCGGTCATTGGGGTCGCGGTTTACGCGAAGCTTCGACACCACCTTGTCGATGGCACTGCGGTAAGTCCTAAACAGCGGTATGTCGCGAAACTGCGTTAAGGTGTCGGCGGCGAAGTACAGAGCATCAAGGTCATCGTCGTTCAGGTTGATGTCGTTGATCGTGTAATTGGCATCTTCGTAATAGTAGCCTTTGTGTGCCTTGCTGTAGGCTATGGGGGCGTAGAATCCGAGTTCGCCTTCGTTGCGCATGGCCCAAAGGTCTTTTTCAATGGTACTTTCGGAGATTTGGTCTCCGTCGCTGCCGTAGAGGGCATCTTCGCAGGCTTGCCGCAGGTCTTCTTTCGTGGGGAACGGACGGCCTGAATTGGTCAAACAGCGGTCAATGATGCGGTACCGCAGCAGGGCATACTTATTGGCGGGCATGGGGTTCAGTTGTGGCCTAAAGTTAAAAAAGAAAGGCGGTTTCCCGCCCTTCTTTACTAAACCAAAACCATACTTACCTATTCAAACCACTCAGCGCTTTGCGCCTTACTTGATCTCAATTTTTTTTGCGGGATGGATGAGTTCATTCCGCTTTGGGAGTTTGAGGCTGAGCACTCCGTTCGCGTAGCTTGCCTCGATGTGCTCGCTGTCAACGGTTTCAGGAAGGTTGAAACTGCGCACAAAGCCGCGGGTTGCGAATTCACGCAAGGTGTAGCGTGGAGGTTTGCCGCCTTCGCTGCGTGTGTTCTCTGCCTCGGGGGTTTCAGTGTGCCGCGTGTGGCTTCCCTTTACCGAAAGCACGCCTTTATTGACTTCAACGCTGAAATCGGATTTTTCAAATCCCGGAACCGAAAGTTCAATGGTGAAGGCGCTTTCGCCTTCTGCAATGTTGGCGGCCGGAACAAACCGGTTTGCTTTTGCCATCTCGTTGAAGAAGCGGTCGCGGGTCAAAAAATCATCGAAAAAGGTGTCGAGAAATGCCGGACGTCCGTGACGTGCCTGATACTTGATGAGTCCCATAATGCTGGTGTATTTATCGTTTGTTACACCGGCATACAGTCAATTGCCGTGCCGAGCGAAAAATCGCGCGATTCGAATGTCAAGTTTACAGGAAAACGAACCGTTGAATGACAAATAGTCAGCCCTGCACCGGGCTTCATGACAAAACGGCAGTCAGGTCTCAGTAAACGCTTCCGAGGCGTTTCATGACGTGGTCGCTCACCTTTTGACACAGCTGCATCGGGCTGTAGGTGCGCCATTTGATTTCGTTCATCTTCCCACCCAGCACGAAGTAGCTATCAACGTTGGCCTCCTCGAAGTCGTGCAGCACATGCTCGCGGAAGTTCAACAGGGCAATCCATCCATCCAAATCATCCACTTCTTCAAACCACTCTTCATAGTAGCAATCGTCAGAGCTGTGATAGTTGAGCACATTCTCACCAATCAAAATAAAGCGCGATATGCCGCAATTGATCATTTCTTCAATCACATTGCGCTTGAAGGTCATGATGTCGTTGTAGAGGCAATCGTTCCATTCTCCGATGAGCTCGATGACACCGTACCCTTCGTCGTAGTCGCAGTAAAGTACTTTAATGAAGAGGGTGTTGGAGCCGATATTGTCCCACTGTGGATGGATGTAATGGTCGTAAATGCGGTCAGTGAAGTACATCTCGCTGTATTCGCGTTCGAAGAAGGGCGAATTGGGATCTTCACTGGCTACGTAGTGGTTTCTCCAGTTGTAGTAGGGTTCGATGTGATGCACTTCGCTGAGCTGGCTAGTGAATATTTAGGTATGTGTTGCATCAATTGCTGCACGCACACTGCCGTGCTCGCGGAGCAAGCGCTCAGCCTCGCTGTGGCTCACACCTGTGGCTTCGGTTATCATGCGTGCGCCGCGGTCAATCAATTTGTTGTTGGCCGGTTGCATATCAACCATGCGGTTTCCTTTTACCCGACCGAGCCTCACCATAACCGATGTTGAAAGCATATTGAGCAGCAGTTTTTGTGCTGTTCCGGCTTTCATTCGGGTGCTGCCGGTGACAAACTCCGGTCCGGTGATGGCTTCAATCGCGAAGTCTGCAACAGCAGCTAAGGGTGTTTGTTCGTTGCAGGTGATTGCTCCGGTTAAAATGCCGTGCTGTTGGCACGCTTCGAGGGCACCAACCACATAGGGTGTTTTTCCGCTGGCCGCGATGCCGACTACGGTATCGTTGGAGTTGATTTTGTGCGCCAAGAGGTCGTTCCATCCGGCTTCGCGGTCATCTTCGGCAAACTCAACCGCTTTGCGAATGGCGGTATCGCCGCCGGCAATGAGGCCAATCACCTGGCCGTGTTCGATGCCAAAGGTTGGAGGGCACTCGCTGGCATCAACAATGCCAAGTCGGCCGCTCGTCCCTGCACCCAAATAAAACAGTCTGCCACCGCGGTTCATTCGTTCTACGATGGCTTCGGCGAGCGCAGAAAGTTGGGGAATGCATTCGCGCACCACCTCGGCAACGGTTTGGTCTTCGTCGTTCATTCGCAGCATGAGTTCCGATGCACTCATGCGCTCCAGGTGGTCGTGTTTTCCCGGACGTTCAGTATGGGGCAGTTCGTGGGCCATGGTGCAAAAATCGGTGAATCGCATTGACCTACGCATCCATCCGTCCAGAAAAAGAAACGAAGCCTGAAATACCGTTGAAAAAACCACCGTTCAACTCGGCAACGAATACAGGAGGCCTCGCACAAATTCACGTATTTTGCGTTCTACGTAAAACATTGCCCATGCGCCTGCTGCTCTCCATTGCTTTTTTTGTTGCTGCATTGAACGCACACTCTTTTGGTCATTACTTCGCTGTTGCCGATACCGGTGGTACCGATGAGGCCGGTTTTTTTGGCAGTGCTGCCAACCGTGCAAAGTTGGTTGCTGCAAAGCACGAATTTAATCAAAGCAATATGCGTGGGGCGCTCACGCTTTACCGTGAGATTTTGGAAACCGAACCCAACAACGGTTCGGCCCTGTACTGGACTGCCCGCTGCCATTATGCCCTGAAGCGCTATGATTTGGCCAAGAAATACCTCGATCTTGCGGTTGACATCGACCCCGATGTGCAAACAAACATCAATTACTTCTACGGTATGATTCACCATCGATTGGCCGAACTTGATGCGGCCATCGAGCGTTTTACGATGTTTTTGCAGCTCAGCAAAGGCAAAGACGCCTTTGAGGTTGAAGAGGCTGAACGCTTCATTGCACAATGCCGTTACGCCAAGAAAATGATGCAGCGACCGGTTGATGTAACCATTGAGAACATGGGGCCGGTTGTCAATACCCGTTTCGACGAATATGCACCGGCCGTGACAGCCGACGGCAAGTTGCTGTTGTTTACTTCGCGCCGCAGCGATGCTACAGGCGGCGGAATCGATGAAGGTGGAGATTACAAGTTCTTTGAAGACATTTACTTCTCTGAATGGAGCCAAGAGCGTGCAGAGTGGCTCGAAGCCCGCGGTGCAGAGGGCGAAGTGAACACACCTGACTACGACGCCGTGCTCTCAGTGGCTCCCGATGGTTCGTCAATGTACATCTACCGAAATACAGCAAAAAGTGCCGGGAATATCTTCGTTAGCCGGTACAATGCGGCTGAAAAATCGTGGTATGCGCCTGAACAAATGCCGCGTCCGATCAGCTCATCGTACTTCGAAAGCTCGTGCAGCATCACCGCCGATGGGTCGGCCTTCTACTTCATCTCTGAACGTCCCGAAGGCCTCGGGCAAGGCGATATTTACGTGGCAAAACGCCAAGGTAACGGGTGGGCCAAACCTGAGAACCTTGGTAAACTTATCAATACCGAACTCGATGAGAAGTTTGTGTTCATTCACCCGAACGGACGAACCCTTTACTTTGCCAGCGACGGCCACCAAACCTTGGGCAGTTACGATATTTTCAGGTCTGAATTTGTGAACGGACAGTGGAGTGTGCCGATTAACCTCGGCTACCCTATCAATACGGTAAACGAAGAATCAACCTTCTCGTTAACCGGTGACAGCAAACTGATGTACATCGCTGCCGAGTACGCAGATGCACTCGGTGAACGCGACATCTATACTGTCGACGTGAGCCGCTACAGCCTGCTGAGCGCGGCCGGCGATATGAATAGCTATGCAACGGTGATTATTGAAGCCGTCGATGCCGGGGGGAAACCTGTCAGAGGCGCCACCATCGAAGTATACTACGCCAACGACCTCGATCACAAAGTTGTCAGTGGTCAAACCGACAAGGCCGGCCGTTGGAAAGTAAATTTGCCGGTTGGTGACAGCTACCGCATTGGAGGCATCGATGGCAAGCGAACAGCGAGTCGCGAGCTAAGTATTGCAGCGAACCAAAGCGCTACTGAAACCGTGCCGGTGCAAATCACATTGCCTTAAAGCCCTTATTTTAGGTACTAAGCAACGAAAGCAAGGTATTAAGTGTCTATCAGGTGAAGCCAATTTGCTTTGCCTTGACATGAGAATAGTTACACTCCTGCCTGCTTTGTTGGTCAGTGCCCTCGCGCTGGCACACGGTCCCAATCGTCCATTCGATTTTCGCGAGAACCTTGGCCAGTGGGAAGGCAACTTCCTCTACCAAGCTACCCGTTCAAATGCAAACCTCTTTCTCGAGGAAGGCTGTTTTACGTGGAACATCTACCATCCTGAAGATTTTTTGGCCATCCACGACGTCATCAAAGACGAAGCAGCGTTGGCCTCATTTGTGCTTCGCAGCCATGCGTTCAAGGTGCATTTCGAAGGGGCCGGAGCAGCAAACATTGTCGCTCAAGAGGCCAATTCGACCTACTACAATTACTACCTCGGCGATGATCCGTCGCGCTGGGCGGTCAACGTGGGTTCATACAACGCCGTGCGTTACAGCGGGCTTTGGGAGGGTGTGGGCCTTCGGGCTTACCGTTCGGGCGATAACTTTAAGTACGATTTCATTGTCAACGCAGGCGCAGATCCGAACCAAGTTATGCTTCGCTACGAAGGTGTGGAGTCTTTGGTTTTGGAGGATGGAAACCTTATCATTCAAACCAGCATTGGCCAGTTAACGGAATCGGCTCCCTTTGCCTACCAAATGAACGGCTCACAAATGGATGAGGTTGCTTGCCACTTCGTTGTGGAAGATGATCGCGTGCGCTTTGTATTTCCGGATGGATACGATGCAAGCCGCAGCCTAGTTATTGACCCCGAAGTCATCGCTTCAACACTTTCAGGTTCAACAGGAACCAGCAACTACGGCCACTGCGCAACCTACGACATTGAAGGGAACATCTACACCGGTGCGATCAACTTCGGCGGTGGCTACCCGGTGACCACCGGTGCTGTGCAAACTGCCTTCCCCGGTGGGGCAATCAGCGTAGTACTTTCTAAACTTAACCCTACCGGCACTGACTTAATATGGGCCAGCTACCTCGGGGGAAGTGGCAATGACCACCCACATTCGCTCATCGCCAACGACCAAGGTGAACTTTACGTGTACGGCACTACGCAATCGACCAATTTCCCAACCACACAAGGAGCATACGACACGTCATCGAATGGCTCAACCGACATCTTCATCGCACGAATTAGTAGCTCCGGCAACACCTTGATGGCATCAACCTACATTGGCGGTTCAGGAGTTGACGGTGCAAACTCGATGAACTACAACTACGGCGATACGTACAGAGGCGAGATCTACCTCGACGTTAACCAGCGGCCTATTGTGGCTTCTTCCTCGCAATCGGCCAACTTCCCAACCTCAAGCGGCGCATACCAGAGTTCACTTGGCGGACAACAAGACGCGGTAGTGTTTCTCCTATCAGCAAACTTGAGTAATCTTTTGGCGTCAACGTTTTTTGGTGGCTCACAAAACGATACGGGCTACGGCGTGCGCACAACGGCTGACGGGAACATCTACATCGTTGGTGGAACGGAAAGCGAAAATGTGCCAACCACCCCCGGAGCCTACCAAACGCAGTTTCTTGGTGGCCCGGGTGGATGGTTTCAAGAGAACGGACGTGACGGTTTTATTGCTCGGTTCAACCCTTCGCTAACAAACCTTACTGCAGCCACTGTTTGGGCTACTACCGAGAACGATCAAGTTTTCTTCATCGACCTCGACAACAACGAAGATGTTTGGGTTTACGGCCAATCAGAAGGTGACATTCCGCTCACCGCAGGGGTTTACTCCGAACCCAATGGGCAGATCTTTGTCTCTAAGTTCAACCCGCAACTGAACTCGCTTTTGGTGAGTTCAAGAATCGCACAATCTGGGTTTGCATTTGAACCACCTGCTCCCGTAGCGTTTTTGGTTGACCGTTGTGACAACATCTACGTGTCAATGTACGAGACAAGCTGGGACATGACCATCACCGATGATGCCCTTTTCGACACGGGTGGTTTCTATTTGGCAGCATTCGGGCCGGGCATGGAGACCCTTGAGTTTGCCACTTATTACACCGGTGCGCACGTAGACGGAGGCACCTCGCGTTTTGATAAATCGGGTATCATTTACCAAGGCGTTTGCAGTTCGTTCGGGCAACAGTTCAATACCTTGCCCGGCTCATGGGCAACCACACAACCCGGCTGGGACATAGCTGTGTTCAAAATGGACTTTCAAGTCGCAGGTGTGAGCGCTTCACTTACGGCAAGCGCTGAAGCATTAAATGGCTGCGCTCCGCACACAGTTGATTTCTCGAACTTCAGTGTGGGAAATACCTTCGAATGGACCTTTGGTGATGGTTCGCCCGTTTCAACTGCCTTCGAACCTAGTCACACCTATACCCAACCGGGACTTTACACGGTGCGTTTGATTAGTATGGATTCACTCTCTTGCAACTTGGCTGATACCGCATACGTGAACATCGCCGTTTCCATTCCACAAGATTTTAATCCATCGTTCGCATACGATCTAAATTGTGAGACGTTCAGTCTTACTACGCTCAATTCCACCGAAGCACCTTGGCTACAGTATACATGGGACATGGGCGACGGCACAATTCTTGAAGGTGAAAATGTAACGCACATCTACGCTGAACCAGGGCAGTACACCGTCAGTTTGCTTGCCGAAGACCTCGGTTGCGAGAACAACGAGACTACCGAGCAGCTCATTAACGTTGGAGCAGCAGTCTTGGCAACCGTTGAGCCATCTTCACTCTTTGCCTGCGGCAGCAATACCGTCAATTTCCAAAACACCAGCAACGGGGTTACTTACATCTGGAATTTTGGCGATGGCTCGCCAACTACAACGCAAGTTAGTCCAACCCATACCTTTAACGGTCCAGGCCAGTACGAGGTCACACTCACGGCCTTCGATCCAGAAACATGCAACCTCGAAGACCAAGCCACCCTTACCGTCACAGTTACAGAAGGCTTGCCCATTGACGCTGCATTCCAGTTGCTGCAAACCGACTGCGAGCAACTGATTGTTGAGGGTACCGATCTCAGCGAAGGCGAGTTCTTGCAGTACACATGGAACATGGGCGATGGCACCCAGTACACTTCGGCCAACATTGAACATGGCTATGCCAACACGGGCCAGTACGATGTTACGCTCACCGTCTTCGATGAAGCCTGTGATCAAACCGACACCTTCACACTGCCGGTGAACATTCTAACTCAAGTTACCGCCATCATTGGTAACCCCGACTTAACCGACTGCGCTCCATACAATGTGCAGTTCATCAACAACAGCGCTGGTAATAGCTTTACATGGGACTTTGGCGATGGTTCAGCCCCTGTAAATGGGCAGCTCGTGCAGTACACCTATCCCGTTCCCGGAACTTACACTGTTACCTTGCTCGTAGAAGGCTCAGAGACTTGCGGCGGTAGCGATCAAACCACAGCCGAAGTGGTGGTAATCGAGCCGCCATTCATCGAAGCTCTGTTTACTGCTCAACAGTTCGGAGCCTGCGAGGCGGTCTCGGTCAACTTCACCGATGAAAGCACCGGGGCAGATTTGATTTACGCCTGGAACATCGACGGCACCAACTACGCCATTCCCAACCCTCAACACGTTTTCAGCGGTGAAGGCAACTATTCCGTTTCGCTCACCGTCAGCGAAGCACTTTGCGACCAAAGCAGCACCTTCACCGATGTGATTCCGGTTCTTGGGGGCATTGACCTCGTGGCATCGCCTGACCAGTACTTCTGCTACTATCAAGACCAAACCACGGTTTCAGTGGCGGGTCCGACCGGTGCAGAATACGAGTGGAGTACGGGCGAACAAGGCCCGAGCATCGTGGTAAATTCAACGGGTGAGTACAGCATTACTGCTACCCTCAACAACTGCAATGAAACCCGAGTTATCACTGTGATTCCGGTGCCTGAACTATTGCTTTACGACAACCCCGTGGCCTGCGAAGGTACTCAAGCAGCTCTCCGCATCCCCTATGAGAACGGCAGCAACTACCGCTGGTGCAGCGGCGAAGGCGAGACTATGCTGATTTACGCCGATCAACCCGGTGAATACTGCTACGAATTCACCGATGAGTTCGGTTGCGTTCAAACCGGTACCGTGGTGCTCGACATCATTGAGCGCGAAATCGGGGTGTATGTGCCCAACGCGTTTACACCCAACAACGATGGCGTAAACGATGTGTTCAAAGTTGAGGGTGTTGGCATTGCCGATTTCGAATTCCGTGTCTGGAACCGCTGGGGCGATAAAGTTTTTGAAACCGATAACCCCGAAGCGTTTTGGGACGGTTCATACCAAGGCAGCACGCACTACACGCAAAACGAGGTGTACACATGGGAAATCGAGTACGAAAGCGCCTGCAACGCCGCCCGCATCAAGCGAAGCGGTTATGTGGTCTTACTGCGCTAATCGCAGTTCAAACAGCGCAAACTGAAGTTCACCTCGCTTTCAGCGCCGTAAGGTGTGAAGGTGATTGAGAGCCGCTCTTTCGGCAGAATGTCGATGTAGTTTTGACTGAATGCGCCTTCGGCGGATGCTCCCAAAACCACGTCTTTGGCGAAAACCGGCGTTTCAACCACAATCGTGTAGGTGCCATTGGGTGCCTTTCGGATGGTCATCTCCGGAGATGCACTCGCGAATTCCATGGCCAGTGGTTCGCGAGCAAACAACACTTGGCGGTAAACCTCTCCACGAAACGGATATTCCAACACGAAGAACGCTGCACCATTGGCGTAAAGTTTGGCAAACTGCACGTCGTGAATATCGATTTGCTGTTCAATCGGCGAGTCGTCAACGGTGAGGCTGTACGGAATCGGCCGCGTGATGTTTTCACCATCCATCGCCAAAAAGCGCAACGTAAACGGAACGGTCATTGGTGTGCCCAAATCATTGACCGCACACATGCGCACCTTACCATCTTTGTGCTCAAGCCACACGCTAACAGGAGCATAGGCTTGCTTAAGGGCGCAATGCAGGGCCTTCCATCGTCCGGCGCCGTCAATGCTGCTCCAACTAATGCCGGGCCAGCAGTCGTTCAGCTGCCAATACAGCGTGCCCATGCAGTGGGGTTTGCCCATGCGGTGTGCACGGATGCCCATAACGATGCCGTCGCGTTGAACGAGTTGGGTTTGGTAGGCCCAGTCGTGACTTGACGATGCAGGCGAATAACTGCGCAGCATGTAATCGTTCATCAGTTTGAACCCGCGCGGGTGTTTTTGGTACCCGCGCACAGCAGCGGCGCTGGTGTCGGCACTGCCGCTTTCCCAAACCGCATCTATGGTTTCGAGATCGGGCATCGATTGAAATCCGAACTCGCTCATAAAGCGCGGTACCTTGGTCTTGAAGGTGTCAAAGGGTTCGGCATCGTGCCAAACACCCCAGTAGTGGGCATCGCCGCGGGTGGTGTAGAGTGCATCACCACGGCCCAATGAGGGCGAACTCTCCCAGTAGTGAATGCCGTGCAACGCATGCACCACTGCGGGCAGTACCTCTTTAAACAGCACGCGGTAGGAGCGCCAAACTGCGTTTTTTTCACTCTCACTCAAGCCTGATTGCCAACCCCAACGGTGCCAGCCCTCTGAATTTTCATTGTTGCCGCACCATAGGGCAATCGAGGGGTGTTTGCGCAGGCGAAGCACCTGCTCAATGGCTTCTTGCTTAGCATTCGCAATGAAGTCGTCGTCGCCGGGGTACATGGCACAGGCGTACATAAAGTCTTGCCAAACGAGCACTCCGTTGGCGTCGCACCAGGCATAAACGGTGTCGCGTTCGTACACGCCTCCTCCCCAAATGCGCAGCATATTCATGTGAACGGCACGCGCTGCTTCGAGGTTTTGAATCACCTTTTCATCGCTAAGACTTCGTTCAAAAATCCCTGCGGGGATGAGGTTGGCACCGCGCATAAAGTGCGGTTTGCCGTTGATTACGAACCTGAAGTGTGCGCCTTCGTCGTCGGGTGATGTGTCAAGTTCCACGGTGCGAATGCCCGTTTTGAAGGCGCTGCGTGCGAGTTCTGCTTCGGTTGAATCAAGCAAGCGAAGCTCAACGTTGTAGAGGTGCGGAAGCCCCAAATCATGCGGCCACCAAAGTTTAATGCTGTCAAGTTCAAACCGGTGATTCAACTCGGTTCGTTGTCCTTTGCTAACTATGGCTTCGCGTGCAAAGCGGCATGTTCGCTCGGCATCGGCGATGGTGATTTCAAGCTTTACCTTTCCCGTGTAGCCGCTGTTGACAATCGCATTTACGTCAAGCATAGCCTGATGCCCGTTCTCGATGGAAACCGTGCGCAGTTCTTCGCCTTCGAACCGTGTTAGGTTGGCGGGTTCAAGGTACACACTGCCATGAATGCCCATCGGGGTGATTTTCGGTCCCCAATCCCACCCGTAATGGTACTGCGGTTTTCGGGCAACCGCGCGGAGGGGTTCTCCGGGCAAAGGGTGTGCCTGTTTCTTCAGCAGCGCTTCACCTGCGGAGAATGGCGACCGCAGGCGCACTTCCAATCGGTTTCCATCCGCCCGAAGCACTCCGGCTCCAATGGGCAGTCGCCATGTGCGGAAGTAATTGTTGCAGCCGCCCAGCTTTGTGCCGTTCAACCACACTTCGGCGAAGGTGTCAACCCCTTCCAAAACAAGCACCGAAGCGCCGCTTGGTGACCATCCGGCCGGGAGGCCGAAACCCTCAAAAACATACGCGTAATCGTGCCGACTCCACGTCTGAATGCCTTCGTCGTTCAGGTCAGCAATGTGACCTGCCGCCAAAAGTGCTTCGTGGATGTATCCGGGTACTTTCGCCGCAATAGACTCGGTCAAAGCGTCACTTTCAAGCCGCCACTGGCCGTCAAGGTCAAGGGTTTGTGCATTTACCGGGGCGACAAATGCACATGCGGTGAGCAAAAGCAGCGCCAATGGTGTTAATTTCATGTCGTACTTTATCATGACAGCTAGCGAATTCAAGCAATTTAGCAAGGAGCAACGATACCTCATCGTTCGCGACCGTTCTGTTTTTCTCGCTTCGCGGATGCACAACGGATACCAGGTGGGTTTGTACCGCCTCGATGCGCTCTACGTTGAAGTGTGGAAGCGTGTTGGACTTGATTGCATCGATTTCATTGAACCCGTTGATGAGCCGAGGGTGCGCGATGCCTATTTGGATGGATTGGATTTGCCCTTGTGACTCAGAGCACCCTCCCGAAGAATATGCGCATGGCTTCTTCGGCTTGAAAACGAAGCATGTCGGCGCCATTGATGGCAATGGCGCCTTGCCCACGGGCTGCGCGCAGAAGCAGTGTTTCTTTCGGATTGTAGATGAGGTCAACCACTAAGTGTTGTGGGCCAATACCATCGGTTTGGATGGGTGAATCATCCGAAAAACCGGCCATGCCCACCGGGGTGCAGTTTACAATGAGACGGCAATTTTTCACGATGTCGGCTGAAAGTGCTTCGTAGGTGAGCGCTCCCTCATCCGCTCTGCGGGAAACCAAAAAAACAGCGATACCGAGCGAGCGAAGCACATGTTGGACAGCTTTTGAGGCTCCTCCGGTGCCAAGAACAAGGGCTTTGTCGTGAGTGGGCTCGAGGAACGGACGAATGCTTCGGCGAAAGCCTTCGGCATCGGTGTTGTAACCGGTGGTTTTGCCGTCGATGATGTGAATGGTGTTCACTGCACCGATCGCTGCGGCGACAGAGTCAATGTGGTCAAGCAGTGGCATTGCCGCAGTTTTGTGCGGAATAGTGACGTTAAGTCCTTCAATGTTGGGGTGAGCATTGATCAAGGCGGTGAGCTCGTGCACATCGGCTAGGTCAAAATTGCGGTAAACGCAATCGTGCATTGCGTTGCGCGCGAAGGCGGCATTCCAGAATTCGGCTGACCACGAATGGGAGAGGGGGTGTCCGATGAGTCCGAAAACCTTCATGTTGTTTGCCGCTTTGCGATGCGCATCACTGTGAAAATGAGCAGAGCGCCGGCCACTGCACAGGCGATAACTGCGGCGGTGCGGGGTTCGCCGTCAAATGCTGTTGGAAGCACATTGCCCCTCAACCAATCTTCACGGCCGTCGCTGTGGGTGTGCAGCAGTTCCACTTTCTGCTGCCATGGCCACAATTTTTGCAGTGAGCCAAGCATGAAGCCTGTGAGCAGGCTTACTGTGAGGTCGGTGTGTTTGTTGTACATCCAGTTGAGGAGGCGAGAAAAGCCCAGAATGCCGGTCACGCATCCGGCGCCAAAGACAACGATGTTTTTTACGTCCAAGGTTTTCACAGCGTTGAGCACATCGTGGTAAGCACCAAGGATCAGCAGCAAAAAGCTGCCCGAAATACCGGGTAAGATCATGGCGCAAATGGCAATCATACCGGCCACAAACAAGAAACCGGGAAAGTTGAGCGCAGCCATTGGTGGCAACGAAGTCACCCAAAGTGCTATGGTCGCCCCAATGGCAAAGGCAAGAATGGTGGGCATGTGCCAACGCTTTACATCGCGCCCAACGGCAACTACAGAGGCACCAACAAGGCCAAAAAAGAATCCCCAAACCAACGGCTCATGGTGCACCAAGAGGTAGGTGAGCAAATTGGCCAATGAAAGTATGGCGATGGCAATGCCGGTGAGCAAGGCCACCAAAAAATTGAGGTTGGCGGCGCGCCATGCAGCGGCGATGCCATCGGTGCGCAGTGTTTTGAGCAGGCCCAAGCGAAAACCGCTCAAGGTGCCCAATAGTTCGCTGTAGATGCCTGTGATAAAGGCCACTGTACCGCCTGAAACGCCGGGCACAACGTCGGCAGCGCCCATGGCAAGGCCCTTCACCACCAGTCGGAGGTAATCGCCGGGTGTTCGTTGCATGCTCAACTCAGTAAACGTCGATCGAGGGGTCAATTTCGCGCGCCCACGCCATGATTCCACCGTCGAGGTTGTGGAGGTTGGTTAGCCCGAAGTGGTTTTCGAGGGCTGTAATCACGGCCATTGAGCGTGAGCCGCTTCGGCAGTGCACCACCACCGGAATGTCGGTGCGCACTTCAGTGTGGCGGTCAATGATTTCGCCCATGGGAATGTGTTCACCCCCAATGGTGCAAAGCTCCACTTCGTGAATTTCGCGCACGTCAATCAACTGGTGAGGTGTTTGGCTGTCGCGCATTTGTTTGAGCGCCTGAACGTCAATGTGTTTCATTGATTCTTTGATTTGGCAGCGGGCTTGGCATTGGTTTGTTTCGCCACTTCTACGATGTTGTCAGGCAGGTGCTGGAAGAAGGTATCTCCCCGCAAGCCGAGGCGCAAACACTCCAACGGAATGATGTCATCGGGGGCAATGTTGCCCAGGTTGACGTTGGGCCCCATGCTTTTGATGAACCACACTTGTTGGGCTTTCTTGGGAGCTTCCCAGAGAATGTCAGAGCTGGCAACTTTGGCCAAAATTTTGTTGATGAGCATAACGTGCGCGGTGCCGTTCGGACGGTAGATGCCCACTGTGCCGCTCTCGCGTGCTTCTGCAATAACCTTCCAACTGCCGGCATCGAGTTCTGAACGCATCATTTTAATCCACTTTTGCGGACTAATCAAGATGCCTTCTTCCTTTGAGCCCACTTCTGAAAGCACGCGGTAGTTTTTTGAAAGGCGCGCGATGACTTCGCATTTTTCGTCTGAACTCATCACGATGCTCCCGTCAGAAACTTCGATGGTTTCGAGTTTGAATTTGTCAACCAAGCGAAGGTAATCTTCGAGCATTCCACGCACGTAGAAGGCTTCGAAGAGGGTTCCACCGAAGTACACCATCATGTTGTTTTCATGGTAGCGCTTGACCTTGTCGGCCAGTTTATTGGTCACAATTGACGTGCCAAAGCCCAGTTTGAGAAGGTCAATAAGGTGACCCGATGATTCGATGAGGTTTTCAGATTCGCGCAGGCTGAGGCCTTTGTCCATCACCATTGTTACACCTGCGTTGCGGGGTTTGGTGCCGCGATCGGGCAGGTACGGAAGTTCAAAGTTCATTCGAGTTGTCTCTGTATAGCTCGAGCAAAAGTACGATGTGGGGGTCTTCTGCGAGCTCGGGTAAATATTCGAGCAAAGATTGGGAATTTTCGAAGAACTCGGGAAGGAGTGCTTCAAAGCGGAGGTAAGCCTCCTTTCGTTTTCCCATTCGGTAGAGGGGAACTACCGTTCTGTAGCGCAGGTCAACCGTATCATTCACGAGTTCCAGTGACGCTTCAAGGAGGTCAAAAGCCTCCTGATTCATTCCTTGTTGCAAAAAGAGATCGGCGTAGTCGATCCACAATTCAGCATTTTCAGGCTCAAGTTGCCGAACGGCTTCGTACAAACGCAGAGCCTCGTCAAAGCGTTCGAGCTTCTTGAGTGCAGCGGCGTATAGAAGTTTGTAGTCGGCGTTTTCAGGTTCGATGCTTATCGCCTTGTCAAAGAGGCTGAGTGAACCGCGTGTGTTTCCTGACAGGTCAGCAACAACGGCGTGGCCAACCCAAGCATCGGCATATTCGGGCTCCAATTCAATGGCACGGGCATAAAAACTGTTTGCCAGGTCGTATTCGGCCAAACGCTCGTGGCATTCACCGATGCAGCACCACGTTGAGGCCTGCGGCGGTTCATGGTCGAGCAATTCTTCGTAAACAGCAATGGCTTCGCGGTATTGTTCAAGCTTCACCAACGCATTGGCTTTGTTGAGAAACGCAGGGGTGAAATCTTCTTGAATTACGAGGCAGAAGTCGTAGGCCCGCAGCGCTTCTTCATAGTTCTCCATTTTCATGTGGAGGTTGCCGAGGTTGTACCATGCAGGAAACGAGTAGGGCTGCGCTTCAATCAATTCGTTGAAGAAGGCCACGCTATCGTCCATTTTATCGGCCATGTCATAGCAGTACGCAATTTCGTACAGTGCCATTTCATTTTCGGGATTGGCGTTAATCGCGGCTTTAAGGGTTTCGATGGCCTTGTCCCAACGGTCAAGGTTTTCGTATTCGAGGGCGAGTTCAATCCACAGTTCGTCGCGCAGTTCTTCGTCGGCGTACTTCATGGCTTCTTCAAGGTAGAAGATGGCCATTTTATGGTCGTGCAATTGGCTGTAAATATTGGCCAAATTGAGCAGCACCTCTTCGTTTTGCGGTTCAAAACGGAGGAGGTTCTTCAAGCGTGGTATGGCTTTGCTGAGCTTGCCACTGCTGGCCATCACCTGAGCCTCGCGCAAGAGAAACACCGTGCTTTCCGGGTACATGTTTTTGGCGTAATTCAGCACGTGCTGTGCTTGCTTCACGCGGTTTCGCTCAAGGTAGTATTCAATGAGGGCTTCGAATTCTTCCGTGTCGAAAAAGTAAGATTCGTCACGGGCCACCATGTCTTCAAACCGGCGAACAAGTTGCAGGCGCTCCTGCTCGTCCTGATAGCTCCATTCTTCGTCGTACATACGCCTAATCCAGCTAAGGGGTTTACCAAATCTAAGGGCTTTCCCCCATGTTTTTCGTCGAACCCGCGTTTACTTTTTCACAACCGGATGAACGGATTGTTCATAGTGAACGCAAAGGTCTGAAGAGTTATTGACAATAAGTGTGCCTTCAGGGCCAATTTCTGCCAAATGCAGCCGAATTGTCAGTACCGGTGCCTCGAAATCTACATTTGTGCCACCTTAAATACGGTTTGTACCCGAATGATGGGTGAGAGGTACGGGTGTACAGGCAACCAATTGAAAAGTTTACGTTTTCAATGTACCTTAATTAGTATAGTTATGCGATTGCTTAAGCGCAGCCTGTGCGGTGTTGTTTTCATCTTCGGGCTTGCAAAGGCCCCTGGAGTCTATGCGCAACATTTCACTGATATGGCATTGCCAATGGGCGTGTCGCATTCAATGAATTCAAGCGATGGCTTCGGTGCCGGAGTTTCTTTTTTTGATGTGGATGGGGATGGATGGGATGACCTAACATTTGTCGATGAAGATCAACCTTTGGCCCTCTATCTGAATACCGGTGACGGCTTTCACTATGTAGAAGGGATGCCTGTAACCGTTGGTTCGGTGCGTCAAGCCATTTGGGTCGATTACGACAACGATGGCGACAATGACCTCTTTGTATCTTCATCAAGCGCGCAAGCACCCCTTCGTTTGTACCGCAATGATGGTGATTTAACATTTACAGATGTGACCATGGTAAGTGGTCTGGCAACGGTCAATCCGGGGAATTACGGTCTTGCTTTTGCCGATTATAATCGCGATGGTTTCCTTGATTTCTACCTTGCACGCTACAACGCCTTCGGCATACCGATTGATCCGCTGCTGCACAATGCCCTCTACCGAAACAACGGCAACGGAACGTTCACGAATGTTTATGCTGGCTCAGGTGCGCAAGAAGACCTGGCTCCCTCTTTCATGGGGGCATGGGTCGATTATGACGCCGACGGATGGCCTGATCTCATCGTTATCAATGACAAACCTGCATGGAACAACAATGCCTTTCGTAACACCGGAGGAAGTTTCGTTCGCGTGACCGAAGAAATCAACATGCAAATGCACGACGACGACCCAATGTCAGCCACTTTTGCAGATTTCGATAACGACGGTGACCTCGATTTTTATTCAACCAACACCGGTCACCCGAGCACACGGGCACGGTTAATGGTTAACCAAAACGGTGTGACCTTCGCTGATGAAGCGCCTGAAAGGGGCGTCGATTTGCCGGCTTGGTCATGGGGCGCAAGTTTTTTCGATGCCGAGAATGATGGTTTCCTTGATTTATTCACTGCAACAGGTTACACCGCCGGGCACTGGGAACCTGAAATCGCCAGTGTGCTCTACCACAACAATGGTGATCACACCTTCGATGCACTCGGTGCGTCACACTTTACCGGTAGTTTGGTAGCAGCGAGTTACGGTGTGGCCATAGGCGACGCCAACAATGATGGCTATGCCGATGTAGCCGTGCTCAATGCCGAAGGCTACAACAGCAACCTCTGGGTCAGTGAAGCCGGGCAAAACAATTTTGTTAAAATCACACTCGAAGGAACTGTCTCAAACCGCATGGCCGTTGGCGCGTGGATTCACCTCTACAGCGAAGGCGACCATTTTGTGCACTACACCCGCTGCGGAGAAAACTACTGCGGACAAAACTCACAGCATCACATCTTTGGTTTGGGGCAGCGTGAAACCATCGATTCACTGAAAGTGTGGTACCCCAGTGGTCATGAAGATCAGTACTTCAACCTGCCAATCAACACCCATCACCAACTCACCGAAGGTGAAACATTGCCCAACGGGTTGACGTCGACAACTACGGCGATTTGTGGAAATGAAAGCGCTGTGCTAACTCCTGAATACAGCGGAGACGTGCTTTGGTCAACGGGTGCTACGGCGCCCATTATAACCGTATCCGAGAGTGGAAATTATTCGTACCAGTACACCACCGATTTGGGCATTCAAATCAAGTCGGATACTGTCACCATAGTGGCCGAACTGAGCCCACAGCTGAATATTCTGTTGGTGCATCCTGAATGCGCAAATGGCAACGATGGTCAATTGAATCTTCAGGCCAATCCATCCATCCAAACCTTTGAAGTGTTCATTAACGGCGCTGAAGGCGGGCCTGCCAATGGTGGCTTGGCTCCCGGTAACTACGCCATTGAATTGATGTCACAATTTGGCTGCGTTTACACGTATTCTGCCGAACTGGTCGCTCCACCGGCCATTGAAGCCTTGCTTACAGTCGGCGAAATTGGGTGCTTCGGTGAAACAGTTGAGGCGACTGCGTTTGCCTTTGGCGGGGTGCCGCCATACACCTTCGAGTGGAGCACGGGCAGCTCATCGCTCATCCCCGCAGGGAACCATTCATTAACTATCAGTGATGCCAACGGATGTGCTCAAGCATTTGAGTTCAACATGGCATCACCTGATGAAATCGCCATTGAAGCTGTCGAAACCCTTGGGTTTCTGCACATAGGTGCTTCGGGTGGCGCCCCTCCCTACAGCGTTTCTGGGACAACCCCCGAGGGAGTTGACTTTGAAGGGACATCCGTCGAGCTTGGCGAAGCCGGAAACTTTAGCATCACAGTCATTGATTCAAACGACTGCTTGGCGAGCACCACCTATGCATACACACCGGTTGGTATTGAGGTTCAAAGCGATTTTGGAGTCGTATGTTACCCCAATCCGGTTGTTGATTGGTTAACTGTTGAATTGGGTAACTTAAGTGCAACCGCCTGCACCGTTTATGACGCCTCAGGCCGAATACTCGTTCGGCATGAGCAGCCTTCGACTACGCAACTCCGCATTGACTTTACAGGGTTTCGTCAAGGCGTTTACCTGCTTGAAGTCGAAGCAGGCAATGCGCGCTACAGAAAAATACTGCTGCACTGACCGCGGTCAGTCACAGGGGAGAGAAAGAGAAAGGGGGCCTTGAGCCCCCTTTTTTCTTCAGTTCAAATTTCGATCAGAACGGATACTTGTTGGCGGCAATCACACGAGCTGCAACCGAACGACGAATCTCTTTAATGTTCACCGGCTCGGTTTTGGTGAATCGCTTCATGCCCATAAGCATCATACGCAGTTCATCACCATCACCAAACGATACGAGGGCTTCGCGACCACAGCGGCCTATGATTTCGGCGGCATCGTACGTGAAGGCCTTCATTATCTCAATGTGCGCAGCAGCGGCGGCTTCGCCATGTTGCGACGCGTACTTTTCAGCGCGTAGCAGAAGCGATTCAGCCGTGTAGGTTTGAATCGTCATGTCGGCGATGTTCATTAAAATTTCCTGCTCCTTGGCAAGGGTCATGGCCAACTTCTGCGCAGCGGCGCCGGCAACCATCAGAACGGCTTTTTTGAAGTTCTTAATGTACGCACGGTATTGGTCGAACACATTGTCAGGTGCATCGCCGAAGTCAGGAATCGACATGAGTTCTCCGGCAACCGCCATGGCAGGCCCCATGAGGTCAAGCTCGCCCTTCATGGCCTTTTTCAAGATCATGTCAACGGTCAACATGCGGTTGATTTCGTTGGTGCCTTCGAAGATGCGGTTGATGCGCGAATCGCGGTATGAACGCTCAATGCGCGTTTCAGCGCTGTAGCCCATACCTCCGTGAATCTGAACACCTTCGTCAACTACAAAATCAAGCACTTCAGATCCAATAACCTTCAGCATTGCGCACTCAGGTGCGTACGAAGCAATGCCTTTGAGTGTGGCTTCACCCTTTGACGTTCCGCTTTCAACGAGGTGGCTGATTTCGTCTTCGATGTTTTGAGTAGCACGGTAAAGGGCTGACTCAAGTGCGAAAACGCGCACCGCCATTTTGGCGATTTTATCGCGAATGGCCCCGTACTTGGCGATTGAACGACCGAACTGCTCGCGTTCGTTGGCGTAATTGGCAGAGTCAGTAATCACACCTTTGGCACCTCCGAGTACTCCTCCAGCCAGTTTGATACGGCCAATGTTGAGAATGTTGACGGCAATTTTAAAGCCCTGGCCACGCTCGTAAAGTTGGTTTTCAACAGGTACCTGAACGTTGTTGAAGAAGACCTGGCGGGTTGATGAACCTTTGATGCCCATTTTCTTCTCTTCCGGATTGAAGCTGATGCCTTCCATGTCGCGGGTGAGAATGAATGCACTCAGGTTTTCGTCGTTATCGATTTTGGCAAAAACGGTGAACACGTCGGCAAAACCGGCGTTGGTAATCCACATCTTTTGTCCGCTGATGAGGTAATGCTTTCCGTCTTCGGTGAGTGTTGCGCGTGTTTTACCACTGTTTGCGTCAGAACCGCTTCCGGGTTCAGTAAGGCAGTAGGCGGCCTTCCACTCGCCAGTAGCGAGTTTTGGAATGTACTTTGCGCGTTGTTCGTCGTTTCCGTAGTACAGAATGGGCAAGGTGCCAATGCCGGTATGCGCGCCATAGGCTACCGAGAACGAGTGTGCTTCACCGAGGGCTTCGGTGACGAGCATGCTGCTTTTGAAATCCATACCCATTCCGCCGAGTTCTTCAGGTACGGATATTCCGAGCAGACCGAGCTCGCCTGCCTTGTCGAGCAAAGAAGGCATGAGGCCTTCTTCCAAACCGTCGATACGGTCAAGGTTGGGCACGATTTCGCTGTTCACAAAGTCGAGGCAGGTTTGCTTCATCATGAGCTGTTCTTCCGTCCATTCTTCAGGAATGAACACTTCGTGTGCCGCTACATCGCGGATGAGGAATTCACCTCCTGTAATGGTTTTTTGTGTCGTTGACATGGTAGTGTGTGTTTGTGAGGATGTTTCTTCTTGTTGGATGTTAGACTTGAGACTTCAGATGTTAGATTTCGGACTTCAGATCTCAGAGTCTAAAGTCTAGAGTCTAGTGTCTAAAGTCTAGTGTCT
>DAITMF010000032.1:0-39548 GCA_036835325.1 Flavobacteriales bacterium
CCTACCTTTGCACTCCCTTAAACGAGAGGGAACCGCGGGTGTGGTGAAATTGGTAGACACGCCAGACTTAGGATCTGGTGCCGCAAGGTGTGTGGGTTCGAGTCCCTCCACCCGCACAAAACAACATGCTGTTCTAATTCCGCATCATGGAAATCACCACCAATAAGGTCGATGACCTTAACCTCCGGCTCGCCATTACCCTTGAGCCCGCTGACTACACCACTGAATACACCGAAGCACTTAAAAGCTACCGCAAACAGGTCAAAATGCCTGGCTTCCGCCCCGGACACGTACCCATCGGAATGGTGAAAAAAATGTACGGCAAGGCCCTCCTCGCCGACGAACTCAACAAGAAGCTCAACAACACCCTCTTCGATCACATCGCTACACAAAAACTCAACGTCCTCGGGCAACCACTCCCCGTTGATGAAGGTGTAGATGAAGGTGATTGGGACAATCCCGGAAGCTTCACCTTCAACTATGAGCTGGGCTTGGCACCTGCGGTGGATGTCGACAAAGCCGTCAAAAACATCCCCACACGCTACAAAGTACAGGTCGACGATACCATGCTCAATGAGCACATCGAAGACCTCTCGCGCCGATTCGGCACCGTCAACACCGTTGAAACCAGCGAAGACGAAGACATCCTCATGGCGACGCTCATCCAGCTAAACGCTGACAGCAGCGTTGCCGATGGAGGGTTCATGAACGACGCCAGCGTCCTCATCCGAGAAATTACCGAAGAAGCTTCGAAAAAGCAACTCATCGGCATCCAAGCCGGAGCTGAAATCGACCTCAACCCGCACCACCTCACCTCCAACCACGATGACCTGGCAACCATGCTCGGCATCACCCACCACGATGTGCACCACCTTGAAGGCTTGGTGCGCATCCGCGTCAGCGAAGTAAAACGCCTCGAGAAAAAAGAAGTAGGCCCCGAACTCTTCAGCATGGTGTTCGGTGAAGGCGCCGTGGAAGACGAAGCCGCTTTCCGCGAAAAACTGCGCGAAGAACTCGCGACAATGTTCGACCGCGATGCTGAACGCCTCTTCCGCAACGAACTCTACCGCGCCATCATCGCCGGAATCGACGCTCCTCTGCCCGATGCCTTCCTAAAGCGCTGGATGAAAAGCGTGAACGAAAAGCCGCTGAGCGACGACGATATCGAAGTCCAATACCCCGAGTACGCCAAGTACGTGCGCTGGCAAATCTTCGAAGAAAACGTGATTCAAAAGCACGGCGTTGCGGTGACCCAAGACGACATCATCAACGAAGCCAAAGCACAAGTGGCCGCGCAATACAGCCGCTATGGCATTCCGTTGAACGACGACATGCTCATGGCCTTTGCCAAAGAATCACTCAAAGACCGTGAGCAGTACGACCGCCTCCGCGACAGCCTCCGCGAAAACAAAATGTTCGAAGCCCTCATCGCTAACCTCAAGGTAAACGAGAAGGCCGTGAGCTACGACGATTTCGTGAAAGCAGCCGAAGCAGCATCGAAATAAGACTTGTTAACGTTTCAGGGTATGCACACACTGAAATTGTGTGTACTTTTCGCCCACAGCAAACGAATATCCCATGATCAACCGCAAAGAATTTGTCAAGTTCGCCGCTGACCGCCCAGGCATCACCAGCCTGGCCGCAGAAGAGGTGATCAGCCATATGTACGGCCCCGAAGGAATGACCCGCACCGTTATCGAAGAGCGCAACATGCCCTTCCGTGAGGTCGACGTTTTTTCGCGCCTGATGGCTGACCGCATCATCTTCCTCGGAACCGGAATCGACGATTACATCGCCAACATTGTGCAAGCTCAGCTGCTCTTCCTCGAGTCAGCCGATGCCAACAAAGACATTCAAATCTACATCAACTCCCCCGGCGGAAGCGTGTACGCAGGTTTGGGTATCTACGACACCATCCAGTACATCCGGCCGCATGTGGCAACCATCTGCACAGGTCTCGCTGCCTCAATGGGCGCAGTGCTCCTCTGCGCGGGTGAAGCCGGAAAACGCACTGCCCTCAAACACGCTCGCGTGATGATCCACCAACCGCTTGGTGGCGCTCGCGGACAAGCCTCAGACATCGAAATCACCGCGCGTGAAATCCAAAAGCTCAAAGAAGAGCTCTACAGCATCATCGCAACACACTCGGGTCAAACCTACGAGAAGGTCTGGGGTGACAGCGACCGCGACTACTGGATGCGCGCCGTCGAAGCCAAAGAATACGGCATGATCGACGAAGTGCTCGAAAAGAAAGGCTAATCGCCATCACCAACGAAAATCGTATCTTTGTGGGCTGTCTGAACTACAGGCAGCCCACTTTGTTTTGATAGCGCCCACGGCTCTGCCGGCGCACCAAGAACACCACTATGGCCGAACGAGATATCAGTTGTTCATTTTGCGGACGAAAGAAAAGCGAAGTCGACATCCTCATCGCAGGCATCACCGGTCACATTTGCAACCATTGCATTGACCAAGCCTCCAGCATCGTAAAGGAAGAAATCGCCCAACGAAGCACCACACGCGTTGAGGCCAGCTTGACCGTTCAAAAACCCGTCGATATCAAACGCTTCCTCGATGAATACGTCATCGGTCAAGACGAAGCCAAGAAGGTGCTCAGCGTAGCCGTGTACAACCACTACAAGCGCCTCCTCCAGCCCAAAAACAAGACCAACGACGTCGAAATCGAAAAGTCGAACATCATGCTCGTGGGCGAAACCGGTACCGGAAAAACCCTATTGGCCAAAAGCATCGCCCGATTGCTCAACGTGCCCTTCTGCATCGCTGACGCCACCATTTTGACCGAAGCCGGCTACGTGGGTGAAGACGTTGAAAGCGTGCTGTCGCGCTTGCTTCAAGCAGCAGATTACGACGTTAGCGCCGCCGAACGCGGAATCGTGTTCATCGATGAAATCGATAAAATTGCGCGCAAAAGCGACAATCCCTCCATCACCCGCGATGTGAGCGGTGAAGGCGTGCAACAAGCACTCCTCAAACTCCTCGAAGGCTCAATCGTGAACGTGCCTCCGCAAGGCGGCCGCAAACACCCCGAGCAAAAACTCATCCAGGTCGATACCAAAAATGTACTCTTCATTTGCGGAGGTGCCTTCGACGGCATCCAACGCATCATCGAACGCCGCATCAAAACCTCAGCCATCGGCTACGGAAGCCACAGCGCCGAACTCGCCGATGACGACAACGTGCTCCGCTTCGTTGCGCCCTCCGACCTGCGCAGTTTTGGTTTGATTCCCGAGCTCTTGGGCCGTTTCCCGGTGGTTTCGCACCTCAACCCGCTCGATGCGGATACCCTACGTCGCATCCTCACCGAACCCAAAAATGCGCTCATCAAACAGTACGTCAAACTGTTTGACATCGACAACATCAAACTGAGCTTCGAAAAAGACGTCCTCGACTTCATCGTCGAAAAAGCGGTCGAATACAAACTCGGTGCACGCGGCCTCCGCTCCATCTGCGAAGCCATCATGACCGATGCGATGTTCGAACTGCCCGGTGCCGGCACTCCACAAGAGCTCCGAATCACCCTCGACTACGCGCAAGAGAAATTCAGCAAATCAAAAATCAGCAAGCTCAAAGTCGCGTAAAAGCGACAGTGACGCCTCCGCATTCGCCTAGCCATGAAGACGCGTCATTTCATCAACTTACTGATTCTGTTGACCTTCGTGAGCATGATTATGTTCTGGCTTACACGCTATTCCGTGTTCAATGACCACGTATCGCTCGAGTACGAAGACTGGGCCCGAGGCGCACTCGTTGAAGACGATCATGAATTCAGCAGCTCAACCACCTTCTGGGCCATTTGCTCAAGCATTGGCCTTGTAAGTTTGCTGGTCATTGGCCTCTACCGCATGGCTTCGCGCTTCTACCGTTTATGATTTTCGCCTTCGGCGGATGTCAACCGTGAACCGTCAACCCATTTTGGTGTTACTTTGTACGGCACGAATACCTTATGAAACAGCACCGCCCCTATTGCAACAGTTTGTACGGCTACAGCCGGTTCCAAACGCGTGAAGTGAACATCGGAAGCGTTCGGATGGGCGGCAACAACCCCATCCGACTCCAGTCGATGACCACCACCGACACCATGGATACGGAGGGCACCATCGAGCAGTCAATTCGCATGATCGATGCCGGCTGCGAACTCGTCCGCATCACCGCTCCTAGCAAGAAGGAAGCTGAAAACCTCGCTGCCATCAAAGCCGGCCTCAAAGCCCGCGGCTACGAAACGCCGCTGGTAGCCGACATTCACTTCACGCCCAATGCGGCCGAAGTCGCCGCCGAATACATCGAAAAGGTGCGCGTGAATCCGGGCAACTACGCCGATAAGAAACGCTTCGAAACCATCGAATACACCGACGACAGCTACACAGCCGAACTCGAACGCATACGCGAAAAATTTACACCGCTTGTGCTCAAGTGCAAAGCCCTTGGGCGTGCCATGCGCATCGGCACCAACCACGGTTCGTTGAGCGACCGCATTCTTTCGCGCTACGGCGACACGCCGCTTGGCATGGTTGAATCGGCGATGGAGTTCATCCGCATCTGCCGCGACCACGATTACCACGACCTCGTCATCAGCATGAAGGCCAGCAACGCCCAAGTGATGGTACAGGCCTACCGTTTGCTCGTGGCCACCATGATGGAGCAAGGCATGAGCTACCCTCTTCACCTCGGCGTTACCGAGGCTGGAGATGGCGAAGACGGCCGCATCAAATCAGCCGTGGGCATCGGCACCTTGCTTGAAGACGGTTTGGGCGATACCATTCGCGTTTCGCTTACCGAAGCGCCCGAAGCCGAAATCCCCGTGGCTGCCATGCTGGCCGAGCGTTACACCCTGCGCGATGCGCACGCAACGGTGCCGGCAGTGGCTCCGGCGGTCAATCCGTTTGAGTACCACCGTCGTGATACCCGCGAAGTGCTCACCATCGGCAAGCCGCAGGTACCCCGCGTGGTCATCGACCTAAGCCACCGCGACACCATCACTCCGGCGACCTTGTTCGCCATGGGCTACAATTACAGCGTGCCCCTCGACAAATGGAACATGAGCGACCTCGCTTGTGACTTCATTTTCACCGGCGACAGCGGCCTCGACTTCGAAATCCCGGGAACCTTGGGCGTCATCCAACACGCCGATGCCTGGATGGAATCACCCAACAAGGTGCGTCATTATCCGCTGTTCTCTGCAAAGGTCTACCTCGCTGCACCTGAACTCCACGCTCAACTCAACTTCGTTGAGGCTTCGATTCGCGACCTCACTCCAACGCTCATCGACATGCTCAAGGCCGACAAAACCGCAGTGTTGGTGCTCACCACCACCCATGCCCACGGCATGGCTGAACAGCGGGCGGCATTCTTTCGGTTAATCCACGCCAAATGCGACGTACCGGTCATCATCCAGCGCAGCTACAGCCAACTCGATGAAGACCGTTTTATGCTGTACAGTTCAACAGATTTCGGCGGACTGCTCCTTGATGGTTTGGGCGATGGTGTTTGGACGGTAGCGCCATCCATCCCCTTGCAAATCGTGAACCGCACGGCATTCGGCATTCTTCAAGCCACGCGCACACGCATCTCCAAAACCGAGTACATCTCGTGCCCCAGCTGCGGACGAACACTGTTTGACCTTCAGGAAACCACTGCAAAAATCCGCGCAGCGACAAGCCATTTGAAAGGCGTGAAAATTGGCATCATGGGCTGCATCGTCAACGGCCCCGGAGAGATGGCTGATGCCGATTACGGCTACGTAGGCACCGGACCCGGCAAAATCAGTCTTTACAAAGAGAAAGAAGTCGTGCGCAAAAACGTGCCTGAAGAGCAAGCCGTTCAAGCGCTGATTGACCTCATCCGCGAGCACGGCGATTGGGTTGAAGTACCTGCTGAGCTTACCTAAGTTTCTCAGCTTTTTCAACACGGCCATTGAACGGCAACACCGCTTGCCAAGGAGTGCGTTGCTCCAAATTCCGTTTATAAGGGTTCTTGGTGTAGTACCACGTGGCGGTAGCGCTTTCATCGTTCAATTCGATCAGCATATAGCCGTGATCAACGACATTGCGGTACTGAACATGCGGATTTCGTCGTTGGGAAGCAAGGTAGCTACCGGCAAGTTTACCGAGGAAGCGCCCAAAGAGTTCGTCAACATTGAATGAAGAAACGCTTTGGCACACGAATTCTGCTCCGTGCACCATCGACTCACCCTTTTTACGGTACACCTCTTTATCGCGTGGCGCTTTGGTCAACTCAAGCGCCCAGGCCATGTGGATGTCACCGGTAAGCACCACCACATTGCGAACCGAGTGCGTTTCCAAGGTATCAAAAATCTGCTTTCGGTTCGCCGGAAAGCCATCCCACGCATCGGTATTGATGCGTTTATCGCGCGCCAAACGGCCCAGATCAACCGGCGCAAACATCACGTTGTTTCCCACCAACTTCCACCGTGCACCACTGTCGCGGAGCCATTCGGTAAGCTGTGCCGTTTGCTCAGGCCCCAACTTGGTGCGCTCAGGGTTGTGCAGCTCAGGGTCGCGGTAGTTCTTTACCGGAGGGTCGCGCTCAAGACGTCCGTCAATCATAAACAGCTCTGCCAACGAACCGAAGCCAAACTGCCGAACAACGGTGCTGTTGGCGGCCGTCATCACCGGAATCCATTCGAAGTACGCAGCCATTGCCGTAGCCTTGCGAAGCTCCCAAGGCCCGTCATTCACACGATGCCAGCCTGCTCCTTCGCGGTGGCTGTCGTTGGCGAATTCGTGATCGTCCCAAATGGCAATCATGGGGTGCAATCGGTGCAGCTCGCGCAAATCGGGGTCAAGGCGGTACTGCGCATAGCGGGTGCGGTAATCGTACTCGGTTACAATGGTGTGCGGAGGCAAATGTGGCCGCGATTTAGACCTGTTTGATCCCTGTTCGTAGATGTAATCGCCCAAATGAATCACGGCGTCGATGTCATCGCGCTCAGCAATGAGGGCATAGCCGTTGTAGTACCGGTCGCCGTACTGCGCGCAACTGACCACTGCGAAGCGCAGCTCTGACGGATTCTCCGGAGCGGTGCGCGTGCGGCCTACTTCAGAAACCGCTCCGCCATCGGTTGAAAAACGGTAATAATAGCGCGTGCCGGGCGAAAGTCTTACGGGTTCAACGAGCACGGTAAACCCGTTTGCGGCTGATACCTCTACGGAGCCGCTGTCAACCGTTGCGGTAAACAAACTGTCAAGCGCAACCGCATAGTTCACTGTGACCACACTATCGCCCTCTTTGGGCAGGTACTTCGTCCACAACACCACCGCCGTTGGCCGCGGGTCACCGGAGGCCACGCCAAAGGCGAAACTGCCGGGGGTCAAGCCCTCCAATACCTCATCGTGGTACAGTTTTTGTGCACCTGCAATAAGCGGTAAAAAAGCCACGAGCAGCACGGTCATTCTCATGCTGCAAGTATACTTTGTTGCTTTTTTTCTTGGGGATGGATGGCCAATTGGTGACAAAAACTTCATGTCAATCCTCCGGCGATTCGTAGAGGTAATTGTTGCTGATGTAGTTGATGACCTCATCGGGCACGAGGTAGCGGATGTCTTTGCGGTCGCGGATGGCATTGCGCAAAAAAGTCGATGAGATCCGAATCATGGGGGCATCGACCAAGGTAACGCGCGCCTGATTTACGGATGGATCAACCCCATTACCGCTTTCGCCTTCGGTGGTGTCACGCGGGTACACAAAGAGGTCGTAATTGGCGCAAAGGCGCTCATATTCGCGCCATTTGTGTAGGCTGCGCAGGTTGTCTTCGCCCATGATCAATACAAATTCGGTGTCGGGATGGGTTTCACCAAGGTAGTCAAGGGTGTTGATCGTGTAGTTCGGCTGCGGCAGATCAAACTCAATGTCGCTCGCAAACAAGCGCGAGTTGTCAAGAATGGCCAAGCGCACCATTTGCAAGCGGTGTTCATCGGGCATCAACTCTGTGCGCTCTTTGAGCGGATTGTGTGGAGTCACTACAATCCACACTTCATCGAGGTCAGTGTGGTGCGCCATGAAGTTGGCGATGACCAAGTGCCCAATGTGAATCGGGTTGAAGGTGCCGAAGTAAAGTCCTACACGCTTCATCCTTCCAAAAAATCATGCACCAAACGTTCGATTTCGGTCTTGGCGACGTCAAGCCGATCGTTGATGAGTTGCACATCAAAACGCGGCGCATAGGTCAGTTCACGGCTGGCTTTGGCCATTCGCCGCGCAATGTTTTCATCGGTTTCAGTGCCGCGAGCCCGCAGGCGGCTCTCGAGTGCATCGAGCGACGGCGGCATCACAAACACCGACAATGCGCGCTCGCCAAAGGCCTTTTTCAGGTTTACACCGCCTTCAACATCAACATCGAACACCACTGTTTTTCCGCTGGCCCAAAGGCGTTCAATTTCAGCTTTGAGGGTGCCATAGTACTGGTCGGTATACACCTCCTCCCACTCTACAAATGCGTTGGCATTCACTTTCTCGCGGAAGGCAACGGGCGACAAGAAGTAGTAATCAACCCCGTGTTGCTCTTGTCCTCTCGGAGCGCGACTGGTCGCCGAAACCGAGAAGGCCAAGTCATTTCGGCACCCGAGCACATGGCGCACCAGGGTGGTTTTTCCGGCGCCCGAAGGCGCGGAGAAAATGATGCATTTGCCGTTGATCTCGTCAGAGGACATTCAGTACCTGTTCTTTGATTTTCTCGAGTTCGTCTTTCATGATTACCACCGAACGTTGAATTTCGGCGTCATTGGCTTTGCTGCCGAGGGTATTGATTTCGCGGCCGATTTCTTGTGCGATGAAGCCGAGTTTCTTGCCCTGTTGCTGCCCTTTTTTCATGATTTCCATGAAGTAGTTGCAGTTGGCGGTCAGGCGTTGGCGCTCTTCGTTGACATCGAGTTTTTCGAGGTAGTAGATGATTTCTTGTTCGAAGCGGTTGCGGTCGATTTTCTCGGTGTCGATGAAATCTTCCAAACTACCGTTGATGCGGGCCTTAATGCGCTCAACACGCTGATTGAGCAGCGGAGTGAGTTCGTTTTCAAGCCGCAAGATGTGGTCAATGCGTTCTTTGAAGTCGTTGAAGAGACCTTGGCCTTCTTGCAGGCGGTAGCTGTTGAACATGGTCAAGGCTTCGCTGGCGAGGGCCATCACAGCTTCCCACTCGGCCTCGTCGAGTTCTTCCCGTTCACCGCGCAGCACTTCCGGAATGCGCAAAATGGCACTGATGTAATCGGTGTTTTCTTGGCCGATGGCCTCGGCCACCGCCTTCAATTCGCGGGCATAGGCCTCAATGAGCTGACGGTTCACGCTGACTTTTTGTTCACCGGCGTCGGCTTCGTAGAAAATGCCCACCTCGATTTTACCGCGGAAGAGGTTTTCAGCCAGCCACGTACGCAGCTCAAGCTCTTTCTCGCGGTACATGCTGGGCATGCGCAGGTTGATGTCGAGCTGCTTGCTGTTAAGGGCCTTGATTTCGACGGTGAATTTCCGGCTGCCGATGGTGCCTTCGGCCTTTCCGTAGCCGGTCATTGAGTGAATCATTCGCGAACTTTCGTGCAAAAATACGCCAATCCTGCGGGTATGCCATGCACTGAAACGAACCGATGCCATTTGCGATTGTTCATTGGGTAAGCCGAACGGCGGAAACCGCTAACTTTGGCCGCTAACGCATGACGACCGTCGCCAACATAAAAGCCCCGATTGCCGAAGAAATGGCCCGCTTTGAAGACCATTTCAGACGGTCAATGAAAAGCAATACGCCTCTTCTCGACAAAATCACGCATTACATCATCAAGCGCAAGGGAAAGCAAGTCAGACCGATGTTTGTCTTCCTCTCCGCAAAAGTGTGCGACGGCGTGAGCGACCACACTTACACCGCAGCTTCACTGATTGAACTGCTGCATACCGCGACCTTGGTGCACGACGACGTTGTTGACGATGCCTATGCGCGCCGTGGCTTCTTCTCGATCAACGCCCTCTGGAAAAACAAAATCGCTGTACTGGTCGGCGATTACCTGCTGTCACGCGGGCTTCTCATGTCGGTTGAAAACGGTGCGTTTGAACTGCTCCGCATTGTGAGCAACGCCGTGCGCGAGATGAGCGAAGGGGAACTGCTGCAAATCGAGAAGGCGCGCAAAATGAACATCGACGAGGCCACCTACTTCGAAATCATTCGCCGAAAAACGGCCTCGCTCATCGCCGCCTGCTGCGAAGCCGGCGCGGTGTCGTCAGGCTGCACGGCCGACGTGCAAGAGAAAATGCGCCGCTTCGGCGAAAAAGTGGGCATAGCCTTCCAAATCAAAGACGACCTCTTCGATTACGGCAGTGGAGAAAACATTGGCAAACCTACCGGGATCGACATCAAAGAGCGCAAAATGACCCTCCCGCTGATTCGAGCGCTGAACACAACCGATTCGTCAACCCGCCGAAAGGTGATCTCAACCGTACGAAAACACAGCGACAATCCGCGGAAGGTGAAAGAAGTCATTGACTTCGTGATGGCCTCCGATGGTCTGAGTTATGCCCGGGAGCAAATGCTCAACTACACCCGTGAAGCACTCGATATTTTGGCCGGATTTCCTGAAACGCCCGCCCGTGAGTCGCTTCACGCACTGGTTATGTACACTGTAAACCGCACCAAATGAGTCGTTTGATTTATTTTTTGGGAGGATGGATGACCTTGGCCGTCGCCTGCGCACCGGCAGCCTCCCCAAACGAAGAGGCCAAACCCGAGGCTTCACCCGATCGCATCGTGGCTACCCACGAAAACGGCAACCCGAAACAGGTTTACCGCTACACCGGTAAAGACTCGTTGAACCGATTTGAAACCGCCTACCACCCTGAAGGTCAACTGCTCTCGGAAGGCCAGGTGATCAACGGCCAACGCGACGGTGAATGGCGCAGCTACCACGTCAATGGCCAACTGTGGAGTTTGCACCACTACACCAACGGCCTTCAGCAAGGCGAGTACAGGGTGTTTTATCCGGATGGAACACCCCGCATCGAAGGCCGTTACATCAACGACAATAAAAGCGGAGAGTGGATCTTCTTCACCGAAGCCGGAGACACCGCGAAAGTCGTCGTCTTCGATTAACCCTCACTTGGTTTGCGTACCTTGCGCTCAATGGCGAAACGCAATCCATCCCCCAAAAAAAACAAAGGCAAACAACGCCGCTCAGGCGGTAAACCGCGCGACCTGCGCTCCGAGGTCATGGACGTGTTCCATGAAAATCCCGGCAAGCCCATGAACTACAAGCAGGTCGCCGCTGCCCTTGGTATAAAAGACAGCAGCATACGCGACCTCGTGGCCGCCGTGCTTGAAGAAGAAGCCGAACGCGACCGCCTGCAAATGGCCGGTCAAGGGCGCTACTTCCTGCCCGCAACCGCTGGTGAAGAGGTTGAAGGCCGCATCGAAATCACCAAATTCGGCCGTGGCTTCATCATTGTTGAAGGCGAAGAAAACGACCTGCAAGTCGCCCGCGGAGAAACCGGTACTGCACTCAACGGCGACACAGTACGCGTGGCCATGAACCGCCGTGGGCGCCGCAAATCGGCCCGCGTTATTGACGTGGTAAAGCGTGCACGCAACCAGTACGTGTGCATCTTCGATCGCGCAAAACACCTCGCCTTTGGTTTGCCAACCGACCCGAAAATCCACATCGATTTCTACCTGCCTGAAGGCAACCGCGGCGACGCTCAACAGGGCGATAAAGTTGTGGTTGAGATTGACACGTGGGACGACCCCGCTGACAGTCCGATTGGTCGCGTGGTGAAGGTCCTCGGCAAGCCCGGCGACAACGACGTGGAAATGCACGCCATCATGATCGAGTACGGCCTGCCCTACGAATTCCCCGAAGAAGTTGAAGACGAAGCCGACGGAATTTCGCGCGCCATAACGCCCGATGAAATCGCCAAACGACGCGACGTGCGCGGTATCCTAACCTTTACCATCGACCCGTACGACGCGAAAGACTTCGACGACGCGCTATCGCTTCGCCGCCTCGACAACGGAATGTGGGAAGTAGGTGTGCACATTGCCGATGTGACCCATTACATGCGGCCCGGCACCTTGCTCGAAGACGAAGCCGTGCAACGCGCCACCTCGGTGTACCTCGTTGACCGCACCGTGCCCATGCTGCCTGAAATCCTCAGCAATGAGCTGTGCTCATTGAAACCCAACGAAGACAAGCTTTGCTTCTCGGCCATTTTTGAGATGGACAATGACGCCGTGGTGCACAGTGAGTGGTTTGGCCGTACCGTCATACACTCCGACCGACGATTCACTTACGAAGAAGCCCAAGAAATCATTGAAACGGGCAAAGGAGACCACAGCGATGCTGTACTGACCCTTCATAAATTGGCGCTGAAACTGCGCGAACGCCGATTCAAACGCGGCGGCATCGACTTCAACACCGAAGAAGTGAAGTTCACCCTCGACGAAACCGGCAAACCTACCGGAGTGTACGTCAAGGAAATGAAAGACTCGAACAAGCTCATCGAAGACTTCATGCTGCTGGCCAACGTGAAGGTGGCTGAATTCATCGGCAAAGCCGAAGCAGGAAAACCCGCAAAGCCTTTTGTGTACCGTATTCACGACCGGCCTGAACTCGCACGCCTCATCAAGTTGCGTGAATTCGCCAGCCGCTTCGGATACACCATGCCCAAACCCAACCCCGAAAACGCAGAGTCGGCCATCAAAAACCTGCTCAAAGCCGTTGACAACCAACCCGAAGAAGAAATCATCAAGGTTATGGCCATCCGGTCGATGGCGAAAGCCGAGTATTCGATGCACAACATTGGCCATTACGGATTGTCATTCGAGCACTACACCCACTTCACCTCGCCCATTCGACGTTACCCTGACGTGATGGTGCACCGCCTCTTGCAGCACTACCTCGACGGCGGCGCACCCGTCAACGAAAACGACTACCAGCCCAAATGCCGCCACTCATCGGAACGCGAAAAGCTCGCCGCCGAAGCTGAACGCGCATCAACCAAGTACAAGCAAGTCGAATACATGCTAAGCCGAATGGGCGAAAACTTCACCGGCATGATTTCGGGCGTTACCGGGTGGGGCATCTACGTTGAAATCGACGGCAACAAGTGCGAAGGCATGGTGCGCCTCGAAACCATGCGCGACGACCACTACATCTTCGACGAAGACCGCATGTGCCTGACCGGCAAACGGAGCGGACAAGAATACCATTTCGGTGACAAAATCACCATCCGTGTAGTTGGTGCTGACCTCATGAAGCGGCAACTCAATTTTGAACTCGTCGCTTAAACCTTTCACAGGCCTTTGAGTCAAAGTAGCATGAAACTGTTTGCCATCACCTCTGCGCTCATGCTTGTCGCTGCGACAGGCTACGCACAAGCCGACTATTACTATCCGCCAAACACGGGCAATACGTGGCAAACCGTAACGCCCGAAGAGCTCGGCTGGTGCACCGACTCCATACAGCCGATGCTCAACTTCATCGAAGCCAATGAAGGCAGAGCCTTTATTGTTTTGCACAAAGGCCGCATCGTACTGGAGCATTATTTTAACGGTCAAGGTGCAAGTTCACCGTGGTACTGGGCATCCGCCGGAAAAACGGTAACAGGCTTCCTCGTCGGCAAGGCCCAAGAAAACGGCCTCCTCGACATCAACCAACCCACTTCAGAGTACCTGGGCGTGGGTTGGACCGCAATGGATCCATCCGCCGAAGGCGAAATAAAGGTCATTCACCAACTCACCATGACCACCGGCCTCGATGACAGTGAAGCCCTCGATTGCACCGACCCTGAGTGCCTCACCTACCTTGCTGAACCGGGCACGCGTTGGTCGTACCACAATGCGCCCTACACACTGCTTACGAGTGTGGTCGAGAGCGCCAGCGGCCAAACCATCAATGCATTCCTCAATGCCCAACTGAACACTGCCATTGGCGCAAATGTCGCCTATTTCTCACTCGACTTCAACCGCGTCGTATGGAGCACTCCCCGCGAAATGGCGCGGTTTGGTCACCTTATTCTCTCAAACGGCAGTTGGAACGGAACACCTGTGATGACTGACCCTGACTATTTCGAGGCCATGGTCACCCCCTCGCAAAACCTCAATGAAAGCTACGGCTACCTCTGGTGGCTCAATGGGCAATCGACCTACATGGTGCCCGGACTTGACCTCCAAATTCCCGGCACAATGATGAACCATGCACCCGCCGATGCGTTTTTCGCATTGGGCAAGAACGGGCAGTTCATCAACGTGGTGCCCTCGATGGATCTTGTGTTCATTCGCATGGGCGACTTTCCACAAAGTTCGCCTGTGCCGTTTCTGCACAACAACGACATTTGGAGCTACCTCAGCGCCATTGTGTGCAGTGAAACTGCGGTGAACGACCGCAACGAACTGCCCGTGCTGGGAGCAGGACCGAACCCGGCACGTGATTGCATGGTGGTTGACTTCCCCACCGACACCCGCTCGGCAGCCTTGTACGATGGGCAAACCGGGCAATTGGTGGAGGTGTTTGCCACCACCTCAGGCAGTCAAATGCTTGATCTCAGTCGTGTCGCCAATGGATTGTACCTGCTGGTGGCCAGCGATGTCAATGCCAAACTCACCGGCGCACCTTTGCGGGTGGTGGTGCAGCACTAAGCACCGAGGGCGCCTGCGACCAGTTTTTGTGTGTATGCGCTGCGCGGATGCTCCATAACCGCTTGGGCGGGCCCGAGCTCTTCAATCTTGCCCTTGTACATCACCAGCACACGGTCACTCATGAAGCGCACCACGCGCAGGTCGTGCGAGATGAAGATGTACGTGAGGTTTCGTTCTTCTTTCAAGCGGTTGAGCAGATTGAGTACCTGCGCCTGCACAGAGATGTCGAGCGCAGCCACCGACTCGTCAAGGATGAGTACCTCAGGCTCAGTGCACAGGGCTCGGGCGATGACAAGCCGTTGCCGCTGGCCGCCGCTGAACGCATGTGGATAGCGATCGGCAAATGCCTCAGGCAAACCTACCTCGGCCATCAGCGCGAGGGCTTTGCTTCGTGCAGCGCGCTTGTCGCTGCACACACCACTTACCGTGAGCGCTTCAATCAAACAGCCCACCGCCGTGATGCGCGGATTGAGCGACGAAAATGGATCTTGAAAAACGAGCTGCACTGCCGGACCACCGCCGCGCTTGCTGGTCAAGTAAACGATGTCTCCGCTGTCAGGCTTCAGCAGTTGCATCACCATGCGACTCAAGGTGCTCTTACCGCAGCCGCTTTCGCCAACAATGCCCAGCGTTTCACCGCGGATTACATCAAAACTCACACCGCGCACCGCCTCAAAAAACGCCGTAGGCCGACCGAAGAGGTTGCGGCGGGTCACAAACGATTTGCTGACATTGCGCACCTGTACAATGGGTTCTGACCCCGTGTTGATGGCAAAGCTGTGGGCTTGCACCGTGCGGTTCTCGAGCACATCACTCACCGTTGGAAGCACCGTACGCGCACCGGTGACCGGTGGCTTGCACGCCAGCAAGCCCCGCGTGTAGGGGTGTTCAGGGTGGGTCAATAGGCGTTCGGTTGGCCCGAGTTCGACCACTCGGCCGTTCCACATAACAGCAACGCGATCGGCCACACGGGCCACCACGTCGAGGTCGTGCGAGATGAAGAGCATGGCCAAACCGCGTTCTTCACGCAAGCGCCGCAGAAGCTTTAAAATGCTCGCTTGTACTGTAACATCAAGGGCGGTGGTGGGTTCATCGGCAATGAGCAGCGAAGGGTCACCTGCAAGGGCGAGCGCAATCATCACGCGCTGTTTTTGTCCGCCGCTCAGCTCATGCGGATAGCGCGCATACATCGCCTCCGGATTGGGCAGTTCGACCTCGGCGAAAAGATCGGTCACCACCGTATGCGCTTGATCGGACTTCAGTTTGCGGTGGAGACGTACGGCCTCTGCCACCTGTTCACCACAACGCATTGACGGATTGAGCGCGCTCATGGGTTCTTGAAACACCATCGCCATGCGGCTACCTCGAAAGGCTTGAGCGGCAGCGCCTTCGTTGGCCAGCAGGTCTGAACCCTCAAAGCGAATGGAGCCGCCCTCAATGCGGCTGATACCCGGAGGCAAGAGCCCCATGCAGGCAAGTGACGAAACCGTTTTACCCGAGCCCGACTCGCCCACAACGCCGAGCGATTCACCGCGCTTGAGCGAGAGCGAAACATCGTGAATAACGGTTTTCCAGCCCTCCTCGCTGCGAAAGGCCACGCTGAGTTTGTCAATCTCAAGAAGTACGCGTGTGTTAGAGTCCACCGGGGTAATAGCTTACCGAAAGGTACTTCTTTTGGGCGTCATCGCGCTGCTCAATCAGCGTCACATCGTAGCGCTCAGCGCCCGTATCGACCTTCCAATGCGCAAAACCCTCGTTGGCCTTGGCCGTGTGCAAACACCGATTGAAATGAGCATGAAGTTCGTTGAACACCTCATCGACGGCTGTTTTTTTGGACGGATGGACATCGACCCGCAGCCACTGAAACCGCCGATTGCGCACCACCACGAAATGCTGTGTGCTGAACAGTTCATTTTCGGCACCATCGCAAGCCAAGACACTGATCGAGCAATCGGCGATTTCAGTGCAAAGGCTGAGGGCTGCTTCGCAGGATGACGACGCGGTTACGGAGGCGAACATTGCCCCCTCCTTCGGCGTGAAATGGGTTTGGACTGCTTTTTGCAGCGGTGACTGAGGAGATTCGGATGGGATGCCGGAAGCAGCTTCAGGCTCGGAAGTTTTGGATGGCGCGCATCCGATGCTCATCCATCCCCAAAAAAAGAACACCCACATGAACTCCCACCGCATGGAGGCAAAGGTACTGAGCCCAAATTGGAAACACATTTCTGTTGATAACTTGTGGAAAAGGCGCGAAAACACCCACGGGCTGCGTTTAATTTTAGACCGTGGACAAACACGCGCAACCATGAAATACGTTTTTGCTGTGCTTTTTTCGCTGTGTACCGTTCTTGGATGGGCAAACGAGAACCGCATTTCGCGCAGCCAGTACATTTCGCAATGGAAGGAAGTGGCCATTGACAACATGGTCAAGCATGGTATTCCGGCGAGTATTACCCTAGCCCAGGGCATTTTGGAGAGCGGCGATGGCAATAGCCAGCTAGCAAGCAAGTCGAACAACCATTTCGGCATCAAGTGCCACAGCGATTGGCAGGGCAAAAAAGTGTACCACGACGACGATGCCAAGGGCGAGTGTTTTCGCAAGTACGACAACGCCCGCGAATCGTTCGCTGACCACTCGGTGTTCTTGAAAAAGCCTCGGTATGCGCCACTTTTTGAGCTTGACATTACCGATTACAAGGCGTGGGCACACGGGTTAAAAAAGGCCGGCTATGCCACCAACCCGAAATACGCCCAGCTGCTGATCGACATCATTGAAGCGAACGATCTTACCCAGTATGACTTGGAGGGTCTTGCCCGCATGACCGCAGGCACCCCTGTTGTCGACGCCAAGTCGTCGCGAAAAAACCGCGCCAACGCCAAACGTGACAACAACGATGGCTTTGGCACCCTTGACCTCGCCGCCAGCCGTTCGGTTGAGCTTAGCCGCAACCGCATCAAGTACACTTACGGCAAAGAAGGCGACAGTTTTGAGAGTATCGCCGAAGAACTCGACATGATGGCTTGGCAAATACGCAAGTACAACGACTTTGCCCGCAACCACAAAATCAAGGCCGGCGAAATCATTTATTTGCAGCCCAAGCGTGCACGCTCCAGCGAGCACAGCCACACCGTTCAGGAAGGTGAAACCTTGTGGGACATTAGCCAGCGGCACGGTGTGAAGATGAAGAACATCGTGAAGCGGAACGGACTGACCGAGGGGCAAGAGCCTTCAGCAGGAACCGTTTTGAAGTTGCGCTAAGGGAAAATCACCCGAATGGGTGACCCCTTTCGGTTCTGAATCGAGCAGTTTTGCGTTGAACCCGGCATTCTGTATGTCGCAAATACGCTTGACCATGCTTCGCTTTCTCTCGTTTTTCGGACTACTTCTTGTTTCAACACCTTTGTTTGCGCAGCCCGCAAATGACAATTGTGCCAATGCCACCTCACTTATTGTAGGCACTGAATGCACACCCCAGAACTTCACATCAATCGGCGCAACGAGCGAACCCACAACGGTTGCAGCCAATCCGAACTGTGGATTGTATTCGGGAGGTGACGTTTGGTTCACCTTTGAAGTGCCCGCATCCGGTGACTTCCGCATCCAAATAACAAGCAGCGGAAACAATGCCCAGTGGGCCTTGTACAGCGGAAGTTGCGGCAACTTCGTTCAAGAAACCTGCGCAACGGTGATCAACCAACTGAATCAGAACTTTAACCGCGACGATTTGGCCAACCAAACGGTTTACCTGCGTGTTTGGCGCTTTAACAATGCCGCGGGCATCGATTTTGCATTGTGTGTGCGCGAGATTGAACGGCCGGCCAATGACGACTGTGCCAATGCCATTGCCCTGCCCGTAGGCACGAGTTGCATACCCGAAACGTTTACCACAGAGTTCGCTACCACAGAAAGTACCAGCGTTGTGGGCAACCCCAGTTGCAGTGTATTTGCAGGAAACGACATTTGGTTCTCGCTGGAGGTGCCTGCTTCAGGGAATTTTAGGATTCAAGCCTCCGGAACCAGCGTACAATGGGAGCTGTACAGCGGCAGCTGCGGCGCGCTCAACAGTGTGGCATGCGCTTCATCAAACCCGCAATTGAATCAGAATTTCATTCGTCCCGACCTCGCCGGCACTACCCTATTGCTGCGGGCCTTCCGATTCAACAGCACAACGGCTGCCGACTACAGCTTTTGCGTGCAAGAAATCACACCCATTGCCAATGACAATTGCATAAACGCTTTAGGCCTGCCTGTGTCAGCAGAATGCACCGCACAGAGCTTCACCACAGAATTTGCAACAAGCGACCCACCCTCAACCGCCCCAAATCCCGCCTGTGGCGTTTACCAAGGGAACGACGTGTGGTTCACATTTGACACCCCGATCAGCGGCAACTTCCGCATTCAAATGACCACACCGGGCTTGAATGCGCAATGGCAACTCTACACCGGTACCTGTGGCAACTTTACACCGGTGGTATGTGCAAGTGCAACCGATCAGCTATCACAGAACTTTGCCAACCCAAGCTTAGGCGGGCAAACACTTTACCTGCGCGTGTGGCGGTTTAACAGCTCTGCTGCTGCCAACTTCGACCTGTGCATCGTTGACATCACCCCACCCCAAAACGACAACTGCATCGATGCCATTGCCGGTGTTGTTCAACTGAACTGCAACTACGTCGCCTTCAGCGGTCAACTGGCGAGCACAGAGCCCGGCATAGCCCCCACCCCAAGCTGCGGATTGTTTCAAGGCGGCGACGTGTGGTTCACCTTCACTTCACCGACCTCAGGTCAGTTTGCTGTTGATGTTCAACACCTCAGCGGATCAACGACCTATTTCGCCATTTACTCAGGCAATTGTGGCGCACTCACTGAAATTGCATGCAGCGCGGCAGGGCAAGCAAACTTTAATGACATTGCACTGGGCGCACAACAGTTCTATCTCCGGGTTTGGGCCTTCAACTCGATACAAGGAAGCCAATTTGAACTCTGTGCAATCAATACAACCGTAGCCCCCAATGACAACTGTGTCGATGCGATTCCGCTCACCGTCAACACCGAAACCTGTATCCTTAGCGAATACAACAATTTAGGAGCTACCAATGAACCCGGTGTGGCCCCGGCGCCGAGCTGTGGCGTTTACCTAAGTGGTGATGTCTGGTTCACTTTTGAAGTCCCTCAAGACCTCGCAATCACAGTACGCATCGACGGCGCCAACAACAGCAATTACCAAGGCGCCATTTACTCGGGAACCTGTGGCAACTTGACCGAAGAGTATTGCATCGGTCTGTCAGGAGGAGTAAACATCATCAACAGCGGTCTTGAAGGCGAAACACTGTACTTAAGGGTGTGGCGATTCAACTCGACACTTGGCGGCTCGTTCGACGTGTGTGTAGGTGGTATTGATTGTGCTGCCGATTTCAATTTCGACGGACTGATAAACGCCACTGACCTGGCCGTTATTCTGTCAGACATCGGTTGCACAGGCAGCTGCGCAGGAGACATCAACGCTGATGGACTTGTAAACGGCAGCGACATTGGCATCTTTTTGAGCTTGTTTGGATCGGTGTGTGAGCCGTAATTGATAGCCACGGCATTGCGCTTCATACTTTCGAATGAAACGCAATAGCGATGACAATAAGAGATTTGGAGGCGTTTCAAGCTGTATAGGGCTTGAAGCAGCCACAAATCTCTTCTGTTATGAAACACCTCCTGAATATCTTGCTGTTCGCGCTAGCATCGCTTCTTTCAGCTATGGGCGCTTTATTAGCGCAGCCCACCAACGATGAGTGTTCCGATGCAATCGTCATCTCGGTTGGCAATGAATGCACGCCCGAAGCGTTCAGCACGGCTGACGCCACCACGGAAAGCACCGATGTGGCTCAAAACCCGACATGTGGTTTTTACCAAGGCAACGACGTGTGGTTCACCTTCACGGCACCTACGTCGGGCCAATTCAGAATCGAAGTTGAAGCACCCGGAAACAACGCCACTTGGGTGCTGTACTCGGGAAGCTGCGGTGAGTTCAACCAAATTCTATGTGCTTCTGATGCGCAGAACATCCGCCGAAACTTCAACGACCCCGCCCTTGGTGGCATGCAGCTCTACCTTAGGGTATTCCGCTTTGCGAGCACTACACCCGTCGATTTCACCTTGTGCATCTTCGAGATTGACCCGCCTGTAAACGACAACTGTGAAAATGCTACTGCCATTACAGTGACCGATGAATGCGAACCGCAGAACTTCTCTACGTCGTTCGCAACAGCCCAATCGAGCACCGTTGCACCTTCGCCCTCGTGCGGTTTCTTTCAGGGTAACGACGTGTGGTTTACCTTCACGGCACCCGCATCGGGCCAATTCAGAATCGAAGTTGAAGCAATCGGAAACAATGCTACTTGGGTGTTGTACTCAGGAAGCTGCGGTGAGTTCAACCAAATTCTGTGTGCATCTTCCGGAAACGACATCCGCCGAAACTTCAACGACCCTGACCTTGGTGGTATGCAGCTCTACCTTAGGGTATTCCGCTTTGCAAACACTACACCCATCGATTTTACCTTGTGCATTTTTGAGACCGAACCTCCTGTCAATGACAACTGTGCGAACGCGCTCTACATTGACCTTAATGAAGTGTGTCAAGGCGAGGTGTATACAACCCAATACGCTACGACTGAAGCTACAAGCGTGGTACCAAATCCAAGTTGTGGATTCTTTGCCGGGAACGATGTTTGGTTCACCTTCAATGTTCCGGCCAACGGTGAGTTCAGAATCGACGCCTCGGCCAGCGCTATAAACTCAAGTTGGGCGCTGTATTCGGGTTCATGTGAAAACTTCACTCAACTTGCCTGCGCAGGTTCAGGCAGCCAATTGCAACAGAACTTCGCACTTCCTGAGTTGGCCGGACAACTGTTGTACCTGCGTGTGTTCAGGTTTGCTTCGACTGTTGCAATGGATTTCAATATTTGTATTTTTGAAATAGCCACACCCGTTAACGACAACTGCGCAAATGCCCTCGAGCTACTCGGATCGACGGAGTGCGCCCCCGAGGTCTTCAGCAGCGTGTTCAGCACCTCTGAGTCTGTCGACCTTGTTGGCGAACCGTCATGTGGGTTCTACACCGGAGGCGATACCTGGTTTCGCTTCACTGCTCCCGTTACCGGCCAATTCACCACCGAAACGCAGCATTTCAGTGGGCCATCGACACACCTCAGCTTGTACAGTGGTTCGTGTGGCGCATTCATTGAAATCGATTGCAATGCCACCGGTTTGGCCTCGTACAACGACCCAAACTGCGCCAATCAAGAACTCTACCTCCGATTCTGGGCGCAGGGATCGGCCCAAGGAAGCACCTTCAGCGTGTGCTTGGTGTTTCATGAACCACCTGCAAATGACCTGTGTGAAAATGCCTTCACGCTGCCGTACAACGAACTGGCTTGTGAGCCAAGCAGCTACACTACTGCATTTGCATCGTGGTCAGCTGAACAGCAAGCAGCTCCGGGGTGTGGCGGTTTTACCGGTGGAGATGTGTGGTTTACTTTACAAATGCCCGAGTCAGGACCGGTTCAACTGCAACTTGATGGAAGCGCCAACGCGCTTTACTATGCTGCCGTGTATACAGTCAACTGCCAATCGCTTGTTCAACAGTACTGCATAGGATCAAGCGGCGCGCTGAACATTGTAAACAATTCGCTCGCCGGTGAAAACCTGCTCATTCGGGTTTGGCGCTTTGGCAATTCTGAAGGTGGGGAATTTACACTCTGTGCCGGCCCTGCAAACTGCCTTGCCGATTTCAACTTCGACGGCCTGGTGAACAGCACCGACCTTAGTCTTTTCTTAGCCGAGTTCGGCTGTAGTGGCACATGCAGCACCGATTTAAACGGCGACACGATTGTAAACAGTACTGACCTGTCGATTTTCCTCAGTGCATTTAGCGCACTCTGCATCAATTAAGCACTTGGGCATTGAGTACATTTACCGGCAATGCAGCCGGACGTGAAAACCCTGTTTCTCCTGATTCATCTGACAATGCTCGGCTACGCCCAGTCTTTGGCGCAAGAGTTTAGCATCCAACGGTTTGGGTTGAATGATGGGTTGCCCCAATCTGAAATCCGCACCTTGTTTGAAGACAGCCGCGGCGCGCTTTGGGTTGGCACCGCCGGAGGCGGTGCTGCCCGCTACGACGGTCGCCGCTTTGAGGTCATTCACCGCAGCCACGGACTCCCCGGAAACGAAGTCCGCAGCTTCGCTGAAACGTCAAACGGCAGCATCCTCATCGGAACCGATGCCGGCGCAGTGAACTACAACGGTTTGAAAATGGATCGGCTGCCCGGAGGTTTAAGCGCTGCTTCGGTGTACGCCATTCACGTCAACAACGACGGCAGTATCCTGATTGGGGCTGAAGATAGCCTCTACCACCTTTCAAACGAGCTCGTCCCCATCCGCGCAAGCGAAACAAACGACCCCATTGTTGATTTTGTTTGCTACGGAACGGCCACCTACGGATGCGGACACCTCGGTCTGTACACCATTGCCTGCACCGATTCAATTGTGGTCAATAAGGTGTTTTCAAACGGCGTTATGCGCGCCGAGCAACTCTTTGTGAGTGAGCGTTTCGGACTGACCATGGTCACCTATGGCAATGGCGCCTGGCGCTTTGACACCACCACGCAGCGCGCTGAACAGCTGCGCATCGGTGTGCCCATGCTCGCGCACGATGGAATTGAAATGCCCGATAAGCGCACTGCATTTGCCACCCACGATGCCGGCATTCTTCTATTCGATGCTGAGAATAAAGCTACGGTTCTCGACACTGAAAGCGGCCTGCCTCGGAACAACATCCGGTGTTTGCTCAATGACCGTTGGGGCAACCTTTGGGCAGGCAGCACCGGCAGCGGCCTGCTGCAAATCAGCCGAAGGCCGTTCGAACACCTCATCTACACGCTGCCGGGAAGGCAAAACCCGGAACCCATCTACGCCATTGCCGGCCACGACACCCTGCTTTACCTCGCCATTGGCAACGAAGGCATTGGCGTTTTTAGCGACCTGCGAAGGGTCGCCGACCCCTTGCTTGATCGGCTCCGTACCAAGTCAAAAGCCCTGCTGATTGACCGCCAAAATCGGCTTTGGATAGGCACCGAAAACGACGGCGTGTACCTGCGCGAAGACGACCGACTGGTGCACCTCGACGGCAATGACGGCTTGGGAGGCTCGTTTACGCGCGGATTTGCCGAAGACCCGGCCGGCCGCATCTGGGTTGCCACATTGGGTGGAGGCATAACTCGTATTGAAGAAGGCCGCAACAGCGATGGCGAACGCCGCTTCGTGACACGCATCTACAACCGCCGTACCGGCTTGGCCGACGACCGCATCAACTGCATTTTGGCCGAAGAAACGGGCGGCATTTGGTACGGCACCGGCAACGGTAGCATTGGCTTCATTGACGGATTTAGCGACGAAAGCACCCATTTTTCGCTCAGCGCGAGCGACCCCGTGAACAGCATTGCCCGCGACCGCCAAAATCGGCTCTGGGCAGCCTGCGCATCGGGCGATGTGTGGGTGCTCGAAAGCAATCCGGGAAGCCTACCTAAACGCCTCGAACTGCCCCGCGAACGTCCGTACACGCTGTATGCGATCGGCTGTGATTTTGACGGCCATTTGTGGCTGGGGGGCGCCGACGGCGCCTACCGGTACACGCTCAATGAACAGTCAGAAGTCATCGCCAGTGAGCGTTTTACCGAAGACGATGGATTCGAAAGCCTCGAAGTGTGCAGCAACGCCATCTTTGTTAGCCCTGCCGGAACCGTGTGCATTGGTGCACTTGAAGGCCTCTCCTTCTACCGGCGCGATGCCGACCGCAGCAGCGACAACGACCGCAAACCCCTTGTACGCCTTGCGCACCCCCAACTTGCCTACCAGCCTTTTGAACTGTTGCCGCAACGCCGTTACCTGCGGGCATGGCATGCCCCTGCCGACACCCTTGTGCTCACCTACACCCAGAACAACTTGAGCTTTGAAGTGGAAGCGATACAGCTCAAGTATCCGCAAAATTTGAGTTACAGTTATTTCTTGGATGGATGGGGGGATGGATGGAGTCCACCGTCAAACCGCAATTTCATCTCTTTCAGCAATTTGGCCCCGGGCACCTACACCTTGCATTCGCGTGTGTGTGTGAAAGGCGATGCCTGCGCCGAAACCGAACCGGTCACCATCGTCATACTCAGGCCGTATTGGATGACCGACTGGTTCAGAAACACCGTCATTGCAGCGGCGCTGCTTCTTATTGCGTTTGCATTTGGTTTCTCTGTGTGGATTGTTCGGCGTCGCGCACGCCAGCGCAGCGAGCGCTTGCGGCTTGAGCGCGACGTCATAGAACTCGAACAGCGCGCCCTGCGCTTGCAAATGAATCCGCACTTCATTTTCAACACCTTGAACGCCATTCAGGGCCTGATTGCCCGTGACGACAGCCGGTCAGCCCGTCAGTCGCTCAGCCGCTTCTCTCGTCTCATGCGTGAAATCTTGCAGAATTCACGCGAAGAGCGCATTTCACTCGCCGAAGAGCTCGAAACCCTCGAACACTACCTCGAACTCGCCCGGTTCACCCATGAGAACCTTTTTCACTACAGCCTTGCATGCGACAACGATGCTGCTGCATGTGAAGTGCCTCCGCTGCTGCTGCAACCTTTCGTTGAAAATGCGATTCTGCACGGACTGGTACCGGCAGGAGGTGGCGAGCTCATTGTCAGCGCACAGCTCATTGATGAACAGCGTCTTCGTCTTGTCGTTGAAGACAATGGCGTGGGCATGGCCGCCGCAGCGAAGACCAACGAAACCCACCGTTCAGCCGGACTTTCAGTCACGCTCGGACGGCTTCAACTCTTCGGTAGAAACAAGCTTTGGTTTGAAGAACCTGAAAAGGGCGGAACACGCGTTGTAATTGAATTATTTGTCGACGAAAATGCGGTATCTTAGTCACCGAAAACCAATGTGATGCGTCCCCTCTCGCTCTCCCTCTTGGTCATCGCAGTGTGTTGCCTTGTGGCCACTGCACACGCGCAACTGTTCAATCACGAACAGAGTTTCAACGCGTCTGCCGTAAACGGCCAACCGGGATTTGACCGGGAAGGTCGCTTGTTGTTACCCGCGGCAAGCGCACTCTTAACCCCTGATGCACAAGGCACCAAGCCCGTCAGCGACCTGCAACACGGATTTTCAGGCAAGACCTTGGTGGCTTCCAACCGCAAAGGAAGCCTCGCCATTTACAGCGTGACAGACGGCCGCATTGCCCTTTTTCAAGCCGACAAAAACAAGGTCTACCAACGGCTTGACATCGCAAGCCAATTAGTCAATGCCGTTTCGCTCGCCATCGACGAAGAGGGCTACCTCTACCTCGCCGATGCCAAAAAACGCCGCGTAGTGGTGATCGATGCCGACGGCCGTTACACCGGCTGGGTGTCAAACGACGAAGCCAAACTCGACGGCATTGTGGCCATCGCCGTAAACGCCGCCAAAGAACTGCACATCCTTGATAAAGCCGCGCAAGTGCATGTTTTTCATCCCTCCGGAAAAAAACTGCGCTCGCACCTGCAGATCACCAAAGCCGCCGGCGTGTCACTAACGGCCCCGAACGCTTTGGTCGCGCTGCCCGATGGCGGCTTCGCCGTTGCCGACAGCAAAACCTGCAGCATTGTGTTTTTTGACGCTTACGGACGAAAAACCGGGGTTTTGGGCAGCAAAGGCAGCGGCAATCCCGGCACCTTTCAACGGCTCGATGCCATAGCACTTTCGCATGAAGACATTCCCGCGCTGGCCGTGTATGACGGTATTTCCCAGCGCGCACAGGTGTTTCGCGCCGATCGCGGCATCGGCGTGGTAGAGGCCGAAAACAACCGTCCGCGCATTCATCCTGCCGATGCACCGCCCCGACCCGTGCGGTGCCTCGCCACCACTGCCGACGGAGCGCAGTTCTTCATCCCCGCCGATGAGCCAAGTGCCCTCGTTGCGCTTGAAGCGAACGGACGTGTGCGCTTTACCCTTGCAAGTGTTTTCAAAGACGCTGTGGCCATTACAACTGACGCATCCGGCTTTGTGTACATCGCTGACGCCAAAGCCAAACGCATTGAAGTGTACAGCACCGAAGGCGCGAAAATCAGGCACTTCGGCGACGAAGGCAAGTACAGGCTCAAGCAGCCATCCGGCGTAGCCGTGCAAAAAAACGGAATGGTCATCGTTTGCGACGGAGGCACGGGCGCGCTCAGCGCTTGGGCTTCCGCCGGGGTTTTTGAGCGTGAACTTGTTGCCGCGGCCAAAGCCGGATGGAAGAAACCCACCCGCATCGCCGTTGACTCAAAAGACCAGATTTACGTCCTCGATGCCGGCACCCAATCGGTGTTTCGCACCGGCAGCAACGGCCATCCGGTGGCCTTGCAGCGCATTGCACTGCGCAGTGAAAAGCCCGGCAAGCAAGGTGTGGCCGTTGATTTTGCCGTTGACCGATTTGATCAAATTCACCTGTTCAACGGCAGCACAGGGCAATGGGAAGTGTTTGCCTGGGATGCCATCGAACCGGAATTGCTCTTCCGCTACGGCCGCAGTGCCGACTGGTTGCCCGGAGGTGTCGCCGTGGAGCGCATCGCCATGAATCATGAATTGTTTCGCCTGTATTTAAGCTCTGAAAGCAAGCGCATCAGTTCGGCCAGCGATTTCGTGGTGAAGCCACCAACGCCGTCTGACGAATTCAATTTCGCCATCAACGACGGGCAACTTGTTGTGAGCTTCAACACCCTCGAAGCCGGATTTATTACCGGTTACGGACTTCTAACGGAGGGCAAGCGGGGCGATACCCTTGCCTTCACCACCAACGGCAACAGCTTTACGCTTCCGCGCATTGGCTTGGCCGGCGAAGTTGCACCGCGCTACAAGCTTGTGAGCATGAGCCGCAACGCACTTTCTGACCCCAACGCCGGTTTCACTGACCACTTCAGCTACGCCGAAGCCTTGCTCGAAGGCGGCCGTTTCGATGAAGCCCTGCCCGCTTACCAAAGCGCGGTTGACCGCATGGGCCGCTCGAAGATCTTCCGCAATTACATGGCCTTGCGCTTGGCTGCTCAAGGTGAAGCCCTCGCTTTGCGCGGCGATGTGAGCCGTGCCATGCCATACCTGCGCTTGGCGCACCGCACTGCACCCGACGAGCCCCAAGTGATTTCGGCCTACCGCGTTGGGTATTCATCGTACTTTAGAGAATTGCTTGGCCGCGAAGATGTGAACAGCATCTTGGTCGAATCGCGCCGCTTGATGGGGTCAACTGTGTTGAAGCCGATTGTGCTTGAATCGCTTGATTCACTAAGCACTGAACTCGACCGGGAGCGCGGTGAACGCTCGCTCACCCGCGCCGTGCTGCTGCGCCGAAAAATGGTCGAGTGGGCGCCCGAGCACGCGAATTACCGCATCGCTTTGGGCAGTTCACTGCGCAACCTCTACGAATGGAAAAACCGCGCCGGGGCCAGTTTGGCTGAACTTGAAAGCTTGCTCGGAGAAGCCGAACGCTTCATCACGCAAGGCATCGAAGAGCTGCGTAACCAACGCCAACCGGTGCTTCAGCCCGAGCTCATGCTCGTTGACCTGCTCTTGCTACAAGCCCGGTACGGCGAAGCCGAAGCACTCGTGCGCTCACTGCTCACCGAGCATTCGGGTTCAGGAAGCACCGCCGTGACCGCATTGAAACTCAAGCTTTGCGAAGCGTATAAAGGGAAAGGATTGTTTTCGCCTGCGGCGGATGAGTACCGTCGCCTTGCCGAAAGCTACCCCTCGGAGCGAAAGTACCGAGAACTGCTCGGCCGTGCCTTGGCTGACGCCGGCGACTACGAAGAAGCGCGCCAGGTCTTCGAAAAACTCCTCATCGAGCGCCGCGGCGATGCCGGATACACCGCAGAGATTGGCCGCATTGAGCTCTTGCGCGAAAACTACATTGAAGCCGCCTACCAACTTGACCGCGCACTTAAGTTGGATGCCGGCAACACAACCTTGCACGGTTTGCTCGCCGAAGCGCTTGACCGATCATCAAACAGCGGCGATGCCTTGGTGCAGTACGCCGCAGCCATTCGCCACGAAGACCAGCAGCTCGAATTGTACCGCAAGCGCTTGGCCGACATCCGCAAGCTCAATGAAAGCCGCACACGGCTGACCCAACACCTCGAAGCTGTTGCGCGCTTGCAAACCGTAATGGGCAAATCAGAACTGGCCATTCAGCCCTTGCAGCGGCTTGTTTCATTGCACCCGAACACTGCGCGCTACCACTACGACTATGGAAATGCCTGCATGGCCACCGGAAGGGTGTACGACGCAGAGAAAGCCTTCTACACCGCCACCCGTTTAGAAGCAGGCAACCGCACCTACGCTGCCGCACACGAACAGTCGTTGAAAGAGCGCACCCGACTGGCCTCAAAGCTTGATCCGCTCACCTTCGCCGAAGTGAAGATGAACGAAGTGTTCCCATCGCTCTACCGCAACTATGCCGATCCATCACGGCTCCCGATCGGCGAAGTGGTCATCGCCAACAATACCGACGGCATTATTGACCTTGAAGCACTCACCGTGCGAATTCCCGACTTGAACGTTGAGACGCGCGTCCCCGTAGCCAACCTCGTGGGCTACGCCAACACAGTAATTAAACTGAATGCTGTATTGCCTGAGGCTGTGTTGGCCAACCGGCAATCAAAGACCTTGCCGGTCACCATTAGCGGCACCTACACCCAAGGAGGTCGTAAACTGACCCTCACCCGCACCGAGAACATTACCCTGCATCCCGGAAACGCCATTCATTGGGGCGACAAGCGGCGCTTGGCCTCGTTTGTTTCAACCGGTGTTGACGAGCTGATAGCGTTCAATACATCCATCCAAAACACCTTTCAGAACAGCGACGCCGGCAACATCAACGGTGCGATTGTACAAACGCTGCAAACCTACACCGCACTCAGTGCATTGCCTCTGTCGTATCAACCCGACCCACAGTTCAACTATGCGGTGTTAAGCGCAGGCAATGGCAGCCTCGACTACGTGCAGTACCCCATTGAAACCCTCGTTAAACGTCGGGGTGATTGCGATGATTTTGTGGTTGTCTTTGCCGGATTGCTGGAGAATGCCGGCATTCAAACGGCGTACATTGACGTGCCGGGCCACGTGTTTTTGGCCGTGAATACTCTATTGGCTCCGCATGAGCTTGCTGCTGCCGGCTTATCGCCGCGCGACGTGATCATTGATGGCAACGAAGTATGGATTCCCATTGAAACCACCTTGGCCGGCGAAGTCGGCTTTATGACAGCATGGGAACAAGGCTTGAAACGTTACAACAGCGAATTGCAACGCGGCGTGTACCCTGAGCTCGTGCGCATGTCAGACGCCCGCAGTGCGTATGCTCCTGCAAATTTTGTGCCGGATGGTTGCGAAGTCCCCGCTCAGTTTGCACCATCGGCCAGCGGCGCGTACGAACGCGAGCTCGACCAACTGCGCACACGTTTGCGCCGCGAAGTGACCTTGAGCATTGAAGGACGCTACCAACGCGAACCCGGAAACGTGTTTGTGAAAAACAAGTACGCCGTTCTTTTGGCCCGCGAAGGCAACCTCGCCCGCGCCGAAGGCGTGCTGCTTGAAGCCCTCGACCTTTCACCCAACAACGCAGTGGTGCTCAATAACCTCGGCAATGTGGCGCGCTTGCAGGGAAAACCGGAGCAGGCCATCGATTATTATCAAAAGGCTTTTGCGATAGACAATAACGACGCAGAAATTTGCGTTAATTTACATACCACCTTCTCCAATCTGGGAGATCGATTGCGTGCTGAAGAATGGTTGGAAAAGGCCTGCGAAATCGAACCAACACTAAAAACGCGATATGGTAAGCTCTCTCATTAACCGCCCGTTTGGGGTTTTGCTGGCATTCTGCTTCAGCATCGTAATCACACTTTCATTTGCACAAGTAACCGGCGCCTCCGTTGGCAAAATCATTTACCTTGAAGGCAAGGTAGAGGTTTCGAACGATGACGCTTGGATGCCCGTTAAAATGAACCACCAACTGCTTGCGACCCAAAGCATTCGCACACCCGGAAACGGCATGGCAGAAATTCAGTGGGCCTCAGGCACCAAAACCGTTGTCGGTCAGAACTCGATGCTCAACGTGGGCGAGCTGGCCAAAGGCCAATCGGCCGATAAAAAGACCGCCGCAACCGGCTCGCTGACCAGCTTCAAGCTCATGTTCAACGAATCTACCGCATCGGTGCGCAAAGAAGAAGGGGGCATCCGCCGCAACAAAGCCGTGATTGATGAAACCACCAACAGCGACGGTATCTATTGGAAACAAGAACGCGAAATCAGCTTCGAAGAAGCCGCTGAGTTCTACACCAACGAAGACTACACCCGAGCCATTTCGGCGTTCCATGCCTTCTTGCAGCAAAAACCCGAACACGAAAAAGTACCGATGGCGTGGGTAGCCTTGGCACACGCTTACTTGGAGGTGAACAACGCACCGAAAGCGCGTCAACTCCTGGAGGCGTTTCTTGACCAGTACCCTGAGCATGCTTTAAGCGCCGACGTACGAACAACCCTCGCACAATTCTGATGCGCTGATGCCGCGCGGTGTGAGGAGGTTTGTGCGATGGGTGCTGCGCAGTGTTGTACTGGGTTTGGTTTGTTGGGCCTCGGCTGAAGCCGCGGTATACCTGTCAAACCGATTGGCGAAGCCGCCTTTGCGCGGATTTGAAAACCAACTCACCGACCTTGCCTTTCAAACCCGCACGCTCAACCCCGCGTTTACCGACCTCACCCCTGACGATGTGGTGATCATCGACATCGACGATGCCAGCATCGCCGAATTGGGCCGACCGCAGCAGTGGCCACGGCTCTATGATGCGCGCGCCATCGCCCACGTCGCAGCGGGCAATCCGTTCGCCATCGGCATTGACTACCTCTACACCGAGGCCGATAGCCTGCTTCCGGTGTACGGAGAGCTGCTTAACCGAAGTGGGTTCTCAAGAGCCGACTCCATTTTGAGTGCGATGCGCACCGATGATTCATTGGCCATCGCCATCCGAAGTGCCGGCAATGTGTACCTCGCTTTGTTCGACAACGAAACGGGCAGCGGCAACAGTGGTTATGCACACCTACGTCGCCTATCCGCCGAAGGCGAAACCCTAAAAAACGCCCCGATTCTCAATGACCCGGTGCTGCCGCACACGCCATTTGCAGCGGCCGCTCGTGCCAACGGCACCATTGCCATGCCGAGCGAAAACGACGGCACGGTGCGCTACTACCAACTCGTTTCGCAAGCGGGCGACGGTTTTGTGGCCAACTTTCCATTTTACATGGTGACCGATGCCTTCGGTTTCACCGATGAAGAGCTCAGCGTGGGCAGCGACGGCATTTACGCCCTCGACAAATTGCTCGTACCGCTGCGCGCCGATGGCAGCTTTCGCATCAACTGGGGCGGCGCTGAGAACAGCATACGCTACATTTCGTTTTATAAAGTGGTGCAAAGACTTGTGCCGCCCGAGTTTTTCGAAAACAAATTTGTTTTCTTCGGCACGAGCGCATCGGGCATGCAAGACCTGAAAACGGTGCCGCCGCGTTTTGACAAAATGCCCGGGGTGGAGGTGCACGTGCACGCATTTCTCACCCTCGTAAACCGCGCTTGGCTCGATGAAATCGACCACCGCGAAGCGCGTTTGGGACTCATTATCGCCGCCATTGTGCTGGCCGGCTTGATGCTGGTTCTTCGTCCGCTCGGAGGATTTCTCGCCGCCATTGTACTCATTGGAGCCGAACTCTTTGGCTTCGTGCTTTATGCAATGCCGGTGAAGATGACGGTGTTTCCGATTGTCACGTTGATGATTATCACGCTGTTGGCGCACATTTTCTCGGCGCTTTACATCTACTTCGTGCGCGAGCGCAACGTGCGCAAACTGCGCAACGCCTTCGCGGCGTATGTCCCGCGTGAAGTCGTCAAGAAAATCGCCGCCGAAACCCGCCAGGTGCAGCTGGGCGGTCAGCGCATGGAACTCGCCGTGCTGTTCAGTGACATCCGCGGATTTACCTCTTATTCGGAAGGCTTGGAGCCCGAGGCCGTTGTTGCCTTTTTGAACGACTACCTCAGCCGCATGACCGAGGTGATTTTCACCCACAAAGGCACCATCGACAAGTTCATTGGCGATGCTGTGATGGCCATTTTTGGCGCTCCGCTGCGGCTGAAAAACAGCTCGGCCAATGCTTGCGACGCCGCCCTCGGCATGCTCGACGCCTTGAACGCCCTTAATGAAGAGCTCACGAAGGCCGGCAAGCAGCGCGTTGAGATTGGCATCGGCATCAACACCGGCGACATGACCGTGGGCAACATCGGCTCGCGGCAGCGCTTCAGTTACACGGTGATCGGCGACGCCGTGAACGTCGCCGCGCGTTTGGAGTCGCTTACGAAGTTTTTCGGACAGTCGATTTTGGTATCGGAAGAGACTGCGCGGCAGGCAGGGCTTGACCGTTACCGTTTCCGCTTGATGGGGCCCGTGCGCTTGCAAGGCCGCAGCGGTGCTACGCGCGTGTATGCCTTGTTACCCGGAAGCGCTGCACAGCGCGTTGATAGTGCAGCGTGGGAGGCCGCTCTGGAAGCCCTCGAAGGACACCGTTTCACCGAAGCGCGCGAACGCCTCGAAGCGTTTCTTGCGGTCAATCCCGATGACATCCCTGCGCAGCAGAACCTTGCACGCTGCACCGAAAGCATCACCGCCGGAGAGACGGTGGTGTTTACTCCATCGAAGTAAGCGGAGCCGCGTGCAGCTCAAAATCATCGATGACGAGGCTTTCGCCGCAGCGGTCTTCGCCCCGAATGAAGACATCGAGCGTATCGGGCAGCGCAGAGAGCTTGAACGCGCCGGTCACCTGAACCCAATCGCCGCGGTGGCGCAAGGCCATCTTGGGTGTGCTGTAGTGCGGCCAATCGGTTTGCTCGCCCGTGCGCGTTTGCACCACGAAATAGGCGTTGAGTCCGTGCTGTTCGCCCGCACACAGGTCGTTGGCGCGCACCCATACGCTCGCGAGCATGGGCCGGTTGAGCCACGAACTGTCGGGCCGGGCGCTGAACAGCACCGTGTAGTCGTCGCACTGCACACGGCGCACGGCCCCGTTTGACACCGCATTGGCATCGGCCACGCCATCGAGCGGGTCGTGGGCGATGCGTTCGCTCGGGTCGATTGCGTTTTTCTTTGGTTGGAGGAGTTCGCTTGCGCGGATGGTCTTCACCACCAACGTGGTTCCGCTGTAAACCGGTTCAGCGATGCCCCACGCCCTGCACGTTTCGCAGCCCACGAAGGATGCGTCAGGTTGCTTGGTGGGATGCGCGACGAGCACGAAGCGATCGTCGGGTTTGAAATGCGCGGCGAGCGGATTGTCGTAGCCCTCGGGGGCGAAGAACGCAAGCAGTGCCCGTGTCTCGGTGATACTCGCCCGCGTGAGGTGGGCTCCCAAAAGTGGGATGCCGCTGTGGAAGGCCAGGCCCATTGCAGTGCGCTCGGTAAGGGCATCGGGTTCGCGCGCGAAGACCTCAGAGCCCAGGTGAAAGAAGGGCAGCGGAATGATGGCCGCGTACTGACGGTCACCTAAGGCGTTGAGCGCAGCTTGTGCCTCGGCATCGGGCCGAAAGAGCGGATGGGCCTCGCCACTGCGCTCGCGCCGCTGCTGGCCGTGGAGGAAGGCCGCTTCACCCACCAAGAGTAAGAAAAAGCCCAAGACCAATGAACGTCCTACCGCCGGTGCACTCGTGGCGAACACCTTGTCGATGACCACCACCGCAGCAGCCGTCAGCACGAAGTAGAGCGGCCAGGCAAAGCGGCCGATGCCGCGGAAATCGCGCAGAAAAGGGATGGCGTTGAGCGACTCCTCGCCGAGGGCCGCAAAGGGCTGTCCGCATGCGATGACAAAGAGCATCACCGCAGCTGCGAGGGCCGGCAGCAGTTCGCGCAGCGCCGGTGAGAACCACAGCTTGGGCCGCAGGGCCGCCCACAGCGGGAAGCTTACCACCACCAAGGCCGCGCTGACACCGATGTAGGCGTGTCCTTCCCAGCCCGACTGCAATCTGAGCGCGCGGGTAACGCTGCTGTACGGACCCACCTGCGGGAAGAGCAGCGCACCGATCGACGAGGTAAACTCGAAGAATCCGTAGGGCTCAGGCATCCTACAGGGGTGGACATCGGTGAGCTTGAGCACGGCCAGAAAGCCCGCCATGGGCAGGAGGCTCGTGACGAATGCCGCGATGAGCACACCGCGGCGTTGGGTGAAGCGACCACCATCCATCCCCCCAAAAAACAACCAACTAAAGCCCAGCACGAGCGCGGTGAAGGCGATGGCGATCATGCCGAGGTAGGCGTGCACGAACAGTGCGGCAGCGTTGAGCAGCGTGAGCACCAGCATGCGGCGGAGGTTTGGCCGGTCGATGACGCGCAGGGCGAGCCACCACGCGAGGGGGATGACGAGGGTAAAGCTGAGCGCGTAATGTCCGGTTGCGCGGGCTACCTGCGGCGCCAGCAGCGCATAGCCCACGGCCCCTGCCACGGCCACGTTGGTGCTCACCCCAAAACGGCGGAGGATCTTGAACAGCGGAAACGGCGTGAGCAGCCACGACAGGTGGATGAGCAGCATCAGCAGCGGTGCCGACCAGTGACCGATGCCGAGTAGCTGCGCAGGCCAACGCCAGAGCACACTGATGAGCGGCGTTTGATCGGTGTAGAGGATGTGTTCACCGTAGGGTGCGGCCATGCCCTCGAAATTGCCGACCGCATCGTTGTGGGCGCTGTACCACGCAAAGGTGTAGAGGTTTTTGATGCCATCGGCGCCGAAGCCCGGGTCAACGGTGTGGGGCGCGTACACCTGCGCACCGTGCGCGGCGAGCAGGAAGACGAGCGTAGGCAGTAGCAGGCGCAGGTAGGGCATCGTTGGGTAAAGGTAGCGATTGGGGTTTAACGTTTCCTCACAGTTTTGGTAACCCGGTATCCTCAACAAAAGCCTAACTTCGGATGTTGCTACCATGCAATAGTTTAAAAATTCTTACTGTATGAAACGTGTACTTACCCCTCTGTTGCTCGGCATGTTCGCCGTTGCAGCCGTTGCATTTACTGTGGGCGATGAGCCCAAATCACTGGCCGTTGGCGACAAAGCGCCGATGACCGATTACAAAATGGAAGACCCCGGCGGTCGCAGCCACACCCTTTCGTCGTTGGCCGGCGAAAACGGTTTGGTGGTGATTTTCTCGTGCAATACTTGTCCGTTCGTCGTTGGCCGCGAAGGCAAATCTGAAGGCTGGGAAGGCCGTTACAACGACGTGCACGCGCAAGCTGCGAAGTTGAACATCGGTTCGGTGTTGGTGAACTCGAACGAAGCCAAGCGCGCCGATGTAGACAGCAAGGAAGCGATGAAGGCACACATTGGCGAGAAGCAATACAAAATGCCGTACGTGATTGACGCCAACCACAAACTGGCCGATGCTTTTGGTGCGCGCACCACGCCGCACGTGTACCTCTTCAACAAAGACATGGAGTTGGTGTATGTGGGCGCGATCGACGACAACGTTGACAGCGCGAAAGAGGTGAAAGAGCACTACCTGAGCGATGCCATGGAGGCCCTCGCGGCGGGCAAGTCGATTGAGGTGTCGAGCACCAAGCCGATTGGCTGCAGCATTAAGCGGGTTGGGGCGTAAGGCTCGCCGTATGATATTAAAGAAAGCGCCTTGCGGCGCTTTTTTTTGTGCTTTTTGCAAGGGGGAGGCGTGCCCCCACCCCTCACCTCTACCCACCGAAACGGCCAAACGCTATGCTCAACATCGGTGAGAACGTGGTGCTTGAAATGTTCAGGTTGGCTTGCAGGTCAACACCGATGGCGAAATGGTCGGTGGGGACAAACTTGAAGCCCGCCTTGCCCACAACACCCACACTGAAAAAGTACTCTGTGCGGTAATACTCACCAAAAAACGTGTAACCAATCACTTCGTCGGTGCGGCGCGTCCCCCAAAGCGGTGCCAAACCGCCTTGGAGCTCAATCCTAAGAAGTCCGTTCCGCTTGTGCACGCCGTACATCAGTCCTATCTGGTTGAAACGCTCAGCATTGACCGGACCAAACAACACCAGCTCGTGAAACCGGTAATAGTCAACACTGAAGACTTGCCGGTGTGTGAAGAAGTTCACTTCGAGTCCGGCTGCACCTCCTGCACTCCGCATGCTCCTGTAAACACCAAGCTTCGGATTCACCGCAAAGCCGGTCAAGGCATCGGTGGCCGTTTGTGCCGTGCTGCTGGCCATCCACACAAACAGCGACACGATGAAGGCCACAGCGTGGAAAATCCGCGTCTTTACCTGCGAAGCGCCAAACAGAACCGAGCGGCCATCTGCATGAACGGCGTCCGGTTCAGGTGCAGTGTTGACCACCACTTCTTCGGTTACTTCCGGAGCATCGAGACGTTCAACAACGACAGAGCTTTCTGAATCGTTTGCAGCTGCGTTTCCATCCTGCGAAGCAGAAGCCCCGCTCATTTCAGCACCGCTCATCAGCGATCGAACGGTCAATTCGCCGTTGATCCACGCTAAAGCGGGCGCGCCATTCGGCAAGGCGGATTTCATCGTCCATTTTCGTCCGTCCCACCAACTTCTTCAATCGCAGGCGGATGCGCAGCATGGGTACCATGCGTTTCCAGCGCTCATCGTCAGCGTTTAAATCTTCGCACTTTGACAGGTCGTGCGCGGCGAGGTTGCTGTAGGCCTCGATGAGCAGAGCGGCCTCTTCTTCGCGGTGCTTGAGCACGCGCTCCATGAGGCCGATGTTCAAGGTCAGGGCATCGCGCTCCATTTCGAGTTCGCGCGTAGTGACCTCAAGTTCGTTCAGCCGTGCCATGTCGGCCGCCATCGCCTCTTGATCGGCGGCAAACCGATCGCCGTACACCTTGGGGTAGAGGTTCATCACCACGCTCGAGAGCACGTTGAGCTTGTGTTCGCGCAGGTGCAGCTGCCGCATACGGGCCTGCTTGGGCAGCATGTAGCCGAAGGGTTGAACATCGTACATCAGGGCGAGGTCGGCCTGGCTGCAGGCGAGGCGTTCGCGCAGGTACTGTGTACTACTGCCGGTGAGCTTCCGGGCTTTAGCGTAGCGGGCATACTCGTTGTGGAGTTTGCGCGCAGAAGTGTGGAGTTTTTTCATCATTAAAAAATTTTCTTCGGCAAAGCTGGAAGGTCTCGATTTTACCAGCAAACGGAATTTGAGCAAAATGTGACGTTTTGGAGGGGGGTAGTTTGGTTTGATTTTCGCTTGCGCGGATGAGAATTTTTTGTCTGTAGAAGATTGTTTATCAATGAATTGCAAATTTTTGACATGGGCAAAACGACCGGAGGGGGGAGGGGTCGAAAACGGGACTTTTTGAAGGGGGGTTTTTGGGGTGAAAATTTTTTGATTTTGGGGTTTTGGATGCTCGCTTCGCTCGGTTTTTGACACTGTAGGGACGCCCTATAGGGCGTCTCTACGGCCCGATACTCTTGCTCAATACTGTTTTGGGTTTACGATCATAGAGATTATGGGGATTTTGGCTCGCTGTGCTCGCGTGCTGGCCTTTTCAAAACGAAAAGCACGAAATGAACGAAACCTCGCTATCTGTTTCAGTAACCACTTCACAATTCGTGCAGGTAGTTTACCAACGGATAGGTGGTTCGGGTCAGCCGGTACCTCATCCGCGCAGCGAGAAAAAACTACCGCAGCGCTGATGCCTTTGCACCCGAAAATACAACTGACCGCATGGAGGTTGAGCCGTACGCGATGCCGTCGATGGGATAGCTGACCTCGTCGCCTTCGGCACGCAAGCCGAGCGCATACATGAGCGGGAAATAGTGATCGGGCGTTGGGATGCTCAAGCGCGCCGCCGAACCCAGCGACTCCCACGAAATCAGTGCTTTGTGGTGGCCGGCGTCAATCAATGCCTTTGATTGCGCATCGAATTCGATGGCCCAGTCAAACGCGTTGCTTTCGGGGAAAGTCAAGCGGCGGAGGTTGTGGACGATGTTGCCGCTGGCCATCACCACCACGCCTTTTCGGCGCAAAAAGCGCAATTGCCGGCCGAGTTCGTAGTGGTATTCGGCTCCGCGTGCATAATCGATGCTGAGCTGGATGACCGGGATATCGGCATCGGGGTACATGTGGTAGAGCACGCACCATGTGCCGTGGTCGAAGCCCCACTCGTGGTCTTCGTGAACGGGGACCTCGGCCAATTCGTTGGCGATGAAGTGGGCCAAGGCAGGGTTGCCCGGTGCCGGGTAGTTGAGGGTGTAGAGGCGATCGTCCATCCGTCCGAAATCGTAAATCGTTTTCGGATTTTCCACCGCGCTGACCCGTGTTGAACCCGGCGTGAGCCAGTGCGCCGAAACCGACACGATGGCCCGCGGACGGGGGAATTGCCCGCCAAGTTTGCGCCACGCTTCAACGTAGGGATTGTTGCCAAGGGCGTAAAGCGGCGCACCGTGACCGATGAAGAGGGCGGGTGCCGGCTGTTCAGCATCGGGCCAGCCGCTGGCGGTTTGGGCGAGCGATCGCAGGTTGTTCATGAGCAATGTGCCGGCTGCGGCGGCACCGAGGGTTTTGATGAACTTTTTACGTTCCATTTGCGAAGAAAGCCCTTCACACTGGAGGGCTCATACGAACTTAACTAATCCTCAAGGTTTTCGCTTCGCGGATGGCGGATTGAGGCGTGAATTTGAGATTATTTCACAAATCGGTGGGGGTTCGGATGGAAATGGATTGCGGTGGTAAAAAGAAGGGCCACGGGTGTAAAGTTGGTGGGGAGGGTTGCGGGTCTAAGGGCACCATTTACCACTACTTTTGAGTGCTTTATACGTAGCTTACGCTACGTATAACAGA
>DAITMF010000033.1:0-39231 GCA_036835325.1 Flavobacteriales bacterium
TTTAGGGTAACACGCCTCCTTCTTGTATAGCTTTGGCATCCTTCGGGGGCGGTGGTGCTGGACGTGTTGAAACGACGGTCGGCCCATCCATCCATCCCAACCAAACCAAAGGCCATGATCTATACAGGCAGCAACGGCGAATACCTCGAACTGAGCGAAATCAAGCAAAGCGACGCCTTGACAGCACTTCCCGCTCCGCACGGCGCGGGCATTGAAAACACCCTGCTCTTCATCTGGATTCGCGGCGACGATGCAGTGATGACCTATGAGGGCACCGACATTGCCCTGCGAAGCAACACGGTCGTGTGCCTGTCGTTTTTTCGCTCACTCAGCTTTCGCAAACTCACCGGTGCCCGCATCGTGCGGTTCAATCCCGAGTTCTATTGCGTGCTCAACCACGACAGTGAAGTGAGCTGCAAAGGGGTGCTGTTTTACGGTGCCCATCAACTGCCGCTGTTTCACGTTGACGGCGATGACCTGGCGAAGTTCGAACTGCTGTGGGAGGTGTTTCACGCTGAAATGGCCGCTGCCGATCGCCTGCAACTCGAAATGCTGCAAATGCTGCTCAAGCGCTTCATCATTCTCGCTACGCGGGTGTACAAAGCGCAGAACCGCTACTACCGCCTTGATAGCCCTGACGTTGACTTGGTGCGCGAATTCAACTTCCTCGTTGAGCAGCATTTCAAAACCAAGCACACCGTTACCGAGTACGCCGATCTCTTGCACAAATCGCCCAAAACCCTGTCAAACGTGTTCTCAAACCTGGCCGGCAAAACACCTTTGCAGATCATCCACGACCGCAAGCACGTTGAAGCCCGCCGCTTGCTGCGCTACACCTCAAAAACCGTTTCTGAAATCGCCTACGAGATTGGTTTTGAAGACGTACAAACCTTTAGCCGCTTCTTCAAAAAACAAGATGGAAACAGTCCGACCGAGTTCAAAAACTGCGTCATGGGAAGTATTGCCAACTACTCGGGAATATCGTCCTAACCCTTAGGCCCGCTTCCCCAGCACCTTTGCATCGTATCCTTTTATACACTTAAAACGATTGCGATGACAAAGAACACTGTTCGCGCCCAAGCGAACCCTACCTCAAGCACCTCATTGCTGCGTAGCGCGCGTTTCATGGGCATGGGCATTGGCCTTGCTTTGCACTGATGAACCAAAACCTCGCATCCATCCCGTCAGGAAGTTTCATGCGTAAATAGGTAAACCAACCTGTGTGTTTCGCAGGCGAGGGCAAGGCAGAAGATGGAGCTGTCTTGCCCTTCGTTTTTTTTTTTTCGGATGGATGAGGAGCGGAGGTGCACAGTACACATCCCCGCAGGGAAAAACTGCCAACACAGCGGGAATTCCTCCCTAACTCCGCCATCCCTGTACGCCCCACCTTTGTACTGTTAAATCAAACACATCATTTTATGCACCAGTACCAAGTTCCCCTCCGAGGAGATGTTTCGGAAAACAACCGCGCACTGTTCGACAACCTTGAAAAAGGACTCGGGTTTGTGCCCAACCTCTACGCCTACTTCGGCAAAAATGACACGGCGCTCGGCGATTACCTCGCACTGCAAAACCGCAAAAGCACGCTCAAAGCCAAGGAGCGCGAGGTGATCAACCTCGTTACCAGTCAGCTGAACGGATGCCGCTACTGCCAATCGGCCCACACCGTACTCGGCAAGCTGAACGGGTTCACCGACGAGCAAGTGCTCACCCTCCGCGGCGGATCTGCTCCATTCGATGCCAAGCTCGATGCCCTGGTGAAACTCGCCGGCGAAGTCGTTGAAACCCGCGGCCGCGTTTCGCAAGCCACCCGCGATGCCTTTTTCGCTGCCGGTTACACTGAAGCCCATTTCATTGATGTGGTGATGGTGATTGGCGACAAAATCATCAGCAACTACATCCACAACTTCACCGGTTTTGCGGTTGATTTCCCCCTTGCTCCTGAGTTGTCCGTTACCGAAGTATCGGCTTAGCTTCACTAAGTTTATCGTCGAAACCGGTGCGCGGAAGATGCTCTCCCGCGCACCGGCGGAAGACGACGCATTCAGCCATCCATCCAAACAAAAAAAAACGAATTGCGTAAACACGTCACCGGCATGAAACACCTCCTCATATTTACCCTGGTTCTTACGGGCTTTTCGCTTCAAGCACAAGACCTTTTTGATGGCTTTGACGCCTTCTTCAAAAAGCACGTTGATGCGCAAGGCGCCGTGAACTATACGGGCATTCAAGCCAATGAATTGAACGCCCTGGTTACCGGCATTGCAGCCTACCCGCTGGCTGAGAAGCCCGATGCCGTTAAAAAAGCCTTCATGATCAACGCCTACAACGTGCTGGTTATCAACAGCATTGTGCGCGAGAAGCAGAGCGAATCGGTAATGAACACGCCCAATTTCTTCACGGCACGCACCCACACGGTGGCGGGCGAGAAGCTTTCGCTGAACGAACTTGAGAAAGAGCGTTTGTTTACCCGGTTTCCCGATGCGCGGCTTCACTTTGTGCTCGTGTGCGGCGCCGTGTCGTGTCCGCCCATTATCGCCGAGGCCTACCGTCCGGCCACGCTTGAAGCCCAGCTCGACCGCCAAACCCGCTTGGCGTTGAACGACCGCAAGTTTGTGCGCCACGATGCCGCTTCCAACACGATTGAGTGGTCGGCCCTGTTTGAGTGGTACGCATCCGATTTCGGCAAGAACACCGCGGGCATCATCGCGTGGGTGAACGGATTCCGCGACGCCAAGCTTCCGACCACGGCCAAAACCCGTGCGATGGACTACGACTGGAGTTTGAACGGTCAACAGCAGATGAACCGCAAAGGCGACGTGCATCCGCCGAAGGCGAAAAACAGCATCCGCTACGTGGTGTCATCGACCATTCCGAAGGGCGGCACCGAGACCAAAATCTTCAACAACCTGTACACGCAGGCCACGGGCGACGGCACCGATTTGTCAACGCGCAGCAACTTCTTTACCACCTTCGTGACCTCGCTGTATGGGGTGAGCGACCGCTTCAACGCTGGTGTGGAACTGCGCTACCGGCGGGTGTCAACGGCGGGTTTTCCGTCGTCGCCGCTGACCGTTTTCGAAGACCGTGCCGAGCACTCAGCCCGGCAAAGCGTGGCCACGATCGGACCGAAAATCCGCTGGGCGCCCGTGCCGAAATGGGGCAATTTTTCAATTCAAAGCGCCCTTTGGATTCCACTCGAAGACAACCTCGAAGGCACGGCCGAGCTGAGTTACATTGACTGGAACGGCCTCACTTCGTGGACGCAAATCATGAACGATTTTACCATCGGCCAGAGCTTCAGCGTGTTCACCGAGCTCTCGCTGCTGCTTGAAGACATTGGGCCTGACCGCGCCGCAGGCGATTTGAACCGTTTCAGCACACCGTTGACGGTGATTGCGAGTTACTTTCCTGAGCCCAAAACCACCCTTTACCTTCTCAACGGCGTATCACCCTATTGGGCGCCCAACCTTGATTGGTTTTACCAAAGCGGCGCAGGCGCGAAGTACCAGTTTAACCGTAACTTCGAGGTTGAACTGCTCTACACGTGGTTCACCAATGCGTTTTTGATTGAAAACAACGGCCGCGCGAGTACCTTCAATGTGGGCATCCGCTTCAATACCTAAGCGCGGGGTTCTATTTTCTTTTTTTTTGGTGGGATGGATGGCCTTGGCCGCTCAAACGGTGGCGATTGAATTTGAAGGCAACACCCGCACCAAATCTGATTTTCTGCTTCAGGTGCTCGGATGCTGCTTGGATGTCTACGACGAAGATGCACTGAAAGCCGGCCTTCGGCGCTTGAAAAACCTGGCCGTTTTGGCCGAAGCCAACGCCGAAGTGAGCGCTACCGACACCCTTGTTCGGGTTGTAGTGAAGGTGGAGGAAGCCCCCGTGATTTGGCCCATTCTCACCTTCGGAGGCGTTGAAGGCAACCGCTGGTTCATGGCCGGAGTGAGCGATTTCAATACGGCCGGTCGCGCCATACAAAGCACCGTTTTTTACCGAAACATCGACGGCGAGCACAATGCGTTTGTGAGTGTGGATGTTCCGCTGATGCGCCAAACCCGCTTCGGTTATGGCATTGAGGTGCAGCGTTATGCGGCCATTGAACCCTTGTTTTTTGCAGCCGGCGCTGAAGGCATACCCTACCGCTATGCCAATTTCACTTTCGCGCCACGGGTGAGCTATGCCTTTGATTTTCAGCACCGCGTGGTGTTCGGCTTGAGTTACCTGCACGAACGATACGAACGCGTCTACGAAGGCAGTCCTACTTCGTTGCCCTTTCCAACCGCCAACGCCATCAAGAACAAGTACGTGGTCAATGCCACGCACCTGCTGAACCGTGTCAATGTGTTCACTGAGCAGCGCGAAGGGTGGGCGGTCGCGCAGCAGTTTCAGTTGATCAACGATGTTGGCAGCTTTGCGAATCCGTTTACCGTGTACTGGGTCGAGGGACAGTACTTCGTGCGTCGAGGGGTCTTCAACCTCGCCCTGCGCGGCCGCTTGGGCGTGGCCGACAACGCCGTGAATCCGTTTGCACCCTTTGTTTTGGATAGCCAGTTGAACATACGCGGGGCCGGAAATCGTGTTGACCGCGGCACCGCCACGGCCGTGCTGAACACCGAGTTGCGTTGCACCGTTTACCGCGGCGACCGGTTCGGTTTTCAGGCCGTTGGTTTTTCAGACCTTGGCAACTGGCGCAAGCCCGGGGGCACACTCGACGAGCTCACCAAGACCGAGAATTTGCAGCATTTCACCGGTTTGGGGCTTCGCCTCTTCTACACCCGTTCGCAGCTCGCCTTGCTGCGCATCGACTACGGCGTGAACGTGCAATCGACTACCCAGCGCGGTGTGGTGGTGGGTGTTGGTCAGTTTTTTTAAGGGGGGCTCGTTATAATTTATTGCATTATGAAGCGGTATTCATTCGACGACACCGCTTGCCGTTCAACCACCTAATTTCGATTCTGAGCTATAGGAGTGGTGAATGAATGCTGCCCTTCCATTGCACATTAAACCATTGAATACCTGTGAAATGCCATGAGAAGGATGGGGATAGAGATTTTTGAGAGTCCAGACGGCCAAACCCGAGTAGAGGTGAGGATTGAAAAGGAGACCATTTGGATCACGCAGCGGCAAATGGCGGAGTTGTTCGACACAACTCCCCAGAACATCACTATTCACCTACGGAGAATTTATCAAGATGGTGAATTGGATGAAGTGGCAACTTGTAAGGATTACTTACAAGTTCGTTTTGAAGGTGAACGCGAGGTGAAAAGAACCCAATTGCATTACAATTTTGATGCGATTATCTCGGTTGGTTACCGTGTTAACTCGCTCAGAGGTACGCAATTCCGGCAATGGGCTACGCAACGGCTTCGGGAATATTTGGTTCAGGGCTATGCCATTAATGAATCACGGCTACAACAGCGTGAAATGCAGGTGCTGCACCTCAAAACCGGTATTCAAATACTAAGCAGAGCAATTGAACAGAAAGCGGAGGAAGAAGGAAACGAATGGCTCATGCATTATGCCAAAGGACTCGAATTGCTCGATGATTATGACCATGAAAACCTTGACAATGAAGGCAGAACCAAGCAGGCGGCTGTTTATCCCGATCGGCATGAGTATGAAGCCGTGATTGATTAGATGAAATCCGATTTCAAGTCGTCCGTTTTCGGTTTGGAGAAAGATCAAGGTTTTGAGAGTGCCATTGCCCAGATAGCCAAAGGGTTTGGCAATGCAGATTTCTACCCGACTTTGGAAGAAAAGGCGGCGATGCTTTTGTATCTAGTAACCAAAAATCATGCCTTTATCGATGGCAACAAACGCATTGCAGCCGCCTGTTTCCTCCTTTTTCTTGAGCGGAATCGTTTATTATTCAATCGTCATGGGCAAAGTATTATCGGTAACGACACCTTGGCGAGTTTAACTCTATTTGTCGCTTCAAGTAAGCCGGAAGAAATATTGATTGTTAAGGGATTGATCGTGAGTATGTTGAATCGGAATCAGTGAGCTCGCCTTGCTGCGCATCGACTACGGCGTGAACGTCCAATCGACTACCCAACGCGGTGTGGTGGTGGGTGTTGGGCAGTTTTTTTGAGCGGGGGGATTGGCAACCACCGAGGATTGCTCGGTAGTTCAATTGGAAGGGAAACGCATTGTTCAAAATTCAGACGAGCACTATAACCTTCTTGTCGTAGTTTCTGTGGGTTACCACGTTAACCCGCGAAGAGGCGAAGAATGCCTACGATGGGCCATCCAACGCGGCTTGGTGCTTGGAGTTGGACGGTTTTTCTGGATTGAGCCCGATTCAAAGCTTCAATCGACAATAAAACGCAACAAAGTTGCGATAGTGGGATTTCTTCTTATTTTTGTTTCCCAAAACAAGGGCATGATTCCGAAGAGTTTCGAAGAGTGGCGGCGCTGTATAGTGGTTGATTGTGGCGTCGAACTTACAGCTTCATTCATTGAGGAGCGTTTACTGGTGTTCGGCAATCGTCAGCACCCTGAAACGATGAAGTTTGTGGCCCTTTATGGAGAAAACCATTTGAACAATGTTGTGAACTGGCTAAACGCATCAAGATGACGAAAAAACTTCCTGTAACTGTACTGAGCGGTTTCCTCGGTGCGGGCAAAACGACACTGCTGAACAATGTGCTGGCCAACAAGCAAGGATTACGCGTCGCAGTGATTGTGAATGACATGAGCGAGGTGAACATCGATGCCGGCTTGGTGCGCGATCAAGGTGTGCTCTCACGTACCGAAGAGAAGTTGGTTGAAATGAGCAATGGCTGCATTTGCTGCACCCTTCGTGAAGACCTCATGCTTGAGGTTGAACGGCTTGCCAAAGAGAATAGGTTTGATTATTTGCTCATTGAAAGTACCGGAATAAGTGAGCCGGTTCCGGTGGCTCAAACCTTCACTTTTCAGGACGAAGATAACGGCATTGATCTGTCACGTTTCAGCTACATCGACACCATGGTAACGGTCGTAGACGCCTACAACTTCTTCAATGATTTTGGAAGTTCGGAAAGGTTGGTTGATCGCGACCTCACCAACATGGAGGGTGATCATCGCACAATTGTCAACCTACTGACTGACCAAATAGAGTTTGCCAACGTTATCGTAATCAACAAAATCGACCTCGTTGATGCTGAAAAACGAGCTGTGTTGAAAGCCGCCATTTCAAAGTTGAACCCTTCAGCTCAGATCATTGAAGCTCAGTTTGGCAACGTTTCTCCTGCACGCATTCTGAATACACGGCGATTCGATTACGATGAGGCAGAGCAGAGTGCCGGTTGGATTGCTGAGTTGAACAAAGACTCCCATACTCCTGAAACCGAAGAGTATGGCATTCATTCTTTCGTATATCGGAGCCGCCGCCCGTTTGACCCGGCTCGGTTCTGGACATACGTCGAAGACCGTTTTCCTTCAACTGTTATCCGCAGCAAAGGAATGTTTTGGTTGGCATCTCGACCTGCGCAGGCCTTGGTATGGTCGCAAGCAGGCGGATCGTTGCGTTCTGACAGTGCTGGGGTATGGTGGAGCAGTATGCCGTTTGAGAAGCGTATGCGTTTCGGTTCCTTTCTCGATTTCAAAGACCAAATCGAAGCCAGCTGGGACCGCGTATTTGGCGACCGGAAGAATGAGATTGTGTTCATCGGGCAGGAAATGGATCAGGCTCGAATTGTCGCCGATTTGGATGCATGTTTGAGCACCGATGCCGAGCTTGCAACAGGCGCTTGGCTTGAAGGGTATTCTGATGAATGGCCGGTTGAGCGAGCAATACCGTTGTAAACCAGTACGCTGCGCACCTCTGCCGAATATTTTGCCGTACCCGTAGCTCAGTCATTGCACTCCAAGGTCAAGTTGGAGCCTCATCCACCTACCTTTGCCGCATGACTGACCCACGGCTGCACGAGATCCTCACCAAACTGGGCATTGACAAGCTCAATGCCATGCAAACTGCCACCCTCGAAGCACTCGAGACGGCCAACGAGCTGGTGCTGCTGTCGCCCACCGGGAGCGGTAAAACATTGGCCTTTCTGTTGCCTGTTTTTTTCGGCTTGCGCCGGGATGTCGACGGTGTGCAAGCGCTCATCCTTACGCCGTCACGCGAACTAGCCGGCCAGATCGAACAGGTGGCCCGTAAGATGGCCACCGGATTCAAAGTCAATGCGGTGTACGGCGGACGCGCATCCTCCCACGATAAAATTGACCTCAAGCACCCACCCGCGGTGCTCATCGGCACACCCGGACGCGTGGCCGACCACCTCCGCAACGGGCGCTTTGGCGCGGATGTCCTTCGCTTTTTGGTCCTCGACGAGTTCGACAAATCGCTGGAGATCGGCTTTGAGAGCGACATGCGGGCGATTCTCGGCGAACTGCGCATGGTAGAGGTAAAGATCCTCACCTCGGCCACCTACGGCGTTGAGATACCGGACTTTGTCGACCTCAAAAAGCCCTTTTACATCGATCATTCCGAGCGCGGACCTGAGAAGCTGCAGATCAAAGTTGTTGAATCGTCGGCCAACGACCCCCGCGAAGATTTGGTGCGTTTGCTCGCACAGCCCGACGTGCTGCCCGCCATTGTCTTTGTGAACTTCCGCGACAGCGTAGAGCTTTTGGGTGATTTTCTCTTTCAGCGCGGCGTTGACCACGCCGTATTTTACGGCACTATGGAGCAGCAAGACCGCGAACGTTCGCTGGTGAAGTTCAGAAACGGCTCGTGCCGCGTGTTGGTCGCCACCGATTTGGCAGCGCGGGGCATTGATGTGCCTGAGGTACAGTCGATCATCCACTTCGAGTTGCCGATGAAGGAGGAGGAGTTCATTCACCGCAACGGCCGCACCGCGCGCATGCACCGCTCGGGCGTAGCGTATGTGTTGCATCCGCGCAAGCGAAGACTGCCTGCCTTCATTGCCGCCATGGATTTGCCACGTACCGCGGCCGACAGCTTTGCTGAGGCTGTACCACCGGCCTCACAGCAGTGGCAGACCGTGTTGGTATCGGCCGGCCGGCGCGACAAGATTTCAAAAGGCGATTTGGCCGGTTTTTTCATCAAGGTCGGCGGCTTGCAGCCCGATGAGTTGGGCGCCATTGAGGTGCGGCCTGAGTGTGCCTTTGTGGCTGTGAGTGCTGACCGCGTGAAGGCCCTCCTCCCGAAGCTTGACAACCAGAAGCTCAAGACGCGAAAAGTGAGGGTTAGAAGGGTGTGAGGGGGGCTTCCTCATGCTTTCAGCGAAGGGGAAACAATCGAAGTGTAATTTCCAAAATAAGGAAACATTTTCGTACATTTACGTAATGGTAGTTGTTGAAGTGTCAACAGGCACGATTCAGCATGTGGAAGTAATTCCTGTCGATTGGGCCGATTACACCAATTTGACGAAGTCGCGGTATGCGTTCAATTGGAGGGAAGAAAAGATTCACGAAGTGTACAAATTGACCCTAAAAGGGCAGAAAGATGTGCTCGGGCTGATTTCAATCGAGCGAATCCCATCGGAGTGGAGGATACATATACGGCTTTTAACGGTGTCACGCGAAAATAGAGGGAAGGGGAAGCGCTACGACGGCATTGCAGGAAACCTGATTGCGCACGTGGCGAGACTCGCAGTGGCAGACTACGCAGAACTGGCGTGCGTTTCACTAAGGCCCAAAACTGCCATCGCGCAGCATTACATCGATACGTACGGTATGCGTGTGACGGGAAGTACCTTGAGCCTGGAAATGCCGGAAATTTTAGACCTAATTCAAACCTATGACCGTGATGAGTAAACGCAGAAAGTTTGTTGTCGACCCCGAGTTTGGAGTTGATTCGAGGTACGAAAAAAGTGAAGGCAAGGAGCTTGATTCTATCACCCTGATGGAGGCCCGATTGGAACGAATGAAGCGCTTGTCAAAAGAAGAAGTTCTTCGCGCGAAATTGCTGCAATTGAAGTTGAAGATGGAAGACTATCTGAAAGCGCCGGTGTATGATAATCAAGATCATTTCGCGCATTTCGTTCAGAGTTATGTGGACGCGATTTACACCAAACGCAGCGATTTTGCCAAGGATGTCAGCATTACACCGGTTTTTTTAAGTCAGGTCATCAACAGCCATCGGGAGCCCACTGAGGAGTTCATTTTGAAGCTGATGATTCACTCTGAGAAAGTGTTTAAGTCTGTGGGTGGGTTTCATAAGAAGACGTGGTATCAGGTTTATTTCCATGAGAAACTCTGCGATACGATGTCAAATCAAGAGGAGTGGCGGCCACGAATTGAAGAGCAGGTGAAATCTCCAAAGTTGTAGCGGTTCAGATTGCCGATTCGCTGGCTTGCAGCCCGATGAGGTGGGTGCGATTGAGGTGCGGCCTGAGTGTGCTTTTGTCGCCGTCGCCGCCGATCGGTGTGCATCGGTTCTCCCCAAGCTTGACAACCAGAAGCTCAAGACCCGAAAGGTGAAGGTGAGAAGGGTGTGAGGGGGGGGTACGCAAAAAATGTGTTGATGAGTTGGTAGTGTTGCTTTGTGATGTAATTTGTACTGCTGAATCGATTGTGCCATGATCTTCCTTTCGTTGGAGTTATGTGGTTTCACACATTGGAGAGTTGCAATCGGTCAGATGCGTACACCGTAAATGAATCAAAATGAAGTGCATCATTCATTTAATTCTCGTCCTGCTGCTTGTTAACGCTAGTGTTTCCGCCCAAATTGAATCTACAGGCAGTCAGGAAGAGGGGAAAGCTACAGTTGTGGTATACCGGCCGTACCATGAGTCGGGTGCTTCTTTAAAAATGCAGATCACAGCCAATGAAGTGCCCCTTATCGGCTTGGCAAACTGGTCGTATTACACCTTTCAAACCAAGGCGGGCGAGTATTCGTTTGTGTGCAGTATGCGACACGATTCCGAACTGAAGTTGACCGTTGAGCCGGGTAAAACCTACTATGTGCGGTGCGCTGTCGGATACAATTGGTCAGGTAAGCCAATCATGGAGTTGGTTGATCAGGCGATAGCCACTGCTGAAATCAAAAATTGGGAGTTGAGGAAGCAAACGTACAAACCAATGAGCCTGGCCGGACCCAAGTCAAGAATCGGAGCTGTGGCCGGAGGTGGTTTCGGTTTTGAATCCATTGCCTTGTTCATTGATGAAGACAATAAAGAAGTAACACTAAGTACAGGAGGTGGTTTTTCAATCGGAGCAAAATATGGGTATGAAGTTTCTAAATACTTTGATGTATCATGTGACTTTTTTTACCAAAGAAGCACCTTGTCAAGCAGGTTGGAGAATGCCGATGCATCGTTTGATCGAGTGGTCGTTACCCTGACGCCGGCGCTTATTATTCCTGTCATTGACGGTGATTACTACCGGTTTAAACTCGGTGCCGGTGTGGGGTACTACAGGGTAGGCGATATGTACATCGACGCGACAAATGTGGGGGGTGAAGAGATAACATTGAATTACGACGCATCCATCGGTGCCCATGTTAGTGCCGTGTTTGAGAACAATGCTACAGAGAACTTCTCCACTAGTGTAGGTTTGAGGTATTACAACGTGAATTACACCTACATCAGAGCGGGGAGCACACACGAGGCAACTGCGCGGGAGTTTATCAGTCCAATCGGTTCGGGTTTGGATTTTCTCGTCGGCTTGTATTTTCACTTCTAGGTTTAGAGTCATCGCGAACGGCAGCCGATGATTCTACACAGACCACCTGCTTTCCTTAGTGCTTCCCAGCTCATTCGATTTTTTGTGTTGATGCATACGTGGTGTTGGTTTGTGATGTAAATTGAGGCGCAAACTACCCAAGTATGAAAAGAATCCTCTCCCTAATTTTGATTCTTGGCGCAGCACAGCTTTTTGGCCAGGAAGCGCCCAAATCCCTTAAGCCGGAGAAACGAAGTGCCGTGACAGTAGGAATCCTGAAGGGTGGAGGTTCCCTTGTAGGGGCTGACTTTGAGTTTCTTTTGACTGATCGCATGGGGCTTCAAGTAGGTGCCGGTTTGGTGGGCTTCGGCGCCGGATTGAATTTCCATTTCCACCCATCCATACGAAGTTCGTTTGTTTCTTTCCAATACTGGAACCAAGGCATTGGCGATTCGTTTGCTCAAAGCGCATTCGGACCGGGCTTGGTGTACCGGGGCAGGAAAGGGCTAAGTGCCCAAATCGGATTTGCCGTGCCGTTGAGAGAAGGGCCTGTATTGCCCCGTGAATTCGCACAAAGGCATCTCATGCTCACCTATGCCTTGGGTATCTACTTGCCGCTGTTTTAATCAACGATAATCCACGTTCAAATGAAAAGAATTGTACTCATCTTAACGCTGCTCGCAGCAGGTGTTTCGTTCGCAAGTGCTCAAGCCCTTCCCGATTCAATTGCCGTTTTGCGCGCCTGGGGCGAAGCGGAGTTCTTCCAAGGGAATAGACAGCTCACCCCAAAGCAGGTGCTCTACGCCATGCGCTCCAATGAAGAGGCCCACGAACTGATGCGTTCAGCCCGAGCAACCAAGGGGCTTTCGGGTGTGATTGGTTTTGCCGGTGGCTTTATGGTTGGATGGACGCTCGGGGATATCTTGTTCGGTCGCGAGCCCAATTGGGCCATCGCCGGCGTTGGTGCAGGGTTATTGGTGGTCTCCTTACCGATTACCTCGAGCTACAACAAACAAGCAGAACACGCTGTAGCAACTTACAACCGCGGTTTGCGGACGACCTCGTTCCGCGAACAACACGAACTGAACCTAGCGCTGACCGGCAACGGGGTGGGGTTGGTGTTGCGGTTCTAGAGAAGGCCGGGTGCGCACAACCGCTCAACGTTTTATTGGCACATGCTCCGGTTGACTTGCAGGTTTTTCCCAACCCCTTTTAGTCGACGGTGTTGATTTCCGGCGCAGGGCAAAATTTCACACTGGTGATTCATGATGCATCGGGCAAGACGCTACTCTCCACCCAAGAAGCCGTGGTGAATCTCAGCCACCTCGCGCCGGGCATATACTTCCTTCGTTTGGAAGGAAATTCAGGCCATCGCACACAAAAGCTGATCAAACATTGAGTATGTTCGTCGGCAATGACGCACGTATTCGACTATGCCAATTGAAATCAACACGGATAGAAACCAACTCAACATTGGTTTCATTACGGCCTTCTTGTCTTCAACCTATTGGGCCGAAGGAAGAAGCATAAGCACCATGCAAACCTTGATTGACCACTCTCTGAACTTTGGTGTTTACTTGGATGCCCAGCAAATTGGCTACGCCCGAGTGGTGACCGACTATGCACAATTTGCTTATCTCATGGACGTTTTCATTGCGCCGGAACACCGCAAGCAAGGTCATTCAAACACGCTGATGGAGTACATCATGAATTACGAGCCACTGCGCGATGTTAAAGTGTGGAGGTTGGCCACCAATGATGCACATGGACTGTACGCGAAGTTCGGTTTCGGGGCATTGAAGAACCCCGAGAAGTTAATGGAGCTTCTAAAATAGGCCGGATGAACATTGACTTTAGCCACGATTACGTGCTTGAGAACGAACGGGTGCAGCTAACACCGTTGAAGCATGAACACCTTGCTATTCTAACCCCTTTTTCGCTTCAAGAGCCTGAATTGTGGACCTACTCGTTGCTCCAAGCAAACTCTCCTGAGAAAATGAAGGTGTACATTGAGAAGGCGCTTTTGGGCAGAGCAAGTGGAACAACCTATCCGTTTACAGTGTTCGACAAACGAACGAGGCGCTTTGCGGGCAGCACGCGCTTCTATGACATCCAATTCGAGAACGCGGCACTGCAGCTCGGCTTCACATGGTACGGCAAAGATTTTCAAGGCACAGGATTGAATGTCAACTGCAAGTACCTGCTCCTGGAGTTTGCTTTCGAAACCTTCGGGGTTGAACGGGTCGAGTTTCGGGCCGACAATGAGAATGCCCGTAGCATCAACGCAATGAAAAGCATTGGCTGCACCGTGGAAGGTATTCTGCGCAGCAATACCTACAAGCCCAATGGAGAACGGCGCGACAGCATTGTTCTCAGTATTCTACGGCACGAATGGATGGGGTCGATCAAGCAGCAGCTGTCAGAACGCATCGCTCGTCAAACGTGATGCAGACATAAGTATGAAGTACGCTAGATGTGGTTGTCGCGTCAGCTCAAGACTCCTGCACACTGAGATCGTCTCATTGAACATTCTGAATGAATTAGAATAAATTCGAGGAATGCACCGAAAAAACGTATATTTATCGAAATATTTCTAATCGTGTCGGTTGCAGAATACATCAAATATCTGCTCTCTGTTGAAGAGTATTCCTTTTCACTTGAAGAAGTAATGCAGCATGTTTCGAAGGAGACTACGGCTACACGGAGGGAACTGAATCGATTGATTGCCAAGCGAGAGATCGTAAACCTCCGCACTGGCTTTTACCTGATTATTCCACCGCGTTACTCAAGCCTACAGAAACTGCCCCTTCCATTGTACGCTCATAAGCTGTTCGCCTCCTTGAAACGTGAATACTACATTGGCCTGTATTCAGCCGCGAAGATTCATGGCGCCAGCCATCAACAAATTCAAAACGACTACCTAGTCATTGAGGTGCCCAAGCTTAACGCCATAACCAAAGGCAATTATGCGATCATGTTTCATACGACGGCCAATTGGCCCAAAAACAACATTGTCTATAAAAAGTCAGACGCCGGTCTCTATGCAATTTCGTCTCCAACCCTGACCTTCATTGATTTGATTCACTTCCACACGAAAATTGGCGGTTTGAATCGTGTGTTGACTGTAATGGAGGAGCTCGTCGAAGAACTCAGTGAAGGCGATTTAATCGCGTTGCTGGGTTGGTATAAGAACAAAAGTACGCTCCAGAGAACTGGGTTCATACTCGATGAACTGCTCGGTGCAAATGGCTTTTCGGACTTGATTCTCAATGAGCTTCAAAAGGAATCCTACTATCCAGTCCTGTTAAGCCCTACAAAGAACGAAAAGCCGGGTAGCGCTCCGAATCGCTGGAAAATTGATGTTAACCTACGTCTTGAGTCTGATCTGTGATACCTAGACCTTACATAGCGAGATGGCAAGAACATGCGCCTTGGAGGGAGTTTGCTCAGGTTGAGCAAGACTTGGTCATAGGCAGGGCCTTGGTAGAGCTGTTTGCTGACGACTTCCTCCGCGAGAATTTAGCGTTCAGAGGTAGGACGGCGTTGCACAAACTTTACCAGAATCCAGCTCCTAGGTACTCTGAAGACATCGACTTGGTGCAGATAAAACCGGGATCCATCAAGCCGATTATGGAACGCATCGGAGAAGTCATCACTTTTTTCGAAGAAGAAAGAACAACGCAAAACAGAGGTCACGGAATCAAAGCACTGTATCGCTTTACGTCGGAATACGAAGGAATCCGAATGCGCTTGAAGTTGGAGATTAACTGCCGCGAACACTTCAATGTCCTCGGTTGGACAGAAATCCCATTTGCTGTTCAAAGTGAATGGTTTAAAGGAGAGTGCGCCATCAGAACCTACAAGCTCAATGAGCTTCTGGGTACAAAGCTTCGTGCCCTGTATCAACGAAGTAAAGGGCGCGACTTGTTTGATCTTGATTATGCCAGAAACAACATGGCCTTCAACGTTGATGAGGTTTTGCAATGTTATTACCCCTACATGCAGTTCGCCACCGGAAAGAGGCCACCAACGAAAAAGGAGTTTCTGCTGAACATCGAGGCCAAACAGAGCGATGAGAATTTCATAGGCGATATGGAGGCATTGCTACGGCCGGAGGTGACCTACGACCAGCAGAGTGCCTTTGAATGGTTGAAAATGGAGGTCATTGAGCGAATGGCTTAATGCCTTTGCCGCTATTGATGCCCGCAAATGGGCGGTGGTCGTGTCAGCTTAAGCTTTCCTCGCGGCGGGTACGGCCCGCTGTACCCCAAACACCCCATCGAATATGGCACAAAGCAACGCTTGTGGAAGTTGCGGTTCAATCCCGAGGTGTCCGCCGCCAAGCCCTTCAATTGAAAAGTGCCGGCGTTGAAGCAGCCACCTAGACACGCCCTGTCGACCGATAGCGTCGGGCTCACCAGCGCAGCAATGGCGACCAAAATAACCGGGTCGCGCTGCTCTGCGGTGATCAAGGTGTAATCGCCCTGTGAGAATCTAGTTCCGGTGCGGCACCTTAATGCTATATTTGACGCTGCACGGAGTCGGTGACCAACGGCTTCATGACCAATCGCTATGAGCAAGCTGCACGTGTCTTTTGTGATTCCTCTGTACAACGAAGCCGAAGTCTTCGCTGAACTCATCGAGCGTCTCGATGCCATAGCAGCAAAGTTGAACTACAACTGCGAGGTGGTTTTGGTTGATGACGGAAGCCGCGACAACACCCCCTTCTTCATGGAAGAGGTACAGCAAAAGAACCCCATGTACCAGTGCATCTTCCTGTCGCGCAACTTCGGTCAGCAAGTGGCCATCAGCGCCGGACTCGACTTCGCGCGGGGCGATTACATCATGTTCCTCGATGCTGACCTGCAAGATCCGCCCGAATTGTACTTCCACTTCATGGAGAAAATCGAAGAAGGCTACGATGTTGTGTACGGGGTCAGAACCAACCGAAAAGAAGGCAAACTCAAACGCCTCAGCTACAATCTCTTCTACCGAATACTCAACCGAATCTCCAGTTTTCCCATCCCTAAAGATTCGGGCGACTTCGCATTGATCAGCCGAAGGGTGGCGCTCGCTATGAACCAACACCGTGAAGACAGCCGCTTCTTACGCGGCATCCGAAGCTGGGTAGGGTTTAAACAACTTGGGGTACCCTACGAACGAATGGAGCGCCAAGCCGGGGTGACCAAGTACACGCTCCGCAAACTCATCAAGCTGGCAACCGATGGCATTTTCAACTTCACAACCCTCCCCATAACCATACTCATTGCTCTGGGCACCCTCTGCATCGCAAGCTCATTGGTGTACTTCGTGATCACCGCCATCCGAAAGTTCTACTTCCACGATGTACCCGCCGGCTTCACCGCGTTGCTCTTCACCATCATCTTGTTCGGTGGCTTGCAGCTCTTTTTCATCGGTATCATCGGCGAGTACATCCAGCGCATCTTCATCCAAGTGAAAAACAGGCCCTTGTACCACATAAAGAAAACAATCATTGATGGACAGGTCGAAGGACATTAACCCGGGCATCGTCTGCTTGTCGCAACCTGAGCAGGTCGACATGGCCGACGCATGGTACGAATTCGCGCAAGCAAACCACTTCTGGATAAAATCCAGGTTCAGGGCTATTCAATCCCAACTCAAGGGGTACACTGTTGGTAAACGCTTCCTTGAAATCGGCTGCGGTCATGGCGTGGTCATCACCCAATTTGAAGATGCCTACGGCACAACCGTTGATGGCTGTGATTTGAACATGTTGGCGCTGAACCAAATCAAAAACACCAAAGGGACTGTTTACTGCTTAGACATCTGCGATCAACCCCATGACATGATGGAGGCTTACGATGGTGTCTTACTGCTTGATGTCATCGAGCACATTGATGATCATGTGAGCTTCCTCCAAACCAGCTTACGTTACGCAAAACCGGGTGGTCTTGTGGTAATAAACGTCCCCGCACTCAATACCCTCTTCAGCAAGTACGACACTGCCGCCGGCCACAAACGTCGCTACACCAAAAAAACCATGCGCAAACTGCTCGAAGATTGCGGTGTGGAAGATATCAAAATGGCCTACTGGGGGTTTAGCCTCCTCCCCATCGCCGTCATCCGAAAGTTCATTCTGCGCTTTGTGCGCGAAGAGAAAATCATTGCAACAGGTTTTAAAACTCCCGGTGAATTCAGCAACCACGTCCTGAATGCGCTGCTGAAGACCGAAAACGCTCTGCTGAAGAAGCCTCCCCTCGGAACCTCGTTGATCGCAATTGGCCGTGTGAAACATGCATAAACTGATTCAAGGCCGTTCGTTGCTTCCCATCGCCTTGGTCATAAAGCTGGGCATGACCTTTCTGCTACTCTTCGCGAAGGGCTTCCCTAAAGTGCCATTGGGTGAGATTGTTTGCACGGGTGACTGCACAATGGCGTACGTCCCGGCAGCCATGAACATGCTTGAACACAATCAATTCACGATTTACGAAGACCTTACGCCATATGCCGGTCGAATGCCGGGGTACGAACTGGTTTTAATGCTTTCAACCCTCTTTTCAAGCAAATCAGAGGTTTCGTTTCCCTTCGTGATTGTGTTCCAAGCCTTGGTGGCGGGTGTATCGTTGTTCTTTCTAACCCGGTTGGCCTACCGTGTTTTTCAAAACAAAGTTGTGGCCGCGGTGACATTTGTGGGCTACGCGATTAGCACCTACACAAGTCTTTACGATATCGCCGTGTTAACCGAAAGTCTGGCCGTTTCTGTGTTCATCATCGCCTTCAGCTTGCTGCTGCATCCGAAGAGTGCAGGTAGTTACGCACGACAGTTCCTCATCGGTCTCCTTCTTCTCTTTGCGTTCGTCTTACGGCAGTACATGCTGCCGTTCTTCTTGCTTTGGTTGGTGTACATTGTGTATTCAAAGGGAAGGGCCGAGTATCCCCGCACAAAGCGTTTCCTAAGTGCACTGGCCTTTGTGCTGCCACTCCTGTGCTTTGAGGTGTGGTGGGTTTCACGAAACTTCCAACAGAAACAGGCCTTCATTCCTTTCGTTGATAGCCTCTACGCCGGTTACGATTACCCTGAGGCCAAGGGCGAAGATTTTTACTTCCCGCCTGAGATGAAGGCCTTGGCTGACTTTGTAAAGTCGTGGGGCGGCGACCTGATCTGGTGGAATCCGAAAGCCGAAATCACCGCATTTGTGAGCGCACCGCCTAAATCCAAGGCCCAACAATCCGAAATGCTCGCGGCGTTTCCGTCGTACATCTACACTTCTGCCTACAACCGCGATTCGCTCCAAGCCATCCAGCGTTTCTTTCAAGGTTCCGGTGAGATGAGCCAAAGCGAAGCCATTGCTGCATTGGAGCGCTACACAGAGCAGTTTAAATTAGAGAAACCGCTTCACCACCATGTGGTTGCACCCCTCAAACTGCTGAAAAACTTCGTGGTACACTCCGGTACGTACAACTTGTACAACGCACCTTTCAATGAACTCACGCTAGGGGGCAAAGCGGTAAAAATGGCCTACTCCGGTCTGTACTGGGTGGTGCTTGTATGCGGCACGTTGGGAGGTCTTCGCATGCTGGTAAAGCGCCGCTCTGACCTCAGCGTCTGGCTGCTTGTCGCGACAGCTTTCTACATCGTGGTGCTTGTTTCGGTGGTGATACGCCGAATTGAATACCGCCACTTTGTGATCAGTTACCCGTTCTTCGTGGTGATGGCGTCTTATTTTTTGGTCGAACTCAGAAATGCCACTGGTCGCCTAAAAGGCATCAACCTTGCTGTGATCAAGGATTGAGCGCTTTCACCATGGCCTCGGCCTTCAACAAGCATTCGGTGTACTCGGCTTCAGGGTCTGAGAGCGCGGTAATCGCACCGCCCACGCGCACCGAGAGGTAGCCGGTGTTGGCGTTCCAAAAAATGCTGCGTATCACCACATTGAAATCAAAATCGCCGTTTGGCTCTACCGCGCCTACACTGCCCGAATACAGTCCGCGTGAAAAATGTTCGTAGCGGTCAATCAGCTCCATGGCCCGTACCTTCGGAGCCCCGGTCATGCTTCCCATCGGGAAACTAGCGCGCAGCACATGGCCCAAGCCCGTTGCGGCATCCACCTCGGCCGATACCGTGCTAATCATCTGGTGCACCGTGCGAAACGAATAAATGCCGCACAGCTCATCCACCTGAACGGTGCCGGGTCGACCGGCGCGGGCCAAATCGTTGCGCACCAAATCGGTAATCATGATGTTCTCGCCGCGCTCCTTGGGGTCGGCTTGGAGCTGCCGCGCAAGCCGTGCATCTTCGTCGGCATCGGCGCCGCGCCGAACTGTGCCCTTGATGGGCTGACTGATCAAACGGTCGCCGGTGCGGCGCAGGTAACGTTCCGGACTCCCGCACAGCAGCCATGCGCCTTGGTGGTGCACAAGGGCCGAATGCGGGGCATCGGTCGCCTCCAGCAGCCGCGCAAACACGTCCATGGCGTCTAGCGAAACGCCCTCGGCGTAAAATTCTTGGCAGTAATTGACTTCGTAAATGTCGCCGCGCTGAATGTGCGCTTGTAGTGCGTGCACGTCGGCGAGGTAAATTTCCTGTGGGGTGCGCGGGGTGAGTTGTATTTTTTTCTCGCCTCCGGCGGATGAGCGAAAGCGGCCAAAATCTACCGCGCTTTCACCGGTTTCGATGGGCTCGAACAGGCCGAGTGCCCCAAATCCCAAGCGGTCTTCGAAACGACTGTCCAACCGCTCAAAGGCATTTTTGAGGTCGTACCCCAACCACCCGAATACGGGTCCGTCGGCTTGGGCCAAAAAGGCGTCAATTTGCGCATCGGCATCCTGCGAAGCAGTCTCCATCCAAAGGCCGCGCTTCACGCCAAGCGCCATTCGTGCAGTTTTCGGATGGCCGGGTTTTACGAGCACCACCGCCGTTTCTCCGGCTTTCAGTGTGTCGTGCAGACGCTGTGCATCCATCCCCAAAATAAAAAATTAAAGCCTGCGGCGGATGAGCTGCTCGAGGGCATCAACCCAGTCATCACCGGTATTCAAGCTCGGCACAAGATCGAGCTGTTCTCCGCCATGCTCGCGGAATTCTTCGAGGTACTCGCGGCCAATTTCAACGGTGGTTTCGAGGCAATCGGCTACGAAGGCGGGCGAGAACACAAGCATGCGCTTGCAGCCGCCATCGGCCTGCTCTTTGACGATGTCGTCAGCGAACGGACGGATCCATTTGTTGTCGAGGCGCGACTGAAAGGCCACCGTGTACTTGCTTTCGGGAATGTTCAGTGCCTTGGCCAATGCGCGTGTGGTGGCGTAGCAGGTGGCTTTGTAGCAGAACTTGTTTTCGTGGTTGATTTCGGTTTCGCAGCTGTGGTTGCGGCACATGCGGTCTTCGTACACCTTGTCGACCTGCCGCTCGGGCAAGCCGTGGTAGCTGAACATGAAGTGGTCGTAGCTGGTGAGGTCGAACTGCTTGGCGCGGTTGACGAAGCTTTGAAGGTAGCCTGCATCGTCCCAATACTGGCTAATGGCGATGATTTCGGGTATTACGTACCACTTTGCAATCACGCTGAGGGCTTTTTCAAGCGTTGAACCCGTGCTGGCCGAAGCGTACTGCGGGTAGAGTGGAAGAATCACGATGCGGTCATAGTTGGCTTGACGCATGCGCTCGAGCACAGAATCCATTGAGGGTTGCTGGTAGCGCATGGCGAGCTCAACGGTAACGTCGTCGGTGGCGAAGCGGGCCGCCAGTTTCTCGCGAAGCTCTTGTCCGTAAAGCAGCAATGGAGACCCGGCGTCGGTCCACACCTTTTTGTACTCGCGCGATGAGCGAAAGCGGCGAATGGGCGAAATGATGCCATTGACCAGCAGCATGCGCGGCAACCACGGGATGTCGATTACGCGGCCATCGCCGAGGAATTCACTGAGGTAGCGGCCTACGGCGCCCGGCGTAGGCGCGTCGGGTGTACCAAGGTTGATGACGAGGATTCCGGTTTTCATTGACAAGCAAACAAGCGTGGCCGCTTGGGGTTCAATTAGATGTGCAGTGCGCGGTTTGCGGTGGCTGCAAGGGCGGCTTCTTTGAAGGCTTCGGTGAAGGTGGGGTGGGCGTGGCTCATCCGTGCGATGTCTTCAGCCGACGCGCGGAACTCCATAGCAACAACGGCTTCAGCGATCATGTCGGCCGCACGCGGACCCACCATGTGCACGCCGAGAATCTCGTCGGTTTCTTCGTGGGCGAGCACCTTCACCAAGCCGTCGGTATCCATACTGGCACGGGCGCGGCCGCTGGCCTTGAATGGGAAGATGCCTGTTTTGTATGTGATTTTCTTCTCTTTCAGCTCTTCTTCGGTGTGGCCCACAGCAGCCACTTCGGGCCAAGTGTACACCACATTCGGAATGAGCAGGTAATTGATGTGCGGTTTCTCACCGGCGATGACTTCGGCCACAAATACACCCTCTTCTTCGGCTTTGTGGGCGAGCATGGCGCCTTTCACCACGTCACCGATGGCGTAGATGCCGGGAACCGTAGTTTCGAGGTGGTCGTTGACGGCTACACGTCCGCGTTCGTCAACGGCAATGCCTACTTTATCGAGCCCGAGTCCTTCGGTGTAGGGCTTGCGGCCCACCGAGACGAGGCAGAAATCGGCTTTTAGGGTGACTTCTTCGCCTTTTTTGTCATCGGCTTTTACGGTCACCGATGTTTTGGTGGCCTTCACTTCTTTCACTTTGTGGCTGAGGAGGAAGTTCACACCGAGTTTTTTCATTGAACGGGCAAGTTCTTTGCCCATGCTGCGGTCCATCGTTGGGATGATCGAATCCATGTATTCGACCACGCTCACTTCGGTGCCCAAGCGGGCGTAAACCGAGCCGAGCTCAAGGCCAATAACACCGCCGCCAATGATGACCATGCTCTTGGGCACGTCTTGCAACTCAAGCGCTTCGGTCGAGGTGATGACGCGTTTTTTGTCGATGGTGATAAAGGGGAGGGATGCGGGCTTTGAGCCGGTGGCAATGATGATTTTATCACCCGAAATTTGCGTTTTGCCGTCGCTGCCTTTGTCGATTTCAACCGTGGTGCGGTCAATGAACGAACCATGGCCGTGTATGACGGTAATGCCGTTTTTCTTCATCAAAAAACTGATGCCGTCAACGGTTTGGCTCACCACGCCGCGCTTGCGCTCGATCATCTGCTTCATGTCGACCTTGAGGTCGTTGAGTCGGATGCCATGCTCTGCAAACTGTTCTTTGGCTTTGTGGTAATGCTCTGACGAGTCAAGCAAGGCCTTCGAAGGAATACAACCCACATTAAGGCAAGTGCCTCCAAGGGTGGTGTAACGTTCAATAAGGGCGGTTTTTTTGCCCAATTGCGCGCAGCGGATGGCCGCTACATACCCGCCGGGTCCTGACCCGATTACGATGACATCAAATTTTTCCATCGGTGTACGTTTTCAAGCGCAAAGATACGGCTTATTCACACGTTGACGCGGTAAAACCGGTGAGCTGTTCGCGCCGAATTGTTAACTTTAGCGAAGCCAATCCGTATACGTGAATGGCCAATTCCATCCATCCCTGCCAATGCGCCAGTTTGCTCAACTGATTTTGTTCGTTGCCTTGCTGCGGCTGCCGCTCGACGCTGCGGCCCAACTGCCTGATTACTTCAGTTCGCTCGCTCTTTGGGTGCGGGCCGATAGCAACGTAAGCATCCTAAGCGGTACGCTCGTACAGCAATGGGGCGACATGAGCGGTAACGGTCGAAACTTGGGCCAATCTTCTCCCGGCGCAATGCCTCAACTTGCGACAAATGCACTAAACGGCCGCAATGTGATCAACTTCACCGGGGTGTCGCACAACTTCGCATTCGAGTCAGTACCCGATGTACGTACCGTCGTGTGGGTGCTTAAAGAAGACCCGAATTACGGTGCGAGCAACCAATACCGCCACTTTTTGGGCAATGCAAATTCAGACCCGTACTTCAGGGGTGACAACCGCATCTTGTGGCGCAACCCAACCGCGCACCCCGATGTAATCAACGGTCAAACACGGCTCGGCTTTGAATGGCTCGATGGAAGCGCTACAACCATGAACAACGACTGGAACATCATGGCGCTGGTCACAGCAGGTCCGCTCCCCGCCAGCTTTTTTGGTCGCAGTGGCGGCTTCGCCGGATTTTGGAAGGGACAGCTCGCTGAACTCCTCATTTTCACAGAACCGCTCACCGAGGCCCAAATCGAAGACCTCGAAGGGATGTTGCTCGACTACTACACCACTCCACTCAATCTGGGCGATGACATTGTGGTCGAAGAAGGCTTTTGCCCAACCGAGTTGAGCCTCCCCCCGGCATTTAGCGAAATCCTATGGAGCACCGGCGAAAGCGCCTCATCCATCCAAATCACAGGCAGTCAAAGCGTGTGGGTACAAGCAAAAGATGAGCTCGGTCGCATGCAGTACGATACCCTTACGGTGACCTACCCCGGCAACACGGTTCTGCCCGAATCAGACACCATTTGCCTCGGTGAAACGCTCACCATCGACCTCGAACTGAGCGAAGCCAATTACGTTGTGAACTGGTCAAACGGCACCGAGTCGCCGGTGATCGACCTCACAGAACCCGGCAGCTACAGCTTTACTGTTGTTGACGGGTTTGAGTGTGCCTTTACCTCCGATCAACTTGTTTTGAGTGTTGACAGCTTCAGCGTACTCACCTCGCTTGGGCCCGACCGCGATGTATGCGCAGGCAATGTGCTGGCACCCTTGCCTTCGGGTGGCGGAATTGAGAGTTTTTTTTGGGACGATGGCAGCACCTCGCCCCAAATAACCATCACTGAAAGCGGTACCTACACACTGGAAGCCATCAACAGCAACGGCTGTGTGCTCGTCGACGAAGTCGTACTCACTGTCGCCGGCGTTGCACCAACCGTCAGCGTAAATGCCCCGGCATTGGCCTGCGTAGGCACCGACTATGCGCTCACCCTCGACATCACAGCCGACAGTCAAATTGAGGAGGTCGTTTGGCAATTCCCTTTCGGCAGCACAACGGGTGAAACCGTTGACTTCACACCCGAACTGTGGGGCAACACCACCGTGGTCGCCGCGGTCACCACGGCCGCCGGTTGTACAGGCTTCGCAAGCACAAGCATCGATGTGCAGCCTTTACCATCAGGCAACATCACCTTCGATGAAACCTGCACCGGCAACTCGATGATTTTAACCACCCAGCCACAAATTGCCTTCGGCACAGTGGCTACAGCCGAATGGAGCTTCGCCGGCGAAACCCAACTCGGCAACCTGGTGGCTTTCGTACCCGAAGACCCCGGATTTCAGCAAATCCAACTCACCCTGACCAGCGCGGCCGGTTGCGCAAACACCTTCAACCAATTGGTGCAGGTGCGGCAGTCGCCTGAGTTTGAGGTCGTAGCACCGGTGACCTGCCAAGGCAACCTTACTCCACTTAGCACCCAAACCTTGGCCGTGCAAGAAGGCAGCATTACCAACTATACATGGACCTTCGGCGACAACACCGGCTCAAACCAAGCGGCGCCCGTGCACCTCTACCCCAATCCGGGAACTTACCTTGTAACCTGCACCATGGTATCAAGCTTCGGCTGCATTGGTGTTGATCAGGCTCAAGTGCTCGTGGTAACACCGCCACAACCCGATTTTACGGTCGCCAATGCCTGTGTTGGCACGCCGTTTGCATTTGAGAACCTAACGGTGTCTGACGACCCGCCGGCCGATTTTGTTTGGACCATCGGTACCATCGACCAAGTCTTCGGCGAGTCGCCCAGCTACCTCTTTGCGTCATCAGGCACCGTGCCGGTCAACCTGTCGGTGGTGACCGAGAACGGTTGCGAGGGCAGTATCACGCGGCAAGTCCCTGTATACGATTCGCCACAAGCCGCCTGTACCGCGAATCCGATTATTGGTGCGCCGCCTCTCGACGTTGACTTTGCTTACACGGGGTCCTCGGCCAACAGCTTCTCGTGGAGCATCAACGGTGAGCCCGCCGGTGAATCGGGCGCTCTAACAGCGACCTTCAATGAAGAAGGCAGCTACACCGCCACCGTTGTATCCACCAATGCCGAAGGCTGCAGCGCTAGTGCATCCATCACAGTGCTGGCCGATCAGCCTGTTCTCGACCTCGTGCTGACCGATTTTCAAGTGGATGAGGATGGGGATGGATGGTCAGCCACCGTAGCCTTTGCCAATGCCGGCAATTTTTCACCGACCGAGCTCTCCATTCGGCTTTCAACAGCCGATGGGAACGCCATCACCGAATCGCCCGAACTCATTCCACAACCTGGAAACGGCACAGTTTACAGCTTCGCTGCACGCTTGTCGCCGGGTAGAAACGGTGCCAACTACCTCTGCATCGAACTGGTACCCTCATCATCGCTGGCTGCTGAAGCAACGCCCGCAAACAATCGCTACTGCATTGCGGTGAGCGACGCTTTCTCGTTTGGTGCCCCGTATCCGAATCCATCCCCCGCAGGAACCGAACCGCGGGTACGCTTCACTCTCCCTGAAGCCGAAGAAGCGCGTATCAGAATCCATGACGCGACCGGACGTGAAGTGGCCGTGACCGAGTCAACCCGTTACCCTTCGGGCTACAACGAAGTGGTGTTGAGCGGCATCCAGCCGCCGCCGGGCCAGTACATCATTGAGTTTTTGGGTGAGCGGCACCGCGAAATCCGCCGTTGGCAAGTGCTGCGTTAAGCGGCAGCGGCCATCAGCAATCCGCCGCAGGCGCAAAACACAAGGCACCATAGGGTCACCTCCCTCATCCGATAGCCACGTGAACCGAGCAAGTGAAAGGCCGTCAAAGCCAGCACTGCATGGGCCACAAGGTTGGCCACGCCAAAGCCGATGAGCATGCCCGTGAAACCCCATCCGGCAAAGCCGGGAATCACAATGCCCAAGCCGCGCAAACCGAACAAGAGTCCTTGCATTACCATTTGCAACGATTCGCGGCGGGCCATCAAAAACACGCCCATAAGTGGTGTGCTGATGTAGCGAATGCCGTAGCTGCTAACGAGAATCGCTGAAACACGTCCGGCATCGTGCCATTCGGCACCGAAAATCACCCCGAACAGTGGCGGAGCCAGCAGGTACACCAGCACAACCGTTACTGCCGACAGGGCAGTGAGGTAGCGAAACATGCGGTAGGTTTTGGCCTGCAAGCGTTCGCGCTCGTTTTCCCAGTCGAGGTTGCCCTCTTGCATGAAGACGTTGCTCAGGCCGTTGCCGAGCACGCGGGTGGGCAGTTCGAGCAGCATTACCGCGTAGGCAAAGAGGCCGATTTCACGTGTACCTTCGAGAAAAAACGGGAAGAGCAACGCCGGAATGTAGTTCGATGCCTGGCTGAGCAGCAAGCTCCACACCATGTACAACGGGTAGTCGCGGTAGGTCGTTAAAACGGCTTTGAAATCGCTCCGACCGAGACGCTTGAATGCCATTGGAAGCGTGCGGCTCAAGGCCATGCGCACCACGAGCACCGAGCGTGCGGCCGACACCAGGGTGTTGGTGAGTATCAAGCCGCCCACGGTGGGCGCAATGCCCAATCCGTAACCCACATTGAAAAACTTGGCGCTCAGATTTGTTGGTATGCTCAGCTTCGACAGTACGCGGTAGGCGCGTTGCTGCAAGCCCCACGACGCAATCAGCATTTCGATGGCGCTGATGGCGGCAAAAAAACCGGCGAGACGCAGCCAAAGGTCCATGCCATCTAAACCGAGCGAGCGCCCCACTGCAGGACCAAACACAGCAAATAGTGCAGTGAAAAGCAAGCCGACGGCAACCGTCAACACAAACGACAAGCGCAGCAACGGAGCGAGTTCTTCATCGGTACGGGGCAGAAGAAGTGCACGCGAAAACCCCAAGCTGATAATCGTTGCCCCTACGGCCAGCAACACTGCGTAAATCGAAAACTGTCCGTACACCTCTGGCGGATAAATGGCCGACAAAATGGGCGCGAAGGCGAATTGAATCACAATGCCCCACACTGTAGCCGATGACATCAGCAGGGTGTTGTGGGCGAACGAGTCGCGCCGAAACATACTCTTGAACAGTTCGCGCAAGGCAGGCAGGTGTAGGTAAATCCAAAGGTAGGCAAGTCGCGTGCAACACAGCACGGTCAGCGGCAATGTCGTTTCTTTGCAGTATGAATGAGGCGCTGCACCGATTGAATGAACTACATGCCGAAGCCACCGAGGTGGTGGCGGCCTTGCGCGCGAAGGCGCGGCGTTTGAGCGCGCTGCGCGTGACGGCATTTCTGGCATCGGCCACCGTGCTGGTGCTGGGCATTCGTGATTATGCGTTCATTGATGCGAACGGATTTTGGCTCTTGACGGGTGCTGCGCTGCTTTTTCTTCTTTTTTTGGCCGCTGTGCGGATGCACGCCAACACCGATGTGCGCTACCAACGGGCATCGGCTTACCTCAACGCTCTGGCGAATGAATGCAAGGTGGCTGAGGGCGATTTTTCGGGGATGGATGCCGGCGACCCGCCTCCCGCCGGGCATGCTTGGGCCGATGATTTGGGACTCTTTGGCGAGTGGTCACTGCACCGCGCCGTGAGCCGTTGCCATACGCTTCCGGGCAAGTTGGCGATGCGCACGCTTTTCCTCACTGCCCCGGTTCTGGCGAGTCAACGCCGCCACCACCACGCGGCCATTCAAGCACTGGCCGATGCACGCGAAGACCGTTTGCGCTTCATCGGTGCGGCGGCACTGATTGATGCCGATGCCCGCGCGTGGGATGCCTTTCATGCCTTTGCCCAGCCCGATGCCGTTGCCGCACCGGGCGGTGGGGCGGTGAAACTCCTTTTGCTCTTCGTTCCGGTATTTAGTGTGACCGTTTTGGTGTTGGGTTTTGGGGGATGGATAAACAGCTCGGTTGCACTCGGTTTGCTCACCTTGCCGCTGGTGGTGTCGGGCGTTTACTTTCGCAGAACTGCCGCAGTGTACGCAGCCATCAATCCGGTCATCGGTTTTATGGATGGATTGGCCTTTCTAACCGAACGCGGGGCAGCACTCCCTTCTGAGCCGCAGCTCTTGGCCGATGACATCCGCACTTTGCACGAAGCAAAGGAGGCCGCACGCCAACTCGCGCGCATCGGCTCGGCTTACGATCAACGCAACAACCTCTTTGCGGCCATTGTAACCAATGCCTTGTACCTAGCTGAATTGCGAAATGCCATTAAGGTAGTGCGCTGGCACCGTGAGCACGCCCACCGCATCACTGCATGGAGTGCGGCCATCGCCCGTTTGGAGATGTCGGCCTCCATTGCGTCGTTTTACGACCTCAACTGTTCGCGGCTCGTCTTTCCTTCATCCGGCGAAGCCGAAGAAATCAAAGGCGAAGACCTGCTGCACCCGCTAATGCTGGGAAGCGACGCCGTCGCCAATCCGTTCAGTTTCGGCGAACGCGGTCGCGTGATGCTGATCACAGGCGCCAACATGGCCGGAAAGAGCACCTTCTTGCGGGTGATTGGTTTGAATGTTGTACTTGCTCAAATCGGAGCGCCGGTGGCGGCATCGGCGATGACTTTGGGCGATGTGCGGCTCTTTACCTCAATGAAAACGAGCGATTCACTGGCGTCGGGCACCTCGTACTTCATGGCCGAGCTGCGCCGCTTGTCGGAGCTTGTGGCGCTTGAAGGACATGCGCCTCCGGTGCTGGCACTGCTCGATGAAATCTTGAAAGGCACCAACTCGGCCGACAAAGAGGCCGGCAGTCGGGCGTTTGTGGAGAAGCTTCTGCGCATTGGCATTCGGGCTGTTGTCGCTACGCACGACGTTTCGCTGTGCACCCTTGCGAGTGACCACCCCGAACGTGTGTTGAACCGTTACTTCGCAGCCGATACGGGCAACGACGATTTGACCTTTGATTACCGCTTGCGCGAGGGCGTGTGCGACACCATGAACGCAACTTGGCTCATGAAGAAGATGGGCATCGTTGATTAGAGTGCCGGTTCGTTTGTGATTTTCTTTGCGACGTAGAAGCTGTTGAGCACGCGGAGCAGGCCCATGTAGTCGAGTTTGAAGGCCACCAGTTGGCCCACGGAGTAGCCCAAGGCAGTTTCGCCAAGGTCGATCACGACGATGTCGGAGCTGGCTCCAGCGACTTCAATGTTTTCATCGACCGGCTGAAGGTGCGAGGGTTCGACATCGAGCAAGCCGATATCGAGTAGCGCGCGGTAAGTGGTTCGGGTGCGGTCAGCCAGGGAGAATCGAAACGACTGACCTTCGACGTTGGTGCCCATGTCGCCGTCGGGTGCGGCGGGTTTTTCAATCAGTTCAATGATTTCGGCGTAGAGAATGAAGAGGTCGGTGTACAAGCCCTCGAGGGGTTGGTTGTCGTACGGGTTGGTACCGAGGAAGAGGCTTTCGCCGACGCGGAAGTGGTTGACGCCATCGGGCAGCAGGCCTTGATCGAGCAAAGGGATGGTGACGGAAGTACCGCCTGATACGTAGCGAATCGGCCGCTGAAACCGCGCTTCGATGAGCTGCTCGTAGAGCGACAATTGGATGAGCTTGTCGTGGTTGGGCAAAACGCCGTAGAGGCAGGTAAGGTTGGTGCCGATGCCGATAACATCAATGTGCTCGAGCTCAAACACCGAGGCATAGAAATCCATCAAATCATCGCGCATGACGCCTTCGCGCAGTTCGCCCATTTCGATCATGATGATGACCTTGTGGATTTTGCCTTGCCTTCGCGCCTCATCGTTGAGCATTCGAATGGTTTCGAACGACGAGTTCATGGAGATGTCGGCGACTTCCACAACCCCTTTGATGGCCCGTTTGGCAGGCGGTTTGATGTAGATGGTTTCGACATCAGGGTTGAGCTTCTTTACGGTTCGTAAGTTCGAAACGCGCGAATCGCAAATTTGCGTGGGATGCATGTTCAGGAGCAGTTCAAGGTAGTTGCGTGTTCCGCAGAGCACCTTGGTGACGACGGCCCATTCGATGCCGCGGGCGGTGAAGCGTGCATTTAACCGGTCGAAGTTGTGCTTTAATTTGCCTTTGTGTAGGGTGAGAAAGGCCATGTTAGTGCACGTTCTGACGTTTCAAGCGCATCTCGAGGTACTTCGATTGAAATCCTGCTTTTTCGTAGAGGATTCGGGCCGGGTTGTCGGGTTCAACGTGGAGGGCGACATCGCCATCGGAACGTTCGAGGACCTCTTGCAGCAGTTGTTTGCCGACACCTTTTCCACGAACGCGACGGTGGGTGGCGATGTAAACGAGGATGAATTCGGGAATGTAGCCCTTCATTCCGGTGGCGTTGACGATGGTGGCGCCAACGAGGCCGTTTTCGTCGCTGATGGTAATGGCAAAGCCGCCCAGGCTGTCGCTGCGTTGGAGTGCATAGTCAAGGCATGCCTTGATGTGTTCCTTCGGGTCTCCGTACTGATCGAGGTGATCGTGGAGGAAGTCGATGAGGTGGTTGGCTTCTTTATGTGTTGGGGGGTGAGAAGGTGTAAAAACCTTTAGTTCAGTCATTGTTTGCAAGGTACGGCCTTTTATTTGCCCGGGCAAAGTGGGGATAGATGAAACCCGCGGCTCATCCATCCGTAAAAAGAGCCAAACACACGTTTATGAATACGCTCGCATTGTTGTTTTTCAGTTTTTTGTTTGGTGGCGGAAATGACGCTCCGGCGCCGATTGACGACCAGCATTTGGTGCTTTATGGCACCACGGTAGAGATGCTTTATGGAAGCGAAAACGAAGCCAATGCACCGGCTACGCGTGTTCTCGTGTTCAAACAAGGAGAGTTGTACACCGCATTTAAGAGCAACGAAAAAGGTGAGTATGTTTTCAATCTGCCGATTGGCGATGTTTACGAATTGCACTTTGGCGGCGAGAATTTTGTCAATAAACGCGTAACGATTGATACCCGAGCACTGGCAGAGGCCAAGCGTGGAAAGCGCGAAGTGTCGATGGATATTTCGTTGTTCCGTCCGGTTGAAACGGTTGACTATTCGGCCATGAATCAGCCGGTGGTACTGTGGTATTTTGACCGCGGTGCAAAAGAAATGGTGCCGGACCTTGAGGTCATCGACACCATGTTCAGAACGGTTGACAAACTGTACCGCAAGTCTGAGAAAATGGCCTTGCGGGCTTCGAATTGAATATTGACTATCCCAGCAGGGCTTTGACCATGGCTGAGATGGCTTTGCCGTCGGCCTTTCCGGCGAGTTCTTTGGTGGCAGCGCCCATTACTTTTCCCATATCAGCCATTGAGCTTGCGCCTACGCGGGCGATGATTTCTTCCATCGAGCTGCGAAGCTCGGCTTCAGAGAGCTGTGCCGGAAGGTAGGCTTTGATGACCTCTGCTTGGGCGAGTTCATCGGCCAAAAGGTCTTCGCGCCCTTGGGCTTGGTAAATCTCGGCTGCTTCAACCCGCTGCTTGTACAGCTTGTTCAAGATTTTTAGTGCGCCGTCTTCGTCAACTTCGCCGCTACCACCTTCTTTGGTGGCTTCGAGGAGGAGTTTTGACTTGATATCGCGCAATGCAGCGAGTTTCCCGCTTTCGCGGGCTTTCATCGCTTCTTTGATGTCGTTGTTTATGCGTTCAGTGATGTTCATGTGACTCAGTCTACTTTTTTGTTGAGGTAGCTGTTGTCTTCACGCAGCTGAGCGCGCACGTTGCCGTTTTCGTCTTCTTCTCCGAATAGGGTAAACTTTGACACGTTTGACTGCGATGAGTGTGGCTGATCATCGAGCTTTACGTTTCGGCGCATGTAAGCGGGCTCATCTTCGAGTTTGGTAAGGCCGCTTGGTGTACGCAAGCGGTTTGAAATTTCGCTCACACGTTGCATGCGCTCTTGATTGCGTGCAGTCAACTCTTCACGGGTGAGGCTGTCATTGCGTTGCGCAATGGGTTGGAATTGCGGCTGCGGTTGCGGCTGTGGAGTGAAGCGAAAACTGTCAGTGGCTTGTTCTGGCGTGTTGAGTGTTTGACCGTCAATGATGTTGCCGTCTAAATCGCGAAAAATAGGGGCGTCATCGGCCGGTGCTTCGCTTTCAGGCGTGAAGGTCATGCGCACTTCTTCGATTTCCTCTTCTACGTGGTCTTCAACACCGGCGTTGCTGAAGTGCTCAACCGGAAGCTCGTCTTCATCGAACAAGTTGTGGCGAATGATTTCAGGCTCCTGAGGTGTTTCTTCGGCGGCCACGCTTGGCAGTGGTGGAGGCGTGGTAGGGTACACCGGAGCGTGTGGCAGTTCGTTTTTGGGTTCAGCGGGAGTCTCAACCTGCTTGATGTAGGGCTCGTTGGTTTCGGGCTCTTGGCGGGTGGGCACCACGGGAGGTATTTGCTGGGCAGCCGTTGGGCTGTCGATTTTCGCTGTGATTTCTTTGCCAACCGCATCGTCCATCTTCAAGACGTGCTTTACCGGTTTTTGTGCCGGTTCGAATTCTGCAAACGCGCTGTCAATGGCTTTCATTGAGAAGCCGGTGGCGATAACGGTTACGCAGAGGTGCTCACCCAAGGCCTCGTCTTGCCCGTAACCCCAGATAACTTCAGCGCTGCGGCCGGCACATTCTTGAATGTAATCGGTAATTTCACTGATTTCATCCATGCGCACTTCATCGTCGCCGTAGGTGATATTGAGGAGGACGAAGTTTGCGCCGGTGATGTCGTTGTCGTACAAGAGTGGAGATTCGAGCGCTTGGCGCACGGCATTTTCTGCGCGGCCTTCGCCACTTGCCATGCCTGAACCCATGATGGCGACACCGCTGTCGCGCATTACAGTGTTTACGTCGTTCATATCGACGTTGATTTCACCGGTGAGGGTGATAACTTCGGCAATGCCTTTAGCGGCTGTGCAAAGCACTTCGTCGGCATGGGCGAAGGCTTGTTTCAATGAAAGGTTGCCAAACAGCTCACGGAGTTTATCATTGCGGATAACCAAGAGGGTATCTACAGCATCGCGCATTTCTTGCAAGCCTTCTTGCGCTTGGTGCGAACGGCGCCGGCCTTCAAATCCGAAAGGAACGGTGACAATACCTACCGTAAGTATGCCCATTTCGCGGGCTGCACGGGCAATGACCGGAGCTGCTCCGGTGCCGGTTCCTCCGCCCATGCCTGCGGTTACGAAGACCATGGTGGTTTGATCACCAAGAATGGCTTTTACGTCTTCAAGGTTTTCTACTGCCGCATTGCGGCCTACTTCGGGCTTCGAACCCGCTCCGCGGCCCGCTGTGAGCGTGCTGCCGAGCTGTATTTTGATGGGGACCGGACTTGCATCAAGCGCCTGAGCATCGGTATTGCACACAAGGAAGTCAACCCCTTTGATGCCTTGTTGGTACATGTAGTTCACGGCATTGCTACCGCCGCCGCCTACGCCAATGACTTTAATGATCGATGATTGCTCGCGTGGAAGATCGAAGCGCATCGCTCCGTTCAGCATGTTATTGTCCATTCCAATCAGGTATTAGGCTGAGAATTAGGTTCTTCGTTTTTCTCGGCAGACACTCGTCTGCTCATGCTAAGAAACCAAATCGACTCGCTCGTATCTGAAGGAACTAACGGAAATCATCCACGTTTGCGTGTTGAAAACCCTGTGTTTTTGCGGTTACTTACTCTGCCTTCACTTGGGCGAGTGCACGCTCGAGTGCAGCAAGGTCGGCATAGCCTCGGGCAATGGCATAGAGTTGTTCGTTGTGGGCAACCACCACGGTTGGGAAACCGGTTACGCCAAGTGCGTCAGACTTGCCGAAGCCGCTGAGCATGGCTTTTTCTGTTGCTGGGTCGTTGTAGGCAGCCTCAAAAGCGCGTGCATCGAGGCCGTTTTGGACGGCAAGTGCGACCCAAGCGCTAACGTCGCGGGGTGCGACGCCGTCATAGTAGATGGCTTTTTGAATGGCTGAAGCAAAACGCAGCACTGCGTGTTCGTTGGGATTGATGGCCCGAAAGGCGGCTAGGGCGCGGCTGGGTGGCTCGCTGTCCATGGTCATGGTGGCTTCGCCAAAAAGTTCGTTGAGGTAGGCCTCGCCGAAGGTGACACCGGTGCGTTCTTCAACGTTTTTGTAAGCCCCGCGTAGGTAAGGTGCGATGTCGGCAAGAGGGCCCACCCGTTCGCCCAAAACCATCCCTCCGGCAACCACCTCCACGTCCATCTCAGGGTGGGCAACGGCAAATTCGGTAATCACGTGGGAGAATCCGTAGCACCATCCGCAGAGCGGGTCAAAAACGTAAATCAACTTCATAGCTTCTTCGCGATTGCTTTGCGCCTGTTGACCATCCGCCCGCAGGGCGAGAAACATAAATCCAACGGCAAGAATAGAGCAGGTGAACAGGCGCATGGCATGTATTTCTGACTGAAAGTTCGAAAGTTTTGCGACAATCAAAGGCAGATGCGGCGTTTTGTTGTGATTTTTTGGAGCGAAAGGAGCGGTGATTTCCCAAACCCATGGAATGAAAAAACCCGTCGAATAGGACGGGTTTTTCACGAGTAATGAAGCGTATAGAATCAGTCGTCGCTTTCTTCATCGAAGAACTCACGGATGTTCTCCATGAAGCGCGACATGCCGAATTTTTCCCACTTGCTGCGCGAGGTGCGCTGCTCTTTGAGTCGGGGGTTTTCTGTTTCAGGTTGTGGCCGTTCTTGTTTCGGAGCTTCGGTTTTAATAATCGGTCGGCCCATGCGTTCGTAGCCTTTCAGTACCAAGCCAACACCTGTGGCGAATACCGGCGAAGTGAGGGCATCAGACGGTGTTTTGGCGACGTGTTCGTGTGAGTATCCGATGCGGCAATCCATACCTGTGTGGTACTGGAAAAGCTGCATAATGCTGCGCAACTGGCTACCGCCGCCGGTGATCACGATACCACCGATGAGTTTTTTCTCGTAGCCTGAGCTTTGGATTTCGTAGTACACGCTTTCGATGATTTCAGTCATGCGCGCCTCGATGATTTGCGCAAGGGTTTTTACTGAGATCTCTTTTGGGTCGCGACCGCGCAAACCCGGAATGCACACCACTTCATTCTCTTTGGTTTCCATGGCCAAGGCTGAGCCAAATTTGCGTTTGAGCGTTTCGGCTTGGTGCTGCATGATGTTGCAGCCCTTTTTGATGTCATCGGTGATGACGTTGCCACCAAACGGAATCACTGCTGAGTGGCGAATGATACCGTCTTCGAAGATGGCAATGTCGGTTGTGCCACCGCCGATGTCGACCAAGGCCACACCGGCTTCTTTCTCTTCTTGGCTCAAAACGGCCTCGGAAGAAGCAAGGGGCTCGAGAATGAGTTGGTCAATGGTTAAACCGGCACGGGTCACGCACTTCAGAATGTTTCGGGCGGCATTGGTTTGTCCGGTGATGATGTGGAAGTCGCACTCAAGGCGAATTCCTGACATGCCCACGGGGTCTTTGATGCCTTGTTCACCATCAACGGTGTAGAGTTGTGGGAGGACGTGCAAGATTTCCTCGCCCGGCATCAGCACCAGTTTGTACATGTCGCTGATGAGTGCGTCAATGTCTTTTTGACTGATCTCTGAGTCAATGTCGTCGCGGGTTAACAAGCCGCTGTGTTGTAGGCTTTTGATGTGCTGACCGGCGATGCCAACGTTAACGACTTTGATCTCCACATTTGAGTTGCGCTGAGCAACTTCAACGGCTTCTTTGATTGAGATAACGGTTTTTTCAATGTTTGAAACCATGCCACGGCTAACACCAATGGAGTCGCTGGTGCCGTATCCGAGGATTTCAAGTTTGCCGTGCTCGTTTTTACGGCCGACAATGCACGCGATTTTGGTGGTGCCGATGTCAAGACCTACGATGATTTCAGAGTGCTCCATAGCTTGTGGTGTTAGAAGTACCGTTCGCAGACGACCTGGTCGCGGTATTTGAGGTTTATGCGTTTGTAGGTGTTCAGATTTCCTTTTGCTGCCATGGCCTTGTAGAAGGCTTTGAGGCGGTTGAATTTGTCGTCGAGGTCGCGTAAATCGCCCAGCACTACCCGTGCGCCGCCCACACGGGGCACGAATTCGAAGTCGCCTCCGGGAAGCACGATGATGTGCTCAACCTGGGCCTTCCAGAAGGGCCGGTTCTCGATGTAGTTGACCAATTCGAAGGCGGCTTTTACGTTGGGATGGTTGGCGATGGCTTCGGGGTCGTTGCCCAGTTCCATGGGAAGTTTTCCTGTAACAACCGGCACGAGCGCACTGTACGAGCTCGACAGGGGCATGGGCTGCCCTTCGGTGTCAATGTAATACCCGGGTTTGTCGTCGCCAACCACGCGCAGTAAGGGCATGCGCTGGGTGATGTCAACCACCAGGCTGCCGTCAAACCGTCCGTACACCGTTGCTTCTTTCACTGAGGGAAGTTGCTGCAGCGCATGGCGAATTTTCACGAGGTTAATGCCGTCCATTGCTTCGCCGATAATCGGAACGCCGCTGTCAAACACATGCGCAATCACGGCCGATTCATCAATGAAGTACACACCGCTCAGTTGCGCTACGTTCACGTCGAGTGAACGGCACACCAACGCTTTGCGTTCTCCGGCGGCAAAGCCGGATACCACAGCAATCAGGGCAATGAGTGCGCCTGATTTGAGCGTTTGTATGAGCATTTTACGGTTCATTTCTTCGTTCTTCCAACATGCGGCGCAGCGGCTCAACCTCGCGGTCAATGTCGCCTGCGCCGAGGGTGAGCAGCACTTCGGGAACACTCTCCCGAATCAGCGGCAATAACTGCGATTTGGCGATGCACTTTTTGTGGGGGTGCACGATTTTATCCAACAACCATTGTGAATCAATTCCGGGTAGGGGCAGCTCACGTGCTGGGTAGATGTCGAGCAGCAAGATTTCATCAAGCAGCGCCAAGCTTTCGGCAAAGCCATCAGCAAAGTCGCGTGTGCGGCTAAATAAATGGGGCTGAAAAACGCCGGTGATGCGTTTGCCGGGGTGGCGTTCACGCACCGCTGCAATGGTGGCGCGGAGCTCTTCAGGGTGGTGGGCGTAATCATCTATAAAAACAACGTCGCCCGTGTTCTGCTGGTATTCGAACCTGCGGTGAATGCCCCTGAACGAGGCGAGTCCGGCGCGGATTTCGTCTTCACTGACGCCGCATTGAACAGCCAGTGCCACGGCAGCCATGGTGTTTTCAAGGTTGTGTCGCCCTGGCATAGGCGCCGGAAGATCAATCAGCCGTTTTCCTTCCGGTGTTCGAAGTGTGAAGGTGTTTTTTGAGGATGGATGAGTGGCTTCAACCCTCCATCCGGCGCCTTCGCCGAAACCATAGGGCACTCCGTCGCTCGAAGGCGAAGGATGCACGCGCTCGTTCACTAAAAGTCCGCCGGGTGAAACACATTGAGCAAACAGGGCAAACGATTCTTGCAAGGCGGCGTGTTCTCCGTAGATGTCGAGGTGGTCAGCATCGGTGGAGGTAATCACCGCGTACGTGGGCTTGAGTGTGAGGAATGATCGGTCGTACTCATCGGCTTCCACCACGGTAATGGCGCCGGTCGATGTGAACAAGTGGTTGGTTTGGTAGTTGGCCATTATGCCACCCACAAAGGCATTGCAACCCACTTTACTGCTGTAAAGCAAATGCGCAGTCAGTGCCGAAGTGGTTGTTTTGCCGTGTGTACCGGCAATGGCAATGGTGGGCACAGCTCGGGTCAACTCTCCAAGCACCACGCTGCGTTTTTTAACGCTGAAGCCGTTGTCAATAAACCAGTTGAGCAAGACGGAATCTTTGGGCACAGCAGGGGTCACCACCACTTCGATGGCTTCTTTCGGGAGCGTGTACACCAAAATGGGCAGCACCGTTTGATTGTCGCTGTAAACCACATCGATGCCTTCAAGCTCCAGTGCGGTCGTGAGTACGCTCGGCGTTCGGTCGTAGCCGCATACATGCACGCCCGATTTGTGGAAATAGCGGGCAAGGGCGCTCATGCCGATTCCGCCAATTCCGAGGAAGTACATCAACTGTATGGGGCGTTCCTTGCTCATTTGCGTGCGATGCGTTCAAGTTGGTCTACTACAGCTGCTGCTGCGTTGGGACGAGCGAAATGACGAATGGCCGTCCCCAAAGCGTTGCGGCGGGGTTCGTCGTTGATGAGGTCAACCACCGTTTGCTCAAGTTCGGTGCGCACTTGGCTATCTGCCAGCAGAAGCGCAGCACCTGAATCGGTCAATGAACGGGCGTTGTGGGTTTGGTGGTCTTCAGAGACGTTCGGCGAGGGCACAAACACCGTTGCTTTGCCAATCAGGGCAAGCTCGGCAATTGACATGGCGCCTGCGCGGCTAATGATGAGGTCAGCGGCGGCGTAGGCATAGTCCATACGGTCAATGAACCCTAGCACTTTGGTGTCTTCCAAGCCTTGTTCAGCGACGCGTTTCTCGTTTTCAGCTGCAAAGCGTTTTCCGGTTTGCCAAAGCAGGTTTATGCCGAGTTCATCCCAGCGACTCAGGGCTGCCGCAACACCGTCGTTGATGCTTTTGGCGCCGAGGCTTCCGCCCATAATGAACACAGTGGGCTTGCTTGGGTTGAGGTTGAAGTGGTTGAGGGCCGCTTCGCGGGATGTCTCTCGACTGCTGAGTACGGCGCGGAGCGGATTTCCGGTGTGGACGGTGCGATCAGTCGGGAACCATCGCTCCATCCCGGCAAATCCGGTGCAGATCGACTTGGCGCGCTTT
>DAITMF010000034.1:0-38190 GCA_036835325.1 Flavobacteriales bacterium
CGAGGAAGAGGCATGAGCCGTCGTCGCAACCGGCTGCTGCGTCGAAGTTGCATGCGGCAGGGTTGGTACATCCGGCAGTGGCTGTGCCGCCACAGTTGCCGCACGCATCAAGGAAGAGGCATGAGCCGTCGTCGCAACCCGCAGTAGCGTCAAAGTTGCACGCAGCGGGGTTGGTACATCCGGCAATGGCTGTGCCGCCACAGTTGCCGCACGCATCGAGGAAGAGGCATGAACCGTTGTCGCAACCGGCAGTTGCGTCAAAGTTGCACGCAGCGGGGTTGGTACATCCGGCAGTGGCTGTGCCGCCGCAGTTGCCGCACGCATCGAGGAAGAGGCATGAGCCGTCATCCTGCGTAGCAGCAGAACTAAAATTGCAAGCAGTTGGATCGGTGCAACCAAGAATTGCATCAGGGAAGACAAGGTTTAGGCCCACTTCTTGTGGATTGCTGCCATCGGTTGCACGGTATTGAAGGTTGATTGTGAAGTCAACGATACCGTCTGTAGTAAGTTGAGCGATCAAAACGCGTCCTTGAGCATCCGGAGAAGCGGTAGGTTGATCACCTGGGAATACGAACCAAGCGCCACCGTTGGCGTCATTGATTGACAAAGCGCTACCGCTTTCAAAGGCTGCGGTCGGCACCCCGATGTTTTGCAAGTTGTTGCCTACGCTGTTTTCTGCACCGATGGTAACCCATGAGTCGAATGCAGCCAATGGATCAGCTGTGATGATCACGGGTGAAACGCCTGTTGAAAAGGCGTTGGTGAGGGCATTCTGATAGAATGTACCTGAAGTTGTAATGAGCAATGGATTGGTATTTATGCCATATACAGCCGTAAGTTCATCACCGGGGTTGTCGAAGTTGGCATATACTCTATATGTATTGAATCCGGGAACGGTGTTGTTGCCTACGAGTTCCCAAGTAAGACCTGTGAAGCTTGGCTGAGCGAACGAACACGAGCCGTCGTCGATGCTTGCGCTAGGGTCGTAGTTAGTGGCTGTAGGGTCGGTACAACCGGGCACGATGGAGAGGTTGATACCTTCCACATCGAATGATTGTCCTGCTCCGTTTCTCCATTGCACATTGAGTGTGCCGGTTACGTTTCCGATGGCGGTTAATTGCGCCATGAGTACACGGCCTCCAACGGGGAAATTCTGTGCATCACCCGGCAAGGTAAAGAGTACTGCACCGAAGGCATCGTTCACTAAGAGTTGGCCGCCGGCTTCAAACGTAGCGAAATTAAATCCAACTGATTGCAGTGAGTTTCCGGTTTGATTCGTAGCTCCGATGGTCAACCATGAGTCAAACTCAAGACTTGGGAACGATGGGATTAACGCGGCGTTAATGCCTGTGCTGAGTGGGTTACCTACGGCATCTTGGTAGAAACCACCAGCAGCGCTCAAGCTGAGAGGTGCGCTATCGATTCCGAATTGAGCAATTAGCTGGTCGGTAGGGCTTCCGAACTCAGCATAGACTCTGTAGGTGTTGTAACCCGATACGCCGTCGACGGCGTATACTTCTGTGGAGATGCCTTGAAATTGTGCATCAGCAACGACTGGCAAACACGCCAATGCCGCGCATGCGGCAAGGGTCAAGATTTTTTTCATGAATGCTATTTTGGTCAGGTCCTACCCCGATATTGGTTACCTGCCAAGATAGCAAACATTTTTATGATTCTTTCGCACTTCTGTGCTCAGACAATCGAATTTTTACACCGACGAATCAACTCAGCGGTTGACGCATCGAACTCAGAGCTATGATAATCAGCTATTTCGAGCTCAGGAAGGATGCGATTTGCGAGCTCTTTTCCGAGTTCAACACCCCATTGATCGTAACTGTAAACGTTCCAAAGTACCCCTTGGACGAAAATTTTATGCTCATAGAGCGCGATGAGCATGCCCAAATTGAAGGCGTCGAGCTTGGAAAACAAGAAGGTTGTGCTCGGACGGTTGCCATCGAACACTCGAAACGGTGCCAAGCGCGCAATTTCTGCGTCGGTCTTACCGGAGTTGCGCATTGAATCGGCGACCTCATCGTAGGTTTTGCCGTTCATCAAAGCCTCTGATTGGGCGATGCAATTGGCGAGCAGCTTGGTATGGTGCGCCTCGAACTGCGACAAAGGCGCCGCAAAAGCGATGAAATCGACCGGAATAACGTCGGTGCCTTGGTGTAAAAGTTGGAAGAAAGCATGTTGGCCATTCGTTCCGGGTTCTCCCCAAATTACGGGTCCGCTTGCCCAGCCGATGCGGTTTCCATCGCGGCCGGTGTACTTGCCGTTGCTTTCCATGTCGGCCTGTTGAAGGTATGCGGGAAAGCGGCGCAGGTGATGGCTGTATGGAATAACAGCTTGACTGGCCAGCTTGAGGTAGTTTCTGTACCAAATGCCCAAAAGTGCCATGGTCACAGGGATGTTACCCTGCCAAGGCGCGTTTCTGAAATGCGCATCGGCTGTGTGTGCGCCCTTCAACAAGGCTTCGAACGACGACCATCCGCACGCCAGTGCGATAGACAATCCAACCGAGCTCCACAACGAATAGCGCCCTCCTACCCAGTCCCAAAAACCAAAGGTATTGTCGGTGGCAATACCGAAGGCCGATACGGCCGATAGGTTGGTCGACACCGCGGCAAAATGCGCATTCACCGCAGCTTCATTGCCGAGTTTCTCAACCAGCCAGGTGCGTGCAGCGTGCGCATTGGCAAGGGTTTCTTGTGTGGTGAAGGTTTTGCTCACCACGATGAACAAAGTTGTTTCAGGCTTCACGCGTTTGAGCACGCTCGCCAAATCAGCGCCATCAACGTTCGATACGAAATGCGCTGTCAAGGTGGCTGTTGGCGATAAGGCTTCTACCACCATGGCCGGACCAAGGTCAGAACCTCCAATGCCAATGTTCACAACGGTATCGATGGCTTTACCTGTAAAGCCTTTGTGCCCCCCCGATCGCACGGCCTCGGTAAAACGGCGCATGCGTTCGTTTACCTCGTTTACGTCGTTGCGAAGGGCTTGGCCGTCGACAATCAACGCCTCATCTGAACGGAGCGCCGTGTGCAATACCCCGCGGTCTTCTGTTGCATTGATGTGTTCACCCGAAAATTGTGCTTCGATGGCGTCTTTCAAGCCGGCTTCGTTGGCCATTTTGAACAGGAGCTCCATGACTTCGCCATCGACACGGTGCTTTGAGAAGTCGACGTATAATCCTTCCAACTCCAGTGACATGCGCTGAACGCGGTCATCGTCTGACGCAAACAGGTCGCGAAGGTGGGTCAATTGCATCCGTTCAGCTGCCAATGCAAGCGAACGATGGGCTTTTGACGAGGTGAGGTGGAAATGACGAAGCGGCATAGTAAGTGTATTCTGTACACTTACAAAGGTGGTGAAATTTCTGCAATTAGGCGTTGCGGCCGATGCAATTCAGGTCGTCAAATGCTTGGTGCAAACGCTGCACGAAGTACTGCTCGCCGTGGCGCAACCACACGCGCGGGTCGTACTTTTTCTTGTTGGGCTTGTCGGCGCCTTCGGGGTTTCCGATTTGGGTTTTGAGGTAATCGAGGTTATCGGTTACGTAATCGCGAATGCCTGACAGGAATGCCCACTGCATGTCGGTATCGATGTTCATTTTAATGGCGCCGTAGCTGATCGCTTCGCGGATTTCTTCGACGCTTGAACCACTTCCTCCGTGAAAGACGAAGTTGACCGGGTTGTGGCCGGTTCCGAACTTATTTTGGATGTAATCTTGCGAATTCTTGAGGATGACGGGTTTTAGCGAAACATTTCCGGGCTTGTACACGCCGTGCACGTTGCCAAATGCAGCAGCCACTGTGAAGTAATCGCTCACCTTCTTGAGGTGCTCGTAAGCGTAGGCCACTTCTTCAGGTTGTGTGTAAAGACGAGAGCTGTCAACATCGCTGTTGTCAACGCCGTCTTCTTCACCGCCCGTAACACCGAGTTCGATTTCGATGTGCATGTCGAGGTTTTTCATGCGGCTGAGGTACGCAGCACACACCTCGATGTTCTCTTCGATGGGTTCTTCACTCAGGTCAAGCATGTGCGAAGAGAAGAGCGGACGATTGTTTTTCTCGTAGAAGCGTTCGCCGTGCTCGAGCAAACCATCGATCCATGGAAGCAGGTTTTTGGCGCAGTGGTCGGTATGAAGAATCACCGGCACTTTGTAGGCCTCGGCGAGGGTATGTACGTGGAGTGCTCCAGCAAGAGAACCCAAAATGGCCGCCTGCTGGTTGTCGTTTGACACACTTTTACCGGCGTAAAAAATGCCTCCACCGTTTGAAAACTGGACAATGACCGGCGAATTCACTTTGGCTGCGGTTTCAAGCACGGCGTTGAGTGAATTCGTTCCAACCACGTTTACCGCAGGAAGCGCGTAGTGGTTGTCGTTTGCGTGTTGCATTAATTCTTGGGCTTCGGCTCCGTAAAGCACGCCCGGACGAAAACGTTGGCTCATGGTTCAGTAATTCTAAGGGTTGCAAAGGTGCGAAAAACTCGCGAGCGTTTGCACTCAGATGGCAGCGCTCATGGTCAAATTATCGACCCGTCGGTTCATCACGGCAAAGAAAAGTGGTGGCACAGTTGCCAGGAGCATCATACCGGGGTATCCGGTTGGGAGTTGAGGGGCATCGTTTATGCTCTCCAAGGTTTGGTAGGGTTTGGAGGCCTTGTAGTGGTGATCAGAGTGCCGTGAAAGTTCGAAGAGCAGAATACGTCCGAGGATGTGGTTTGAATTCCAACTGTGCACGGGCATTACGCGCTCATAGCGTCCGCGTTCGTTGATTTCGCGCTTCAATCCGTAATGTTCAATGTAGTTGACCGTTTCCAAGAGCACACCTCCCATCAAAGCTGCGAGAATGAACCACAGGGCTGACCATCCGCCGAAGGCGAAAAAAACAACCGTAATGAGGGCCAAATGCATGATTTGGAAGCGCAGCATTTCATTGTGGAGCGAAAAAACGCGCTGTGCGCTGCGTTGAAGTCGCTCATGCTCCAGTTTCCAAGCGTTGATGTAACCGCCTACCATTGACCTGAACCAAAAGGCGTAGAGGGTTTCGCCCTTTCGCGAACTTGCAGGGTCATCGGGAGTGGCCACATTCTTGTGGTGACCGCGGTTGTGCTCAATGTAAAAATGGGTATACAACGAACTGAGCAGCAGCGCCTTCGATAAAAAACGATCGAGCGAATTTGCTCGGTGCCCGAGTTCGTGAGCCACATTGATGCCAACCACTCCGCAGAGCATGCCCATGGCAGTGATGCGGCCTACCAAGGCCTGGGTGGGTAAATCGGGCTCTGAGATGGCGACCAAAAACCAAGTGAGAAAAGCGAACTGAATGGGCGTCATTGCGCGCACCAGTAAATCGTACAGAGGGTCGTGCTTAACGAGTTCAAGTTCGGCCTCGTCGAGGTTTTTCTCGTTTGGACGGATGAAGAGTTCGGCCAGTGGTATGATACCAAAAGCATAGAGCAATGGTAGGAAAGTCCAACCATCGGTTCGTAAAAAGGCCACGGCGACAGTAGCCGGAAGCGTGAGCACCGCAGCGTATTTCAATGCTCTGACCTGCATACGCGTTGTTATTTGAGCTTTACCGCCGTACCGTAGGCGAGAATCTCAGCTGCACCTTGCATCACCCCGCTGGTGGTGAAACGGATGTTCACTACAGCATCGGCCCCCATGCGCTTGGCATCGGCTTCGAGGCGTTGCAGCGCACTTTCGCGTGCGTCTGCCAGCAAGCGGGTGTATTCGCTGATTTCACCGCCGACCAAGCCTTTGAGTGATGCGATAATGTCACGTCCCACGTTTCTGGCCCTTACGGTGCTTCCGCGTGCAATGCCTACGATTTGAGCGATGTCGCTGCCCGGTACTGTTTCGGTTGTGCTGAGTATCATTTTACGTTGGCGTTCTGTTCCATAAACATCTTAATTTTTTCCTCATCAGTCAAGTAGAGGAGTTTCAGCGATGCTTTGGCATCTTCGGCCCAGATTGATTCAGGGTAAAATTCAATGACTTTGTTATAGTATTCTTCGGCTCTGATTCGATCATTGAGCACGCTTTCGTAAATGAAGGCAATCATGAACGCTGCTTCGGTGCGGCGCTCATACTTAGGGTAACCATCGTGCAGGTTCACCAAATGTTCAATGGCTTTGCGGGGTTTCCCGATTTCAACGGCGAGTTTGGCTGATCGGAACAAGAACTCAGGCACTTCAGGTTCTTCGTGGTGGTAGTTTGCATAATCGGCATACGACACGAGCAATCGTTGACGCAGCTTAATGTCTTGCCCTGTTGTTTCGGCTTGAACCTGCTCCTCAAGGTCTAGAATTTGCTCGAGCTTGGCGGCTTTGTTGCTCTCGTATTCAGCATCGTAAGATGGAGTTCCTGTTTGAGCAGTTGCACCGTTCTCGCTTGTTTCCGGTGAGTTGCACGCGGCAACACTGACCGCGAGGGCCATTGTGTAAATCAGAGTTCTCATCGTTTACGTTGTTGTTTTGGGAAACGCATTTTGTAGTTCACATCTACCTTGCCTTTGGAGATGTCGGAAAGGCGGCCTTGCAGCAAGGTTCTGCGCAGCGGCGAAATTTTATCGGTGAAGAGTAAACCTTCAATGTGGTCGTATTCGTGTTGCACAATGCGGGCGAGAATGCCATCGAGCTCTTCTTCGTAGAGGTCCCACTTTTCGTCGTAGTACTCAATTTTGAGGTTGGCTTTTCGCTTCACTTCTTCTCGAATTCCGGGGATTGAAAGGCAGCCTTCTTCGAAGCCCCACTCTTCGCCAGTTTCTTCGAAAATGATTGGATTGATGAATACGCGCTTGAAATCGGCGCAAGCTTCATCGCCTTCTTCTTCGTCATCGTCTTCAGCAAAAGGAGACGCATCAACGATGAACAGGCGAATGGGCAAACCAACTTGTGGTGCTGCCAGCCCTACCCCGCTCGCTGCATACATGGTTTCAAACATGTCTTCGATGAGCTTTTCGAGGTTCGGATAGTTCTCATCGATTTCTTCGGCTTTCTTACGCAGTACGGGGTCACCGTATGCGACAATCGGTAATTCCATGCAGTATACTTGTGTAGTGCGAAGATAGTGCAAAAACTGCCGTGCAAGCAGTACCTTTGCGGCGATGAAGAAGACCCTCGACACCATACCCGAAGCGATTGAAGCCATCAAACGCGGTGAAGTCATCATAGTTGTTGACGATGAAGACCGTGAAAATGAAGGTGACTTCTTGACGGCAGCGCGCAACATCACGCCTGAAATCATCAACTTCATGGCTACGCACGGCCGCGGTTTGATTTGCGCTCCTTTGGTTGAATCGCGTTGCGATGAGCTCGGGTTGGAACTTATGGTGACCAGCAACAGTGCACAGTTTGAAACACCGTTTACGGTATCGGTTGACTTAATTGGCCATGGTTGCTCCACAGGCATATCGGCCAGTGACCGAAGCAAAACGGTGCAGGCTTTGATTGACCCGAACATTCGGCCTGAAGAACTCGGCAAACCCGGACATATCTTTCCACTTCGCGCCAAAGAAGGCGGTGTACTTCGCCGAGCCGGTCACACCGAGGCCGCCATCGACTTCTCGCGCTTGGCAGGTTTTGAACCTGCCGGGGTGATCGTTGAAATCATGAACGAAGACGGCAGCATGGCACGCTTGCCGCAACTCTATGAAATTGCCGAGCGGTTCAACCTCAAGTTGGTCTCGATCGCTGATTTGATTGCCTACCGTTTGGAGCACGACTCGCTCATTGAGCGCCGCAACGAGGTGCAACTTGAAACGGCGCATGGTAGCTTTCGCTTGATATCCTACCGTCAAATCACCACCGACAGTGAGCACTTGGCTTTGGTGAAAGGTGCATGGAATGACGATGAAACCGTGCCTGTTCGCGTGCACTCGAGCAGCATGATTGGCGACATTTTCAATGCTGTAAACATTGGCAAAGGCCGCGAGCTCAGCACCGCCATGGAACGCATCAATGAAGAAGGCCGTGGCGTGATTGTGTACATCAACAAAATGCGCAAAGGCGGAGGCTTGTTTGATGAAATTGAGGCCTATGCCAAACTCGGCGAAAAGGCACTTGTTCCAAAAATGGATTCGAAAGACTACGGCATTGGCGCGCAAATTCTGCGCGATCTTGGTGTGCGCCGAATGAAGCTGTATTCAAACACGCCCAACCGTAGAAAAGGCATTACTGTGTACGGACTCGAAATCGTTGACACCTTGCCGCTGTAGTCATATTCTAGGCTTATTTCAGAGCTTACACTCATCCATCCCCGAACTCAAAACCACACTTGAACATCCCGGCGTGGTGCGGGTCTGCGTGCAATGCGAACTCAAAAATGTGGACACAAAAAAAGCAGACCGAAGTCTGCTTTTCAATGCTATATAGAAAGCAATCAGTAGCTGACGCTTATTTCTTATCCCACTTGGCGTATTTGTTGCGGAACTTGTCGATACGACCGGCAGTGTCAATGAACTGCACCTTGCCTGTGAAGAAGGGGTGCGACTTGTGGCTGATTTCCAACTTGATCACCGGGTAATCGTTGCCGTCTTCCCAGGTCTCAGTTTCTTTTGAGTTGGCTGTCGATTTCCCGAGGAAACGGTAGTCGTTACTTACGTCTTTGAAGATTACCATGCGGTAGTTCTCGGGGTGAATGCCTTTTTTCATGTCGTTCGAATTTCGGGCTGCAAATATACGTGTTTCATTCGACTTCGCAAGAGCCCTAGCAAAATCGTACATAAATTTAGTGAAGAAGTTTCGATCGGCCAAGCGATTGCTATCTTCGGCGCATGCACAAGGTGATGCGAATTCTAAACCGTTTCAACGTTGGAGGTCCTGTTTACAATGCCTCCTACCTCAGCGCTGATTTGGCACCTGAGTTCGAAACGCGGCTCTATGGAGGAGCCTTGGCGGCCGGTGAAGCTTCTGCGCTGCACATTCCGATTGGACTCGGGTTGTCACCGATTGAAGTGCCTCACATGGAGCGGAACATTCGCCTCAAGAATGACCGACTAGCCTACCTGTGGCTTCGCCAAGAAATGCGCAATCACCGTCCGCACATCGTTCACACGCACGCATCCAAAGCAGGGGCCATCGGACGATTGGCTGCGCTGCATGAACGGGTGCCTGTAATCGTGCACACTTTTCACGGACATGTTTTTCATAGTTATTTCGGACGGATGACCAGCTTGACCTACCAAAACGTTGAGCGCTACCTCGCCAAAAAGTCATCGGCGATAGTGGTCATTAGTGACCTGCAAAAGCACGAAATATGCACACAATACAAGGTGGCCCCCGCTGACAAAACCCATGTGATTCCGCTGGGCTTCGATCTCAACCGCTTCGCCCTCGACAAGGAATTGCGCAGAAAACGTTTTCGCGATGGGTTTGGGTGGACGGATGAGGAGTTTGTGGTGGGAATCATTGGCCGTTTGGTTGCAGTGAAGCATCATGCGCTTTTTTTGAGGATGGCTGCCGAGCTTAAAAATCGCTCGGGTGTTCGTACACGGTTTGTCATCATTGGTGATGGCGAACTCCACTCCCACCTCGTTCAGCATGCGCGCGAACTTGGGTTAACGGTCGCCGAAACCGTGTACCCCACTGTTCAAAGCACAGATGCCGACGTCGTTTTTACCAGCTGGATCACCGCCATTGACGAGGTATTGCCCGGCATTGACACCGTGGTCTTGAGCTCACACAATGAAGGAACACCGGTAAGCCTCATTGAAGCACAGGCAGCCGGTATTCCCGTGGTGTCAACCGATGTGGGCGGGGTTCACGACGTTGTGGCGCACAACGCCACCGGCTTTGTGGTTCAATCAGACAATCTCGAAGCGTTCAGCAACGCTGTCAACCGCTTGCGGAATGACAGCGCACTGAGGCAGCAATTTGCTCAAAATGCCCCCAATCATGTGCTTGATCGATTCGGACGATCGCGTTTGGCCCGCGACATGCGGAAACTTTACCTCGATTTGTTGTAGTCCTTATCCACAAATTTCTGTTTGCAAGTGTCTGCGCCTGAACAAATGGCTACGGCATGTGCGATTAGTTTTGTGATGAGCCGAAAAGCTTGTTTGCTAAAACCGTTTGCACATGTTCCAGCACGCCTTTGTACTGTTCAACCTCTTGGCAGGTTTGTTTGCTTTCAGTTTTCTGGAAGATGGAGTCATCATCGAAGACAACACACCCACACGGCTTGCTCCGGGTGAGTCGCGTATGGTTGAGATTTCCGTCAACAAAGGCGATGTTTCGGGGTTTGCCAAGCTTCAATTGGAAATTCCGGCCGGGCTGAAAGCCGAAGCCGGCGACACGCACTCAGCGTCGTTCACCTTCGCCGACGGAAAGGCCAAGTTCATTTGGAATGCGCTTCCTGCCGATCAAATCTTCACGGTCTCGTACAAGCTAACTGCCCTGCCAAACAGCAGTGGAAACAAAGTGATCAATGGTGCATTTTCGTACATCAAAGCCAACCAACGGGTTGACTACGACATGCAAAGCAAAGTGGTTCAGATTGGCGGAAACGAAGCTGTTGCCGCAACAACTGAATCTGCAAACACAGCATTTGCGTGTGTGCGCACCATTACCGAACTGAGCGGCGGTGAGTACCTTGTCCGACTCAACGTCGTGAATGCCAGTAACGATGGTTTTGTTAAAATTAAAGAGAGCTTTCCATCGGGCTTTGTAGCTGCCGAGAACGAAAGTTCAGGCGCCATTGTGACCACCGAATCGGGCTCTGTGAAGTTCGTCTGGTTTGACGCTCCCAGCGCATCAAACTACACCGTATCATACAAACTCACCGGAGGCGTTGGTGATCCTTCCATCTCCGGAAACCTATCCTACGTGGCCAACAATGCGCCGCGCGAACTGCCGGTGACAGGTTCGGGCGTCATCGAGCGTTCGGTGGCGGCAACTACTCCATCCAACCAAAACACAGGAAACACAGCCGATGCAGATGCACAGGCCGCCGCAAAAGCCGAAGCAGACCGCCTCGCAGCCGAACGCGCTCAACAAGAACGCGATGCCGCTGAACGTGCTCAACAAGCGGCCGCTCAGGCTGCCGAAGCTGCACGCCAAGAGGCCCTTGCGCAAGCTGCTCGCGACGAAGAACAGCGCAGAAATGCAGCCGCATCAACCGGTTCTTCGGTGCCCGATGCTGAAACCGGTGTGAGCTACAAGGTGCAAATCATGGCGGCACACCGCGTCGTCGACGAAAAGTACCTGAAGTCTCGCCACGGGTTCAATGAAAGCTTCGCCATTGAAAACCACGAAGGTTGGGTCAAGTACACCACCGGCAGTCACCCCGTTTACAAGGGCGCACGTGATGACCGTAACCGAATTCGCGACCGGTACACGTTTAAAGGTCCGTTCGTAACGGCCTACAACAACGGAGAACGCATTACCGTGCAAGAAGCATTGATGATTACCCGCCAACAATGGTATAAATGAGTTGGCCTCAACGGAGGCCGCATCCTCTTTTTCTCGCAGCGATTTTGGTTAGTCTTGCGGAAATTGTTTAGGTAAATTAGGCAAGCCCTTTCGCACGCAAGCGCGGAAGGGCTTTTTTTACGACATCCCATGGATTGGAACAGCGCCATAAAATCATTCAAAACCTACCTGCAGCTCGAAAAGTCACTGGCCGATAACAGCATTGCTGCATACCTGCGCGATGTCAAAAAACTCGCCTTCTGGGCCGAAGAAACCGGAGCAGGAAAACCTGACAAGCTGGTACACACCGACATGACGCGTTTCCTGTCATGGCTCATGGATCAAGGCACAAGCGAACGCAGTCAAGCACGTATTTTATCAGGCATTCGTGGTTTCTATGAATTCTTGGAACTGGAAAACATCGTGGGTGTGAGTCCGGTCGACCTCATCGAATCGCCACGCATTGGCTTGTACCTGCCTGATACCCTCTCCTACCCTGAAATCGAGCGAATAATCAGCGCCGTTGACCTCAGCAAAACCGCAGGCGAGCGCGACAAGGCCATGCTGGAAACCCTCTACAGTTGCGGACTCCGCGTTTCTGAGCTCATCACGCTACGTTTGAGCCATTTGTACGTTGACGACGGCTTTGTGCGGGTTATAGGAAAGGGCAATAAAGAGCGATTGGTGCCCATCGGTCAATCGGCGCTGCGCGCCATTGCCATCTACGTCGGTGAAGTTCGGGTGCATCAAGATGTTCAACCCGGACATGAAGACTACGTCTTTCTCAACCTCCGTGGCAAGCGCCTAACGCGCATGAGTGCTTTTAACATCGTTAAAGACAATGCAGTGCGCGCCGGCATTCGAAAAACCGTATCGCCCCACACCTTTCGGCACAGCTTTGCATCGCACCTCGTGGAGGCCGGTGCCGACCTGCGGGCGGTACAGGAGATGTTAGGACATGAAAGCATCACTACGACCGAAGTGTACACTCACCTTGACCGAAAGTACTTGCACGACGAGCTCATGAACTACCATCCACGAGCGCGCAAAACTTAATTTTGAGAAAGCGGGAACAGAATGTAATCGCGCACCTCACCCACATGCCGCTTGTGCTTCTTACCGCCCTCGAACTGCATACCGTTGATCACAAGAGCGTGATTATCGGTACCCATCCAAATGACCCAAGCCGCTTTTTGAACCAAGCAACTGTAGCGGTACGTATAGGTGTTCTTTTTCTTTTCCGCGAAAAAAAGTTCGAATTCAGTTGCCGGGAGAGATTCAACCGAGCCGCTCTTTAAAACCAATGCTGTTGGTTTAAAGGTGCTGTTTTGGGTGGATGTGAACGTAAAATTGCACACCACGTAATCGCTGTTTTCGGCGTTTTGGTTGATGGTAAAATCAACCCGCACCGCGCCATTTTTACCGGCATAGTGCATGGGCCCGGCAAAGTACATGGTTGAACCATCGGCCTTGCGGAAGGCCTTAACAAAGGAGGGCGCACCGCCGCCCGATGCAGTGGTGCGCGTTTGTCCGCACCCGATGAGGACGATTGCGCATGCGGCAACCAGAATCAAGCGCATCATTTTGTTTCGATGTACGTTTCGAATTGGGTATCGATTGAATCGTAGGTGGCTTTGCACGCTGTGCTGTCGCTGAAAACATGATCAACGAGGATGAAGAAACCGCTTTTCGACTCAATAAAGTTGACCCGGCATAGGTAGTACGGTTCGTGTTTCACAAAATGGGCCTCATAGCCGATGCGCTTACCGGCAAAGCGCTTTTGTTCGATGATGGTTGAGGAGGAATCGGAGGCCAGAGCAGCATTGAATTCGCCCCGAGTCGCCATTTCGCCAACACCGATGAAAACGCGTTGGTTGCCCTTGCCATACGTAAATGCACGGTTGAGGAAGATGTTCTGACCTTCCATCCAACAGCAGGCACCGTATTCATCGGCCTTTTCTTGTGGGATGGGGTAATGACTTACTTCTCCATCGCGGAGCTTGTAATGCGAAAACAATGCGAACTGTGTATTCACCGGAGCACCACATCCCAGTGCGAATACCAGCGCCATTAAAAGCCAGAGTTTGTTCATAGGTGTTGTGTATAAGAAAGAAAAAAGCCGCACTGGGCGGCTTCTATTCTTTCAATCAACCGCGATTAGTTACCGGTTACGGTAGTTTCGTGGGTAACGATGAGGTTCAGAATGTTCTTCTGAGTGTAGTCAACGGTAGAAATCTTAGAGATACCACCGTTCTTCGCTGCAGTTTGGATAGAAGCATCAACGTTGAAGCAAAGAATTCCGAGGTAACAAGTACCGCTAGACTTACCTACCTTGTTGCCTACTTCGTTCGCAGTTGCGTTAACAGGAAGAGTAATTGAGCAAGAGCTAAGTGCCATAGCAGCTACTCCGGCGAGCATAAAGAGTGACTTTTTCATGAGAATAAGGTTTAAAAGTTCGGCGCAAGATTGGAAAAACAACAGTCAAATCAACCGTGCTCCTGAAATCTTTTCAACATGTGCAGCGTGGAGTACTTAAACCGTGAAAAGCTAGCCGGTTAAAAAATCACTCATACTTCGAACCTGCACCAACGCCGGTTAAGCAAACGAAAAAAGCCAACTAACTGGCTACTCAAAGAAAAGCAGATTGAGAAAAACTCCTCCAATCTCGATTGATTTGGCCTATTTTCGCGGCAATGAAAACTTTAGTCCAAGCAATTCTTGCTCTCTGTTTGGTGGTTTCGACTACCGCCTCAATCGCCCAAACGGTCGTTAAAGTAATGTCGTACAATACGTTGAACTTTCCGTTTGGCACAATGCCCAACCGTCAAGACACGCTCAAAAAAGTGCTGAACTACAGCAAGCCTGATTTGCTGCTTCTGCAAGAGGTGCGCACGTCGCAAGGCCTCAACCTGATTCTCAACCAGGCATGCAACGAACTCCCGGGCACCTATGCCGCCGCAACTTTCATAGCCAACCAATCGGGTTTTGGCGGAAACAACGACTTGCAACAATGCCTCATCTACAACACCGAGGTATTTGGGCTCGATGAAGAATACACCATCGAAACTGACCTGCGCGACATCAACGTGTACAAACTCTTCTTCGCCGAAGACGCTCTCGAAACCGGAGGCGATACCACCTTCGTATACGTTTACAACACCCACTTCAAAGCCGGTTCAGAGCCTTCTGATGCCAACGACCGTACCGATATGGCCGAAATCGCCGTGAATGCCTTAGCTCAGCTCCCCGCAAACAGCTACATTCTTTTCGGTGGTGATTTTAACCTCCAAAACAGCTCAGAACCTGCCTACCAATTGCTGCTTTCTGGTGGCGGCGCCAATACCCTCGGCGACCCTATCGACGCACCCGGAAACTGGGGCGCAAGCAGCTATCCCTTCAAAGAGCACCACACACAAGCCACACGAGCCAACCAAATCTTCAACGATGGTGTTGGTGGCGGACTCGACGACCGGTTTGACTTTATCTTGGTGAGCAATGTTATGAAAACCGCTGCATCTCCTGTGCGCTACAGCTTTGGCAGCTACAAGGCTCTCGGAAACAACGGAACTTGCTTCAACCAAAATATCACCGACTGCGCCGGTTCGATCAACGATGTGCCGCTTGATATTCTCAGGGCGATGTACTTCTTCAGCGATCACTTGCCCGTAGTCATGGAGCTCGAACTCGATTTTGCCCTTACACGCACTGAACTCGAAAAAACGAGCCCGCTTATCATCGTAACATCTGCCGGGATTCAGCTCGCGGGCAGTCAGCCAAACATGTACCGCATCGAAATTATCGACATGAACGGTCGCTTGGTCGATGAGGCCATTTTGAACACCGGAGAAACCCACTCTACCGGCCACCTTGCAGCTGGCTACTACATCGCACGGGTAGTTGACGCTAACAACGGCGGCGAATTGACCCGACAAAAACTGAGCATCTGGCGGTAAGCGTATCGGCTTCGTTTGTACCTTCGAGGTAACAATGAAACTTTTATGCGCCTAACACTTTTCGTTTTTTGGGTTGGATGGATCACCACCATCACCCCTATTGCGGCTCAAAATCTGTCCCTTTCACGGTTCGGCATCGACACCACAACCACACTTCCTGAAGGTTTACCGGTGGGGATGTATGCCCCCCTCTTTGCCGCCAGCGATGCCGATGGCAATCAAACGGCACTTTCGGAAATCCTGAAGCAGGGCAGTGCCGTTGTGGTGGTTGTGCAAGGACGCTGGTCGCGGCACGATCGCAAATTCCTTGCAGCCCTCAGCGATAGCCTACAAAGCATCAGTACCCAAGCAGCACAAGTCATCGTAGTGAGCTCTGAGAAGCCCTCCGAGCTTGCCGACCTGCGCCAACGGTATCCATCCCTGAAAATCGTCAGCGACAGCGACGGCAGCATCGTCCAAAATTACGATGTTGCCTATACCGTGACCAAGGCCCATGCACGCCGGTACAACCTCATCAACCGCGCAAAACTTTCGCGCAATCAGGTGGCTCCTGCAAAGCTACCCGTGCCCGCAGTTTACACCATCGCCGCATCCGGACGAATCACCTGGCGCTACTTCAACTTTGACCGCAGGCAACGGCCTTCTATCGCTGAAATCGCCGAGGCCGTGAAAGGAATTGCCAATGAACGCCGATAACAAACTTACTTTCCGCGAAACCCAGCGCTTCAAACAATGGTGGGTTTGGGCCCTCTTGATTGGGGTCAATGGTCTTGTTATGGTGCTGCTTTTGACACGCTTTCAAGCCCTGCTCAACGGCAATGCCACACTTGCCGAGTACGCGATTTTGAGCTTAGGGGCCCTTTCACTTATCGCACCTACCGTTCTCTTTCTTTTCATTAAGCTCGACACGGTAATCGACAATGACCGCATCGCTGTTCGGCTTTACCCGTTTCACGTTCGCTACCGCTTTTACAACCGTGAAGACGTGTCAGCGTGCCAGCTGCGTGCCTATAAACCCATCAGCGAGTACGGCGGATGGGGCCTCCGCGGCAGTTCACGTAACCGTGCCTTCAACATCAGTGGAAACCGAGGAATTCAGTTGGTGCTCACCAACGGCCACAAAGTGCTCATAGGCACCAATGCACCCGATGAAGCCGAGGCCGTTTTGAAAGCGCTAAACTGGATAAACTAAGGGAAACACCTACAGAGAGGCCTCCTGCATGGCCTGCTTCAACGCCTTTGGCGTTAACGGTTTAGAAGCCTTACCAACCACCATCGGGAAACGCTCCAGCAGCGAATTGAGTTCTTCGTTTTCTGAACTGCTAAGCAAAACAACAGGCGCCGGCTGCGCGGTACCCTCTTCGCACCGCTGGTGGAAAAACTCCAAAAACGTTGCACCGTCAATCACGGGCAAATTCAAATCGAGGAAAATCAACTGGTAGTGTGAATCGACTCGCTCAAGCGCCTTCTCACCGTTGCGCACCCAATCGACCGCGGCAAACAAACCGGAGTCTTGAATAACGCGATTCGTGAGAAAAGCCGTTACGTCGTCGTCTTCTACGACCAGCACTTTGGGCTGAATAGGTTGAATTGTCATTACTCGCTCTCTCTCTGCGATGTGGTTCAAAAATAACGCGACGAATTCGTGTTTATCGTACACCAAGCAAAGTTTTTCGACGAACGGTCGTTAATTGCTTCAAAAACCCTTGAAAAATCAGGCTTTGGCACGCTGTTTGACCGAATTCAGCTAACTTCACCCGAATGGTTATGCGAAGCCTCCTTCTGGTTGTTCTACTTTTTTGGGGATGGATGCCTGCCACCCTGCTCGCTCAATCGGTGGTGCGCACCACGCATGTGTATGCTGAGCCCGGTGGTGAAGCCCTCGAGTTGGACATTCACCGGGTAAAAACCCAACTCAAGAGCGCCAAACCTGTTGTGGTGTTTGTGCACGGCGGAGGTTTTTACACAGGAACACGCAAGGAAAACAACATCGTGCACTTCTGCGATTCGTTGGCGCAAGCCGGCTTTGTGGCGGTCAACCTGCAGTACCGATTGTTTATGAAAGGACGGTCGTTCTCGTGCAATGAACCCAAAGCCGATAAAATCAAGGCCATCGCCACTGCTGCCGATGACATTCGCGCAGCTACAAACTGGCTGCTTGACAGGGCTGACAGCTTGGGGATTGACCCAAGGCGTGTGTTCTTGGCCGGAAGCAGCGCTGGTGCTGAGGCCATATTGCATTCGGCCTACGCAACGCGAACAGCTGAAAACCGTCCGGTAACGCCGCTGCCCAATCAATTTGGCTACTGCGGCTTGCTTTCGTTTGCAGGGGCGATGCTCGAAAGCGATTGGATTGATGCGAACTTTGCCTTGCCCACCTTATTTTACCACGGCAACTGCGACCCGTTGGTTCCTTATGGCACTGCCATCCACCACTACTGCAAAACCGACAAGCCCGGAGCCATGTTGCTCCACGGCAGTGCCACCTTGCACGAACGGCTTGAGCGATTGGGCGTCACCACCCGTTTGGTGACCGGTTGTGGCGGGCAGCACGGAAGCGCAGTGTACCCCATCGAAGACGACATTGCGCTCATCATTGACTTTATGCAACGGGTGATGGCCGGTGAACACTTTGTTGAACACGAAGTGCGCAAACTGTCTGACAAAACCTGTTCGTACGGACCGTCGCCGTGCGATTGACGCATCGTCAGCTTATTTCGAAACCATTCTCCGGCGAAGCTTGCTCAAGAATTCAGGCGTGATGCCCAAGTACGAAGCAATGTACTTTTGCGGAACCCATTGATCAATGCCCGGATAGTCGCGCAAATAGGCACGGTAATGGGCCTCGGCATCGGCACCAATGGTACGCATGATGCGCCGTTGGTGCACCACCAGAGCATTGGCAAAGATTTTCCTGAAGTACCTTTCGTACACCGGACATTCTTCGAGCAGTGCCTCGTAGTCGTCTGAACGGATGGCGAGCGCCCATCCATCGGTAAGCGCTTGAATGGTGAGTTCAGAATCGGCGGTTTGAATAAATCCCTTCAGGTCGGTTGTCCACCAATGGGCAACGGCAAACTGCATAACGTGTTCTTGTCCGTTCGCGTCGAAGTACGAAGCCATGGTGCATCCTTCCCGAATCCAATAGAAATGGTCAGCGCGGTCGCCTGTGTTTTGGAGGGTGTCGCGTTTCTTGAACTCAATTTTCCTCATCCGCGCGAGCAAAGCCAAAGCCTCATCGTGGCTCAAGGTTACGTACCTGCTCAATTCGTCAATCAATTCGTCGGGTGAAAGCATAGGCAGCATTAACAGTTCTTCACAGCTGAAATTGAACTGGTTCAATGGAGTTCCCTGCGGGGATGTTCACCTTTGTACCATAAATACACCCCTTATGGAAGCAACAAAAACCACATGGAACGTTGACCTCGCCCACAGCGAGCTCTTGTTCAAAGTACGCCACATGGTGATTTCAACCGTCACCGGAAAGTTCGGCAAATTTTCAGCAACTGTGCATGCTGACAGCGATGATTTTGACGGTGCCGAAGTTGAAATGGAAGCTGAGGTAAGCACCATCGACACCAACAGCGGAGACCGCGACAACCACTTGCGCAGCGGTGATTTCTTCAATGCTGAGCAGTTTCCGAAGCTTATTTTGAAAAATGGCAAACTAACCCGCAAAGGGGGTGACTATGAGCTCACAGGCGAGTTGACCATTCGCGATGTCACCAAAACCGTGCGTTTCGACGTTGAGTTCAACGGCGTTGGCAAAGACCCCTGGGGAAACACCAAAGCCGGCTTTGAAGTGAAAGGCAAAATCAACCGCACCGACTACGGTTTGAACTGGAATGCAGCCCTTGAAACCGGCGGCGTGTTGGTGAGTGAAGAAGTAAAACTTTCTGCGAACCTGCAGTTTGCGGTGCAGGGTTAAACCTACGCTACAGCATCAAAAAAGGGCCGTTCTGGCCCTTTTTTATTGGTAATTGCTCGTTTTTTTTCAGCTATCGCTGGATGAGAATTTTCTCGGTGAGGATGAGCCGGTTTGCGCGATCAAAGAGGCAAACGAAGTAAATACCGACCGCCAATTCACTGACCGACGCGGCGTTGACCGTGGGCCCTGAAGCGAGCTCGAAACGTTTGCCCTCGAGATTGTAGGCAACAACCGAAGCCACTTCGTGCTCACTCGAATTCCATCGAACGGCGTCGGAAGCCGGGTTCGAATAGATGGCGGCGGCCTTTGGCGCTGTGTTCTCAGCGGTTGTTGAAGCCGCGTCAATGCGCAAATCCCAAACCCCGCGGGCATAGGTAGCGAAGCGAACGGTGTTTTGCGCTTCCAAGAACTCAACGTCCATGTAATGCACCAGTGGTGCTGTATCGCCCGCTATTTCGAACCACTCGTTTTCAACGGCGATAAATACGAACGGGGCAATTCCGGTGGCGGCGTAAACCATGCTTTCATCGGCATTGAAGGCCAAGCGCTCAACGATGGTTGATGGCATACCGGCATTCACTGCGGTGAAGGTGGCGCCGTAATCGGTGCTTTTGAACACCGGTGAGTTGTCGTAACCGCTGCCGGCCAGCCAGAGCTCGCCGGGATTCACTTCAGAAACAAGGATGTGTCGGCACCAAAACCAAGGTGCACCAAGATTGGTCATTTGCCAATTGGCACCGTCGTCGCTTGATCTGAAAAGGCGACCGTTTCCGGTAGCTACGTACAGTTGATTGGGGTTGTTTGGATCGCTGGAAATGGCCGAAATGATTTCGCCCGACGACGCGGCTTGGAAATTGAAGTCGCTTTGGGTTGCCACGGCGTCGTTTCCGGGTACAGCTTGCAGGCGGATGAGTCTGCTGCCGCCGGCGTCGTTGATGAACCCTGCTGTTAAGCATACATCGGGCTGGCTGGGTTTAACGTGCACCGGTGCCTCCCAGTAAGGAATTGAACCTTCAACCCAGTAAGGCGACCACGTTGAGAGTACTTCACTCGTTGATGAATTTGACACGTAATTGGTTCCGTCGCCGAGCCACCAGCACCAGAAGCTATCTCCTGCATCGCCGGTTTCGAGTGCTGTGACGTCTCCTCCCCAGATGTACTCGAAATTGGCCGGTGTTTCAGGGTCAATGCCGATGTTGGTCATCACATAGCCATTGTCTTGGGTACCTACGAACATGCGTTCGGGGTGGCTTTCATCGGTTGCCATTTTGTAAATCTGGGTATTGTTCATTCCCGGGCGGCTGATGTTGTTGAACAGCAGTTGATTGCTTACCACACCGTTTGTGGTCAGAGCGAAACCGTCACCAGTTTCTTCGGTGTAAATGCCACCATCGGTGCCGATGATCCAATTGGTTTGGCCGTTCAGTTCAAAGGTGCCGGTGTAGGGCACATCGCCGTGGTAGAGGGTGTACCAGCCATTGGGATCGGTGTTGGGGATCGTCCACGTCAAGCCACCATCGCTTGAGTGGCTCATCAAAACGCCACCGAGAACGATCTCTTGGGGGTTGTCGGCAGCGATTCCGAACGAATTTTGACCAAATGGGAAATTGGCCCATTCAAAGGGAATTGTGCTTCTGAACGTCCAGTTGCTACCCGATTGGGTGCTTCGCCATACGGTTCCGCCTTGGCCATCGATGCCTGCCCACAAGTAGAGCAGGGTTTCACCGTTGGTGGTTTCACCTTGCAAGTGGCACATGAACATGGCAGGGTTTTGGGTGATGAGGCCTTTTAGTTCGCGCTCAGCCGTGGTAGATGAAACTTCAAACAGGCTGTCTTCGAGTGCCAAGAAAATGGGTGAATCGGAGAAATCGGCATCGAGCCACATGTCGCTCTTCACATGGCGACCGCCATCCCCGACAGGGATTGCAGATCGGTAGAAGAGGCTAAACGACTGGCCGTAGTTGGTTGATTTGTACACACTGTAATAATCGGTGGGCACATTGGGGTTGTACTCATGTGTAAACAGGTAGGTGGTTGGTGCAGCCCCTGCTTCTTGGCGGCTCAACATTCTTCGAATGCCCATGATCGGTTATTCGTCGTAACCGTCTGATTGTGACTAAGTGGCGCCTTCGTCATCGCTCCAAAAAACGCCCCATTGGTTGATGACTTTGATCCATCCACCGCACAAAATACGGTAACCTTGATCGGTTTTGAATACATCAAATACGGGCGATGTACCCAATGCGAGCGGGTATTGGTCGTTCAATGCAACCCAGTTTTCGCCTTCCATTGTGCCCTTGAACACAATGCCGTGATTGGCGAGTGCGAAGAGCACATCGTCTTCGGGAAATGCGTGCAAATCAGTGATTCGTCCGGGTATGTCGGTTGGCCCACGATCAAACCAATCGCCGGTGAGGTATCCGGCGACGAGTTCTTCAGAACGGCTGCTTTCGGCTCGGTGCCGAATCAAGCCGGCCAGGCTTTGGGCTTCCAAAACTTGCCAGTTGGTTTCGGGGCTGCATCGGTTGATGGTGTTCAACCATTCGTCAGGACGTTTATCGCCTTTCACGCGTTCACTGCTGTAGCGTGATTTCGTCTTTCTTCAAAGGCAGGTTTGTTGGGTTCATCGTTGTTCGAGGGTGAGCAAGCGCACATCCACCCGAAAAAAACGGCCCCGGCAAGCAATTCAAAACGCATATTCGTCGGTTTTCGAGCTAAATGTACTATTGAAAATGCCATGCTATTCACTGCCGGCCTTTATGGCGAAGAATTTAACACTGGCTGCCATCAATGGTACAATTCACGCTTGCGAGGCTTCATTCCTGAACTTACTCTGCCTGTTGGTGGTTAAGAGAGCGTGAACCATGTTACAACATCATACAACCATTTGCGGCGGCTGCGGCGTGGCAGGCGCATTGTGGGCTTTGCCCGTATGGAGAACGGACAGCTGTATTATTCACGTGACAGCTTCTGGTGGTCGGGAATTGTGATACATCACGACGAAAAAGACGAGTTCTGCGGCTACCGCACGGCCGATAGTCGGCTCATTTTCTCTGACGACATTGTAACGTTTAAACCAACGAAGTGGTTCCAACAAAAGCAGTACTACGTTGTTACAAGAGAGTGCGGTGGTTGGCTTTTGAAGAAATTGTTTGGCACGAAAACGCTTCCACTCACAGCACTTGACGGTGTAAAGCAACTGCAAGTGGTTAGTCATGCCTTTCTTCAAGAGCCCGCGATTTGTGCTGAGTAACAAAAGATTCTATCTGTTTGGCTACATTCGTGGTGAATGAATGCGAGGTACTTTCGACTGATTGCCGTTTTTGCACAGCTGTGGCTCATCCACCCCCAAAAAATGAATGCCCAAAGCTTCAAACAATGGATGGAGCTCGGACAAACGGCATTCGACGATGGCGACTACCTTACCGCTGCACTGCAGTTTGGCAAGGCCTACGAACTCGATAGTGCCAGTTTTGATGCCACCATTCGACTGGCCGACGCCTACCGCTTGTCGCGCAACTATAGCGAAGCCGCACGATTGTACGACAAGGCGTACTTCAAAGACAAGGGTCGATTGTACCCCGAAGGGCAGTACTACCTCGCGCAAATGTTGGTGTTGATGGGGCAACACAGCGACGCATTGCGCAACTTTCAAAAATACGAACGGCGCCTCAAGCGCGAGCGCGATACACCTGCCTACGCCAAACTGCAGCAGGAGATGGCCGGCTGCTCGCTTGCCTTGGCGGCGCGTGAACCCGATTCAGACGTGCGCGTTGCCCTGCTCGAAAACGATGTAAATACCGAGAAAAGTGAATTTGCGCCGTACCTGCTTGACTCGCTCCTGTTTTACACCACCAGTGCCTACGGCATTGCGCAAATGACGGCTGCCTACCTTGACAGCACAGCAACTGAGCCATCGCGGCTAACCGGTCCGTGGAGTGGAGCCTTGCCTCACGGCAACCTGTGCCACTCGCCTGACCGCACCCGCGCATACTACACTGAGTGCATTGAGGCGAAATGCAGCATATTCGAAGCCGATGTCGTTGACGGTGAGCTTCGCAACGGTCGCTCGCTTCCACGCATCAACCAAAGCGACATCACCTGCACCATGCCGTGGGTGGGCGTGTACGACGGCAAAGAAGTGTTGTTTTTCGCATCTGACAGAGCGGGAACCCGCGGCCAATTAGACATTTGGTGGAGCTTTCGCCAATCAAACGGCGAATGGGATGCTCCAGTCAACGCCGGCGACAACGTGAACACACCCGGGAACGAGATCACCCCCTACTATTCAGGCACCCACCTTTACTTTTCAAGCGATTGGCACCCTGGATTTGGTGGGTACGACGTATTCAAGAGCAAAGGCTACCCAAGAAGTTTTGATGTACCGGTGAACCTTGATCGTCCGCTCAACAGCAGCTTGAACGACCTCTACTTTCGGTACTTTGACGGTGCCAAGACAGGTTTTTTGGCATCGAACCGCAACGGAAGCATCAGCGACGGCTCGTTTTGCTGCAACGATTTGTACCGCGTGCAATTCGCCGACTCCGTGGTCACGGAGACCGAAATACCTGATGTGTTCGCGTCCTTGGCTGAGTTGAACGACTACCTACCGGTGACCTTGTATTTCCACAACGATGAACCCAATCCGCGGACGCGTGAGGTGACCACCCGCCTGACCTACGAACAAACCTACGACGCCTATCGGGCACGGCTGAATGAATACCGAAAGGAAGTAAGTCGATCGCTCAAAGGCGAAGATGTTGAAGACGCCGAATACGAAGTCGACGAATTCTTTTCGTTTTACATCGATAAAGGCATGGATCACCTGCGGCAGTTTGCCGATTTGTTGCTCGTCGAATTGGAGAAGGGCTATTCCATTCGTTTGACCATCAAGGGTTTTGCATCTCCGCGGGCGAAGAGCGATTACAACGTCAACCTCACCTCGCGCCGCATCAACAGTTTGGTCAACTACCTCAAGACGGCCAAAGACGGGGCTTTTCTGCTCTACATCGAATCGCGCGCTGAAAACCACGCGACGCTGAGCTTCGAAGAGGTGCCCTTTGGCGAGTACCAGGCCGACAAGGAAGTCAGCGACGAGCTCGACGACCGCCAGGCCTCCATCTACTCCCGCGGCGCTCGGCTAGAGCGCAAGATTGAAGTGCTGAGTGTGCAGCGCGGCTTACCGGATAGTTTGTTCAGCCGGGCTGAGTTTAACACTACATTGGTCGATTTCGGCCAACAGTCGACCTTGGCCCCTTTGCTCGCCTCGGTTACCCTTCGCAATACCGGCACCGATACACTTTTCGTCGATTCTGTCTTAACCGAGTGCGGTTGCACGGCTGTTGAATTGGAAAGAACCACTCTTTTGCCGGGCGAAGAGGCCATGCTGCGCATGGGACTTGACCCCAACGGTTTCAACGGCGTGGTCACCCGTAAAGTGTTGGTTTTTGTTCGCAACCGCGAAGAACCTTACGAGATCACCCTCGCAGGAGATTTTGAGTGAATCACTGTTCAACAAGCTCCCGCAAGGCCAGCACCGTTTTCCAGTTGCGGGCGGTGGCCATTGTCTTAAGCTTCCGTTCAATTAGTACGTTCGTGATTTTCGGTAAGCACCTGCACGGGAACCGCCAATTCAAACCGGTTGCGAATGACTTCATGAATGCGATGCGCAACGTTTGCAGCATCGAGATCAGTGGTAACAGAAAGGTTCCCGCTTTGAAGGTAGGAAGCGACTTCACCAAACCCAGCATCGTGGAGTGCCTCCCGCAGCGCATCCATCCGAAGGATATTCTATCCGGAAACATTGATGCCGCGGAGAAGGACGATGTAGCAGGACATGGGCATTGAAGGTGTGCAACGAAGATGCTTGCTTTCTTTGAATTGCACAAAAAAACCGGCCTCAAACTGAAGCCGGTTCTCTCTCTCCCATTGATTTACGGATTAGCGCAAATCAAACCTGTCAAGGTTCATGACTTTGGTCCAGGCGGCCACGAAGTCACTCACGAATTTCTCTTTGGCATCATTACTAGCGTACACCTCAGCGATGGCGCGGAGTTCAGAGTTTGATCCAAAAATCAAGTCGGCCCGTGTTGCGGTGTACTTCAATTCACCGGTTTGTCGGTCACGTCCTTCGAAAAGCAGTTCAGAAGACGTTGGTTTCCAAACGGTGCTCATGTCGAGGAGGTTCACAAAGAAGTCGTTGCTAAGTTGACCTTTCCGGTCAGTGAACACGCCTACATCAGAACCGTCATAATTTGCTCCGATAGCACGCATACCTCCCACCAAGACTGTCATTTCAGGTACAGTTAAGGTGAGGAGTTGGGCCTTGTCAACCATAATTTGTTCGGTTGATAAAGTGTAGCGGGCTTTCTGGTAATTGCGGAAAGCATCTGCCATCGGCTCAAGCACTTGCATAGACTCAACGTCGGTCATGACTTGGGTGGCATCGGTGCGGCCGGGATAGAACGGCACGCTTATCGGGAAGCCGGCGGCCTGCGCTGCTTGTTCGATGCCCACGTTGCCTCCCAATACGATCAGGTCAGCCATCGACACCTGCTTCTTCTTTGATTTGGCGTTGAAGCCGGATTGTATCTTCTCAAGTGCAGTGAGCACTTTACTGAGTTGCGCAGGGTTGTTGCACTCCCAGTTGCGCATGGGCTCCAAACGAATGCGTGCGCCATTCGCACCACCGCGGTTGTCAGAACCTCTGAAGGTAGAGGCTGACGCCCATGCAGTATTCACCAATTCAGCGGCCGTAAGTCCAGTCTTCGCGATTTCTTTCTTCAGCACAATGATGTCAGCCGCATCAATCCTCTCGTAGTCGGCAGCTGGAATGGGGTCTTGCCATATAAAATCTTCTTTGGGTACTTCAGGCCCCAGGTGCAAAGCCTTGGGCCCCATATCGCGGTGGGTGAGTTTGTACCATGCTTTTGCTAAGGCCAGCTCAAATTCAGCAGGGTTATCAAGGAAACGACGCGAGATTTTCTCGTACGCCAGATCGAAGCGCAGCGACAAGTCGGTGGTGAGCATCGTTGGTTCGTGCTTCAGGTTCGGATCAAACGCATCTGGCACCAAGGCTTCGGCATCCGATGCCACCCATTGGTGTGCTCCAGCCGGAGATTTGGTAAGTTCCCATTCATGTGCGAACAAGGCCTTAAAGAAGCCGTGGCTCCATTCGGTTGGGGTTTTGGTCCAAATAACTTCCAAGCCAGACGTGATCGCATCACCGGCCTTTCCACTTTTGTAGGTGCTGGTCCAGCCCAAACCTTGCTCTTCAATGGGTGCTGCCTCAGGTTCCGGGCCGACATGCGATGCCGGACCTGCGCCGTGGGTTTTGCCAAAGGTGTGACCACCGGCAATGAGGGCAACAGTTTCTTCGTCGTTCATGCCCATTCGTCCGAAGGTTTCGCGAATGTCAGTCGCTGCGGCAAGCGGATCGGGGTTACCGTTGGGGCCTTCGGGATTGACGTAAATCAGTCCCATTTGCACTGCAGCCAGTGGGTTTTCGAGTTCACGGTCTCCTGAGTAGCGTTCATCATCGAGCCATTTGGTTTCAGAACCCCAATAGACGTTGCTTTCAGGTTCCCAAACGTCGGCACGTCCGCCACTGAAACCGATGGTTTTGAAGCCCATCGTTTCGAGGGCAACGTTTCCGGTTAGCACCATGAGATCAGCCCATGAAATCTTGCTGCCGTACTTCTGCTTGATTGGCCAAAGCAAGCGACGGGCTTTGTCGAGGTTCGCGTTGTCAGGCCAGCTGTTGATGGGTGCAAAACGTTGCTGACCGTCGCGTGAACCACCGCGGCCATCACCGGTGCGGTAGGTGCCTGCACTGTGCCAAGCCATTCGGATGAAAAGCGGACCGTAATTGCCCCAGTCGGCGGGCCACCAATCAACCGATTGCGTCATGAGCGCGCTGATATCGGCTTTCAAGGCTTCGTAATCGAGACTGCTAAAGGCTGCTTCGTAGGTGAAGTCAGCCCCCATTGGGTTCGAAAGGTTCGAGTTCTGACGAAGAACGCTGAGGTCAAGTTGGTTTGGCCACCAATCACGGTTGTTCGGACCACCGAGGCCCATGGGTTCGCGATCGGTTGTTGACGCTTCAGCGTTTTGTGGAGCGTTTGCACCGGCGTGGAAGGGGCATTGTTCAATGCCCGCGCCGGCAGGGCCTTGCGCACTAACTTGCAGTGCCAAAGCCAAGGCCACCAGGGTTGTAAAACGTTGCATACGAAAATTGATTTTGGTGAATGAAATTTTGATCGTTCCACAAAAGGTAACGCACTCAAAACCATTTCCTAAATCAATAAAACCAATGACCCAATAAGAAAAATCTATTGAACGCAGTCGTCTCCGCTAAACACCTCCTACTTGGTGTTCGAAACGGGCAACCCTCAAGCGCGAATTGCTTAGCCATTCACTGAACAGTTTCAATAGAGCTGCAATCGGGTACACTTCGCTTGACTGCAATAACGGCAGTGAGCGAATGAAGGGTCGCGGTTCATGCCATTGATAGCCCCGTGCACAAACGCTTGGTTTTCTCAGCGATTGTCAATCTCTGTCTCGTAATTTGACAAGTGTTCGATGAACGGTGAATCGGGAGCAGCAAACGCTCGGGCAATGGATGCCCATTCCCTGAACTTCTTTTCGTCGCCAACATTGTACCAAACGCCCGCCATGTGCACAGCGATTTCAGCGCGGTTGTCGTTATCATTGCAGACCTCAATTCCGGCGCGGCTGGTAATTTCGGCTTGACCGTATTTACCGAGACCGGCAAGTGCATAGGCCAGTTCGCGGTAGAGCATGGCATCGTTGCCATTGTACCGAATCGATCGCTCAATCACATCGATGGCCTTGCCGTAGTTCTCAAGATGGTTATGGGCATAGGCCAACTCGTATGCTAAACCAATGGCTTGGGGATCAACTTGGTAGGCCGTGAGCAATTCAACCAGTGCACGGTGACTGGCACCTACGTGGTTGCAATGGTAGCCACGGCGAATTAAGCTGCGCACTGACCCTGTATCGAACTTGTACAGTTCGAGCCAATCGGGAACCGGCGGAAGGTTCAAATCGAGGCGCTTGTCGGCCGACATTAACGCCACGCGAAGATGGGTTGCGCTCAAACGAATCTTGGTGTTGTAAGCCGTATCGTGGGGCAAGGCCTCCCACCGACCTGACGGCAGAATTCTAAACTCGCCTTCATGGTTTAAGGTGAATCCGGACTGCTCATCCAGAAACACAAATCCATAATGGTACAACGAGTCATCTGATGACCGTTTGAAGTAGACCCACTGGTCTTCGCACTCAAAAAACGGTAGCGATGCACCGTTGTAAAGTTGAGCAAAAGCACTCAGCGGCAGAACAAAACAGAGAAAGAGAGGCAACTTCATGCGGCGCTGTGGTTCACGAGATGTGCAGTTCTACGTAAAACACTGCATTAAGTTGCAATTTACTGCGCCTGCTTTATTGGCACGATTTCAATTTTGTTTTTTTGGGGGATGGATGAGGATGCGCTTGCTCCGGCTTGAAGGTAGAGCGCAACAACAGGCACCGGATTAGCGGTTTCAATGATGGCCTCCCACTCAGAGAGCGCATACACATTGATTTGGACTGGATAGCTTTCGGAGTTGTTGAACAACGTATCAACACACCCTTTGCACGGCGATGGAGTTAACTTGTTTAAAACCGCAGCATCGACGCGATCAAACTTGTCGTCTGACGCGAAACGTTCAGCAGAGGCAAGGCCGCAGTCAAAATCGGTGGAATACCGTTCCATGCGGATTTGGTCAACGGTAAAAGGATCAATTCCGTGGCGATGCTTGAGGTGGGATGCCATCCATTGCTTACCGTCGGGCATGGGGTCTTCAAGGAGGTGGTCAACTCCCACCAAGGCAATCACTTTTGCGTTGGGATTGTTCTTCACCACAGCGGCCAATCGGTTCGCCTGCCATGCTTCGCGGTCGGGTTCATCGGTTGGTGCTTCATAGGCCACGAACGTGAAACCCAGGGTTTGGGCTTCGCGGATCAGATTCCCGAAAACCTGCTCTTTGGTGTAATACCCATGCGCTGTTGTGAGCACAGCACCGGCATTGAGTGCACTGTCGGCACCGGGTTTTAAGGCTTCAAGTGCAAGGTGGGTATACCCCGCATTTTGCAAAGGTTCGAGCAAACGCCGCACCAGTTCACGGTGACGCGGTATGACATGTTGCTCGTTGATGAGCGTAATCTGTGCGTCGGCAGCACGCTCAACGATGAACGACAACGCATCGTTTTCGAACAGAGCTGATTTTCTGAAGAATCCGGCTACCACATCGTTCGGAGACCGCGCTCCAACAAAGCGGCTGAGCATGCCTTGGTAATCAGGATGATGTTCGAGAAACGACGCCTCCGTTAGCATCAGTTGAAACTTCAACTGCGCCTCTGCGTCATCGGCCGGAGGGAATGCCTTTAGCGCTTCAAAGCACTCTGCAAAGCGCGTATCGGCTTTGAACCGATCGAATACATCCAGTGGGGTCACGATGGATGAACGGTAAGATGCACCGTTTCGAAGGGTTTTCATTGACTGTTCAAGATCGCGGATCATGGAGACGCGTCGTTGCTGCGGCAATTCATGCGCAAAGGCCGTAGCAAAACCATGGTCGAGCGCCCTTGTGAAGCGAGCTACATTCAATGAATCGGGCCAATGGAGGAGCGAATCGCTTAAACAAACCACGAAGGCGTAAAACGGCTCTTCCCGTGTGCAGGCCGCCAAGGCGATTCCGTCAAGTTCGCGCAAAGCGGCTGTTCTTAAGCCGAACCGCTTCAACTCGCGCTTGATGCTTCGCGGCTTTTCGAGCACCACAACATCACCCGGTACCGTCATCGACCAGCGGGCTGAATCGTTGATTAGGTGCAAGCTGTAATTGGGCACGGCCTTGGTGTGATCAAACTGCGTGTGAAGCGGAAGCCTACAGGCCATGAAAACCCCCAGCCACGCGAGAAATAAAAAACGGGTGAACGAAGCCATGTTAGAGACAAAGGTAATTTGAATCGGCCTCTTCCCTAGAAGCATGAACATGATAACCGTATAACTCCCTATCTTTGCGCCCCACTACATCGAAATGGATCGCAATACCGTACTAGGTCTTCTCTTCATGTTCCTTCTGGTGCTCGGGTACAATTGGTATACCGGCGTGAACGCAGAAGACATTGTCGCCACCACTGAAAACGTCGCTTCTGACAGCGCACAAGTGGCCATCCCTACCCCCAATCCTGCTGAAACGGCATCGTTTTCTCCGGCATCCGAACCGAATGACTCACTGGCAGAGGTGCGCAGAACGGCCGAATTGACCGGCCGCTTTGGGAGTTTTGCACCATCCGCCGAAGGCGAAAATCAACGCTTTACCCTGAAAAACAGCCGTGTGGTTGTTACTGTAAATTCAAAAGGCGGCTGGTTTACCTCGGCCACCCTGATTGACGGCTACAAAACCTACTGGGATACGGCCTCCGTGCCGCTTTTCAACCCCGATCGCAGCAAAATTGACCTCTGGCTCGACTACCCGGGAAAAGGCCTCATCAACACCTCCGATCTTTACTTTACCAAGCTTCGCGAAGGGCAAACGGCCGATGGCAGCGAGCTCGTACTGCGCATGAACACTGACCGCAGCGATGCCTACCTCGAATACCGGTACCTGCTCGCCAACGATGGGTACACCGTTAAAGTTGACGTGAATGCGGTGGGGTTGAACACCCTCGTGAACCTCGAAACTGCACGCCTTGATTGGACAGCAGCCGGGCAACACCTTGAAAAAGGCATTGAATGGGAACGCCAACATTCATCGGTGTTTTACCGCGAAATGGAACGCGGACGCGACTACCTCGGTGAAGGCCGTGACAACGAAGAAAACCTTGAGCGCAACCTCAATTGGATGGCGTTCAAACAGAACTACTTTTCAGCGATAGTAATCAGCCGCGATGGTTTCTCCGGTGGCAGCTATGTGCGCAGCTACCCGCCGGTTGATGAGCGCGATACCACGGTCAACATGTTTTTCGAAGCCCGTTTGCCTTTGGGCCTTGCCAATGCGCCCGTGGCATCGAAGCAGCTTGAGTTTTACTTCGGTCCGAACGACCTTGATGAGCTGAACCGGCTTGATGTAGACGAACTCGGCAAAATCATTGATTACGGCTGGTGGATTTTCGGCTGGGTGAACCGCTGGATGGTTCGACCGACCTTCGAATTTTTGATCGGCTTATTTAGCAATGTGGGCATTACCATTATTGTGCTCACCTTCTTGATCAAGTTACTGCTCGCCCCAATTACGTGGAAGAACTTCATGTCGGCCGCCAAAATGCGGGTGCTTCGTCCGGAAATGGATGAAATCAACGAAAAGCACAAAGACGACGCCATGGCCAAGCAACAGGCCACCATGGCGCTCTACCGTGAGACGGGTGTGAATCCGTTCGCGGGGTGCTTGCCGATGCTGTTGCAGATGCCGATTTTGTACGCGATGTTCCGCTTCTTCCCGGCCAACATTGACCTTCGCGGCAAGAGCTTTTGGTGGGCGGAAGACTTGGGGGCCTACGATGCGATTGTGACGTGGACGACCGAGATACCATTCGTTAGCAGCATTTACGGAAACCACGTGAGCGGTTTTGCCCTGTTGATGGCCGCGAGTACCTTCTTTTACTCGCGCATGAGCATGGCCAACACGCCAAACACCAACCAGCCCGGCATGCCGAACATGAAGTTGATCATGAACTTGTTCCCGATCATTTCACTTGTTTTCTTCAACAAGTTCGCAGCCGGCTTGAACTTTTACTACTTCATGGCCAACGTGATTTCGATTGGCCAGATGTACCTGATCAAGCGCTTCTTCATCGACGAAGACAAAATTCACGCCAAAATTCAGGCCAACAAAGCCAAGCCGAAGAAAAAATCGGCCTTTCAGCAGCGTCTTGAGGAGATGCAAAAGGTACAGCAAGAGCGTGCCAAACAGCAACAACGCAAGAAATGAGGTTATCGGCAGCACTTCTTTTGCTTCTTTTTTTGGGTGGATGCGGGAATCAGCGTTCTGCCGTAGAGCAGCCTGTGACCAATGAACCGGTGGTGAGTGCACCCGTCACTGACGAAGCTCCGGCGCCGACCGACCCGTGGTTGTACTACGAACGCACTGCGTGTTTTGGGACCTGTCCGGTCTACAAATTCACCCTCAACCACGACGGTAAATGCACGTATGAAGGCATCAACTTCGTTGATCGCATCGGTTTCTATCGCGGAACGGTAGACGGCAATGCGGCATTCATGCGCATACGTGAGGTGGCCGAGCAGCTTGATTATTTCGCCCTTCAGGAAAGCTACGATGACTCGCTTGTGATGGATTTGCCTTCGTACTACACCCTAATCGATGGCAAAGGAGTGCTGAAGCGAATGGGCGGCCCAAATCTGAAGGCACTGTACGACGTTATTGACGAAGTGATTGAAGAAGTTAACTGGGAGCCCTCGAAGCAGTAGCACCGTCGACAATGAATGACGTCCGGTCATCACAGAATATCACCGCCATTAAGATAGAGTATTGTACTTTTGAGGCCGTTCGGAAAAAGGAATGGCCTGTAGGGTCATCCGACCTGCCTCTGAATTAACGCAAATACAACACCATGAGAAAAGTTACACTTTTGTTGACCCTTGCGCTGCTGTCGGCTTTTAGCCTGCGCGCTGACGAAGGGATGTGGCTCCTGCACATGTTGAAGAAAATCAACGAAGCAGAGATGAAAGGCATGGGCTTGAACCTCTCAGCCGATGAAATCTACAACATCAACCAGGCCAGCTTGAAAGACGCCATTGTGATGTTGAACGGAGGTATGTGCACCGCTGAGGTGATAAGCGGTGAAGGACTTGTGCTCACCAACCACCACTGTGCTTACGGCGCCATCCAGTCGTTTTCATCGCCTGAAGATGACATTTTGACCAACGGTTTTTGGGCTTACTCAAAAGACCAAGAGAAGCCCATCAAAAACTTCGAAGTGAGCTTTTTGATGCGCATCGAAGATGTAACTGCCCGCGTTCTTGAGAACGTGACCGCTGACATGTCTGAAGAGCAGCGTGCCGCAACCATCGGAGGCGTTATGCGCGCCATCTCGACCGAGGCGACACAGGGTACCGGCTACAACGCGCAAGTGAAAGAGTTTTACTACGGCAACGAGTACTACCTGTTTGTGTACAACACTTACCGCGACGTGCGTCTTGTAGGCAATCCACAAGAAAGCATTGGAAAGTTTGGTGGCGACACCGACAACTGGATGTGGCCACGTCACACCGGTGACTTCTCATTGCTGCGCATCTACGCCGACAAAGAGAACAACCCGGCGTCGTACTCAGATGACAATGTGCCTTACACCCCCAAGCGCCACTTGAAAGTGTCGCTCGACGGTGTGAAAGCCGGCGACTTCTCGATGATCATGGGCTACCCCGGAAGCACCGACCGCTTCTTGTCATCGCACGGTGTGAAACAAGCCATTGACCTCTACAACCCAAGCGTTGTTGAAGTGCGCGACCTGAAACTCCGCACCATGAAAAAGCACATGGATGCCGACATTGCCGTGCGCATCAAGTACGCCTCGAAGTACGCCAGCACAGCCAACTACTGGAAGTACTTCATTGGCCAAACCAAAGGGTTGAAGCGTTTAAATGTGTACGACAAAAAGAAGGATCTCGAAGACCAGTTTGCTGAATGGATGAAAGGCGATGCGCGTCGTGAAGCCAAGTACGGTGAAGCCTTGAAGCTGATCTCTGAATACTACAGCGAAACCGACGCCACCGTTAAAGCCTCCGTTTACTCGCGCGAGTGTGGATTGATTGGCGCAGATATCGCCTTGCAGGCCTTTCGCTTCTCACGTGGATTCGAAGGCGCTATGGCCAAAGAAGGCGCTGAACGTCAGGCCGGGCTCGACGGTTTGTTCGCCGGTTCTGAAGGCTTCTTCAAAGACTATGACCAAGCCCTCGACCGCGACGTGTTGACCGAAATGTTGAAGTTGTACAAGAAAAATGTTGAAGCTCAGTACTTGCCTTCAATCTACAGCCACATTGACAAGAAATTCAAAGGTTCGATTGACCGTTTCGTAGCTGAGCTCTACAAGCGCAGCTTCTTGGTTGATCAAGCACGCTTGAAGGCCTTCTTGGCAAAGCCCAGCATGAAAGTGTACGAGAACGACCTCGCGGTGATGCTCGGAAAATCAATGTTTGAGACCTACGCACGTTTCGGACAAGACCCTGCTGAGGCCAAGAAAGACCGCGGATACCGCTTGTTTGTCGATGGTCTTCGTTTGATGCAAAGCGACCGTAAGTTCTACCCTGACGCCAACTCAACCATGCGTTTGACCTACGGCACCGTGGGCGACTACTACCCTTCTGACGCCGTTCACTACGACTACATCACTACGGCCAAAGGCATTTTGGAGAAGTACGACCCGACCAACTTCGAGTTTGACTCTCCCAAAGAACTGCTTGATGCATTGAAGAATGAAGATTACGGACGTTGGGCCAACGAAAACGGCGACCTCGTAGTGTGCTTCATCAGCAACAACGACATCACCGGTGGAAACTCAGGAAGCCCCGTAATCAATGGCAACGGCGATTTGATCGGCTTGGCCTTCGACGGCAACTGGGAAGCCATGAGCGGCGACATCGCTTTTGAGCCCGAATTGCAGCGCACCATTTCGGTTGACATCCGCTACGTGATGTTCATCATCGACAAATTGGCCGGTGCGAAGAACCTCATCGACGAGATCGATTTCGTAAAAACCACCCCAATGCAGCTGAAGCCTGCAGTTGAAGAGAAGGTTGTTCCTGTAAAAGGGTAATCTCGAATTCAAAAAAAGCATTGAAAAAGCCACTCCGGTCGGAGTGGCTTTTTTTGTTTTCTCGTTGCTTCTTCCTAACATTGGGGTGATGAAAGGTCTACCCCACAATCGCGCAGCGTGCAAACCCGCCCATTTGGTGGGGTTGCAGCCGATATTCAACTGTTGAGACTTCGGTCAATCGCAGTAGGTTGAGCGGTTTATTCACGGCTCAATGACCTAGCGGCACCCACGGTGCACATCCATCCCCCAAAAAAAGAACCGGCCTTACGGCCTCATTTTCAATTCAGGTATGAAGCTTATCTTGCTCGTACTCAGTCTTGCTGTGTTGACAAGCACAAGCGCAATTGCGCAAAACACAGTTGCAGGCCGCGTCATAGATGCTGCCACCGGTGACCCCTTGCCATTGGTCACTGTTCTTATCAAAGGCGAACAGCGCGGCAGTAATACCGACCTCGACGGATACTACCGCATTGAGGTCAGCAACGAACAGTTGGCCACAGGAACATTGGTGTTCTCGTTCATCGGCTACCAAAAAAGCGAAGTTGCCATTGGCCAGCGAACGACCATCGATGTGGCGTTGAACGTTGAACAGCTGCTGCTCGACGAAGCCGTCGTGACCGCCATCGGCATTAAAAAAGACAAGAAAAAACTCGGCTACGCAGTTACTGAAGTCAACGACGAAGAACTCGCACGATCAGGCGAAGTGAGTTTGTTGAACGCTCTCAACGCCAAAGTGGCCGGTGTGAGCGTAACCTCCTCGGCGGGCTCACCTGGCGCCAGCTCAACCGTGCGCATTCGAGGCAACAAATCGATTTCGGGCAGCAACGCACCACTTTACGTAATCGACGGCATCCCGATTGACGACAGCTACCGCGGCTCGAACTTCACCGACCAAGCCAACCGCGCCATCGACATCAATCCTGACGACATCGAAAGCCTCACCGTGCTGAAAGGCGGTCCGGCGTCGGCCCTTTACGGCGTGCGCGCAGGCAATGGCGCCGTGATCATCACCACCAAAAAAGGTTCAGGAAAATCGCGCATTACCCTGAAATCGTCGTACTTCCTCGACCAAGTCAACAAACTGCCCGCTCCGCAATTGCGGTACGGACAAGGCGAACTGGGGAACTTCGTTGAAGGCACGCGGTTTTCATGGGGACCTGAAATCACCGGCGAAGCCTTTGATCATGGTGCACAGTTCTTTCAAACCGGTTCAACCCTGAACAACTACTTCGCGCTTGAAGGCGGCAGTGGCGTGTCAAGCTTCATGGTCGCCATTGGCAACACGCGGCAGCAGGGCATCATCCCCAACACCGGCTACAACCGCACCAACCTGCGCCTTTCGGGGTCAAGCAGCTGGCGCGACAAGCTCTTTGTGCAATCAAACATCAACTTCATCTCGTCAGGTGCCGATCGCGGCCAACGCGGCTCGAACCTCTCAGGCGTAATGTTGGGGTTGATGCGCGCACCGGCCGATTTTGATTTAACCAACGGCAGTGATGACCCCGTCGATGATTCCGGTGCTTGGTCAAATGCTGACGGGAGCCAGCGTACCTACCACGCCGTGTACGACAACCCCTATTGGAGCGTCAACAAAAACCAAAGCCGCGAAGACCTCGAACGTGTCATCGCCAGCTTTGAATCACGTCTCAATTTGAGCGAACACCTCGACCTTGTGAACCGCGTGAGCGTTGACTTCTACGACCAGCGCACCAAAAGCTTTTGGGACAGCCGTTCGGCCGAGTACCGCGACTTGGGCGGCCGCATCTTCAACGCCAATACCGTACAGCGCAACCTCAACAACGACCTCTTTCTGCTTTACGCTCAGCGTTTTGGCGAGAATTGGGAAATCACCGGCACCTTCGGTCACAACTACTTCAGCTACAACACGGTTGACACCGAGCTCGATGGTGTGGGCTTCATTATTCCCGATTTTTACGACATCTCCAACGTTGACATCATCAACGTCGTTGCCGATGATTACCTCACCCGCGAACGCGGTGTGGGCGCATACGCCGACCTCAACATCGGGTACAACGATTATTTGTTCTTGGGGATTACCGGAAGGAATGACTGGCTCTCAAACCTTCCGGCCGACAACAACAGCTTCTTCTACCCTTCGGTGAACATGGGTTTTGTGTTCTCTGATGCGTTTGATTTGCAAAAGGGCATCTTCGACTATGGCAAGCTCCGCGCATCGTATGCCAATGTGGGCAATGGCGCGCCGGGCGTGTACCTCACCTCAAACTTCTTCTCGCCTGAAACACCTGTTCAGGGCCAACTCGCGTTTCGTCCGAACAGCACCATTGGCAACCCCGATCTTCGTCCTGAAACCACCACCACCATTGAAGTCGGCAGCGATCTGCGCTTCTTCGGCAACCGTTTGGGCGTCGACCTCACCTGGTACCGCACCGAAACGGTTGACCCGATTATTGTGTCGTTCATTCCGGCGAGCTCGGGCTACAGCACCGCAGTGCTCAACGGCGATGGCCCTATCCGCAACACCGGCGTTGAGCTAATGATCAACGGCACAGTGCTTGAGTCGGAGAACTTCAATGCACTTGGCTGGGAAACCGGCTTCAACTTCACGCGCTACCGCAGCTTGGTGGTGAGCATTGCCGATGACCTCGGCGAGCTTCCGCTTGCCAGCGCCGGACTGGCCAGCACGCAATCGAGCGTAGTCGCCGGAGAACCTTACGGCGTGCTCATTGGCACGGCATGGGCGCGCGACGACCAAGGCAACATCCTCATCAGCGACGAGGGCTATCCACTCGTTGACCCTGAACGGCAGGTGGTGGGCGACCCCAACCCCAATTTCACCTTCGGGTGGCGCAACACCTTCACCTGGCGCGGGTTTGCCCTGAGCATGCTGGCCGACGTGCGCATTGGCGGCGATATGTTCAACGGCACAGCCAACGTGATGCGTTTCCACGGCACGCACATCGATACCGAAAACCGCGGTGAGACGGCCGTTATTGAAGGCGTCAACGTGAATACCGGAGAAGCCAACACCGTTGAAATACCGCTCGATCAAAACTACTACACACGCTATGGTTTGGT